>JBIOGB010000086.1:0-2210 GCA_044447665.1 Candidatus Acidiferrales bacterium | reverse complement strand
TTGTAGCGTCGCGCGATCGCACCCAGCTTCTCGATATTCAAATACGCGTTCTTGATCTCCAGCGGGTCGAAAGTCCACTCCATCAGTTCGAAACCCCGCGCCAGAGCATCTTCCCGCTGATAGAGCTTCATCCGCCGGCCCAGTCCGCCATTGCGATATTGCTGGCGGACGGCCAGCATGTGCGAGTGCAGATAGCAGTGCCCGTTCCGCATTCCCGGAATCGCGAGCGCAAAGCCGATCAGTTCCTTTTCGCCGGCCGTTTCGTCGTCCCTTTTAACGAACGCCCCAATCACCTGCCCGCCGATCTTCGAAGCCACAACGAACATCCGCACCGGAACCAGGTCCGCATCCGCGAACTTCCACACTTCCTTCTGCAGCGCAAAGCAAGCCCGCATCTCCGCAAGCGCTTCACACTTGCGGATGGTCACTTCGCCGGTCGTCGTTCCGGTGGTCACTCCGGTCACGCGTGTTTTTCCCGCTGCTTCGCCTGTTGCCATAGTGTTTCCAGTTCGTCCATCGACGCCTGCTGCGGCGCTCGCCCGCTGGCGCGCAGGCGTTCCTCCATCCATTGAAAGCGGCGCTTGAATTTGCGATTCGTCTTCCGCAACGCCGACTCCGGATCGAGCGACAGATAGCGCGCAATGTTCACCAGCACGAAGAACAGATCTCCAACTTCATCTTCCAGGCGCTCGCGCAGTTCGGGCGGAACCTGCGGCTTTCCCGATCCGGCAATCCCCTTTTCAACCGATTGACCATTGAGCTCCGGCACAGCCTTCAGCTCCTCCCGCAACTCCACCGTCTCTTCTTCGAGCTTGGCAAAGAGCCCTTCAATCTCCGGCCAGTCAAATCCCACGTGGGCCGCGCGCGAACTGAGTTTATAAGCCTCCAACAGCGCCGGCATTTTCGACGACACACCCGCCAGCACCGATTGTGCGTCGCCGGCCTGTGCGCCATCAGACTGCTCCGCCGTCTCGCCTCCGCGCGCCGCCAGCCGTTTCTTTTTCTCCTCCGCCTTCAGCGCCTCCCAGTTGCGCAGAACTTCGGCAGGAGTGTCCGCCTTCACCTCGCCAAACACGTGCGGATGCCGGTCCACCAATTTGTTAGAAAGACGGTCCAGCACATCATCCACCGAGAAGTGGCCTTCCTCGCTTGCCATCTGCGAATAGAACAGCACCTGCAACAGCAGGTCGCCCAATTCGCCGGTCAGTTCCGGCCAATCGCGATTATCGATGGCTTCGAGGACTTCGTAAGTCTCTTCCAGCGTGTAGGGCTTGATAGTGTCGAAGGTCTGTTCGCGATCCCACGGGCATCCGCCCGGAGCCCGCAACCGCGCCATGATCTGGACCGCTCGCTCGAATCGTTCGCCTGTGGTGGACATCCTGTTCAATGTAAATGAGACGAATTGCAGGAGCAATGGCGGTGATGCCCGTGGAGGGACGGGCGTCTCGCCCGTCCAGCCGGGCGGGGACGCCCGGCGCTCCATCGTCAGATCTTCTCGCGCCTATCGCAACGAGAGCACCAGTAATTCCGTTTCATCCGAGATGATGGCATCCACGCCCCACGCTGCGAACTCACGCATGCGATCGGCGCGATTCACCGTCCAAACCATGATTCTCTTTCCAGCCACATGAACCAGCCTGACCAATTCCTCATCTACCAGTTCGAACTGCGGAATCACCCACTCCGCCGACGTTTGCCGCCAACCTCGAAGCTGATCCTCGGTCTCGCAAAGAAATCCCAGCGGAATCGGCGGGTCGAGATCGTGGATTGCCGTGAGGACGTCGGGAAGAAACGACGAAACCACGTATCCTTTTTGCGGCGGACGCTTGCGCAACTCCGCGAGCGTCTGCGCCTCCAGCCCCGCAACCTTTAACTCGATGTCGAGAAACGCCCGCTGCGCAAATTGCCGCAGAACAGCTTCCAGTGTGGGCAGCGGCAGGCTTTTCGACGCCGTGTTCACAATCTTCATTCCGCCGAGGGTCGCGTCGTGGCAGATCACCGCCTGCCCGTCGGCGGAACGGCGCACGTCGAATTCGAACCCGTCGCAGCCATGCTGCAGACAGAGTTCGAACGATGCCATAGTGTTTTCAGGAATGTGGCGGGAAGCCCGCGCCCCGCGATGCCCGAGTAGAAGAGGTGCCATGCGAAAGTTCTCGGTGCTCAGTTCTCAGTTCTCAGTAAAACCTTCCGCCTTGCTGAGAACTGAGAAC
>JBIOGB010000085.1:0-2996 GCA_044447665.1 Candidatus Acidiferrales bacterium | reverse complement strand
CAGCGGCTCATCTTCGAGGAGTTTTTTTTGTACCAGCTAAGCCTGGCGCTGGAGCGCAGGGCCACACGCAAGGAAAACGCCATCGCTTTCCGCGTTCGCGAAGACAAAGTGCGGGAAGCGCTGAAACGCATCCTGCCATTCAAGCCGACAGGGGCGCAGAAACGCGTGCTTGCGGAGATCGCCGCGGACCTGGAAAAGCCTGCGCCAATGAACCGCCTTCTGCAAGGCGATGTCGGCAGCGGAAAACGATCATCGCGCTGCAAGCGGCCGTTATCGCGATGGAAAATGGCTGCCAGGCTGCTCTCATGGCGCCAACGGAAATACTTGCGGTGCAGCACTATTTGTCCGCGCGGCGTATTCTGGCGCCCGGGGAGTACCGGGTCGAACTGCTCATCAGCGGGCTCAAGTTTGCGCAAAAAACTAGAGCACTGGAACGCATTCGTTCCGGAGAAGCGCAGCTCGTCATCGGCACGCACGCCTTGATCGAAGACAATGTGGAATTTGCACGGCTTGGATTCGTGGTTATCGACGAGCAGCACCGCTTCGGCGTCATGCAGCGCAAGCGGTTGATGGACAAAGCCGCCTCACAGGGTCGCGCCCCACACGTTCTCGTCCTTACCGCCACGCCGATTCCGCGCACGCTTTCTCTTACGCTGTACGGAGACCTGGACGTGTCCGTGCTCGACGAGCTGCCGCCGGGACGCACACCCATCGTGACGCGCATGACGACCGAGCCACATCTCCCTGGAGTCTGGGAATTTCTCCGCCGCGAGGTTCAAGCGGGGCACCAGGCTTACATCGTTTATCCCGTGATTGAGGAATCGAAGCTCGAACTGAAAGCGGCGATGAAGGAATATCAGCGGCTCTCGAAAGAGGTGTTTCCGAAGTTGAAGCTCGGGCTGCTGCATGGCCGTCTTTCGAGTGACGAAAAAGAAGACGTCATGCAGCGCTTCCGCAAAAACGAAGTGCAGATTCTGGTGGCCACCACCGTCGTGGAAGTCGGCGTGGACGTGCCTAACGCCACCGTGATGGTTATCGAGCATGCCGAGCGCTTTGGCCTCTCGCAGCTCCATCAGCTTCGCGGCCGGATCGGGCGCGGAGCAGAGAAATCGCACTGCATTTTGGTCGCGCCCGCGCGCATGACCGTCGGCCGCTCAGTGGCCGCAAAAGACGACGTCGCGCGCGTACGGCTCGAAACCATGGTGCGCACCGACAATGGATTTGAAATCGCCGAGACCGACCTGCAGCTCCGCGGCCCGGGCGAATTCTTCGGCACGCGTCAATCCGGAGACCTCGGTTTCCATGTGGCCAGTCCGCTGCGCGACCGCGAATTGCTGGAGCGGGCGCGGCGCGAAGCGTTCTCGCTTGCGGATGATCCAGCTCGTGCGTCTTCGTTTGAAGAGATGCTGCGCGCTCTGCCGGCAGAATGGCAGCGGCGCTATCATCTCGCGCGAGTCGGTTGAGCGGTTCAATCTGTTGCCTGGTTTGTCGCCGCAGGCCGGGCCCGCTTTTGTAGCGGCGAGTTTAGCTCGCCATCTTGCGTTTGAAGGATTGCGATCCCATGCGCGTCATCGCGGGAATTTATCGCAGCCGGATCCTGAAAAGCCTTAAAGGCCTCGCGCTCCGCCCCACCAGCGACCGTTTGCGGGAGACTCTTTTCAACGTGCTCGGTCCGGCAATCGCAGGGGCGCGATTCGTTGATGTTTTTGCGGGGACAGGCGCGGTGGGCATCGAGGCGCTCAGCCGCGGCGCTGCGGAAGTGGTCTTCATCGAGAAGCATCCCCCTGCCGCCGCGCTGATTCGCAAAAACCTGGAATCGCTCGGCGTGCGCTCCGGTGTGACCGTGCTCGGCGCCGACGCACTGCGCGGCCTCGAAAAGCTCGCCGCTAAGTACACGCCGGGCGACCCGCCTTTCGATTTTGTCTTTATCGACCCGCCTTACGCGGCGGCTGAAGAATACGCGCGCGTGTTGCGAGTTCTTGGATCGGCTTCTTTCCTAGCGCCCGGCAGCGTCATCATCGCGGAACACCACAAAAAGTTTGACCTTCCCGCTCACGCCGGCTCGCTCACCTGCTTTCGCGTTCTCAAACAGGGCGATGCTGCGCTCAGTTTCTACCGCTTTAGCCCCGGCGACGCCGAAGAAAGCAATTCAGCCGGGTGACTCCTGGAGAGAGTGCTCCCAAATGTAGCCCATATATCCAATCTAGTTAAATATCAACCCAATGAATTTCGATAATATTGACTTGACTCGAACGTACCCACCCTGTACGCTCCGCCATACCTTGGGAGGTCCGCATGCTTCCTCCCCTTCGAAATTGCCTTTTTCTCTTTTGCCTGGTTCTCCTTCTCGCACCGCTCGCTGCTTCACAGCAAACGCTCCCAAGGCCGCCCCCCGCTCCTGCCGATCGGGAGCAAATCGTTGCCTACTGGACCACCGAGACTGGTTGGAAGAGCGAGCTGCAACTCCGCAACAATCAGTCCGCTCAGGATCTCACCGTCACTCCCGTCCTGCGAACAGCGTACGGAGTAGAGACCGCGCTCGCGCCGGTCACCATCAAACCACAAGAGGTCAAAGCCATCGACCTTGAATCGGCCATTGGCACAACCGCGCCACAGCTCGTGGGAACCTACGGCTCCCTCGTTCTCCGGTACCGCTCTTCAGGCTCTCGCAGCCTCTACGCTGCTCTCATGGTCCGCAATATCGGCCATCCTTTCGCTTTTCACATTGACGCCTCGGCAGAATCGCAAGACCTTCAGGCGGGGAGCCGTGAGGGTGTCTGGTGGCTCCCGAAGGACACCACCAGCGACTATTTGATTCTCACCAACCAGGGCAAGAGCACCCTTCCTCTTGATTTGTCGCTCTACGACGCAAACGGCAGAGAGAGCAAGCAGAAGGTCCTACTTGGCCCGCGCGAAACGTCAGGTGTGTCAATTCTTCTGTGTAAACGGCCATGGTTTGGTTTCTCGGGATGGGGTGCAGGGGAAGGGTGTCCCTT
>JBIOGB010000084.1:0-3723 GCA_044447665.1 Candidatus Acidiferrales bacterium | reverse complement strand
GTCTGCAACCGCGCATGAAGATAGATTTCGTCGTTCCACAAAGGCTGCTCGATCATCAACAGGTGGAAGGCATCGAATTTGCGCAGGTGCTCAACCTCGTCGAGCGTATAGGCGGAATTCGCATCCACACTGAGAACAATGTCCGCCCACCGGGCGCGGATCTTCTCCAGCACATTCAGATCCCATCCCGGCTTCACCTTGATCTTGATCCGCCGGTATCCCGCCGCCAGCTCCGTGTCGATCTTCTGCAGAAGTTGTTCGGGTGTGTCCTGAATGCCGATCGAGACGCCGCAAGCGATCTCGCGCCGGGTGCCTCCCAGCAACTTCCAAAGCGGCAGTTGTTTCTGCCGCGCCTCCGCGTCCCACACCGCGTTTTCGAGCGCGGCCTTGGCCATGCGGTGGCCACGGATTCTGGCAAACCGCGCGGCGCAATCCCGCCCGGCCGGCAACTCGCTCTGGAGCAGTAAGGGCGCCAGATAATTCTTGATCGTGGGCCACGCGCTTCCGGTCCATTCCGGGCTGTAATACGGATCTTCCCCGGCGACGCACTCGCCCCACCCGCGGACTCCGTCAGCCTCGACACTCACCAGCAGGATGCGGCGGCTATAAACGCGCCCAAAGCTCGTCTCAAAAAAATGCACGAGCGGCATGTGAACTTCACGGAGAGTTATAGATTCGATTTTCATGACTTAGTCATCGCTGAGGCCCGACTTACTCTGGAACAGGCAGCTGTGATTTGGACCCGCAAGTATAGAAGGGCGAACCAGCAAGAGCAAGCGTTTTGCGCATAACTCTAACGGTCGCAAAGTATGCCGTGAAATTCACGGGGCACAACTCTAGAGAACATCTGATCAAGTCCCCGGGGTCCCCCGTGCGCCCCCGGAGCCTGCCCTGAGCGAAGCCGAAGGGTACCCTGTGGTGCAAGGTTTTCGATGGTAGTCAATCAGAGTTTCCCTAGTATTGCCAGGCTTCGTCCCAGCCCCCCAGCAAGAACCGCCCATTCCCATGTTCGTCGCGCTCATAGCCGAGCACGCTCAGTCCTTCGGCAAATGCCCGTTGGAACACGTCACGGTTCCTTGCCTGCACGGCCAGCGCCTGCGCGCGCGTCTCCGCAGAGGCCTTCCATGCATAGATCTCCCGTGGCACGTCGATGCGCGTCTGACATTCGAACTTGGCGCGCGCAACCTCCGCCAGAACCGCCTCAACCCGCTTTGACTTCATCCACCACTCCGCCACCAGCCGGTCGCTCGGCAACCCGCCCTGCAGCGGAGACGACGTGAGCCCGTATTGATCCACGCTGTAGCGTCGCGCGATCGCACCCAGCTTCTCGATATTCAAGTACGCGTTCTTGATCTCCACCGGATCGAACGTCCACTCCATCAGCTCGATACCTCGCGCCAGCGCATCTTCACGCTGATAGAGTTTCATCCGCCGTCCCAAGCCCCCATTGCGATATTGCGGGCGGACGGCCAGCATCTGCGAGTGCAGATAGCAGTGCCCATGTCGCATTCCCGGGAGCGCGAGTGCGAAACCGATCAGTTCCTTTTTGTCCTCTGTGCCGGCGAAAGCTCCAATGACCTGCCCGCCAATCTTCGCCGCCACCACGAATATCCGCACGGGAATCAACTCCGCATCCGAAAACTTCCACACCTCTTTTTGCAGCGCAAAACAGGCCTGCATCTCCCCAAGCGCTTCACACTTGCGAATGGTCACCGCGCCGGGCATTTTTCCGGACGGCGTGTTTCCCGTCGGCGTGTCTTCCGTCGGCGTTCTTCCCGAGGGCGTTCCCGTGCCCGCTCCGGTCACGCCGGTTTTTCCTGCTGCTTCGCTTCTTGCCATAGGGTTTCCAGTTCGTCCATCGACGCCTGCTGCGGCGTTCGTTCGCTCGCGCGCAGACGCTCCTCCATCCATTGAAACCTTCGCTTAAACTTGCGATTCGTTTTCCGCAATGCCGACTCGGGGTCGAGCGACAAATAGCGCGCCACGTTCACCAGGACGAAGAACATGTCTCCCACTTCATCTTCGACGCGCTCGCGCAGCTCGGACGGAAGCTGGGGTTTTCCCGACCCGGCAATCCCCTTCCCCAGCGATTTGCCTTTAGAAGATTGCCCCTTGGAATGCAGCGTCGGCACAGCCTTCAGTTCCTCACGCAGCTCCGCCGTCTCCTCTTCCAGCTTGGCAAAGAGGCCTTCCATCTGCGGCCAATCGAATCCGACGTGCGCCGCGCGCGAGCTGAGTTTATAAGCTTCCATCAGCGCGGGCATTTTCGACGACACGCCCGCCAGTACCGATGGTTCGGAGCCAGTTCGCGCATCGACAACTTGCGTGCCGTCAGCCTGCTCCGCTTGATTATCTCCGCGCGCCGCCAGCCGCTTCTTTTTCTCCTCTGCCTTCAGCGCCTCCCAATTACGCAGCACTTCAGCGGGAGTGTCCGCTTTCACATCGCCAAACACGTGCGGATGCCGGTCGACCAGTTTGTTAGAAAGCCGGTCGAGCACGTCATCCACCGAGAAATAGCCCTCCTCGCTGGCCATCTGCGAATAGAACAGCACCTGCAACAACAGGTCGCCCAATTCGCCGGTCAACTCCGGCCAATCGCGATTGTCGATCGCTTCGAGAACTTCGTAGGCCTCTTCCAGGGTGTACGGCTTGATAGTGTCAAAGGTCTGTTCGCGATCCCACGGGCATCCGCCCGGAGCCCGCAATCGCGCCATGATCTGAACCGCTCGCTCGAATCGTTCGCCGGTGGTGGACATCCTGTTCAATGTAAATGACGCCAATTGCGGGAGCAATGGCGGTGATGCTCGTGGAGGGACCGGCGTCTCGCCCTTCCGGCCTCACCACAAACCACGTAGGGACGGCCGCCCTCGGCCGTCCAAGCCGAGCGCAGCTCGGCAGCGCTCTTCGTCGGCGCCAATTCATCAGCTTCTCTAGCGCCTATCACAGCGAGCGAACCAGCAGCTCCGTTTCGTCCGAGATGATCGCATCCACGTCCCACTCTGCGAACTCCCGCATGCTCTTGGCGCGATTCACCGTCCAGACCATGATTCTCTTCCCTGCTGCGTGAACCAGTTCGACCAATTCCCTGTCCGTCAGTTTGAACTGCGGAATCACCCATTCCGCCGGCGTTTCGCGCCAATCTCGGAGTTGATCCCGCGAATCGCAAAGGAATCCCAGCGGAATCGTCGGATCTAAATCGTGGATTGCCATGAGCACGTCAGGAAGAAACGACGAAACCACGTATCCTCTTTGCGGCGGATGTTTGCGCAACTCGGCGAGCATCTGACGCTCAAGCCCCGCAACTTTCAACTCGATATCAAGAAATGCCCGATGCGCAAATTGCTGAAGAACATCTTCCAGGGTAGGCAAGGCGAGGCTTTTCAAAGCCGTCTTCCCGATCTCCATCCCACCAACCGCCGCGTCATGGCAAACCACGGCCTGCCCGTCGGCGGAAAGGCGCACGTCAAACTCAAACCCGTCGCACCCATGCTGTAAGCAAAGCTCGAACGAGGCCAAAGTATTTTCAGGAATTTGCCGGAAAGCCCGTGCCCCGCGGTGCCCGAGAAGAAGAGGTGTCATGGGAGTTCTCAGTTCTCCGGCAAGACCGCAAACGCTTTAAGGTTTTACTGAGAACTGACAGCTGAGACCTGAGGACTGTCTTCTCAGTCCAGATCGAAATCCCGGATCGGCCTTCCCGTGTCCGGCGTTTCTTTGGCCTTTTTC
>JBIOGB010000083.1:0-4445 GCA_044447665.1 Candidatus Acidiferrales bacterium | reverse complement strand
CCGCAGCGCCTTCGCTTCAATCTGACGGATGCGCTCGCGCGTGACGGCGAACGACTGGCCCACTTCCTCGAGGGTGTGCTCGCTGCCGTCGTCCAGGCCAAAGCGCATCTTGATGACTTTCTCTTCGCGAGGCGTCAGCGTTTTCAACACCGAAGACGTCTGCTCCTTCAAATTCAGGTTGATGACCGCATCCGAGGGAGACACGACGGCCTTGTCCTCGATGAAATCGCCGAGATGCGAATCTTCTTCCTCACCGATGGGAGTTTCGAGTGAAATGGGTTCCTGCGCGATTTTCAGGATCTTGCGCACCTTGGAGACAGGGATATCCATGCGCTTGGCAATTTCTTCGCTGGTGGGCTCGCGGCCAAGTTCCTGCACCAACTGCCGGCTGGTGCGCACCAGCTTGTTGATGGTCTCAATCATGTGCACGGGAATACGGATAGTTCGTGCCTGGTCGGCGATGGCCCGTGTGATGGCCTGGCGGATCCACCAAGTCGCATAAGTCGAAAACTTGTAACCGCGGCGCCACTCGAACTTGTCCACGGCCTTCATCAGGCCGATATTGCCTTCCTGAATGAGGTCCAGAAACTGCAGCCCGCGGTTGGTGTATTTCTTGGCGATGGAAACAACGAGCCGCAGGTTCGCTTCGATCAATTCCTTCTTGGCTTGTTCCGCTTCCGCTTCGCCGCGCTGAATAATCGTCAGCGTGCGCTTCAGTTCGGTCAGCCCCACCTCGCTGGCGTCCTCGATGTCCTTCAGCTCCGAGCGTCGCGTGCGCAACTCGCGGCGCGCTTCGGCCGCGTTCTCGCCTTTGGATACATCCGCACGGCGCTCCAGGCGTCCGGCTTCGCGCTCGAGGGACTGCAGCCGCTCGACCGTGCCGCGCATTTTGTCCACCAGCCGTTTTTTCTCAAAAGGGTTGAAGTCGATGCCGCGAATTTCCAGGGAGATTTCCACGCGCGTGCGGGCCACGGCCCATTTCGCGCGCACGTGCGGCCGCTTCTTCGATTTGGCCGTATTGTCGAGCTTGATCGCCTGCTTCAGCGCCAACTCATAGAGCTTCGCGATCTTGTCAATGTACTTCAGCGTCTGTTTGGTCTTGTTGGCGATCTTCTCTTCGGTCAGCTCTTCGTCGTCAAACTGGACGATTTCCTTGATGGACCGCGCGCCCTTCCGCAGGTCATCCCCCACCGCGATGAGTTCCTTGATCACGATGGGCGATCGCGTGATGGCCTTCATCACCACCAACTGCCCGCGCTCGATTCTCTTGGCGATGGTCACTTCGCCTTCGCGCGTAAGCAGCGGCACCGTGCCCATTTCCCGCAGGTACATGCGCACCGGGTCGTTCGTTTTCTCCAGTGAGCCGGGTGTCAGGTCCAGGTCGCCGCCTTCTTCCGCGTGGGCATCGTCCTTGACCACCGTGTCGTGGTCGCCCTGCTCGACGGACACTTCCACGGCGCGTGCCGCTTTGGCCGAGGCGGCGTCTTCATAAATTTCGATTCCATTGCGCTCGAAAGTTGTCAGCAGGTCGTCGATTTCTTCCGAAGAATGCACTTCCGCGGGGAGCGAGTCGTTCACCTCGTCGTACAACAGATAGCCGCGCTCCTTGCCGACGGCAATGAGCTGCTTTACCGCATCATATTTTTCTTCCAAGCCCGTAGCCGCCACAACACTCCTCCCGAACTTCTATTCGGATTCTTCCTTGCTGGCATCAGGCGGGCAAGCCTGCACACTCCTCGTACCGAGCACGAACGGACGGCTCAAGATATCGAAGGGGAGGGATGCAATCCTCCGCGAAGCTCTTAATTTTTTCAGTGAAGCCCTGTACGCTGCGCCCTTTGCCCGCTGCTGCCGCACGCTTAGCCCGCCTGCCGAACCGATCCCTAAAACGGTTCCTCGGCAATCCATACTAATATAATGGATGCCGGGGGGAGCGAAACCGTTATCCGCATAACCCTTTTACGCTACACGTTTAAGTCCTGCCAAGTCAACCATTTCCTTGCAAGAAAGCAGAGCCGCCCGGTCATTAATCCTGCTGCAAACAGCTTAGCGTTCCGCGGCTAGCCGCTTCATCAATTCCTGCTTGCGCGTCAGCAGTTCGCGCAAGTCCGGTCCGGCTGCGTTGGCCTCGATGCTGCGTTGCACTTCGGCAAGCTCCTGCTCGATCAGGCGGCGCCGCAGCGCCTCCAGGCAACTCTCGGCTTCTTCCCAGGTGCCTTCCTGGGCGGGCTCGAAGAGTATCTCGAAGAGCATCCGGCGGTCGCGATCCTCCAGCAGCGCCCCGATTTCCGTTGCTTGCATGGGCTGATCGGAAAGTGCGGCCACGATGAGCGCGGCGAAGACTCTTTCCGTCTCCAGGCCCCGGTATAGCCCGCCCTGTTGGAGCCGCTGCGCCAGTTCGCGCCGGAATCCTTCCGCTTCCATCAGCATGCGGATCAACCGGCGTTCGATCGGCTTGGCACTCTTTCCCACCAGCTCGGGTTGCGTTTTCACTTCGCTGCGCCGTTCGGCCGCGGCTTTGCTCAGCGCCGCGCGCAGCACCGGCTCATCGATGCGCAGTTGCTGCGAAATCCGCGTGGCCCATTCCGAGCGCAGCAGGCGGTTGGGAATCTTCTGCAAATAGGGCATCAGGAAATTCAAGGCGCGCAGCTTCCCTTCGCCCGTCGTCAGATCCATTTGCCGGGCCCGCGCGATCAGGTAATCCACGTAGGGCGGCGCATCTTTCAACGCCTTGAGGTACGCCTCCGCACCCTTCTCTCGGATGAACAAATCGGGATCGGCTTTCTTGTCGCCAATCGCCGGGAGCGCCAGCACGCGTACCTCGAAATCCTGCTCGAGGAGCAGCGAGATGGAGCGCTCCGTGGCCGCTTGCCCCGCCGCGTCGGGGTCGTAGTTCACGATCACGCGCTTCGTGAACCGCCCCAGCAATTTGATTTGCGGCTCGGCCAGGCTGGTGCCACAACTCGCCACCACGTTGTTGATTCCCGCGCGCGCCACCGCGATCGCATCCATGTAGCCTTCCACAAGGACCGCGAAATCCTGCCGCCGGATGGCGTCCTTGGCGCGGTCCATGTAATACAGCACGTTGCTCTTCGAGTAGATGGGCGTTTCCGGCGAGTTCAGATATTTTGGGAGGTCGTCGCCCAGCGCGCGGCAACCGAACGCGACGACTTTCCCCGATTCATTGGCAATCGCGAAGGTGATACGCCGGCGGAACCTGTCAAACAATCGCCCGCTCTGGTCGCGCGAAACCAGTCCTGATTCCCCCAGCAGCTTCTCCGCATATTTCTGCTTCAGGTAGCGCAACAACGCATCCCCGCCGCTGGGGGCATAACCGATGCTGAATCGCGCGATGGCCTCGGCGTTCAGCCCGCGATCCTCCAGATACGCGCGCGCGGCTTTCCCCTCCGCCGTGGTTTCCAGTTGTTTCACGAAAAACGCCTGCGCTTCGCGGTGCATCTCCACCAGCGCGGCCCGCTGCTGGTTCTCTTTCCGTTCTTCCGGCGAGCGCTCCTTTGGGCGCGGAATCGCAATGCCGCACTTCTCCGCGACGATCCGCACCGCCTCCGGAAACTGGCACTTCTCCATCTCCATCACAAAACTGAAAACGTCTCCGCCCTTCCCGCAGCCAAAGCAATGGAAAATCTGCTTCACCGGATGCACCGCGAACGACGGCGTCTTCTCCCCGTGGAACGGACACAGCCCCGTGAAATTTTGCCCGCTCTTCTTCAGGCGCACGTACTCGCCCACCACGCGGACGATGTCCGCCTGCTGTTTCACCCGATCCGCGAATGATCCCGCTTCGGCCATGTGGTTTGAAACCCGAAAAACGAAACTCGAAAAACGAAAATCGACCGCCTAGTGAGATTTCCTGGGCTCGGCCTGTCTTTTGGCCGTTGCGCGCATATAGCCGTTAAGTACCTGCACCACTCGTTGGGCCAGGGCATCGGCCTCAGTATATTCGGCTTTGGAAATGAACTTAGCATCGGCAGCGTTGACCAAGTGATCTCTTACTTCGTAAGCAGAGCCGCGCGCCTGCCGGCAAAACTGAATATTTTCTTGATACGAGTAGCGTCCAAAACCTTCGGCAATGTTTGCTCCGATGGACTGCGCGGCGCGCCTGAGCTGACTATTCAGTGCAAAGCGCTCCTCGACGGGCAGCTTTTTCAGCAGAGCGTAAATCAATATCCGGAGGGTGCGCGCCAACTTCCATGCATCGAGGTCCTTAAAGTCACGGACCGGTGTCATCACGCTGGTTGGCATGTCTTCGAGTTTCGAGTTTCGAATTTCGAGTTTCGTCATTGTGGCTATGTTCTCAAATCCACGACTGTGATCGCTTTGCCCCCATGTTCTTCGCTCTCGAACTCGGTTTTCTCCACGAGTGGGTGCGTCTTCAGAAACTCCCCGAGGCCGCGCCGCAACGCGCCCGTGCCGTGACCATGGAT
>JBIOGB010000082.1:0-4784 GCA_044447665.1 Candidatus Acidiferrales bacterium | reverse complement strand
TGACCGCGTCCCGGGCGAGCGGCGTGGGAAAGAGCTGCCCCTGTTCATATCCAAGATACTGCGCTGTCAATTCCCAGCCGCCACCCGCGCCCATGCCGTGGCCGAAGGTGCCCTTTCTGGCTGTGACCAGGACAGAATCGGGAAGAACGGAACGAAGAGTGATTATTTCGCTGTAGTCTCCGGGTGTGGCCGTGGCGTGGAGGTCCCAGGTCCCAATCGCATCCGGAGTGACGCCCGCTTCCGCCAAGGCTTCGAGAATCGCCGTTCTAGGTCCTTCCGTTGAGGGTGTAATGATGTGATGAGCGTCGGAGCTGACTCCCACGGCAAGAGGTTCCATGCCGAGGGGCTTGAAACAACGGGCCTTCATGTAATCGAAGTCGCCGACTATCCATATGACCGAGCCGCCGGAAACGTGCGTGCCCTGTAGCCGCGTCAGCGGAACGGAGACGGTTCGGTCCGCAGAGAGCACGCGGGCGCTGTAGAAGGCTCCCACGGAGAGCCGATGCGGCGGAGGATCCGTCGCTCCGACCACAACGATCTTTGCCTCTTTCAAGCGTATGGCATTCATTGCCAGCTTGAGTGCCACTCCAAAGGTTGAACACGCCGCCACCGGCGCGAAGGCCAGGCCGGTTATTTTTCCCAGCATCGAAATCTGCGCAGCGGGGGCATTGTGGATATTCCAAATAAGATTGGGAGAGACCATCCACGGGGGCTCCGGCGCGCCCCATTTCTTCTGTAGTTTCGAATTGAGTCTCTCTTTTTCGCGAAGCAGCCGAAGCTTTCCTTTTTCGATCTCGCCTTCTACCGGCAGGCCGTCGATCTCAGCAAGTTCAGCGAGATAACTGGCAAGTTCGGGTGAACGAGCGGCCCAATAGCGGCACCACGCCGCTGCGGATTCGTCACGATTCTCAGTGCTGACCGTATTCGGGTCTGCAGGCATTCCAACACCGCCGCGGTCTTCAGGCGATGCGATATATTCGCGCAGTTGCGAATTTCTCTCCGGTTGGGCCCAGAAGCGGTCCCAGCAGCGTTGCGAATGATAAAGCTTGATGCTTGCCTCATACGTCAGACCGAGGCTGCCAATCCCTGTTCCCAGGTAAACGTGCGCCGCGGTACCAAGATTCTGGAGTTCTTTCTCGATCCCCGGATTTTGTTCGAGCGCTTGAATGAAAGCGCCGATGGCGTAAAGCGCGGGCAAATCCATCTTCTCTTCGAGTTGCTGGAAACGCCGGGGAGGGAACCGCGCTTCGATCCAGGGCCGGTAATCGGAAAATTGAAATTCAGGAATCCCAACGAGAAAATTGTCGGGCCCGAAACCGTTGAAGGGAGCAAGCCAGGAGTCGGCGGATGCCAGGTTCCTCCGGAAAGCGTCGATGTTGGGGGATTTCGGCGCCACAATCCCCCACCCAAACACCCCGACTCTCATGGAGGACACCCATCGAAGGAAAGACGAGTCAAGCAACGATCCTTAATCACCCGCATCAACTCCCCTGGATCCCGCGGAATCCTGAAGTGCAGAGAGCGTTCCGCGGCTCACTCTTTAGGTGAGCATACCGATGACCTGGCCAGCGCGCTAGTGTCCACAAGTTCCGCCGAACGGCCGAGTTGTTCGGCAATCAGAGGGCATTTGCCGAAATAGCTTCCACCTCCGCTGTGCAAGGCGTGGTCAGGGCTGCTTCGGCAAGTCCAGCGCGGGGTTCTGCGAGAAAAAATTGTTTGGGCGCAGCTCGAACTCGTGCCAGATCGTGGGCATGACGGGAAAATCCTCCGCGTGCGGCACATGATGAAATCCCATGGTGTACCAGAGGACGATGTCGGTGTTTTCGATCGGACGATTTGCGCTGGTCCAGGACGGCAGGCCGTCGCCTCCTTTGTTCTGCACCGGATAATCGCCCGCGGCATAGCGTTCATTTTCGCGATAAGGCGTGACCCAGAGCTGGTAGTTCGTGAAACCGGCGCGCAGCTGCGGGTAGTCTTCAGGAAGCAGGAGCGACATCGCGTTCTCGCCCGGCATAATTTCGTAACCGACCTGATGCCCCACGGCGTTCTTTACGCTGGGGTTGATCACCCGCCACATTTCCGGGTGCTCCATGCTCATCATCAATTTCGCCTGATTCTCCGTCTTGGCCACTTCCGGCTTTGCCACCCACACGCTCTTCCTCGGGCTGTCCGCCGGAAGGCGCTCGACCTTGAGCTCATCCCTGACAAAACTGTTTGCAGTGCCGTCGAGATCGAAATCCAAACGGAAGGAAAAATAATGATCGTGATCGGGAGCGACAGTGTTCTCCGCTACGAACCGGCCATATGCTTCGGCGCGGCCGTCGCGGTCTTCCTCGGCCGTTCGCGGAATCACGCCCTTCAGCTCATCGATGCCCGTCGCGCCGACAGCAACCTCGATGGCGCCATCCTGCCGGAAAACCCAATCAAAAGCGTAATCATAGTTTCCAAATGTACCGACGGTGCGTAGAACGAGGTCGCGCCGCCTTCTGCTCTCGACAGGGTCGGCATGTCCCGTATGCCGCCACGCCATGTCGCCGCTGTAGCGTTCGAAGAGGCATGCGGCGCGCGGATTAAGCTGGGGTATGCCTTTGTGGTCGGCATAGACCTGATCGAAATATACGGCGTTCTCCGGGCAGTCGGCGCCCGGCTCGAGCGGCGAAGAGAACCCATCGACCAGCTCACCCGCATCGAAAAAAGTCGCCCAGTACCAATTTTCCGACGGGTCCATGTAGGGCACGAAAATTTCCGAGAGCGATCCTTCATAGAGAATGGAGCGCAGCTTGTCTCCGTCCGCATAGCCCACATTTGAAACAACCAAACCAACGCGCCGGTCGATGCGGAAGTGGAAATTCCACTTTTGCCAGCTGACGTCCTGGCCTTCGACGCGGAAGCTGGGGCCGAGCGGCTGCTGAACCGTGATAGGCGTGGGGATATCGCGCAGTTTGCCGACCGAAGCGGTATCGTAGTTCCCTTGCGTCCGCGGGATGGGGGCGACACCCGTGTCGATTACGCGCAGGACTTTTCGCTCACTGGCGTCCCACACCACCACGAGGCCCTCAATCGGGCGACTGTCCGTTTCCCACACTCCGCTGCGATCCATGCAGATGACCCGGAGTATGCGGCGTCCTTGTTCTTCGCGCGTGCCAAAATAGCCGGGCGAATTTCCGTAACAACGGACGGTGGAATAATCCGTGATGCCGCGGCGGCGCATAGCCGCTTGCCATTCCGGATTTTCTCTGACCGACTCATCCGCTGCCGTCAATTCATCTTCAACCAAGCTTGGCTGTACTCCCGGGATTTCTTTCCAGGAGATTACTTTCCTCCCGGCGATGTCCACTGTGGCTTCGAACGCCTTCGATCCCTGCTTGACGAAGACGAGCGCCTCGCGGCGAAATGAATTGCCGGGCTTCCATCGGAGTACTTCGTCTTTAGACTGCTCTCGCAGCGTGATGAGCGGATAGCGCGTGTTCGCATCCGTGTGACCCGAGGCCCGCAGCGCGTCGAGGATCGCCCAATGCTCGGGCGCGGTCAGGCCATCGAGGGGATGCTTCGCCGACTGGGCCGAAACAGAGACAGCGAACGTAGCAACCAGCGCCAGAGAGATTGCGCCAGCGACGAGCGCCGGCTTCCACGCGCGTGCATGATCAAGAAATCTCTTCACAGCGGACATGAGCGACACCTCGTTCGAGACGATGAAAAGCTGGATGGCAAAGCAAACAGTCACTCCCAAATCGGCGGGAAAAAAGATTCGACCGAGTGGGTTCGTGGAACGATACTGACGTTGTTTTCGCGGAGGGTCAAGAAAAACCGTGAAGGATTACTTCTTGCGAAGCGTCGCGGCCAATTGGCGGGCGACTTCGCGAGCGCGCGGCAAATCATGCGGCTCGAAAGAAATGGCGGAGACGCGCGGATGACCGCCGCCGCCGAATTTCTCCGCAAGAGAAGCAAGATTGTGGCCGGCCGTAGCCTGGTTCCACGGATTCGTGCCGAGCGAAACTTTGGCGCGCACGGCTGACGCGCTCACGCTGACGGAATAAACGCATTCCGGGTGGAGCAAGTAAGGAATGAACTTGTTGTAGCCCTCGAGGTCGAGGTCGCCGACGTCGAAGAAAATTACGCCATCGCGCGCTTCCGCCCGCTGCTTGAGAATTTCGATGGATTTGCGGTGGCGCTCGAGGAGCGGGTCAAGGTACTGCGCGACCAGAGGCAGCCTCACCATTTCCGCCAGCGGGCGATAGGCAAGCTCAGGGATGATGCGCGCGGGGAGGCCGTTTTCCGGCGCGGCCTCAATGACCAGCGCGAGCTGCGTGGCGGGCTCGGCCATCTCCACCGCCGACTGCGGCGTGGGGTACTGCGCGCCGTCGATGATGTCGCCCCAGCGGATCAGCTCTTCCACAGGTTTGGTGTCAAATCCAAATTTCTCCTTCGCCACCGTGGCGATCAGTTTTGTGCAGGACTTGAAGTCCGGCTCGTAATACATGTGCGCGCCGGGATGCTGGCGAAATCTCTCCGCGTCTGCGGGCGTGAGGAAGGCGCTCTGGTGATGGTCGAACCACCAGGTAATTTTCGGTGAATTCGAATACTTGAAGTCCACGATTACATTTTCGTCGCCGTCGAAAAGGCCGTCTTCCCAGGGCTGCGCGGCGCGGTGCGACATGCCGGTGAAGCCGAATTCGGCAGCGGAATCGAAGCGCTCGCGGTAAAAGCGGTAAAAAAGAGCAGCGGAAGCAGTGCCGTCAAAGCAGCGGTCGTGGAAACAGAGCCGGACCCGGGTCATGATGAGC
>JBIOGB010000081.1:0-5041 GCA_044447665.1 Candidatus Acidiferrales bacterium | reverse complement strand
TGCCCGCTCGATCGCGTCGCTGAAGGTCAGCGGCAGGACTCCGGGCGTGGGCTTGGCCTCCGGCACACTGCCAAACACTGGATTCTGCGCCGAGCTTTGAACCTGCATGGCTCCGCCCGCCGCACTCGTCGTCGAAGTCGAGGTAGAACTTTGGGCGCAAAGCGCCGCTGGCAAGATGACAATTGACACGATCGGAAAAACGGTCCGCAAAGAGAATGCACGAAAGCGCCGCAATTGGCGGTTGGAACGGTCCGCGGAAGCCATGGAACCTGGATTCTCTCCTTACAGGACGAAAATCATAAGTCTTTTTACAAAAAGGAAATGATAAGTCTTTTGGACTCGTTTTGGCGAAGGTCCGATGCGAATTGTTGAACCGCCTCGCAATGGAGCGCGCGCCCATACCGTTTTTCAGGCGCGCTCGCACTGGCGACAGTGACCTTGGTCATCTTGTGTAACCTCCACCCAAAGATCAATCTATGAAGCGAGTCAAGATACTTCCCTGCGACGGGAAACTGCGTGAGGGAAGTCCTGCGTATGAGCGAAGCCACGAAACCGTCGCCCAAAGGATCGGACTGGACGCGCCTGCTTACAGATCCCGACCTGGTCAGCCACCTCGGGAAACTGCTCCAAACCTACCGCGAAGTGCCTACGGAACAGCGCGAAACGGCGCTGCTGCGGGCCATGCGCGAAATTAAAGACACTGCCGTCAAAGCCCGCGAAGCACGGCAAAATATACCCCTTGCCGCGACGCCGGCGCCACCTGCCGTGCTTCACCATCCCGAACCCGTGGATGAAACGCCCCCGTTCGAACCGGATTTGTTCACCCCGCAATCGGAATCGGATCGCCGTCGTTTTCACCGAATCAAATGCTATGTGGCGGTGGAAATTCACGTTGAAGGCGTCAACGAGCCGGTCTGGGGCAATCTGGCGAATGTGGGCCGCGGCGGATGCCTGGTCGAGACCGCCAGCCCCGTGCCCGCGGGCAAGGCCCTGGAGATCGGGTTGTGGGTGTCGAGCGGCAAGATCTGGGTGAAAGGCGTCATCATCAGCGGAGTCGCGACGCGCAGCGCGCCGTCCTTTGGAGTTCGGGTGAAATTCTCAGAGGCAGAACTGTCGGAAAAAGAACACCTGCGGGAATTTCTTAAATTCGTCGAGAACACCGCCCGCAAGTCGCAAAGCGGCAAAGCCTATGTGGCGCAATTAAAGGGCTAGTCCGCTCCCCCCGTCCAACCTCATCTTGCCAGCAACTTTTCGATTCAAGCCTTCCCTGAGACCGTGGAATCGGCCGCCGCCGGAGCGCCGCATTCGTCGCAAAATTTCGCCAGCGGCGAGATGGCATGTCCGTTGAGACAGCGGCGAACTGAATCGTGTTTCTCCACATTGATGAGCGAGTACATCACACAGAACGAAACCGCATAAAACATGATCGGGAAGAGTACAAATGTTTGAGGTGAATCTCCCGGGCTCCTTCTTGAGAGTACTGGGAGGAAGAAAACGGCGAACACGCACCCAATCACAGCCCACAACCCAGATCTCATCCATGCTGGACAGCCGCGCAAAGCTGCTTTCCAAAAATCTTTCTGCTTGAAATCTTGCGTGAGCCGATTCGACAAGATCACTGTGGGAATCCACACCGCGAAGAGCCCTCCGAACAGGATCGGCGTTTCCCTCGCCGGAAGCGGGTAGATTCCCGTTACTCCGATAATGTAAAAACTGAGGCAGAGCAACACACCGACAGCAGAAAGAATCATGACGGGATAAGCGATCATTTTGGCCATAGCCGTCGCCTCTTCTAAACTATCTCGATCACCACTTCCCCGCCCGCAATCTTCACCGGATACACGGCCACCTTGGCCCCCGGCGGACCGGCCTCGCCCGTCTTCGGATCCCATGCCCAGCCGTGCCACGGACAGATCACCTTGCCGCCTTCGATCACGCCCTGGCCCAGCGGGCCTCCGCGATGCAGGCAGATGTTGTCCATGGCGCTGATTTCGCCGTTCACATTGGCGACGCAGATGGCCTTGTCGCCGCAGGGGAATTCTTTGGCCTCGTTGAGAGCCGGGAGTTCGGATTGGGAAGTGAGTCTGGTAAACATGGCAGTTAGCAGTTAGGCAGTACGGGCTCGCCCGCGGCATTCTTGCTGTCCAAAAACAGCAGGTCCTTCGCTTCGCTCAGGATGACAAGAGTATATAGGGGAAGAAGTGTATGGCGGCGGTTTTAGCTGACGGCTGATTGCTGAGTGCTGAGTGCTATTTCGGCTGCATCGTCTGCGCGACCATCACCTGGCGCTTGAAATTCTCCATCATCCGCTCTTCCAGCCGCACTTCGGTGGGCCGCTTGGCGAGGGTCATGGTGTCGATCTTGTCCTGCAGTTTGAGCAGCGCGTAAAACAAATTCTCCGGACGCGGCGGGCAGCCGATCACATACACATCCACCGGCACGATCCGGTCCACGCCCTGCAGCACGGCATACGTGTTGAACGGCCCGCCCACCGACGAGCACGCGCCCATCGAAATCACCCATTTCGGCTCGGGCATCTGGTCGTAAATTCTCTTCACCACCGGCGCCATCTTCAGCGTGACGGTGCCGGAGACGATCATCAGATCCGACTGCCGCGGGCTGGGACGAAATACCTCCGACCCAAAGCGCGCGATGTCGAAGCGCGCGGTCGAAGACGCGATCATCTCGATGGCGCAGCACGCCAGCCCAAACGTCATCGGCCAGAGCGCCGACTTGCGCGCCCAGTTGAAGACGTAGTCCACCGTCGAGATCATGAAATTTTTTTCGAATTTGTTCTGGAGCCAGCTCATGAGGCCTCTCGTGCGATACAGGATAACCCATGAATCATACGCCCGGGAGTGATGGCGGTCACACCGCCCGGTGGCAGAGGAAAGCTGCGAGTGCCAAGCTGCGAGCTGCGGGCTTCGAGCC
The DNA here is from genome assembly GCA_044447665.1 of Candidatus Acidiferrales bacterium. Lineage (GTDB taxonomy): Bacteria > Acidobacteriota > Terriglobia > Acidiferrales > UBA7541 > Acidiferrum. The sequence goes on along the minus strand of JBIOGB010000081.1, from coordinate 2,110 downwards.
ACGAGCGAGCAAAAGCAGACCCATCATGTGCAGCGGACTGGTTGCTCGTAGCTCGTAGCTCGAAGCTCGAAGCTAGTAGATCGTGTACCCCGGCGCCGGATTCCGCACATCTGGCTTGGACGCCATCAGCAGCAACGCACCGACGCGCTTGAATGCGCGCAGATCGTCCAGACTGTGGAACGAAGTCGTCTGGTAATTTTCCGGCGTGGGCGTGTCGTCGGGAATCTGCGCATACTCCACGTTTTGGAACGCGTGCTTTTTCAGCAGCTCGACGTACTCTGCCGCCGATCGAACGTGCACCGGCACCTTCAACTTGGGCACCCATTGCAGCGAATATGGATTGTCTTTGTAGAGATTGATCAGAATGAACAGCCGTCCATGCGGAGCCATGACGCGAAACAGCTCGGCCAGGGCGCGCTCCTGGTCGGGGTAGTAATAAAACGACTCTACCGAAAGCACCTTGTCAAAAAAGTTTTCCTCCCATGGAATCTGCGCCGCCGAGCCGACCACGAACATCACGTTGTCGAATTCTTTCGAAGCGGCCCGCGCCTGCCGCACCATCTCGTCGGAGATATCGACCCCAACCACCTGCCCGAATCCCTGTGGCCCTTCGCCGACCATGCGGGCCAGCAAGCGCGTCGCCCATCCCGATCCGCAGCCCATATCCAGAATGCGCTCGCCCGGACGAAGATCCATGCGGCGCATCGTTTTCTCGGTGATGTCGAGGTGATGGTTCTCCATCTTGGCACCTTCACCTTGCTCGGCCCAGCGGTTGAATTCGTTCTTGAGACGCTCATCGTTGGATTGGGATTTGCCGTTCAACACAGGATTCCTCCAATAAGGTCGTTGGTCGATAGTCGTTAGTCGTTGGCAAGAAAATCGCTAACGACCACCGACTAGCGACCAGCGACCGTTTCCAACTCCGCAAAGAACATCGGATAGGACACTCCCGCCGCGTCCGCGCCGTGAATCGTCGTCTCGCCTTCCGCTCGCAACGCTGCCACCGCGAATGCCATGGCAATGCGGTGATCGCCAAACGAGTCAAGGTCGGCGCCGTGCAGATGCTGGCCGCCGGGAATTTTCATTCCATCCGGTCGCTCTTCGATTTCCGCGCCCATTTTCCGGAGATTGGTGGCGACGGCGGCGATGCGGTCCGACTCTTTCACGCGCAACTCTTTGGCGTCGCGCACTTCGATGCCGCTCTCGGAGTACGGCGCCACCGCTGCCAGCACCGGGATTTCGTCAATCAATGCGGCCGTGTCAGCGCCCGAGATTACTCCGCCCTTCCACGCCGATCCTCGCGCCTCAATCGTCCCTACCAGCTCGCCCTGATGTTCTTCCAGGTGCGCGACTGAAACCTTCAACCCCATCTGCACGAGAATATCGAGCAGCCGCGCCCGCGTCGGATTCATCAGAATTCCGGGCAGGGTGATCTGCGATCCGGGAAACAGCGCCGCCGCACAAAGAAAAAACGCGGCACTCGAAAGATCGCCGGGCACATGCGCCTCAATCGCGTGCAACCGCTGTCCCCCCACAATTCGCGATGCATTGCCTTTACGCTCGACTTCCGCGCCAAACGCCCGCAGCGCAATTTCGCCATGATCGCGCGTGCGGATCGGCTCCTCGACCACCGTCTCGCCCTCGGCAAAGAGTCCGGCAAACAGCACACACGATTTCACCTGCGCGCTGGCCACTTCCGGCCGGTAGTGAATCGGCTTCAGAGGTCCGCCGTAAATTCTTAGTGGAGGGCGTCCGCCTTCGCTCGACGAAATCTTTGCTCCCATCTCGGAAAGCGGCTTCATGATGCGCGCCATCGGCCGCCGGGAGAGTGATTCGTCTCCGCACAGTTCGCTGGTAAATGGCTGGCCGGCAAGAATTCCGCTCAACATGCGCATGGTCGAGCCGGAGTTTCCGCAATCCAGCACCTCCGCCGGAGCATTCAGCCGCGGCCCCACGCCGCGCACTTCAATCCCTCCATCGTCTTCCAAGCGCTTCCACTCGCAGCCGAGCTTGGCCACGCAATCGAGCGTGCTCGCGCAATCGCGCGCTGCTGAAAAATTCTGGAAACGGCTGGTGCCCTCCGCAATCGCCGCCAGCATGGCGTAGCGGT
>JBIOGB010000080.1:0-5358 GCA_044447665.1 Candidatus Acidiferrales bacterium | reverse complement strand
GAGATCGAGACAATGTTCTGGCCGGAGAGCGCGGCTTCGTTCAGAGAATGAATGACGGCTTCGCCGGATTCAGGCCAACCCAATTCGATGACGTAGAGAGAATTGCCCTTCGTGGTGAATCGGAAGTCTTGAGCGGTGAAAGACTTCGTGTCCGTATCGTGAAAAGCGCCCTCGACGATGGCCGTGGGGCCTTCGCCAAACTTGGTCCAGGCACGGGTGCCATAGATGGCTTCCCCGTTGACTTTGAGCCAGGAACCGATGTCGCGCAGGATCGCTTGGACTTGCTCGGGGATGGTGCCGTCTGAACGCGGGCCAATGTTGACGAGGAGATTGCCATTCTTGCTGACGATGTCCACGAGTTGGTGAACCACCGTTTCGGCTGATTTGAAATTGTCATTTTCGATGTAGCCCCAGGATTTGTTGCTAATGGAAGTGTCTGTCTGCCAATAGAGCGGGCGAATGCCCGACAACTGGCCGCGTTCGATGTCCAGGACCGCGGAGTGTTCCTCGAGGGCGCTGTCCTTGTAGTTGATGACAGGCACTTTGCCCTGACTTGCGGCATGGTTGTAATAGAAGGAAGCGAATCTCGCAACATGCCTGCGGGCATTAGGCTGTCCAATCCACCAATCGAAGTACATGATGTCCGGCTCGTATTTCTGCACAATCTCCGCATCGCGAGCGAGCCAATCATCGGCGTATTCCTTGCTCAGATAGGTCCAATCCTGGAGCAGGGTCTTGTGCCCGTCCAACCAGGTGTGCGCGGGGCCGTAGAAGGCGAGATACCCGGGATCATTCACGTCCGAATCGATCTTCCGGCCGCCCTCAAGAAAGAAATCATGCTCCATCCGGTGGGAGGAAGCGCCCAAGCGCAGGCCCCTTTCCCGCAGGGCTTTTGCGAGTTCGCCATACATATCGCGGTGCGGACCCATTTTTGCGGCGGTCCAATCGGAGAGGCCGCTGTCGTACATGGCGAAGCCATCGTGGTGTTCAAAGACGGGAACGACGTACCTGGCGCCAGAGGCCTTAAAGAGCTCGGCCCAGTGGACGGGATCGAAATGCTCGGCTTTGAAACGCGGAATGAAGTCTTTGTAACCGAAAGTCGAGGGAGGACCATACGTGGCGAGGTGGTGTTTGTATTCATCGGACCCCTCCTGGTACATCATGCGCGGATACCACTCGCTGCCAAAGGCAGGGACGGAATAGACGCCCCAATGAATGAAGATGCCAAACTTGGCATCCTTGTACCAATCCGGAGTTTCGTATTGGCGAAGCGATTCCCAATCGGGACGATAAGGGCCGGCATTCACGGTCCGATCTACGTCGGTCAAGAGGGCTTTGCGCGCTGCGTCGTATTTAGCGCTGGCCTTCTGCCAGGCTTGATCCATCTCCTGCGGGGATTGTGACGCAGTTGGCTTAGTGGTTGAGGAAGAGACTTGTGCCATGACGTGAACTGGGCCGAGAAGCAGAAGACCCAGGCACGCCGCGCAGCCAAGAGTTCGCCAGACGTTATTTCGCAATCGACTTGCTTTCATTTGTCCTCCTCGGACGCCAGCGGTTTTTCTGCAGGACAAACCAAATGGAGATTTCATAGCTTCACCTCGCGGGTTCGCTGACGGTTGGGGAGATATCCACGCGTCGCGAGCCCAAAAACGAATAAGCACAAATATAGATGTATGCGATCAACGGGATTGAGTAGCCCAGAGCCAAACTGTGGAACTTCTCCGAGATCAGGCCCATGAGCGGAGTGAGAACCGCGCCGCCGATAATCGCCATGACCAAAAAGGAGCCGCCGATTTTGGTGTTCGGGCCGAGACCTTTCAGGCCGAGCGCGAAAATCGTCGGAAACATCAGGGACATGAAAAAACTGGTGAGAAATATGCACCAGATACCAACCCAACTCGGGTGGAGGACTGCGACGCAGACCAGGACAATATTTGCCGTGGCGTAGACCCCCATCAGGCGGCTCGGTGAAACAAAACGCATCAGATAGGCCGAAACGAAGCGGCCAACACCAAACGCCGCCAGCGTGCCCGTAAGAAAATATCCGGCTATTTTCTCGGGCCGGTGGCCGTACTCCTGAACGTAGGTGATGAAGTAGCTCCACGTGCCGACCTGCGCTCCCACGTAAAAGAACTGCGCGACGACGGCAAGGAGGAAATGCCTTTGGCTGAGAAGTTGGCTAAAACTGCCATGTTCGCTGTGGTCGGCCTCGTCTTCGCTGGCAATCACGGGGAACTTTGTGCGGATAATGAGCAGCGCCCAAACCACGGCGATGACGCCGATTACCAGATAAGGACGAATAACACGCAACGTTTCGAAACGAAGATACGCCTCATAAGTATGCGCCGCCTGGCGCGCCGCAATTTCCTGTGGATTCAGCTCGACACCAGAAAAGATGAATATGGTGCCGATCAGCGCCCCCGTAATAGAGCCCAGAGGATTGAACGCTTGCGAGAAATTCAGGCGCCGCTCGGAACTGTCCGGATCGCCGAGCTGGGCAATAAAGGGATTGGAGGCCGTCTCCAGAAAGGAGAGCCCGCTTGCGATGACAAACAGCGCGAAAAGGAAGAATGCGTAACTCCCGCTCAGGGCGGCCGGCCAGAACAAAAATGCGCCTGCGGCATAGAGGAGCAATCCCACGACGAAACCCGCTTTGTAGCCTGCTCGCTTCATCATGAGGCCTGCGGGAATCGCCAGAAGGAAATAGCCCAGATAGAAAGCAGATTGCACCAGACCGGCCTGAAAGCGCGAAATCTCGAACGACTTCATGAAGTGCCGGATGAGGACGTCGTTCAGGTTATTGGGAATGCCCCAGAGGAAGAAAAGTGCAGTGACCAGGATGAACGGAACAATCTGTCCTGCAGGAAACAGTGAATGTCTAGCAGGCGACACCGTTACGCCCGGGGCATTCCCAACTTGATGGTTCGCCATCGTCTATCCTTTCCTGATTGCGGAACTTCCGCGCGCTAGGGAGTACACTTCACCGGCCACACCGCCAAGAATCATCTCCCGTTCCGCAATGGAGAGGGAGCGGATGAATCCCTCCACGGTGGAAAACCAAGTCCGATAGGTCGCTGCCAGGAGGCAGACGGGCCAATCCGAACCGGCCATCAAGCGTTTGGGACCGAAGGCTTGAAGGACGACATCGAAATATGGTTGCAGGTCCGCTGGGCCCCAGTTCTTCCAGTTGGCCTCTGTTACCATGCCGGACAACTTGCAATAGACATTTTCCCGGCGCGCCAGCTCGCGAATGTTCGTTCGCCAGGGTTCGAGTTGGCGGTCACGAATGCGCGGTTTGGCCATATGGTCCAAGACGAATACCTGCGCAGGATGACGATCCACGAAGGAGATGGCCGCTGGAAGATGACGCTCGAAGATCAAGATGTCGTAGACGAAGCCGTATTGCTTGAGCAGCGCAACACCCGCGTTAAAGTCCGGCCGCTGCATGAACTCATCGTCCGGTTCATCCTGAATCACGTGGCGGAGGCCCTTCAGTTTTTCAGAGTCCTGCAAGCGCTCGAGAACTGCCGGGAACTCAGGGCTGGCCAAGGGCGCCCAACCCACGACTCCACGAATAAAGTCGAATTCATCGGCGAGGCGCAGCAACCAGGATGTTTCCTCAAGAGTCTGCCTGGCCTGAACCGCGATGCTGCAGTGAATTTCAGAAGCAAAAAGCTCTCGCCGCAGTTCTTCGGGAAGAAAATCCCGTGCCAGTGCGCTCATGTCTTCACTGATCCAGCCGTACTCCCCTGTTGTGTAACGCCAGAGGTGATGGTGAGCATCAATTCGCTCAAGCATTGTTTTCAGGCTTCCCGGAGGGCCAATCCAAGTTGAAGACAAAAGCGGCACCGGACGGTGTGCCTCCCGGCTGCGTGGGAACGGCTGCCACTTTCTCGCCGCTGAGCGCGCTCATTGGTTCACACCGCTGGCGAGGATGCCGCCATCCACAGCAAGAAGTTGTCCAGTAACAAACGCGCAGGCGTCGGAGGCAAGAAACACGGCGGCGCCGACAAGTTCCTCGGCTTTGCCGTAGCGACCCATGGGCGTGCGCATCAGGAATTCGCGTCCGCGCGCGGTTCCGTCCAATAGGGCAGCGTTCAAGTCTGTACGAAATACGCCCGGAATAATCGCGTTGACAAGGACGCCATGGCGCGACCATTCGACAGCCAAGGATTTTGTGAGCGAGCCGACACCCGCCTTGCTGGCGCAGTAGGCGGCCACCTCGTAAATACCGAGGAGCGTTCCAAGAGAGGCGATGTTGATCACACGGCCGTAGCCGCGCTTGAGCATGGGTTCGCCGAAAACCTGGCAACCCCGCAGCGTGCCAGTGAGATTGGTGTCCAAGACTGCGTTCCAGTCGTCTTCCGCCATTTCCAAGGTGGGGAGTTTGCGGGTGATGCCGGCTGCGTTCGCGAGAATGTCTACCTTGCCGAAGGCGCTCAAAACGGCGTCGCGGAGTCGAATAAGCGACTCTTTGTTGCGCACGTCAGACAAAACGCGGATTGTCTTGCGGCCCTTGGATTCAATTTCCGCTGCCGTCGCATCGACGAGTGCCTGCCTGCGCGCGGAAACAACCACATCAGCACCAGCGTCCGCCAGCCCGAGAGCCAGCGTGCGACCCAAGCCACTGGTGCCGCCGAGTACAACCGCAGTCCTGTCAGCAAGGCTAAAAGGAGAACGATCCATGGGGAAAGGGAAACCTTTCGTGCAGCGCAGAGAGAATTATCACGGCTAGAGTTTATACGATACAGTAAACGATTTTCCACCGCAAAACAATGGACACTTTCCGGCTCCTCACTCGGATTTCTCAGTGCGCCCTGCAATGCTTAATGAGGAAGTCTGGCTCAGGCGCCGGATTGGCACAGCAGTCCTTCCAAGGTTCAAGCAACACTCTTTTTTTGTGTGGAGGCGCGCACCACCAACCGGGCAGGGAGGAGAACGCTGACCGGGGGAGTGCCGTTTTTCTTCTTGATGATGTTCAAGGCCAGGCGGGCGACGCTTTCACCGAGGCCAGCGGCATCTTGATCGAGGCTGGTGAGAGGAACGCGCAGGAGGTCGTCATAGTGGACGTTTCCGCAGCCGACCACGGCGATATCCTTGGGTACTTCCAGTCTGGCTTCGAGGATGGCGCGGAAAGCACCCATGGCCAATGGGTCGTTGCAGCAAAATACCCCGTCGGGCTGGGGATTCAACTGCAAAAGCTGCTTCATGGCACCATACCCGCTTCTGTCCCCCGCGTCGTCGCCGCCTCCATGCTTGGCGATATAACCTTGTGGAAGGCTCAGACCATGTTTCTTGAGTGTCGCAACATAGCCCGCCTGGCGATCAATTGCGGTGCTAACCTCCGAACCGGCAATG
>JBIOGB010000079.1:0-6274 GCA_044447665.1 Candidatus Acidiferrales bacterium | reverse complement strand
TGGCAGATTCGCCAGCGGAATTTCGATGCGCCGCAATTCATACCGCAAGCGTTCCGCGGCAAATCCGTACATGACGCCGAGAAACGGCGCCGCGCCCGCCACCACGCTAGCCGTCTTGAAAAAAGTACGGCGCGAGGGATCGGGAACGAAATCTTCCGCCACCGCGGGCCGCGTCAACGCGGAAGACAAGGAAGGAAGCGCAGGCCTGTGCACGCGATGCCAAACCCACTCCAATGTGTGCACCGCCTTCACCCCGAAATAAGCCAGCAGGGCGCTGAAAAACCACAATCCCGCGAAAGCCTCCACCGGAGAATGCATCGGGAGGATGCGCCCGTGATCCTGCCGCAGGCCATCCGCAATCGTCACAATGATGAGCAACAGCCCGGCGAAATACATCAGCCGCACGCCCACGCGCAACCACATGCGGCCCCAGTTCGAGCTGACCCGCCAAAGCGTGCGGTACCAGAAACGCTGCGACAGAAACAGCGAGGCCAGTATGCCTAGCCCCACCGCACTCCGCAGCAAAACCCAAGTCCAGTTCAACGCTGGTTCTCCCTCAGTGGCAAAGAATTAGAATACCATGCCAGCCGCTCGTTTCCGGCAGCTTGTAGCCTACTCCACACGATGAGTAACTCGTCTGCTTTCAAGCTATTGTAGCCACACCCGGCAATTCCGGCGTATCATGGCAGTCCTCGGACGCCGGTTTCATCACCTTTCCGGCTCGGGAACAACCTCCCGCCAACTCGTGCGTCTGATATATCGGCCCCCTGCCAGAAAAACTAAAGGAGAGAAAAATGAGAAAGATCCCTATGGTAGCGGCGATTCTCTTTGCCGCGTGTCTTGCCGTACTCCCCATTCGCGCGCAAGACATGAACATGAAAAAGGCTGAGCCGAAGCCGGCCCTCGGTCCCACCGATGCTTTGCTCCAAGGGTGGAATGACCTCGGCCGCCGCCTGATTACCATTGCCGAAGACATGCCGGAAGACATGTACGACTATAAACCAAAACCTGAGATGCGCTCGTGGCTTGGTCAGTTGGTCCACGCCGCGCAGAGCAACTATTACTTCGTCAATCCCATCATCGGCAAGCCCTTTCCGAGCGACGATCCAGACATGTCCCAACTCAAGACCCGCGCCCAGGTGGTGGCTTTCGTGAAAAAGTCCTTCCAGGACGGTGCCGACATTATCAAAGCCCAGGGCGACGCCGGATTGGCAAAAACCGTCAATCTTGGGGGACAATTGATGCGCATTGACGCTTTCGCCAACAGCATCATTGCCCACGGCAATGAACACTATGGACAAATCGTCGTCTACTACCGCTTGAACGGATTGGTGCCACCCGAATCGCGCCCCAAGAAGTAAACCCACAAATGTTGTGGACGGAATCGAGCCGGGGGGTGATGATTCCCATAATCTCCCGGTCTTCGATTTACGGAGGCATCGAATGATCAAGTTCTCTCGTCTCGTTCCACTTCTCGGTGTGGTTTTCTTCCTGGCAGGCTGTGCCCCTCAAAATTCTCTTTTCCCCTTGTTCACCAACGATGACAAGGCTTTTGAAAAACGACTGCTCGGTGAGTGGAAGATCAATGCCGGGGACGATGGACATCAAGATCCAGGCGTAAATCTTGCTCTGGTCGTATTCAGTCCTCGCGAAAATGAAACTAGCTATGATGTAAGGATTCCGAAATTTAATGATACAGGTGGTACGATGCGCTCGACCGCCCGCTTGGTTCGTCTGGGCACCTATCTCTTTATTGACTTGGGGTCGCCGAATATGGATATCTTCCGGGATATTCCATATCCCGCAAGCGAGGCCCACTGCTTTGGGCGTCTCATCCTGAGCGGAGATACTGTCCGTATCGATTTTCTAAACGACGATTGGGTTACCAAGCAGGTCGAAGCGGGTAAGCTGGGCCTTTCCTACGTAAAAAGCCTGGACGGCGCGCTGCTGTCCGCCGACACGCCGGAGTTAAGAAAGTTCGCCTTGGAACACGCCGAAGACCACGAGGCCTTCTCAAATTCGTACGTCTTGACTCGAAACAAGTAGCTCGTCATTCGCTCGCTTCGACTCTTTCTTAAATATTCACGTTGTGGCGCTGGCGTGCCCCCTTCCTGCGAGGAGAGCGACAAGTTGTTCCGGATCGCTCGTCGGGGGCGAACACGTAGTTCCAGAGCACACCAGCGCGGCTGCGGTGTCTGTCGGTAGTTGCGGCAGCGTGACCCGCAAAGCCGCCGGTAGATTCTCGAGCGAGGACTCCGGCGTCACGCGCAGAACCGCCTTGCCAAGGCGAAACACACTATTCGTGGCGTCCTCGAGCTTCTGTGCCGCGTCGTCGCCACGACCCCCCGTGATCACCACTTGTGTCGGGTGTTCCGCGAACAAGGTAGCCGCCAGCCCATACGTGGCCGCGAACAAACCATACTGCGGCGCCACACCCGCGAATGCTTCCAGTGTTTTCTTCGCCCAGTCGTGATACCGCCGATCCTCTGTGTAGGCATGCATCCGCGTGAGCGCCAGAACAGCTACGGAATTCGCGCCAGGCGTAGGCGAATCCTGGAACGGCTTGCGCCGCACCTCCAGCCCGCCCATTGCCGGCGCATCCGAAGCGCGATCAAAGAAGCCGCCTCCCTCCGCGTCGCCGTACTTTTCGATAGTTACTTCCATCGTTCGCTGCGCCGCGCGGAAATACCGTGGATCAAGCGTGGCTTCGTACGCATCCAGCAGCGCAAGCACGCCAAATACCTGGTCATCCAGCGACCCCCGCAGCGCAGGCCCGCCAATACGATGCGCAAATCCCTGCTCCTCGCTCCACGCCTCGCTCAACATCCGGTCCAGCGTCTTCCGCGCGAATGCCCCGCAACTTTCGCCCACGGAGCCAGAAACAATGTGCGCCGCCTCAAAATAGGCGGAAACAAGCATGGCATTCCAACTGACGTACATCGTCTTGTCTACAAATGGAGTTGGCCGGGGCATCCGGGCCTGCAACATCTCGCCCTTTGCCTTCGCGATCGCCACCCGCACTTGCGCCTCGTCCAGCCCCAGCGTCTTGGCGATCTCGCCCGCATTCCGCGCGATCCATAGAACATTCTTGGACGGGTTGTGGTGCATTTCGCCGTGCGGCTCTACATCGTAGTAGAGCTCCATGATGCGCGCCTCTTCGCCGGAAAGCGCGCCGCGCAACTCCTCCAAGCTCCACGTGAAATAATCCCCGTCGTCATCCAACGAATAGTCCGCATCCTGGCTGGCGTAGAAACCGCCCTGCTTACGTTCCGACAAAACCTCGTTCACCCAGCCGATGATGCTCTCCGCCGTCTCGCGCAAGATCGGATTGCGTGTCACCTGCCAGCCGTGCAGATAATTCTTCAGCAGCTCCGAGTTGTCGTAGCTCATCTTCTCGAAGTGTGGTACCAGCCAGCGCTCGTCCACGGAGTAACGGTGGAAACCTCCCGCCAATTGGTCGTACACACCGCCCTTGGCCATTTTTTCGAGCGTTGTCTCCGCCATCGCCAGTAGGTGTTTCTCTCCCGTCTGGCAATAGCGCTCCAGCACAAGGTCGATCGCCGAAGCGTGCGGGAACTTTGGCGATTGCCCGAAGCCTCCGTTGCGAATATCGAATAATTGCGTGATCGAGTTGATCTGCGCATCCACGATGCCCAAATCAAATTCCGCTCGCGCTCCGGAAAACGCCTCGGCTTTCGCCACCGCCTCCGCAAGGGCCTCCGCCGTGCGCATCAAATCATCGCGTTTCTGCTGGTAAGCATCGGCGACGGCCAGCAGCACTCGGCGAAATCCCGGCCGCCCCATGTGATCCTCCGGCGGAAAATACGTGCCGCCAAAAAACGGTTTGCCGTCGGGCATCAGGAATCCGGTAAGCGGCCACCCGCCCTGTCCGCTGATCGCGCTGATCGCCGACTGGTATCGGGAATCCACGTCCGGCCGCTCGTCGCGATCCACTTTCACCGGCACAAAATGTTCATTGATGATTTTGGCGATTTCCGCGTTTTCGTAACTCTCCCGGTCGATGACGTGGCACCAGTGGCACCACACCGCGCCAATGTCCAGTAGTATCGGCTTATCCTCGGCCTTCGCGCGCGTGAAAGCGCTCTCTCCCCATTCATGCCAGTCGATGGGCTGATGAGCCGCCGAACGCAAATAAGGGCTCGCGGAATTCTTCAACCGGTTTTCACTCACGTGGTGGTTTCCCCCGTGGCGGGTGCTAGGTTAATCCTGGAATCCGAAGCTGGCTTCTCCCACATCATCCACCTCCCGAAATTTGTCATTTCGACCGGAGAGACGGTGCCTTTTGCCGTCCCGGAGCGGAGAAATCTCTCTTCAGACTTTGAATTCCAGATTTATCCGCGGCCAATCGCAGCCGTGCGCTCCCTGATTTGCCTGACACCTTGGTGGCCGTTACAGGTGTTCGCCGATTCCAATCGTTTGATGCGTCTACTGGACCTGGTCGCCGGGCTTCAGATCGCGCGGATCGAGCGGTTTTCTTCCAGAGTAGCCTTCATCCTGGCGGTGGTAATAGCGAATGCGGTCCTCTCCCAGCTTCCAGCACAAATAAACTTCCTCGTTGCCGATGACCGACGGGAAATCGAGCAAACCAACTTCCAAGTCCTTGATCAGGCAGCCCGTGGAGAGAATCTTCTCCAGATTCGTTTTCATGATCTCGGCCAGGGCTTGATGCTCCATGCGCTTTTGGGCCAGTTTGGCGTAGGGCACGAGTATGCCGCCCATCATCAGGATGCGCGTGGCAACCGCGGTGAGCTCTTCTTCGAGCGCGCCGAGTTTCTTGCGCGCCCCGATCGCCTCGATCAAGAAAGGCTCCAGTTCGCGCCGCGTGCGTTCCGCCTCCGTCAACGTGAACAAGCGTTGCGGTTCTTCCGGTAGATCGTCCCGCTCTTCCTCGTTATCCGCCATGCATTCTCCATCGCTCTTCTGCTGCCCGGCCCCACGCCACCGCTAGTGCCGTTCCAACTTGTTCCAGCAAATCCCTTCGAGAATACTCTCGTCGTGTTCGCGCCAGATGCTTGGACCGCCATTTGGCCCAAATAGTTGGAACGGCACTAGCGCAACTCCAGCATGCGGTCTAAAGCCGCTTTTGCAAAGTGCCTGGTGCGTTCATCCACCGATATTCGGTTCACGATTCTTCCGGCGCCGAGATTTTCGAGCACCCACAGCAGGTGCTGAGGCGTGATGCGGAACATCGTCGTACATACGCACACGCTGGGATCGAGTGAAATCACCTTGCGGTCCTTCAGCTCTTTTGCCATTCGGTTGACCAGATGAATCTCCGTGCCCACGGCCCATTCGCTCCCCGCGGGCGCCGCCTGGATCACCTTCAGGATGCCCTCCGTCGAGCCGATTTCGTCGGCGGCTTGCGCCACCTCGAAGCGGCATTCCGGGTGCACGATAACACGAATTCCAGGATGCTCTTTGCGAACGCACGCCACCTGCTCCGGCGTAAATCGCTGGTGCACGGAGCAGTACCCCTTCCACAGAATGATCTTCGCCCGGCGCAACACTTCCGGCGTGTTGCCGCCCAATTCCTGGAATGGATCCCAAACCAACATTGCATCCAGGGGAATTTCCATGCGGTAAGCGGTGTTGCGGCCCAGATGCTCGTCGGGCAGGAACAATACTTTTTCGCCGCGTGCAAACGCCCACTTCAATACCGCCGCCGCGTTAGAACTCGTGCAAACCGCTCCGCCATTCTCGCCGGTAAATGATTTGATCGCCGCCGTCGAATTCATGTACGTGACGGGCACCGTCTTCCGCGTGTCCACCACCGTTTCCAGTTCACTCCAGCACGCTTCCACCTGGCCAATATCCGCCATGTCTGCCATCGAGCAGCCGGCATTCAGATCGGGAAGCACCACGATCTGCTGGTCACGCCTAAGAATGTCGGCACTTTCAGCCATGAAATGCACGCCGCAAAAAACAATGTACTTCCCATCGGTTTGCGCGGCCTGCTGAGAAAGCTTGAGCGAATCCCCGCGAAAATCCGCAAACTTCACAACCTCATCCCGCTGGTAGTGGTGTCCGAGAATCACCGCGTCTTTCCCGAGCTTGGCTTTTGCCGCGGCTATCCGCTCGTCCAGAGTCGTGTCCGGCACCAGCAGGTACGAATCGAAATCGCAGCCCACGCCCTTCTCGATTTCGGGCGCCCTCACGGTGCTGGGCTGGTCCGTGCCCGCCAGGGAGTCCTTCGGTATGGTGACAATGCTTCCCATGGGTTTTCTCTGCTTGAACCCCTCACTACCCCTGTTTG
>JBIOGB010000078.1:0-8488 GCA_044447665.1 Candidatus Acidiferrales bacterium | reverse complement strand
GGTAGGGGGGGGGTGCCTATACTATTAGGTTATTACCTCATAAGTAAATAGATTTAGAGACTCCAGAAAGGACGACAGATCGGGCAAAAGTCAGGGCGCGAACGACCAACGACGATCGACCAACGACCACTCTACGCGCTAGCCGCTTCCTGACCGCCCAGCGGCAGAAAATACTGCGTTCCCTTGATCGGAGCGGAGACTTTTTTCAGCAGCTCCTGCAAATCTTCGTTGCGGTCGACGAAGTCGATCTCGGACGTGTTCACGATCAGCAGGTCGGACTGCGTGTAGTGAAAGAAAAAGTGTTCGTAGGCCTTTACCACTTCCATCAGGTAATCCTCGCTGATGGCCTTCTCGCCAGCCACATTCTTCTTCTTCAGCCGCTTCTTCAGGACTTCCGGCGTGGCTTGCAGATAGATCACCAAGTCGGGCGTAGGAAGCTGTTCACGAAAATAGTTGAAGTAGCGATTGTAGGTATCGAGTTCCTGATCGTTGAGATTGAGGCAGGCGAAGAGCTTGTCTTTTTCAAAAATATAATCGGAAACCACTGTCTTATTTGACCGCGGCCCCAGATCGAGCGCGCGCAGCTGCTCAAAGCGGCGGATCAGGAATGCCAGCTGTGCCTGGAACGCAGCGCCCCGCTCTCCTTCGTAGAACGCCTTGAGAAATGGGTTGTCTTCCGGCTCGATCACGCGCTGGGCCGCCAGGCGCTCTCCCAGAACCCGCGCCAGCGTGCTTTTCCCAACTCGTATGGGACCTTCAACCGCGATGTAACGGGGAAGTTCGAAAAGCTTTGCCATGGATAGTCGTGAGCAGAATATCCTGCTTCGCCGCGCGGCGCAATTGTGGATTGCGGAGAGGGCAGAGGTGAGAGGTCAGATTGCAGAGGTGAAAATCTTTCGGGACAAGCAGCAATGCTGAATCTCTGCGGTTTTACTTCTGCAATCTGACCTCTGACCTCTGCAATCACATACAATCTCCTCATGTTCCCCGCTCTGATTGGGCTGACGGCCGCTGCCGCCGCTTCGGCGGCCGGGTATCAGTCCATGGCGCCGACGGCGCAGTGGTTCGGGCGCACGTTTGCCGGAGGATTCCGTGGCAGCAAGCAAATCGCCCTGACCTACGATGATGGGCCAAACGATCCGCATACGCTGAAGTTGCTCGATGTGCTGGCGAAGCACAGCGTGCGGGCGACGTTCTTCATGATCGGCCGCTACGTGCGGCAGCGTCCCGACATTGCGCGCGCGGTGGCGCAGGCTGGACACGCCGTCGGCAATCACACGTTCACGCATCCGCTACTCATCTTCAAGTCTGCGGCGCAGACCCGCACCGAGCTTCTGGATTGCCAGTCGGCGCTGCAGGACACAATCGGCGAGCACTCGAAATTATTTCGTCCACCGTTTGGCGGAAGACGTCCGGCAACGATCAGGATCGCGCGCGAGCTCGGTCTCGAGACGGTGATGTGGAACGTAACCGGCTATGACTGGAATGCTCCGCCCGCCTCGGTGATCGAAAGGAAAGTTGCGCGGCAAATGCGCGGCGGCGACGTGATCCTGCTTCACGATGGAGGACATCGCGCCATGGGCGCGGACCGCGCGCAGACGGTGATTGCAACGGAGAATCTGATCCGGCGATATCGGGATTTGGGGTGTGAGTTTGCAACGGCTGAAGAGATGCGAGCTGTCAACCCGCTCACGTAGGGACGGACGCATCGTCCGTCCCAGCCGAACTCAGTTCGGCGGCCGGATTAACGCTCGCTATACTTGGCCGTGTAAAGAACGAACGCGAAAGGCACCGGCTCGAACCCAATGCTCCGCGAAAACTTGATACTTTTCCTGTTCCTCTCATACCTACCGTTGGCCGCGCAGCAGACGGTCCCATCTCACAATCCTTGCGACGAGCAACCAGCAAGTCAGCGTCAGATGGACGATTGCGCAGGGTTCCAATACCGGCAAGCGGACGCTCGCCTGAACAAGGTCTATCGCAAGGCGATGCAGTACATGAAGGACGATCAAACTAGGGCGGAGACGAAAAGCGACCAGCGGCAGGTCGAGTACGAAAAGACAGCCATTGCGAGCCTCAAGCAATCGGAGCGTGCCTGGCTTGCATACCGTGATCTCCAGTGCAAAGCGGCTGGGCAGCAGTATGAAGGCGGTGGTATGAGACCGATGATTGAGTCTCAGTGCTTGACGACATTGACCAAGCACCGCATTGCTGACCTCAAGAGTGTCTACGAAGATGGGGACCGGAAGCTGGAGTGACCGATTACCCGGCGGCCGCCAGAATCGCCTTCGCCCCAGCAGTCGCTCTTCCTACGCCGCCGCCATCGCAAACGCCTGCTTCGCTGCCGCGATCGTCTGCTGCACATCTTTCTCGGTGTGTGCCGCGCCAAGAAACGCGGCTTCGAACTGCGACGGCGGCAGATAGATTCCGTTCTCTAGCATCGCGCGAAAGAAGCGTCCGAAGGCTTCGGTGTCGCACTTGGCGGCGGAAGTCCAGTCAGTAACTGGGCCTGCCGCGAAGAACCAGGTAAACATCGAGCCGACGCGGTTGTGGCACATGGTCACGCCGGCATCGTTGGCTGCGGCCGCTACGCCGGCGACGACTTCGGCGGCAAGTTTGTCGAGTCTTGCGTAAACATCTTTGTGTTCGCGCAGGTAGCTTAGCGTGGCGTAACCAGCGGCCATCGCCAGAGGATTTCCAGAGAGCGTTCCAGCCTGGTACACCGGACCGAGCGGAGAGATCAGATCCATGATTTCGCTCGGCCCGCCGTAAGCGCCCACGGGCAAGCCTCCGCCGATAATTTTTCCCATCGTGGTGAGATCCGGTCGGATCGCGTAGAGTTCCTGCGCTCCGCCGTAGGCGAGGCGGAATCCGGTCATGACCTCGTCGAGGATGAGCAGCGCCTTGTCGCGCTGAGTAATGGCGCGCAAAGCTTCGAGGTATCCCCGCGCCGGAGGCACGCATCCCATATTGCCGACTACTGGCTCCACGATGACGCACGCAATCTGATGCTTGAATTTCTCGAAAGCTTGCTCAAGTGCGCCGACATCGTTGAACGGAAGCGCTACGGTGAACTGCGTGAATTCCTCCGGAACGCCCGCCGAGCCCGGAATGCCTAGCGTGGCCACGCCCGATCCAGCTTTCACCAAGAGCGCATCGGAATGCCCGTGATAGCAGCCTTCAAACTTCACAATATATTTGCGCTTCGTATACCCGCGCGCCAGGCGGATGGCCGACATGGTCGCTTCGGTGCCCGAACTGACAAAGCGAACCTTCTGCATGTGCGGAAACGCGGAAATCACCAGTTCGGCGAGATCGGCTTCGGCGGGAGTGGACGCCCCGAAGCTGGTGCCCTTGCGCGCCGCCGCGATCACGGCCTCGATGACCGTAGGCGCGGCGTGCCCGAGGATGAGCGGCCCCCAGGAGCCGATGTAGTCCACATACTCGTTGCCGTCGGCATCCCAAATGTGCGAGCCCTGGCCGCGCACGATGTAAAGGGGATCGCATCCCACGCTGCGGAACGCGCGCACCGGAGAATTCACGCCTCCGGGAATCAACCGTTCCGCGCGTTTCTGCAGCGCGCGGGATTGCTCGGTCTTGCGGGCCATGATTCCTCCACCGTAGCGGTTGGCCGAGGCCGAAGCCGCCGATAACTCCGATCAATATAACAGTGGCTCGTCGAAAACGGCTGCCGAGACCGTCTTGCGAGGCGAAATCGAATTCACCGGACTTTCACACGACTGCAATATTCCTGCAATCTCGCACGGCTATCGTGGTGCCAGTTGCCCTTCTAACCGGGAGGGTTTATTAGGACGGCCTTGGGGGGCTCCGGGCTGTCCTTTTTACTTTTCGCCGGCTCTTCCGCCCTATCCCCGAGACTCGCAGCCAGCGCCGATTCTCGAATGACGCTTGGCCCTACTTCAGGTAAGCGCGCACTAGACTGATCAGGTCCTCTGTCAATTCTTCGTTTGATTCGATCCCGCGATTCGGATGGGTGATATGCAACCGGATGTGATCTTCCAGGATCTCCGCCATCAGGCTGTTGACGCCGCCGCGAATCGCCGCCAGCAGCATCAAGATATCGGCACACTCATCGCCCTCGGCTACCGCGCGCTCGACGGCGTCAATTTGCCCGCTCATGCGTTTGATCCGGGAAAGCAGCTTCTGTTTTTCTTTCGAGATTTCGGGCAGCTTGTCTTTCATAAATTCTTCGAATGATTCCGCATTTTTCTCTTGACACATACCCTAGGGGGGTATGATATAAAATCCCTAGCGGGTACGCCAGACCTCCCGTTAAGACTACCAAAAGGATCTATGAAAACAAGCAGTGGGTATGAGCCTCCGAGAACGCTCGGCGGCATTCCGGTTTAGAAGAAACGGTCAGGTGTCCCGATAAGCCTCTGTATCCCGCCTATCGCCTCACCTCTGCTTCTTCTGACTGACAACTGAAGAACACGAGGGATCGAGGCCCGTGCCGCGAGGCACACTTCCTCCTTCCACAAGATCGAAGCGCGCGAACTGCGGCGCACCTCAGCCGCAGTTAGTGTTACTGCCCTATCGTGACGTCATGAATCTGGAGCATCGCATTCTCGATTAGCCGAGAGCGTGGTTGCGTTACGTGAAATTAACCATAGTTAACTGTTCATGATATGCTTACGTTAATTAGCAGCGCGGGGTGCAATTCGCACGGGGATAGGGACGAAGAAGAATCGGGTTTTTACCATGGGCCCGCCATGGGGAACTGCGGGTTTCGACTCCGGCCGTAACTGTAACGTTCCATTAACCGGCTGAGCGCATACTGGTCACCTGCATGTGCCAGCGTGATTGCAATCACAGCCAGGGGTGATGGGCTGCCTTGTCGGGCGCGTCTGCCGGTCGTTAGTGTGTTCTCATGCAATTGAAATTGAAATTCATATTCATAATAACCGGCGGCAG
This sequence comes from Candidatus Acidiferrales bacterium, assembly GCA_044447665.1. Lineage (GTDB taxonomy): Bacteria > Acidobacteriota > Terriglobia > Acidiferrales > UBA7541 > Acidiferrum. The sequence continues at coordinate 3,553 of JBIOGB010000078.1, read as the reverse complement.
GAACCTCGGGGCGCTGGCGCTGGCGTTCGCCTTCTTGCTGGGCATCGCCGTTCCCGTCTGCCGAGCGCAGGCGCAAACCGCCTCCACTACCACCCAAGCCGCCGCTGCCGCCGCCGCCGCACCGAATGCGGACGATCCGCCCGACCCGCCCCCCAATGCCGGTCCCGAAACGATGCTCCCGCACTTCAGGGACTCGCGCTTCTGGCTCTCCGGGCAGATGAACTTCATCTTCCAAACGCATCCTGACTTTCACGCCGACTACAGCGGGCCGCACAGCCTCAGTCCGCGCTACGAGAAAGCCACTTCGCGACTCATGACGCTCTACACCGGCGTGCGGCTCAACAATTCCACCGAGCTTCTGGCGGACGTGGAAGACGCTGCTGGCGGCGGATTGAGCAACGCCCTCGGGCTGGCGGGAATCACAAATTTGGACGTGGTCCGCATTCCTGGCAAGGGCTCGCCACTCAGCACCGCGCCTTACCTGGCGCGCGGGATGATCCACAAAGTGTTTGGGTTGAGCAAGGACAAGATCGAAAACGACCGCAATGCCCTTTCCTTATTTGAGGAGTTGCCGCGACGCCGGCTGGAAGTGCGCTTTGGCAAGTTCGGCCTAGCCGATTTCTTCGACCAGAATTCCGTCGGATCCGATAGTCACTTCCAATTCGCAAACTGGACCGTCGACCAAAACGGCGCATGGGACTTCGCCGCCGACACCCGCGGCTACACGGTTGGCGTCATGGCAGAATACGAAGATCGCAACTGGGGATTTCGTTTCGTGGAAGCGCTAATGCCCAAAGTCGCCAACGGAATCGACCTGGGGTGGAAGCCGTGGCAAGCACACTCGGAGAACTGGCAATACGAGCTGCGCCGTGGTTTGATTCCGAAGAAACCGGGAGTGGTCCGTCTGCTGGCGTACACGAATTATGCGAACATGGGGATTTATCGCGACGCGGTTGCGCAGGCTAAACCTGGCGCGGCCCCGGATATCACGGCCCACCCCTGGCATATCACGCGCAAGTATGGTTTCGGTGTCAATGTGGAGCAGAACCTCACGCGCAATCTGACGGCTTTTGGACGTTTTGGATGGAACAATGACAAAACGGAATCGTTCGCTTTCACGGAAGTTGGCCAGACTTTCTCGGGCGGTCTGGGTGCAAATGGTGTCCTGTGGCATCGCCGCTATGATCGTGCGGGGCTGGCGGTGGTGAGTAACGCAATTTCAAAGGACCACCAGACTTATCTTGCCGACGGAGGCTTAGGTTTTCTGCTCGGCGACCACGCTCTCAACTATGGCCGCGAAAACATTGTCGAGACCTATTACACGGCCCACGTTTGGCGCGGAATCTATATCGCTCCTGGAGTACAGTACATCGACAATCCGGGCTACAACCGCGCCCGTGGGCCGGTCTTGGTGCCGGGCCTGCGGGCTCATGTGGAATTCTAGCCAGTTCTCGGTTCTCATTTCTCAAATTTGAGAACCTCACGGCTCAGCCGTTTCGCTGAATCCCCGCTTCTTGCTTCTGCACGGTCTGGACGGCCCAAGCCATGCGCGGCGTGTTGTGGGCAATTCCGAAGCGGCCCTGAGCATCCAGCAAAATGATTCCCCCGTGGCCGTTGAGGCGCTGCTTCAGATGGTTCATCGCTTCCTTGGCGACCCACTCGGGCAAACTGCCGGATTCGACGCGATCCGCCGCCCATTTCGCCAGCACCAGCTTCATGATCGGTTCTCCCCATCCTGTGGTGGAAGCGGCCGCGCTGAGATTGTCGGCATAGCAGCCGCAGCCGATCAGCGAAGAGTCGCCAAGGCGGCCGGGAGCCTTGTTGAGCGTGCCCCCGGTCGAAGTCGAAGCCGCGATATTACCGTCGCGGTCAAGGGCCACGGCTCCAACCGTGTCGTGCGAAATTTCGGGCGCGAACAGGTCGTTGCCGTGGGTTCGGTCCTGCGCCTGGTATTCCCGCAGGCGCTCGACTTCGCGAGGGATCACGAGGTCTTCGTTGCGGCAAAGAGCGATGCCTTGCTCGGCGGCAAAACGCTCGGCGCCTTCAGCGACAAAATAGACGTGCGGGCTGTCACTAAGAATCTTCCGGGCGGCGCGAACCGGGTTGCGCAAACGTTCGACGCAACCCACTCCACCGCCGCGGAGGGTCGAGCCGTCCATGATGAAGGCGTCGAGCTGCACCTTGCCGTCGCGGTTCAGGAAGCTGCCGCGGCCGGCGTCAAAGGTTTCGTCATCCTCGAGCATGACCACAGCTTCTTCGACCGCATCCAGCGCGGATCCGCCGCGTTCGAGCGCGCGCCATCCTGCCGCGGAAGCATTGCGCACGCCGTCGAGGTGCGCCTCGACCATGTCGTCGGGTATGGCCCAGGCGCCGCCGTGTATGACTAGAACAGGATTGGTTGGCACTTTCAGTCCTTTGGGGAAAGTTGAGGTATTAGTGTAGTGTCCCGCAGCGTCATGGCACTAGTCCACACTAACGCGACCGCGTGATGGTTGCCGCTGTCGCTCCATCGTATCGTAGGACTCATCACGCGGCCGCGCGACTTCTTCTACAATGGAGACCGACTTCGTTTGAATCCTCGCAACAGGAGATTGGAATGCAACGCAAAGCGAGTGCGGTGTGGAAGGGCGGTCTTAAAGACGGGAAAGGGACAGTTTCGTCCACCAGCGGCGTGCTTTCGAATACGCCCTATTCGTTTACCACGCGGTTTGAAAATACTCCGGGGACGAATCCGGAAGAACTGATTGCAGCGGCGCATGCCGCGTGCTTTTCGATGGCACTGTCGGCGCAACTGGGAGCCGCGAACCTGACACCGGAGAGCATCAACACCTCGGCGACGTTGACGATGGAAAAGCTCGAAGCGGGATGGACGATCACGGCGGTGCATCTGGATGTGGTTGCGAAAGTTCCGGGGGCGAGCGCAGACGCGTTTAACACGGCGGCACAGAATGCGAAGGCGGGATGCCCTGTCTCGAAGGTGCTCAACGCGAAGATCACGATGGACGCGAAGCTGGGATAGAAGTGGTTCAAGATTGCGGAAAAGGCGGACGTTTTCGTCCGCCTTTTGCTGTCTGGCCTCTTTCCCCCCTGATGCGGTCTTTTGAAATCAAAGACTTAGCGGTTTCTTCCTTGCAGGCCTTTGAGAAATAAGGACTTATCAGTAAGGTCTTTATAAAACAATAAGTTATGGGAAACATTGGGTGGTTTTCTTTGGACTTTCACTAATTGAGTGACACTTTCAACCGCAGCCTTAGAATGGTATAAGTCTAATAGTTTCTATATATTAGACGGGAAGTGCGAGAGGTTCTGGAAGATGATGGTTTGAGATAAAGTATTGAAGAATAAATACTTTAGCTCATTTGTTTGCCGCTTTCGAGGTGGGCGTGAGAACTCGGTCGTCCCTCCGGGACTTGAATCAACTCTCCCACTTTTCCCAGCGCTGAAGAGTGTGCGTGAGAACTGCTCTTTCGCCCCTTTGGGGCTTGTTGGTTTCCCACTTTTCCCACGGCTTGCGCCGTGGGCTGCGTTCTTACGCCGCTTTGCGGCTGCAAGC
>JBIOGB010000077.1:0-9495 GCA_044447665.1 Candidatus Acidiferrales bacterium | reverse complement strand
TCCAAAGCCGAGCTCCGCCGGGGCATCGAAAATGTCGAGGTCGCTTGCGGCATTCCCATGATGATGCAGGGCTACAACCTCGAGGACGTTACGCCGGGCGTCGACGAAATGCTGATCCGCCAGCCGCTCGGTGTTGTCGCGGCCATCACGCCGTTTAATTTTCCCGCGATGATCCAATTCTGGTTTCTTCCTTACGCGATCGCCTGCGGCAATACGATTGTTCTGAAGCCTTCCGAGCGCGTGCCTCTCGCGATGCACCGCGCCCTCGAGTTGATCGAAAAAACGGGTTTGCCCAAAGGCGTCGTGAATCTGGTCAATGGCGGCCGCGCGGTGGTTGACGCGCTATGCGATCACCCGCAGGTGCGCGCCATCAGCTTCGTCGGATCAACGCCGGTGGCCAAGCACGTCTACACGCGCTCCGCAGCAAGCGGCAAGCGCATGCAATGCCAGGGCGGCGCGAAAAACCATGTCATCGTTTTGCCCGATGCCGACATGGATCTCGCCAAGCAAATTATCAGCGACAGCGCGTTCGGCTGTGCAGGTCAGCGCTGCCTCGCCGTTTCTGTGGCCGTAACCATCGGCGAAGCCCAGAAGACTTTTCGCGACGCTATCGCCCAGGCGGCTTCCTCAATCCGTGTGGGCAATGGACTTGATGCCGGCATCCAGATGGGCCCCGTCATCACGCGGGATAGCAAGCAACGCATAGAAACTCTGATTAGCGCAGGCGTCAGCGAGGGCGCAAAAGCCATCGTGGATGGCCGCAACACAAAGATCTCGGGTTACGAAGCGGGCAATTTCGTTGCGCCGACCATTCTGGACGGTCTGCCGTCATCGAGCCAGCTCGCGCACACCGAAATATTTGGCCCCGTCCTCAGCTTGATTCACGCGAATTCCATCGACGAGGCGATGGAATTCATTCGCCGCAGCCCCTACGGCAATCAGGCATCACTATTTACAACCAGCGGCGCCGCTGCGCGCAAATTCCGTTACGAAGCGCCCGCCGGCAATATCGGCATCAACATCGGCGTCGCCGCTCCGATGGCTTACTTCCCGTTCAGCGGCTGGAAGGATAGTTTTTTTGGCATTCTTCACGGACAGGGCCGCGATGCCGTCGAATTTTATACGGAATCGAAAATTGTGATTGAGCGCTGGTCGCGCCAAGAAACCCGCAAGTTCTAAGTTTTCACCCGCGACCTCTTCCCGGGCAGCAGGTCACACGCGTGCAATCGAAGCCTCTGCATCTCGATGTCAACGAACAAATCGAATGCGCACAGACGCTGGCGTCCAGATTTTACACAGACCCTGCCATCCTCGAGATCGAAAAAGCCCGCATCTTCCGCCGCACCTGGCAGCTTGTGGGGACGCTTGGCCAGCAGTGCGGGGAAGTAAATGGCGTCAAGCGCACCATCTCCGATCCGGAGACATTTTTTACCGCGGACGTTGCCGGCGAGCCTGTCGTGGTTGTTCGCGACAAGCAGGGAACTCTTCGCGCCTTCAGCAATGTTTGCCGGCATCGCGCCGGTCCTATCGCGCTCGGGAGTGGCTGCAAAAATGTTCTCCGTTGCGGCTATCACGGCTGGACCTACTCGCTGGATGGCCGGCTGATCGGCACTCCGGAAGTCGAGGGCGTGGAATTCTTCGACCGCGGCACGATGGGCATGTTTCCTCTTCGGCTGGAATCCTGGGGGCAGTTCCTCTTCGTGAATTTCGATCAGGGCGCTGAGCCGCTTTCTGCTTTTTTGGGCAAGATTCCCGAACAATCGCGTAGTTTTCGATTTGAGGGGCTGCAACTCGCCGAGCGCCGCGACTACGTGATCGATTGCGACTGGAAAATTTACGTCGACAACTATCTCGAGGGCTACCACATTCCCATCGCGCATCCCGGGCTAATGCGCGAAATTGATTACGCTCAATACCGCACGGACACCTATCGCTACCACTCGCAGCAGTTCGCTCCCCTACGTGCAATGAAAAAGGAAGACGCGGGCGAGCGCTTGTACGCTCCGGGGACCGGCCTTCAGGAAGCTCTGTATTTTTGGGTATTTCCCAATCTCATGCTCAACATCTATCCGGACAATATTCAAACAAACGTGATCGTGCCGCTTTCCCATGAGAAGACGCTCACGATCTTCGAATGGTATTTTCACGATGTCGCTTCCGAAGCGAGCCGGGAACGTGTCAAGCGTGCCGTCGCGTTCAGCGACGAAGTTCAGCAGGAAGATATCGGCCTCTGCGTGAATGTGCAGCGCGGTTTGCGCTCTTCCACCTATGATCGCGGGCGATACTCCGTCAAGCGCGAGAACGGCGTCCATCATTTCCACATGCTGCTTGGAGAGTTCCTCGGTCAGATTTGATCCAGACCAACGGGGCATAAACGCGCTTGGGGATAGGAACTCGCCCTCACGATTTCATATCGCTGGTGCATTCGACGGAGAATATCGTGTCCGCGAGCATCTTGCCTCCCACTGCGTTGGCTGCGAAATGAAACTCATTGCTCGAAGTATCTACTAAGCTTCTGACTATTGTTTGCGGCTTTGAGTAAGCTTAAACTACGGCCAGTTTGCGAGGTCGCTCTTGCTTCCCTCCGGCAAGTTTTCGTGGTTCGCCCTCGCCGTCGCGGCTCTGCTGACCGCGCTGCTCCTCATTGTCATTGAAGGCATCCCTGGGCCAACGGCGAGTCTCCGGCTCTCGGATCTCTTGCAGACTTCGATCGTCCTGTGGGCCGCTTACTGCTCGTTGCATGTGGCCAGGCAATCTTCGGCGTACTTGCGCCAGCTCTGGATGCTCCTCGCCGCAGCGCTCTTCTTGGCCAGTGGCGCGCAAGGATTAGAGACCTACTATCAGAGTTTTGCTCACGCACCAACATTAATGCCTTGGCCTTCTGACATCTTGTTCATTCTCTGGGTAACACCAGTAATCATGATGTTTCTGCCGCGGCCCGCGGAAGAAACCGGAGCGATCGATTGGCAGCAGGTCCTGGATTGCGCCCAGATTGGAGTCGTGGCCCTCACCGCCTACCTCTACTTTTTCTATATCCCATCCCGCTGGGAAGTTGAAGGGCCGCATATGGTCGTCAAGCTCATGCGGCTGCAACTGTTGCGAGACGCGGCACTTGCTGCGGGGTTTTTCATTCTGGCGGCGACGGTCTCTGGCCGCTCGATCCGGGCATTCTTTCGCGGAATGGCCGGGTTCTTCCTCTTCGCCAGTGTTTCCGGACTCATCTCTGCTTTCGGTCCCTCTCCATCTCCACCCGGAGCGGGCTGGACCGATGTCGTCTGGTGCTCGCCGTTCTTGTTTGCCGCTGTCTTTGCCGCAACCTGGAATCGAGAGGATGAACCCGCACCCAGGGCAGCGCGTTCTCCGCTCCGGGTGATGATCGTATCTCAAATCCTGCCGATTTTCATACCATTGGTAGTTCTTTTCATGGGCCGGCGCATCGCGGGTGAACAGATTACGATCGCATGGATCGCCATCACTGCTTCGTTCATCCTCTCCTCCGCGCGTCTTGTCCTGACGAATGTAAAGCAGCGCGGCATTGCGGATGATCTCCTCCGGACGGAACAGGCATTGCGCCGTTCCGAGCGCATGTTTTCCACTGCCTTTCGTTCGAGCCCTGATGCCGTCGGAATCAGCGCGATCCCCGGAGGCCAGTTTCTGGAAGTCAACGACAGCTTTACACGCCAGACTGGTTATACCCGCAAGGAGGCTCTCGGAAAAACTCCGCTCGAACTGAACTTATGGAAGGACCCATCCCATCGGACAAGAGTAATGTCCAAACTTCGAGAGGAATCGGAAGTGAAAGAGGAAGAGATTTATATCCAAACGAAGCAAGGGGAGACACGTGTCGGTCAGTTTTCGGGGACCCTCATCGAGCTCGACGGGCAACTCTGTGCTCTGCTCATAGTTAGGGATATCACCGCTCGCAGGAAGGCGGAAGAAGCGTCGCGCGCAAGCGAAGCGCGCTTTCGCACTCTTGTTCGCGACTTCCACGTAGGTGTTGTTCTGCTTGGGCCGGATGCAGGAATTCTGTTTGCAAATCATACTGCGCAGGAAATGTTTGGCATCACCATGGACCAGGCGCAAGGGAGGAACAGCTCGCAACTAGATCTGATATCGATTCGGGAGGACGGAACGGAAATCCCATTTGCCATGCGGCCCGGGCCGCTTGCACTTAGGACCGGGCAGGCGCTCAAGAATCAGGTAATTGGCTGGCGCCGCCCCGACTCCAGCGAGGTTTTGTGGACGTTAGGAAACGTGGTTCCACAATTCGCTCAAGATGGTTCCATTTCCACGGTCATTAACACCTTCACGAACATCACCGAACGCAAGCAAGCGGAAGAAGCGCTGCACCAGCTTTCCACTCGGTTGTTGCAGCTTCAGGACGAAGAGCGCCGCCGCCTTGGCCGGGAACTTCATGACAGCCTGGCGCAAAGCGTACTCGCCGTTAATCTGAATCTGGCGCAGGCCATGCAGCCCTCGGATTCCCTCGACGAACGATCGCGCCGCGCGCTCTCCGAAGCCAGGCGCATACTGCAGGAGATGTCGCGCGAGATTCGAACCCTTTCCTATCTGTTGCACCCGCCCCTGCTCGACGAGTTGGGGTTGGTTTCCGCGGTAAAGGAGTATGCCGAAGGATTCAGCGAGCGCAGCGGAATCCAGTTGGATTTAAACCTTCAGGCCGGCTTTGGACGCCTGCCGCAAGAGTCCGAAACGGCCCTCTTCCGTATCGTGCAGGAGAGCCTTTCGAACATCCAGCGGCACTCCGGCAGCAAAACGGCCAAAATTCACTTGCACGCTGATTCCGCTTGCGTCAACCTCGAAGTTAGCGATCGAGGCCGGGGGATGGACAAGAACGCCATCGAGCGGGGTAACGGCACCGGTACCCGTTTGGGTGTGGGGATCCTGGGCATGCGCGAACGCATGACGCAGCTTGGCGGAAAACTGGAGATCGAATCCAACTCACGAGGAACTACAGTCAAGGCGATAATCCCTTTGGGAGTCAGGGTTTCCAATGCCAGTCCGGATCCTGGTAGCCGATGACCATCACGTCGTCCGAGCGGGACTCCGTGCTTTGATCGAGTCCCATCCGGGATGGCAAGTTTGCGCAGAGGCCGCCAACGGCCGTGAAGCAGTCGAGAAAGCCGGGCAATTCAAGCCGGATGTGGCTGTGCTCGACATCGGGATGCCACTGCTGAACGGAGTCGAAGCCACCCGTCAGATACGCAAACTTTCCCCGCACACAGAAATTCTTATTTTGACCATGCACGATTCGGAACTCCTGGTCCAGGAAGTTCTGGGCGCAGGCGCCACTGGATTCATCTTGAAGGACGATGCGGATCGCAATTTAATCGCTGCCGTAGATGCGCTCCGCCGCCATGAGCCCTATTTATCCTCACGCGTATCCGATGCCGCTTCCAAGGCAGTTCTGCCGCTGGGTGATGGTCCGGAAACGAATCGCTCTTCACGAAGCCGCTTGACTCCTCGGGAACGCGAAATCCTGCAGCTTCTTGCCGAAGGCAAGAGCAACAAAGAAGTCGCCGGTTTCTTGGGTATCAGTGTGAAAACCGCAGAAACGCACCGCGCCAACATCATGCTAAAGCTGGATTTTCATTCCATTACGGAACTTGTCCGCTACGCCGTCCGCAACAACATTATCCAGAGTTAATTCAGCCCGTCCTCATCTACAGGGAATTCCCTAGGGAATCCGCCGAATTTTAATCTCGGTTCCAAATACGCACACTAACCTCGCTGGACTGCGTGTCTATTCGTTACTGGGAGTGTGTGGTGGAGCCCATGAATCGCCAAATTCGCGTTCTGGTCGCCGATGATTCGCCGACCGCCTTGGTTTCCGTTTGCAAGTACCTCGACTTTGAAAAGGTCTTCGAGATCGTCGGGACCGCCAGCGACGGCCGCAATCTCTTGCATCATGCAAAACGCCTCCGTCCTGACCTTGTGCTGACCGATCTGAGCATGCCGCGAATGAGTGGCCTTGAGGCAACACTGGAGCTGCGAAAGTCTTTCCCTGAAATGCGCATTCTTATTTTCACGGAACTGAGCGGCGTTTCACTTCGCGACGAGTGCCTGCAGTGCGGCGCCGATGGATTTGTGGAAAAAAGTCAAATGCCCGAAAAACTCATGCAGGAGGTTTACAGGCTTTTCCCGAGAAATCTGAAGCAGGAGTAGTTGACCAGCGCGTTTCGTTCGTTGCCATCTTTGGATTCGCCTTCGGACCTGAGTAGTGCAGATCTCAGTCAGCCGACCTTTAAGCAAGTGACAGGTTCTGCGCTACGGCACGCTTGCAGTTCGCAAGGAAAAGTAAAAGGGAACTATGTTGTCATCTTTTTATCGCATTCTGTTTGTTGAAGGCGATTCTCCGGTGGCCCGCGGCGTCCGCAAGATGTTGATGGCTTGCGAGGAGCCCGCTTTTGTGGTGGTTGCGGTTGAGTCTCTGCAAGCCGGCTCGCAGAAGCTTGCATCCGAGAGTGTCGACGCACTCCTGTTGGACATGAGCGCCCAGGATTGCAAGAGCGCCGCGAGTCTGAGCGAATTACGATCTCAAAGGAACTCCCTGCCAGTCATTACTTTGGTTTCCGGAGTGGAGGAAGAACTTGGCAGGCACACTCTGAACGCAGGCGCCGCGGAGTACTTGGTGAAAGATACTCTCACCAAAGAATTGCTTCACAGGACTATACGGTACGCGATCGAGCGCCGGCGAGCCGAAGAAACTGCCCGAAGGTGCGAGCAGCGCCTCGAGGAGCTATTCGAGAATGCCAAGGACATTCTCTTTACGCTTGATGTGCAAGGGAACATCACATCGTTGAACAAGTCAGCGGAAGAGGTCATGGGTTGGTCGAAGAGTGAAGCGCTCCACCAAAACATCAGGAATTTTGTGGCTCCCGAGCATTATCACCTTTGTTCCCAGATGATGCATCGCGTGCTGCAAGCTGAGCCCCCGCAACATTTTGAAATTAGTGTGTTGCGTAAAGACGGGCGAAGGGTGCTTCTGGAAACCAGCGCCCGCCTGATTTATTCGAATGGAAAGATGGAGGGGCTGCAGGGGATCGCGCGAGATGTCACCGAGCGCCGCCATCTTGAAAACATGGTCCGGCAATCCCAAAAGCTGGAAGCGGTCGGCCGGCTTTCGGGCGGCCTGGCGCACGATTTCAATAATCTATTATGTGTGATCAGCGGACATGCCGAAATACTGTCAGAGCTGCTGGTACCGACGGACGCGGCGATCAACAGCATCACGCAGATCAAGAAGGCATCCGACAGCGCCGCCGCCTTGACTCGTCAGCTTCTTGCGTTCAGCCGCAAGCAGGTATTCCATCCCCGAACGCTGGATCTGAACGCGATTGTTGCGGAAACGGAAAAGCTCATCGGGCGCTTGATTGGAGAGGACATTGAAGTTTCTACGTGCTTGCATCCCATGTTGGGTCATGTGCGGGTGGACCCCATTCAAGTCGCGCAGGTCCTCATCAATCTGGTTCTTAATGCACGGGACGCTATGCCGCAGGGCGGAAAACTCATACTCGAAACTTGCAACGTGGACCTGGAGGAAAATTCCCCGTCCAGGCGGGAGATCGTTCCCGCGGGCAAGTATGTTGTGGTTGCTGTCACCGACACGGGCTGCGGAATGGATCAGGAAACACTGAGCCGGATCTTCGAGCCATTTTATACGACGAAAGAACTCGGCAAGGGAACCGGGTTGGGACTCGCCACCGTGTACGGGATCGTCAAGCAGAGCGGCGGCTTTATCTGGGTTTATAGCGAACCCGGCCAGGGAGCAACATTCAAGGTTTATCTCCCAAGGGTCGAGAACCCGCTCACCGTTATGTCCCCCGACAAACCAGGTCTAGAAGCCCGCCAAGGGACGGAAACCGTGTTGCTGGTTGAAAATGCCGAACCCTTGCGTGCGCTGGCCAAAGAATTCTTGAAAAATAGTGGCTACGCAGTTCTGGACGCCGAGAACGGGAAGGAAGCCCTACGAATTGCGAGCGCTTTCGGCGGCCCGATTCAATTGCTCCTGACAGATGTCATCATGCTGGGGATGGGAGGCAAGCAGCTTGCCGAACAATTGACGAGCCTGCGCCACGCCACGAAAGTGCTCTATATGTCCGGGTATCCGAATGGCGGAATCGTGCAATCTGGAATTCTCGCGACAGGGGTGCTTTTCCTCGAAAAACCGTTTACCCGCGAAATACTTCTGCGAAAAGTTCGCCAGGCGCTCGACGATCTGCCGCAGCCTAGTTAACACTGCCAACACAGCGCAGATTCACACGGCATATTTGAAAGGAAGTAAGTGGCGCGCCCGGGGAGATTCGCACCCCGTCTTGAATTACCGTCCAGCCAGTTCGATTCCGGGGCCAGAATAGCACCACGCGCAGACTAGAATTCAAGTTTGCTCTACCCGAACATATTGGTTATTAGAACTGACTTGCGGGAAGTTGCGGCACCTAACCCCGAATGCCATAATTCGAGCTTACACACCTGCCTTCGTTGAAAGGTGTCGTGTATAGTTTTGGATGTTCAGGGGGTTTTATGGCGTTGCGAGATGGATGGATTGAAAAAAGGGAAGCCGAATCTGCGAGGGCGAATGGGAACGGCAATGGCACGCGCGCGTCCGAAGGACGCAACATGTCGCAGATGCATCTGGCGCGGCGGGGCGTACTCACGGAAGAGATGCAGTACGTGGCGAAGCGGGAGAAGCTGGAGCCGGAGCTGGTGCGCAGCGAGGTGGCGCGGGGGCGCTGCATCATTCCGGCGAACATCCATCACCGGAACCTGGAGCCGATGGGGATCGGCATCGCGACCAAGTGCAAGATCAATGCGAACATCGGCAACTCTTCCACGAGTTCCAATATTGACGAAGAGCTGAAGAAGCTGCATCACGCCGTGCATTATGGCGCGGACACGGTGATGGACCTTTCCACCGGCGGAGATATTCCGAAAATCCGGAAAGCCATCATCGGGGCTTCACCCGTCCCGGTGGGGACGGTGCCGGTGTATGAAGCGATTTCGCGGGTGCGGCGGCCGGAAGACTTGACGATCGAGCTGATGCTGGAAGTGATCGAAGAGCAGGCCGAGCAGGGCGTGGATTACATGACCATTCACGCCGGGGTGATGCGCGAGCACGTGCCGTATGTGCGCAAGCGCATCACGGGGATCGTGAGCCGCGGCGGGTCTTTGATGGCGCACTGGATGGAGCATCACAAGAAGCAGAATTTCTTGTACGAGCGATTCGACGACATCTGCAAGATTTTCAAGAAGCACGACGTAAGTTTTTCGCTGGGCGACGGATTGCGGCCGGGGTGCATCGCGGACGCGAGCGACGAAGCGCAATTCGCGGAGTTGAAAGTTTTGGGCGAGTTGACGAAGAAGGCGTGGGAGCACGACGTGCAGGTGATGATCGAAGGGCCGGGTCACGTGCCGCTGGACAAGATCAAGGAGCAAGTGGACAAGGAGATGGAGTGGTGCCACGAAGCGCCTTTCTAC
>JBIOGB010000076.1:0-10272 GCA_044447665.1 Candidatus Acidiferrales bacterium | reverse complement strand
TCCCCCACCTGCGCCCCCTCCACCGGGTCTTTGTGGATCAGGCATGGGGCTCTCTGAATAAGCCGCAAGCACTACATGGGATTGCGCGATCCTCCGCTGTCTCTCGCTTCGGTCTGCCACCGCCCGCGTTGCTCCGGCGCCTGAATTTTTTCTCGCGCTACCTCCCGGCCCATTCGTTACTCCCGGCGCGCCGGAGACCAGCCCGCGCACATCCAGAGCGTAGATAGCCACATTCGCTTTGTTGCACGCGTCAATCGTCGCCGTCAGCTCGGATTCGTGTTCCGGCGTCAGCGGAAATCCTGCCGACAGCAACACCATCATTTTTCTTCCCGGGATGCTCCGCAGATTCTTCGCCAGGCTTCGCACTGCCAGCAGCATCGAGTGCGCCGCATAATCCGCTTCCGAATTGCCCAACGACGAGAACGCTGCCGAAGCAATGGTCACCGGTTGCGAAGCTGTCGAAGCATTCGCATCCACGAAAGCTCCCTTGACGCCGCTGACCGCCGCCCGCAGCAAGTCCGCATTCGCCGTGAAATTCTGCCGGATGCTCAGCGCTCCTCCGTAGTCAACCACCGCCATCAACCGGTCGGGCCCCGCGTTCCCCTCCACGAATTTCATCGCTGCGTCTCTTGCCTGAATCTGGTCCGGCGCTTGCATGGAAGAGTTGTCAAAAAACAGAATCAAGTAGTGCTTCTGTCCGCTCGCCTGCACGGCAATGTCCGCGCCCGTCGAGAAGCTCGAAACTTGCTGCTCCTTGTTGTCTTCGTACACCTTGAAATCATTCTGCGTGAGGTCGCGGACATATTTCCCCTTCTTGTCCGTCACGACCGCATCCACCAGCACGAGGCGCGATTCTTTCTTGATGATCGTCCCGGACTGCGGCACGCCCGCCGGCGCAGGTGCCTGTTCCTGCGCAAGCATGCCGATAGGCAATGCGCAGAGCACTGCTAGTGCTGGCATCATTCGAAGAAAAGCTTCTCGTCCGCCTGCCTCTCGTGTCTTCATCTGCCGCCTCCCCATCTCTAGTACGGTATAACCACCGCGCCGTTCTTCGCCGCCATCTGCGCACCTTCGGAATCCCGCACCACCTGCCGCACCAGATACGTTCCCGGTTTGACGTCAAAACTCGATTTGACCGTTATTCCCGAACGGCCCAACCGGTCTACGGTCGTGTCCAGCAGTCGCATCTCCACGATCTTTTCGCCGCCGGTCACATATTTTCCGTTCTCGTCAAAAATTGCCGTCGCCAGGGTCAAATCGTCGTGGTTGCGGCCCTCTGCTTTGCGAAAGTGGATGCCCCTCAGGTCCAGGTGCGTGACCACCGCCACGCGCGCCTCCGCTTCGTCCTTCTTGAAAAATTGCGTATGTAACTCCACCGGCAGGTCGCGTATCTCGTCCTGCGAAAAGAGCGCTTCTTCTATTTCCCGCTTGGCCGTCTCCACCGGATCAGCGGCCGTGCGCGGAGCGTAGTAGCCGCGGCGTGCCTGCACGCTGTATTTCAGTTTGTTCGTCAAACTGACTTTCAGAACGTGAAAGCGCCCGTCAAGTTTCAGATTCTGCGGCGAAAATGCCAGCAAATAGGAGATGGCAGGAGCCGCGCCGGCCTGCCGGAATCCTTCGTCCAGGTCGTTGCGGTTGTGAAAATAGGTTCCGCCCGTGCCGTCTGCCAGTTCCCCCAGGACTTGCGACTGTACGCTTTGCGATACAACGCGATAGCTTGCTTTATAGCCGACGGTGCGCGGCGAATCCTGCGGCGGATCGGCGATATCGCCGAGCACATCCGGCGTGTACAGCCCGCGCGCATCCATCGTGTTGATCACGATGTTGGCGCGCGTGGCCCGGTCGATGATATCCGTCGGCCCAACCGTAAGCGTGGAGAATATAAATCCCGGCGATACAAATATCATGACCCGCTGGCCCGGCATGCCGGACAGTCGTCGGATCGCTTCCTCGAAACGCCGGTATGTCATTTCCGTTTGCGAATCTCCGGCCGCAAGGACATTCGCCGCAGCCGACTCCGCCAGAGCCTGCGCCTGCGAAATCATGGTTCGGTTACCATTGAACGCGCACTGAATCGCATCTTCCGTGGCCACACCCAGCGCCTGTGTGTCTTGCCTCACCTCGATCAGATCGGCCTGGTAATAGCCGATTTCCGGGCAGCCGTGTTCAGGGCTTCCGATGCTGGCTCGCGGAACAATTCCAAGAAGCGCTTTGCTGATCAGTTCTCGGTTGTCCGTAAATTCTTGGGTGACCTGACCCGAAGTCGTGTACACGCCCACGCGGTCGGATGCCGCCAGCGCCCCGAACAGCCGCGTTGCGGCGGTTCTCACGAAAACGGAGTCTTGCATCGCGAGATGTTCATCGTCAAAGAGGATCGACACAAATCGCTGCGGCAATCCCGCCGTAATCTTTGCTGCGGCTTCAGCAGAGCCTTCCGGCTCTCCTTCGGAGGTTTGCGTCACCGGCAGGGCTGCGTGCGACTGCAGTGTCTCTACGCTGAACGCCGAGATCACCTGCGGCTTGCCGTTGTCGAACAGTTGGAAATCTTCTTTCCGCAAGTTGCCAACGACATTCCCCGGTGCATCCCGCACCACCACGCGCACCAGCACCAGATTCACGCGCACTTTGAACGTCGCCGGCTTGTCGTAGCTGGAAACTTCTGCGCTTTGATTAGTGGGCGGCTTTTGCGCCGGCGCAGCTTGTGCCGGTTCGCTCTTGGGAGGACTCTCTTGGCCAGTGGGGGACTGTGCCGGTAAGTTTACGCACGGCAGCAAAATCAGAAGAAGGAAAAGTGTCCGGCAACTAACTCGTCGGGCGAACGAGCATTGCGGTGGTCCAGCCATGGGTCCCTTCCTGAAGACTCATTACAACGCCCCGATGCCTCTCAACGTGCAGCCAACCATCGGAGCGCCTCGCTTCGTGCCCGCTGCCCGACTATACGCGCTGGGTAACTTTTATGTCAATGAATCAGCTATGCTTCGCCTGTTGGCTTTATTGCGCCGCGAAATCCCTCGAGCGTCCACACATCTTGCGCATCATCGTGCCGCAGGATGTACCGGTCGCCGCTCTCCACCACAACACGGAAGTACGTGGCGCCCGGCGAATACCAGCGGTCCTCTACCATTTTTACTTCCTCCACCCGCTCGCCAAATACCAACCGTACGGGCCGCTCGTCGCCCCGGTATCCCGCGTAGCACTCCACCTTCACAATTCTTTCAACCAAGCGCGCTCCCCCCGTCGCGGCTTTCTGCCAGCTCCGCATTCCACGCCGCGCCCAGAAAAATGATTGCCGCGGAAAGCTGCATCCAGATTAGCAGACCGATCACGGCGGCCAACCCGCCGTACACCACGCTGTAGGGTACCTTGCGCACGTAAAACCCAAACAGCACATCCACCAGCCACCAGAGCAGTGTCGCCACGATCGCGCCCGGCAGCACATTCGCCAGGCTTTTCTCTCTTGGCCGCGCAACCCGGTAAATTACCGTGAGCGCAAGCATCGCCAGCACCATCGCCACAGCTGGAAAAAAGAAATTCCACCACCCGTGCAATAGATTTTCCCTCCCAATTTCACTCGTGATCCAGCGCCGCAGCGGCCGCCCCAAAACTCCCAGAATCGTCGCCGCCAGCATCGGCGCGATCGTCACAAGCAGCAGGAGTAGCCCGCGGAACTGCCGCTGAAGAAACCCTGGCTTTTGGGGCTCTCCGTAAATTATATGGATCCCTTCCATCAAAAGCTTCATCACCTGCGAACCTGCCAGCAGCGTGCCCGTCCCGCCTATCAGCGCCAGTTTCCACGCCTCCGGCCCTCGCTTGATCAAAAATTCCGAAAGGATTTGCTGGCTGCCCGGCGGCAGAAAATTTGTAAAGTCCTGGATCAGATCGAGAAGGCTGGTTCGTCCGCCAATCCGGCTGGTCGCAAACCCCGCCGCGATCAACAGCGTGGGGAAAAACGCCAGAAACAAATTAAACGCGACGGCCTGCGAAATCATGCTGCACCGGGGAAACACCCGGGCAAACATGCGGTACGCGTGCCGGAGCAAAGAAGCAGCGGAACTCATCGCTCGGCATTATACCCGCCACTGGACACTCTGCCGCTTTTCCCCGCGAACAATCGAAAGACTGCATTCGCGGCAATCGCGGTTAACAGCAGGACGACGGGGTCGATAGCGTGCCGGTAACGCAGCGAAGCGTGCGTAATGTAGTACACGCACGGAAAGACAATCGGAAATGCCGCGACGGGAAACGCAAATTCAATTCTCCTTTGATACAGGACCGCAATTCCCAGTAGTGCGCCGATCGCAGCCAGAGCGTTGCAGATCAACACGACGCGCACGAGCAAGGACTCGGCACGGTGAAAACCCTCCATAGGAGTTTTCAGGCCTGTCCAGAGAGCCACGAAGCGGTTCACGCAAAGTCTCACTTCGAGTCCCGGATGGGTCCGGATGAATTGCGTAGCCTCGTCCCACTTTTCTTGCAGGTAAGCGGTCTCACCCAATTGCCTATATCTCCGGACTTCTTCAGTTCTTGTGATCCGCGCCGGAGCGCGCGTCGAATGCTCGTCAAATATTTCGTTGTTTCCAATCCACAGTTCAAAGGGCAGGCTGGACCGCAATGGAATAAATCTGTGGAAGTCCATGTAGTTGCGTATCGTCCACGGCAAGCAGCACAAAATGATGACACCGGCAGCGAGCATCGGTCTCTCGAGCCTCAAAGTCCCTCGCCGCCACGAACGATAAATCATCCATCCCAGCAGCACAGGCAACAGCGAAGCCAGCGCGGGGTTGGCCATCAGCGCGAATCCCCAAAGTAGTCCGTAGCCGCACCAATCGCGGAGCCGCTGCGATTCGGCCAGCGTAATTGTCGCCCACAGAATCACCGCCGCCAGCAGCGCCGAAAGACACGTGTCCCAAATCCATTCGAAAGGAATCATGATCGCGTTGGGGAATATCGCCCATAACCACGCTGCCCCGCTGGCCACTCCGAGGCCCGCGATGCGCTTTCCGGCGTAATAGATCGGCACGCATGCCGCCGTGGAAAAGAGAATATTCAGAAAAGCTGCCGCAAAAAACGCGCGGATGGTGAAAATTCCAAACACGCGGAAAATTCTTCCAAGGAGCAATGGGTACACCGGGGCAAGCCAGGCTGTGGGCCCCGTATTCTGCCGAAAGAGCGATCCAAATCCTTTTCCGAGCGCCAGCGATTGCGCGATATTCCCCGTTTCCTGCTGGAATGCCACGATCTCCAGAACGCCCGCGGGAATCTTCCGCTGCTGGTCCCACAGGAAAGCTACCCGCGCACCCAGTGCAATGATCAGAATGAGCGCAAGAGATGTCGCCGCTTTCTGGAACACCTCCCTCATCAGCGTGCGTTCCTCCTCTTCCCTCACGGGCTCACCGCAAACGCCTGGGTGCATCTGTGGAGCTACCACGCCATCACTCCGCGCGTCACCGCGGATACTCCCGTGATCGTAAAAATTTTCGACATTCACTGAAGGAGCTCTCTTCGTCACTATAGCTCTCGCACTCGCCGGTCCTTGCAATCACTCGTTCAACGAGAATAATCGGAACAAGATTCGGCCAATTCGTCATACCATATCTCCTGCCGGGCGCATCCCGCCGGAGGCCGAAATGGTGGAGCAGGAACGCCGTCTCACCCCCAGGTACTCATTCATCGCCAGTGCAGAAGTGGCCGATGAGCAATCCGGAGCCGCCATCGCCGCGCGCATCAGTGAACTCAGTTTGAACGGCTGTTACCTGGACATGGTGAATCCCTTGCCGATGAGAACGAACGTCCTCATTAACATTTCTTCTGGAGCGGATTCCTTCCGGGCCAAGGGCAGGATTGTTTACGTCCATCCCGGCATCGGCGCTGGCGTAATTTTCGTCGACATTCCCCCGCCATCCCAAGCGCTCCTCCAGCGCTGGCTCGCCCGAGCGGAGAACGATAAACAAACGCTTATTGGCTAATCCCCTGCATGAATCATTCGCGGTCCTATTTCCTGAAATCAGCGCGGCTTGGATTCAGCCGCTGGGCTGCTGATGATCTTCCTCTCGCTACCGCCCTTTGGGGCAATTCCCAGGTGACGCGCTTCTTTGGCGGCCCCTTTTCCCACGAAAAAATAAATGAAAGGCTCGCGCGCGAAATCGCTTTGATGAACACACACGACGTTCAGTATTGGCCGATCTTTCTCTTGGCCGGCGGAGCGCACGTGGGATGCGCCGGGCTGCAGCCCTACAAGCTCGACGAGAAAATTCATGAATTGGGCGTCCACTTGCTTCCGCCCTATTGGGGACAAGGCTTCGCGGTCGAGGCCGGGAAAGCCATCATCGCCTTCGCCTTCGAATCGCTTGGTGCGCGCGCCCTCTTCGCTGGCCATCATCCGGAAAACAACGCATCGCGCAGCGTACTCAAGAAGCTTGGCTTTCAATACACTGGCGAAGTATTTTATCCCCCCACGGGTTTGCTGGAACCCGCTTACCTACTCACGCCTCCCACAGCAAAAATTGCCGGCAATCCATGATCGGCTTCGCTCCTAGGTACTCCCCCAGCGTCTCGTTCAATGCGCGGGAGCTGTGCCACTCAGAAATGCCGTCACCGCGGACACAAATTCCTCCGCTTTTTCAATCGGGGGGACGTGTCCGCACTTGTCGAAACTAATCATTCGCGCGCCGGGGATTCCCGCGGCGTAGCGTTCCCCGTTTGCGATGGGCAGCAAATTATCCTGCTTCCCCCACACTACCAGCGTCGGCACGTGTATCTCCCCCAATCGGGTGTCCAGCCTTTCCGAAGCGGTCGCGGGATTCCCTAGGATGCTGCGCACCGTGTAGCCATCATGCACAGAAAGCTTATCCGCGAAAATTTTCCTAAGCGCGTCTTCAGTCACCCAACTCGTGTCGTAGAAAACCGCTTCCATCAGTCCGCGCATCCCTGCCAGCGTGCTCGGATTGAGGTCGGGTATGGGCTTGTCCTGCTTTAGCCCCGCGGCATCCACCAGCACGAGCTTCTCTACCGGCACCACGTGCGCGCCCCCCGTGATCTCCGCCGCGTACAGCGCGGAAATCCAGCCCCCCAGCGACTCGCCTACCAGACTCGCCTTCTCGACTTTCAAATCCCGCAAAAACTCATCCAGGAAATCCACGTACGTTTGGATGCGGTAGTCGAGCAGCGGCTTATCCGAATGCCCGAACCCGATCTGATCCGGAACGAGCACCCGGTATTTTTGCGAAAGCGGCGCAACGACCGGTAGCCAATCCTCTTTGCGGCTCCCCAGTCCGTGCACCAGCACTACCACTGGCCCCGAACCCACGTCCCAGTAGTGAATTGTCAGGCCAAACACCGCCACGGTCTTGTCCGGCGGCTGGGCCGGCCCCGTCTGGCCAAAGGCCGGCACAACAAGAAATGTGAGCAATAGGATCGAACCAAACTTTACTCTCGCGCGCATAGCCCCTCTCTTGCTTCTCGGCCCCTCTATCTATCACACGGTCAGTTTATTTGCTACCAAACGGCAAGCGCCGCCCGGCCACGCGCCGCGCCTTGCTGCCATCGAACCACTTCCATAAATTCGATGACTCGCCGGAAGAGTTGCGGGTACTCTTTTCATAAGGTTCCTGTGTCTCCGCAAGTGGCACGATGCCTCCAGAAAGCATGCGTCGAAGCGGCCGCATCCCGAAAGAAATCGCTATTCTCTTGGTCGGAAGCGACATGGAGGGCAAGGTATTTTCGGAGGAAAACAGGACCGTCGTGCTCAGCCGCCACGGCGCCGGCATTATTTCCCAATACAAGCTCGTCCCCGAACAAGAACTGATCCTTCGCCGTCTCGATACCAACGGCGAAACGGAAATCCGCGTTGTCGGTCAAATCGGCGCGCAAGCCGACAGCTACACCTACGGCGTTTCGTTTCTCGACCCCGAAATCGATTTTTGGGGCATCAAGTTTCCGCTCTTGACCGAAATCGAAATAGAAGCGACCCGCGCCTTGCTCGAATGCAGCGGTTGCAAGCACCGCGAAGCCGTGCAGCTCAGCGATCTCGAAGCGGACGTCTTCGCCATCAACGAAGGCATCGTGCGGTTCTGCAAGAACTGCGGCTCCTCGACTTTCTGGAAACAAGCTTCGGGTGATCCCCATGACGTCGCCGTTTCGCCCAAACCCGCGCAAGAACAGGAGTCATCTTATTCCTCAAATCATGCCGCGACGCAATCCGTTTCCGCGCCGGTGGCACAGAAACCCATAATTCCGCCGGAAAATCGGCGCAAGTACGTTCGCACCAAAGTGAGCTGCAAAGCCTGCATCCGCCAGCCCGGGCACACTCTGGACGTCGTCGCCTGCGAAGATATGTCCCGCGGCGGCCTGCGTTTCAAGAGCCGCAAACCATATTTTCAGGGGACCTCGATCGAAGTAGCCGTCCCCTACTCGCCGGGCGCGCAAAGTATTTTTGTCCATGCGCGAATCGTGTACGTCCAGGAATTGCCCGAAGAAAAGGTCTTTCGCTGCGGCGTGGAATATTTGAAATAATCGGCAAGCTGACGCCTTTCGCGCGCGCCAGGAATTTTGTCCGCTCGGTCGGCGGAGTTTTTTCGGTAGGAGATTCGCATAATCCTTCTTATGGTATAGGATGGCATGCGTCTCGATCGGAGGAAAACATGGCCAGGAAGAGCAGATTCACAAGAGTCGCGGTGAAAATCGGAAGCGCAATCGGCAGAGCGGATCGCACCGCCCACAAGGTCGCCAAGGCTGGAGTGCTTGCCAAGAGAGAGCTTGAGGACATCTCGAAGCAAGTCGAAGCCCTCAAGCGCCAATTGCAGAAAACTACGAAGCGTCTCAAACGCGCTCTGGCTTAGGTCATACGCAACGACTGCGGGACAGAAAATCCCGGCTTGGTCAATACCGCCCTGTTCGCTCACTTCGCTCTCCTCTCGTCGCCCCTGCGTCCGTCATTTGCGCTCTTGCCTGTGAGTTTGTAGGGGCGGGGCTTGCCCCGCCCGTTCTTTACTGCGTCATCCCTCCATGCTCCACCGTTATCCAGTGCGTCCCATCCTCCTTGCCAAATCACCGAGGGTTTGCTATTCGAGGTCGTGTAAAATAATTCATCGGGAGACCGCCCCATGAGGGATGAGAGCACAAAGCAGGCAGCGCAGGAATACCTGGCCGCAAAGCTCACGGAAGAAGAACAGAAGTACGAAGACGAGCAAAATAGGGCAACGGCTGTCGCGCGCTCTCTGCTGGTTTGGAAGAGATTTAAAGATGCCGTTCTTGCGCAGTGCAGTGTGTGGAATACGGTGACGCAAGAAGAGACTCTTGTCTGCAAGGAAACTCCGATTGGCGATCTCAGGATTTGGTGCGCCCCCCGATCGAAACAAATGACCGTGCATTACTATTCCACGAAACTGATGATCACGGTGAAGAACGCCGGGCGGCCCGAACATGAAAAAGATGTGATACTTCACATCGAAGGATACCGGACAGGCGCCAATCGGGATGAGCGGGACGCTCGGCTGGTGCGGAACGACCAGCCTGTAAACATCGACATGTTGGTTCTGGGCGAGCTTCGCGTTCTGACCGGAATCGGCCGCCAAAGAAGCGCTTAGGCATACAGCCCGATCCTTTCTTCCGCCGTCCTCGCGCCACAGCACGCGACTACGGGTTGACCTTCCCCCGACGGTTGTACCACGTTTTCTGTCAGCCCGAGGGACCTGGAAAGGCGGTGATCGTTCGAAAGAACCCACTCGCAATATAGGCGAGTGCGGCGTTCAATTTTCTAGTACTCAAGATTCACGGCGAGCTGGATTTGGCGGGAGCTTACACCCTGGATAGGTCGGCCAAACCCGGCAAGCGGAACGGCGCTTGTACCGAAAAAAGGGTTGATTGCGGAAGCGCTTACATGGTTGAAGAGGTTAAAGAATTGTGCGACTAGATCCACGTGACGGTTTTTGCCAAGCTGAATAGTCTTGACCACACCTAAATCCACTATTGCCGCTCCTTGGGTCTGTAAAGAATTGCGCCCCAAACCTAGCGGCCGCGCAGAGAGTGGGAAAGCGTCGCTGCGGTTCGAATCGAGGCCGACCAGTGGATCGATGGGACGGCCGGTTGCCACGGTAATAATCGGTGCTAGTTCAATTTGTCCTGGAATGGGCAACTCCCAAAGCGCGTTAAAAGCAAATCTCTGCTGTTGATTCTGGCTTGAGATCGCGCGTTCGGCGCGGAGGTCGAAAGGGTTCTGCGGCTGCTCGTCGAAATCCGAGGCATCGTCGAAGGTCTTCGAGAAGGTGTAGCTCG
>JBIOGB010000075.1:0-10946 GCA_044447665.1 Candidatus Acidiferrales bacterium | reverse complement strand
GCCTCCACCCAATGGAACAACTGTTGGATGTTCTCTCTCGTCTTCGCGTGATATTCCTTCAGATTCCCGCCTGCCGTCATCCACCGCCGGAACGTGTGTTCCACTGGGTGATCGGAGGAGCTGAACGGATTCGCCGCCGTCCCCGGGGCCAGCAGCCCGCCATGCCCGGTGAAAAAATGTTCAAAGCCCAGGTCCGCAACAAAGTGTCCTTCCGTCGCAGCGATTCCATCGTCGTATTCGAGTCCATGGCACGTAAGAAGCAACGGCTCCGGCTGCTGCCTCCATTTCAAAGACTCCATGTCCAGGCTCCAGAGGTCCCATCTGGCCTCCGCGATATATGCTGAGTCCGCGTCCAGATGCTGCGCGGCAAGCGCCGCGACTTCGGCGGCGCCGTAACCCAACGGACGTAAGTCCCACTCCTCCAGAGGTGACTCGGTCGCGTCTATTGGCTGGATCGTCAGTTGGGCGAACGTACTTTGTGATGCTGACAGCGGAGCGGTCGCCAGAAACCTCGCGAATTCGGCAATCATCGTGGATTCGGAGAAGTCGCGCGTCCAGACGCGCAAGTAGGCGCGATTAGCCATAGTTTGCGGAACCCCATGAATTATACCGGCCTGGCAGGGAAGAGGCGAATGGCAGCAAGGCGGCCGACGGGCCTCGACGCAGCTCATGTTTCTTGCAGGATGGACAGGCGGAGAGATTTCTCCGCTCTGGTTTAGCGCGCCGCAGGCGGCGTAGGCGCATTGAATCCTGAGGCAATTTGTTGCAGCCGCTCCCGCAGCGTGTCCCCAATCCCCGCAAATACACGCGCGCAGGTTTCACGCAGCTTTTCTTCCGCTGCTGCCGCAATTCCGTTCAGCACCTCTCGCGATTGATGATCCAGCGTGGTCACCGTGGCGAGCATCCACTGTTTCGAAACATTTTCCAGCCGGCTATGGTATTGCTCCGCCGATTCATCGCCCATTCGCCCGTATACCGTGCGCATCTCTGCCTGGTGCTTTTCCGTCATCGATTTCCAGGAGTCGAGCAACGGCGCAAGTCCGGCTTGCACCCGCTGATGTGCTTCCGCAATTCCGGAATCGAGCGCGCCGCTCATCGCGGTGTGGAAGCGCCGCAGGAAAGCACCCTGCTCGGCAGTGATTTTCTGGAAATGCTCGCTGCGCAGGGATTCCATCTGCTCCCGAGTTTCGCCCACATACTTCCGTACTTCCTCGCCCACGGCGTCAAGTTCCTGCCGTGCGTTGCGTTGTATTTCATCCGTGAAAGCTGCCGAGGTGGTATCGGCTGCTTCGGCAAAGAGTTCCCTGGCCCTCGTGAACGCGTCTCGCACCACTTCTTCCATCTGCGTCTGCGTATGCACCACAAAGTTCCGGCTGGAGTTGTCCAACTCGCTGGCGAATATGCTGGAGACCTCTCCTGCCTTTTCACGAAGTTGGTTGGCGGCCTGCTCCGCCGTCTTGTCTGTGAAGCTTTGAATCTGTGTCTGTGCCTTTTTTTCGTACCATTCGGCTGTCTTGAACAGCTCTTCCGCCGCCCCGTGCTTCAAGTCGCTGGCTTTTGCTTCCAGTTCCGCAAGATTGCGCGCCGTAATGGTCTGCTCGGACTCATGCAAGAGCTGTTCGACACTCCCGAGGTTTTCTCGGAAACGCGCCAGCGATTCGGCGAACGCCTCGTCCGCCGCGGTGCGGATACGGTCTTGCTGCAGTGTCAGCGCCGCATCGATCATCGAGCGCCCGCCGGCGAGCCGCTGAATTGCCTCCTCGGTCTTCGCGAGATGCGGCTGCATCACCGACTGAACTTGCTCTTCGAACTGCGCCAGTGTCCGCCGGTTGGATTCTTCGAACTCTCCCTGGATTCGCGCGTTGATCTCTCCGAATAGAGATTCCGAGCGGCGATGCAGCTCGTTCCGGTGCAGAGAAAGCACATCGTCCAGTTGCGATTGGAACGCGTCCATGGCCTGCTGTTGTGCGTTGTCGATCCGCGTTGAAAAAGTGTCCAGCCGTTCGGCGGACGATTCCGCGCGTCCCAGAGCCTCTTCGAGTCTCTGGGAATGTCCCTGGAGCGCATCTCGCAGGGTTGCCAATCGCTGTTCTGTTTCCGTCGTGGCGATGGCAGTGGATTCTCGCAGCTTTTCAGCCACCCGAGTCGATTCTTCCTCGAGTTGTGACTTCAGCTTCTTTGTCTGCTCTTCCAGCCCGCTCGCCGCACGCGCCTGTTCTAAAGCAAGCGTACTTTCGAGCATGCTCTGCCAGCGCGCCTTTGCGGCGTCAAGCTCCTGGGCGAGTTGGTTCTTCCAGGACCCTTCGGCCGCACTCAGCGCGGAGGACACGTTCTCCTTAATCTCGTTCGCCGCTGTGTCCAGTGACTCGCGTTGTGATGCCACTTTCTCTACGCTCTGACGCGAAGCTTCTTCGACAGTTCGCGTGGCGGCGCCGGTCTGCTCGCCGAGCTGTGCAGCCGATTGTTCCGCCTGCGCGCGTAGTTGGGCGGCGGATTCTTCCGCTTGCTGACAAAGTTTCCGCAGCGCATCGGTCGCACTCGACAACTGCTCCGCGTGCTCACCCCGCTGGGCGGCGCCCGCATTGGACAGTTGCATTGTTAGGTCGCGTGTAAGTTGTTCCAGTTGCGGCGCAAGCCAGCGCGGCAATTCCGTTTGTAATGCCTCTGCGGCAGCCGCATGTGCTGCCCGCACTCGCGTGCCAGACTCCTCTTGGATTCTTTCGATGGCACGCGCTGTTTCACTCGAAAGTTCCGCGCAGGCCGTGACGAACTTCTGCTCCCACTGTTCGAACGAAAGCCGCCGTTCTGCGGACACCGCGTTTGCGGCCGCTTCGCGCGCCGCCGCGTTTATCTGTTGTTTGGCGTCGGCGAGAAGTCGCGTGACTTGCCTAGCAAGCTGCAATGACGCATCGGTCGTGCTGGCAACGGAGGGGAAGACTCGGAGATTGTCCTGAACGCTCTCAGTGGCTCCAAGGGCTTCAGCCTCAGTCGCTCCAGCTTCACCCGCCGGGTGCGATTCCGGTTCGCCGAGGGGAACGTGAATCTCTTCCGTCAACGCAAGCTCTTGCCGTTCCTCGCCTGCGGTTTCGTGCGCCTTGGCCTCCGCTATTGCTTTCGCGTGCACCTCGTTGGGAAACGAAAACCAGTCGTCCGGTGGAAACGCAATACCCCAGGCATTTCCCGGAACGTCGAGTTCCAGCGCGACTTGGAAGAGCTGTCGCACGGTTCGCGGACGCTGAATCCACGCCACGCGGCCTCGGACGGTTCTCGGTGCCTGCCCGGTTTCCGGATGCGGCACGTCCAGCGATACCCACATGTTTTTCAGCACGTAATGCTTGGATTGGTAGCGGCACCCATGACAATTGATGATCAGCGTCGAGGTGCGCTCTGCGAAAGGACGGCCCAGCGCGTCCACACCCGTCACCGTCAGCGGCACAGCTTGCACGATTCGCGTGCTGCGCCGCTTCCGCAGTTCCGTAGCCGGGTTCACGGTTCCCTCGGGCACTACCTCACCTGTTTCTCCGGCAATGTTTCTGCCCAGTTCGTCCATGCAATTCGCCGCCGTCCCTCGCCTTAGCCTAAGTTCGAACTGGAACTCAGGATCTCGTGCTCTTCCCGCCTTCTGATCCCGGCGAATGATGCGCCCCGGTCAGAAATGTCCAAAACTCTTTTGCGACCCAGATTGGTCCAACCAGGAAATAAACCGGTCCCTGGAAAAACGCCGGATGATTGCCTTCAATTCGATGTCCCAGGAACAGCAGAGCCCAGCCGCCGACAAAGAAAGCCCCGCCCCAAACCCATTTCATAAGGATCAGCAATACGATCCCCGCAAGAATCATGGGGATGCCAACGCCATGTAACGCTTTATTCCAGCCGGAAGAATGCTCGTGGTCGTACTGGGATATGTAGTGCGCCAAGCCAGGCATCGAGCGCATCTCCTCGCGAGGGAAGACCCCCTACAAATTTGAACTCTATACCCAAAGATTTGCAATGGCTAGAGGAAGCTAGACGTACTGAGGGTCCTAGTAGTTTATTTCGGAGCGCTGCCACTGCCAATCAACCCATTCTTACTGCCGTTAGAGGTCCCGCCGGCCTTCCATAGCCTTCAACATCGTGACTTCGTCCGCATACTCCAGGTCGGCCCCCACGGGAATCCCCACGCCAATCCGCGTCACGCGCACGCCGAGAGGTTTCAGCAATTTCGAAAGATAGACCGCTGTGGCTTCACCTTCGGCCGTGGGATTCGTCGCGACAATGATCTCTTCGACCGCGCTACCCTTGAGCCGTTCGATCAGCGACTTAATGTGAAGTTGTTCCGGACCTCGTCCGGAGAGCGGTGAGAGCGAACCGCCGAGCACATGGTACATGCCGCTGTAGGTGCGCGTCTTTTCGATTGCCAGGATGTTGTGGGCTTCTTCCACCACGCAGATGGTTTTCTTGTTCCGCGTCGGGCCCACGCAATACATACAGGGGTCGGTGTCCGTGAGGTTGTAGCAGACAGAGCAGGCGCGAATCTTCTCTTTCGCGTCGCGGATCGCATCCGCCAGCGCCAGTGCATCTTCCGGCGCCGCGCGCAACAGGTAAAACGCCAGCCGCTGCGCCGTCTTCTGTCCGATTCCGGGGAGGTGTTTTAGTTCGTCGATGAGTCGTTCTACGGGAGCAGCAAAATCAGGCATCCTTGATGTGTAGCACAGCCGCGCATCTCTTCGCAAACGCAGCCATTCAACTTCCGCGGAGGCTTCCGCAAGCTCGATTGAATTGGGAGCACAGAGCAGCGCTTGCTTCTTCTCAAGTCCGAAAGCTAGACTCATCGCAGCAAACTTGCAAAGCGTCCTCGAGGCAACCGTGAGCCAGTCCGCGCCCCAACCCGAACCACTCATTCGCAACATCTCCGATACCGCGCGTTGGGTCGCGGTGTACCGTGCACGCGAGAATGACCGCCCGGACGCCATCTTCCGCGATCCTTTTGCGAGGCGCCTCGCCGGCGAGCGCGGCGAACAGATCGCCAATTCCATGCCGCTCGGCCGCGACAACGATTGGAGCATGGTCACGCGAACCTATTTGATTGACCAGTTCGTTGCCGACCAGGTCCGGCAAGGCGTGGACATGGTTGTCAATCTCGCCGCCGGCCTCGATTCGCGTCCCTTCCGCATGCAACTCCCGCCCTCCCTCCGCTGGATCGAGGCTGATCTCCCCGAAATTCTCGATTACAAGGAAAATATCCTTCGCGGCGAGAAACCCGTTTGCTCCTTGGAGCGCTTCCGCCTCGACCTCTCCAATCTCGAAGCTCGTCGCGCTTTGTTTGCCCAACTCGGCAGCAAAGCCCGGAACGTGCTTGTCATCACCGAGGGCCTGATCATTTATCTCGCCCCTGGTGATGTAGCAACGCTAGCCCAGGACCTCGCTGCTCCTCCCTCATTTCGGTCTTGGATTCTCGACATCGCCTCGCCCGGTCTTCTCCGGATGCTCAAAAAGCGAATGGCCCCCCAGCTCCAACAGGCCGCACCGTTCAAATTCGCTCCCGACGAAGGCCCCAATTTTTTCCTTCGTTACGGCTGGAAGCCCGCCGATGTGCGTTCTCTTCTTAAAAACGCCGCGCGCCTGAAGCGTCTCTCCTTCTTCCTCCGCTTAATTGCCTTGCTGCCCGAATCAGAAAGCTTCCGCCGCAACCGTCCCTGGTCCGGCATCTGTCTTGTCTCCAAATCAGGGTGACCCACGGTCTTCATTCAAGACAAATGCAATAATTTTGTCCACGGATTTGCCATCAGGGAGGAAACAAAGATTGATAATTGGGGAGAAAGCGAAAAGAAACTAAAACAGCCCGGGAATCTTCAATCCTGCCATCCCGGGAATACCGCCGGCAAGATTCTTCATCTGGTTCGCGAGCTCTTCATCCACACGGCGTGAAGCTTCGTTGACCGCGGCCCTCACCAGGTCCTGCAACATCTCTTGATCTTTGCTCGCGAAAACGTCCTTCTCTATCCGTACATCAACAATCTGCTTCTGGCCATTCATCTTCACGGTGACCATGCCGCCGCCGGCCGAAGCTTCCACGGTCACGGAGTTCACTTGGCGCTGCAGGTCTTCCTGCACTTGCCGCAATCGCGACAGCATCTGTTGAAGAGCGCTTACTTCCATCAAGGTTCCTCTTGCCCTCGTTTCACTTCGGAGATTTTACCACCGAAGCGCTGCAGCATGGATCGAACCATCGGATCGCGTTCAAACTGCGCACGCAACTCTTGCGTGCCCGAGGCCGCGCGCGCCGCTGCTGCTGCAACGCTTTCGAGTTTAGCACAGACGCGCACCGCGCGTCCGAGCACCGTGCTCGATGCGATACGGAGTTTCTCGAGCAACTCGCGCCCTTCCAGCATTTCGGCAAATGGCCGCTTTTCCGGCGAAAAATAAATTCGCAGCTCGGTGCCTTCCAGCTCCCATCGGCTTCCGTGCTCTATCAATTCACCCAGAAATTTCTGCTGTCCTTGAATCGTGGCCTTGATTTCCGCAACCTGTTCAACGGAAATTCCGCTGACGCGCGTCGTCGGTCCATTGTTTTTCGATTGCGCAGCCGCTTGAACGGCCTCGGCGTTCCGCGTCGCTGCAGTAACAGTCACAGCCGGCGGTGCGGGGAACGGTGTCGCCGCGGATGCTTCGTTCTTGAGGAAAGAGGGCAGGGAAGTGGCGCCTGCGTCCTTCGTAGAGCCCGCCGCTGTCGCCGTCGTGGAAACTCCCGTGCGCAAATCCCCCAGCAATTCTTCCAGCGGCGCCAGCCGCGATGCGTTGATCAATCGCAGCAAACCCATTTCAAGATGTACCCGAGGATCCGGTTTCCTTCTCAAATCGTCGTCCGTGTGCAGCAAAATCTGGAAAAATCTCGTCAAATCCTCTTCGCTGAATCGTGCCGCAGCCTTTGCAAGCGCCGGCCTCTGATCCGGTGTTGCCGCAATCAAATCCGATTCTGCCCCGCACACTCGCGCGATCAGAAGGTTCCGCATGTGCCGGATTGCTTCGCGGCAGAAGTGTTGCAGGTTCCGCCCTTCTTTCTGAAATGTATGCACCAGCGCCAGCGCGCGGTCCGCCGAAGCATCGGCAATCGCGCCAACGAGCTCGTCCAGCGCATCATCGGGCACCACGCCCAGCAGTTCGCGGACTTCTTTGTCCGGAATTGTATCGCCGCAATAGGCGCGCGCTTGCTCCAGCAGCGACAGCGCATCGCGCAAACTCCCTTCCGCCATTCGCGCGATCACCGCCATCGCGCCCGCTTCAATTGTCAGGTTTTCCTTTTCCGCAATTTCCTTCAACCGCCCGCTGATCTCGGCAAACGTCAGCGCGCGAAAATGAAAGTGTTGCGACCTCGACCGGATCGTATCCACGAGATTTTCCGGTTCCGTCGTCGCCATCACGAAGATCACGCGATCCGGCGGCTCTTCCAGCGTCTTAAGCAATGCATTCGACGCTTCGCTCGTCAGCATGTGCACCTCGTCGAGAATCACCACCTTGCTCCGTGACGCCGCCGGCGCGTACCGCACCATCTCCCGCAGTTCGCGGATTTGGTCGATTCCGCGGTTCGAAGCCGCGTCAATTTCGATTACGTCCAGCGAAGTCCCTGCGGCGATTTCTTTGCACGAATCGCATTCCCCGCACGGTTCCGGCGTCGGCCCTTTCACGCAATTCAACGCTTTCGCAAGGATTCGCGCCGCGGTCGTTTTCCCCACCCCGCGCGCCCCGGAAAAAATATACGCATGAGCGACTCTATTGTTCTTGATTGCGTTGGCGAGTGTTTCGGTGACGTGGCTTTGCCCGACGAGATCTCGGAATGTCTGCGGGCGCCACTTGCGGGCAATGACCTGGTAGCTCATCGGAAAGTGTTCATCCCCAGCGATCCGCGATAACCACAAGCAGCCCTCGCTCCGTATTCTGATGATGGAGAGCTGACGACGGCTTACGGGTCGCTTTCGGTGCGAGGAACTTCGGGTGATCTGCGGCACCCGAGGCGTTCCCGATACCGTTGCTCCCTTCCGGGCCTGGCGGGGTTCGCGGGACCTCGTTGCACAGAGCCCGAAGTTCCACGCTCCGGCAGTTACGCTCTTCACGCGACTGTCCGCACAAGTTTAACACACTGAACTTTGCGCGGCCCCTCGTGTGTGTCGCTGCGGCAGGGTGGGCCGCTTCATTGAGGAAGCAGTTGCTCTCTCAGAATTTGATCAAGGCTTTGGTTTTTCTGCCGGCGCTGGTTTATCGGGAGGAATAACTTCGGCCGGGTTCACCCAGTTCACCTTGAACGGTCCCATGCCGTGAACCTGCACGATCGTTTCACCCTTGCACGCGCCGAAATGTCGCATCTCTTTCGGCATCGTCAGGAAATTCCCGACGTTCATCGTCTGCAGCTTAGTCTCGTCAAATGTTTCTCCCATCCCGACAAGGAAAGTTCCCTTCAGAACCGTCACGTTTTCATCCGTGGGATGCCAGTGCGCTGGGATCTTCGCGCCGTCGACGCACCGGATGCGCAGGACAAAGGATGCTCCTTCGATGCTAGAATCGCCGGAAACCGACGCGAGATCACACCCCTTCATGATTGGCGTCCATTTCAAATCGCCGTAGTGCACGATCTTATGCGCCGCATCACCTTCCTTCTTCTCCTGACTGTTGGCTCCCGCCGCCATGGCCGCTAGTGTCGCCACCACCGCCCAAGCGATTGCCGCACGATTCTTGTTCATCGTTGTTCCCTCCGTAGGAACTTTGGCCGTAAACATACCCCGCCTGTGCGGAGAGGGCAAGACCGCCGGTATTCCGCCTCCCGCGATTGAATAACCCCCGGGACCCGCACACTTGATCCCCTGGAAACACTCTCAAAAAAAAGAGATGCCGCCGGAAAAAGTGGATTACGCTACTCGCGGATGGACTTCCTCCCCATCCTCCTCGCGCCCGGTCGACCGGGAAGCGGGGTCCGCCGCGCCAGCGGAACACATTGAGGCATCGCCTCGGTGTCGCCCCACGTTACGGGGCCAGCCCGCACCCACGGTGCAGGCAGGAGGAATCCGATGAAAACATTTTTGTCTTTGCTTTTGGTCGCGGCTTTGTCATTCGCGATCGCCCCGGCGTCCTACGCCGATCCACATCAGCTGTTGCAAGGCATGCAGGTACATCTTACGCTTCTAAATACTATCAGCACCGCCGCCTCTCGCGACGGTGATCCCTTCGTCGCCGTCGTTGCTGAGCCCGTCTATCTCGGCAATCAGTTGCTGGTTCCGGCCGGCACGCGTGTCAATGGCATCATTGGCACAATCGAGAAAGCGCGGCATTTCTCCATTTTCCGCGGCCAGGCCTACATGAATCTGACCTTCCGCTCCATCGAAATCGATAGCCGCCTCATCCCCGTGCAGATGAGCATCATCACCATCGAACAGCCCCACGGCCAAGCGGACGGCAAGCGCCGCAAAGATGTCAAAATAGAAGAAGGCCAGGTCGTCCAGGAAAAGCACGACGTCAAGGGTGACATCGTCGGCGGAGCGATCGGAACCGGCGGCGGCACTTTGATCGGCGCCGCCTTCAGTCACGTCATTGGCGGCTTCGGTATCGGCCTCGCTGGCAGCGCGGCCTACATCGTGGAACGCAAGGGCAAGGAAGTGGAGCTGCCCGCGCAAACCGGCATGCTCGTCCGCATGGACAACACCATCACAGTTCCGTCCGTCGCCGCCAGCAATTCCGGTTACACCGGCACGCGCTGAAGCCCGCCAAATGAGGAATGCGCCGGGTGTGGACACTCTATATGCGTCCCCGCTCAACGCTTTGATTGCCGTACAGAAAGCTGCCAGCCTGGTCGGTGTGCCGCGCCCGCCCCGAGTTCATCGGGGTATTGAATTCCGTTCTCTTGTCTAGTTTTTCGGAAAGTTCGGGTCCGCTTTCACTTCATTGATCTGTTTGGTGTGCCTTTCGCTGTGCGCCGCGATGAAAAGCACCCATTCATAAGCGTCGAGCTTCGGTCCCAACGGGCTGTCCACCGCGTGAGCACGTAAATCCGGAGTCTTCTTCAAAAAGTCCTCCGTCTGTCCCCGGCTCTCAACAAAATGCTTCAGCGCCTCCTCCGGCGAACCAAACCGGTTTACGGGCCGCAAAGGCTCCGGCGCATCCTGCTTGTGCGACCTGTCGGTCACCATGGACACCACCATCAGGTCGATTTGCTTCACGTCTCTGTCTGGAGCCGCCGGCGCTACCATCACCTTCTCCGTCGTCATTCCTCGAAGCATATCTTCCGCCGCCGCAATGTGTTCCATCACCTGCGCCACGGACCAGCGCTCTGGTCCTTGTTTGAAGTTCCACTGCGCAGCGGAAAGCCCCTTGGTCGCTTCCTGAACATTTTTCTTCGTCGATTCCAGGTACTGCAGCGCTTTGTCCTTTTCCGCTGGTGTCACCTCCTGCGCCCGCGCCGCCGCGTCGCACCCCAACGCAAGCAAAATCGCAATCACCCCTGTCCAAACTTTTCTCATATTCTCTCCCTCGCTTCTTTGGATCCTGGTTCCACCTGTAGCAGTCTCCACCTTCTCATTGTCCAACCCCGGTTTGCTATCACCCTTCGGTGAACTTCTTCCAGATGCAGGTTTTCCGCATGAGGTAATTTACCAATGATCGCGAAACGCGTCCACCCGCTCGCGCCGGGATCGCTCGGCTATCTGAGTCTGGGGAACCGCCCTGGATTTGATTTCCTAAGCGATCCCACGATTTCCCGGTGCTTTTCGCAGCCGCTCCGGTACACTATGCCGCGTCCAAGCGGGAGGATATCCTTGCAAGTCCCAACCGTCCGGGCCAGGTACACTCTCGCGATCCTCTTCGCCATCAATCTCCTGAATTTTTACGATCGCCACATCCCTGCCGCCGTCGTTGAGCCTCTCCGCAAGGACTGGGGACTTTCCGACGCCCAGATCGGCTGGCTGATGACGGCGTTTACTCTC
>JBIOGB010000074.1:0-11432 GCA_044447665.1 Candidatus Acidiferrales bacterium | reverse complement strand
CGTGCCAGCAGAATGTGCTCGCGCGTCTGCGGCATCGGCCCGTCCGTCGCCGCCACCACCAGTATCGCCCCGTCCATCTGCGCCGCGCCCGTGATCATGTTCTTGATGTAGTCCGCATGTCCCGGACAGTCCATGTGCGCGTAGTGCCGGTTGGCCGTCTCGTACTCCACGTGCGACACCGCAATGGTGATCCCCCGCTCGCGCTCTTCCGGCGCGTTGTCAATCGAATCGAACGCCCGGAACTGCACCTTGGGGTTGTGCTTCGATAGCACCTTGGTGATCGCCGCCGTCAAGGTCGTCTTGCCATGGTCAATGTGACCGATCGTCCCGATGTTTACGTGCGGCTTACTGCGCTCGAATTTCTCCTTCGCCATTTGCTTCTCTGCTCCTCAGTCGAATTCGTTCCAAATCCCAATGACCCCGAGATTACTTTTCGCCCCGCGCCTTCTTGACGATTTCTTCGGCAAGACTCGCGGGCACCTCCGCATAATGCGAAAAATGCATGGTGAAATTTCCGCGGCCCTGTGTGCGGCTGCGCAAATCCGTGGCGTAGCCGAACATCTGCGCCAACGGCACTTCCACCCGAATGACGTTGCTGCCACCGCGATTCTCCGTACCTTGAATCGCGGAACGCCGCGCGTTCAGGTCGCCAAACACCGGCGGCATATATTCTTCCGGCACTACCACTTCCACTCTCATGATGGGCTCGAGCAGCACGGGCGAAGCCTTCCCACAAGCTTCCTTGAAAGCCATCGAGCCGGCGATCTTGAACGCCATTTCCGAGCTGTCCACGTCGTGCGAGCTGCCGTCGACGAGAACCACGGCCACATCCACCATCGGAAAGCCCGCCAAAACGCCGTTATCCAGCGCTTCGCGGATGCCTGCCTCAATTGGCGCGATAAATTCACGCGGAATCGATCCACCGACAATTTTGTCGATAAAGAGGAACCGGTGTTCCTTGTCAAATTTCCATTTTCCAGCCGGCCCGCCCACCACTTGCTTAGCCAGCGCATCCAGCTCGTCCACGGACATCTCTTTCATATTCTCGTGGCTCGAGCTCGGAATGGGATGCAATTCAATTTCACAATGTCCGTATTGACCGCGGCCGCCCGTCTGCTTTATGTACTTTCCGACGGCTTCGGCCTTCTTGCGGACCGTTTCGCGGTAGGCCACCTGCGGCCGGCCCACATTCGCCTGCACGTTGTACTCGCGCAGCATGCGGTCCACGATAATTTCCAGGTGCAGCTCGCCCATGCCGGAAATCAGCGTCTGGCCGGTGTCGGGTTCGGTGGACACGCGGAAGGTCGGATCTTCCTGCGCGAGGCGCTGCATGGCCACGCCCAGCTTGTCCTGGTCGGCTTTCGTTTTCGGCTCGATGGCGACGGAAATAACCGGGGCGGGAAAATCAATCGATTCGAGGACGACCTGCTTGTTCTCATCGCACAGCGTGTCGCCCGTTGTCACGCTCTTCAGTCCCACACAGGCGCAAATGTCGCCGGCATACACCGCTTCAATCTCTTCGCGTTTGTTGGCATGCATCTGCAGCAGGCGGCTGATGCGTTCCCTCGTGCGCTTCCCCGGATTGTAAACGTAGCTGCCGGACTTCAACACGCCGGAATAGACGCGGATATATGTGACGTGTCCGACGAATGGGTCGGACATGATCTTAAACGCCAGGGCGGAAAATGGTGCGTCGTCGGAAGCACGGCGGAGCACCACTTCGTCATTTTCTGGATTCACACCCTCGAGCGGCGGCACGTCCACCGGCGAAGGCAGATAATCCACCACCGCATCGAGCAGCGGCTGAATGCCCTTGTTCTTGAACGCCGAGCCCGCGAGCACCGGCACAATCTTCATCGCCAGCGTGGACTTGCGGATGGACTTGCGCATCTCTTCGAGTGACAGAGTCCCTGCGGTCAGATACTTGTCGATGACCTCGTCGTCATGCTCGGCGATGTACTCGATCACTTTATTGCGGTGCTCTTCGTAAAACGCCTTGTCAATGGCAGCGCCTTTGAGCGCCGCCGCCACATCCGGCCGTGAATCGACGAAAGCCTTGTCCCAGAGCTTTTCAACTTCAAACGTCTCGAACTTCGCGCCCAGCGTCTCCTCGAGCCACACGATCACTTTTTGCTCGAGGAAATCAATTATCCCGATGAAGTTATCTTCTCTACCGAGGGGAAACTGGAGGGGAACGGGGTGGGCACCGAGGCGCTGGCGAATTGTGCGAATACAATGGTCGAAATCCGCGCCGGTGCGGTCCATCTTGTTCACAAAGCAAATGCGCGGGACGCGGTACTTGTCCGCCTGCCGCCAAACCGTCTCCGACTGCGGCTGCACGCCGGCCACGGAGTCGAATACCGCCACTGCGCCGTCGAGAACGCGCAGCGAACGCTCCACTTCCACCGTGAAGTCCACATGGCCGGGAGTATCGATGATGTTTATACGGTATTTCTTGCCGAAGCGGTCCCAGGCAGCGGTAGTCGCCGCGCTCGTGATGGTGATGCCGCGCTCGCGCTCCTGCTCCATCCAGTCCATGGTGGCCGTGCCTTCATCCACGGAGCCAAGCTTGTAGGTCACACCCGTATAAAACAGGATGCGCTCGGTCGACGTGGTCTTACCCGCGTCAATGTGCGCCATGATCCCGATGTTGCGCGTATCCTCGAGTTTGAATGCGCGGCCCATGATTTCTTGAGAAGCCTTCTTCTCTCCCGCCCGATTTGCTACAGCTTCCGTCACGATCCTCGACCTCTCCTACCAGCGATAGTGCGCGAATGCCTTGTTGGCCTCGGCCATACGGTGGACGTCTTCCTTCTTCTTGATCGCACCGCCGCGCGCGTTGGCGGCATCGATCAGTTCATCTGCGAGCTTGTCCACCATGGTCTTGCCCGCGCGTTCCCGCGAATACTGCAGCAGCCAGCGAATGGCCAGCGATTGCCGCCGGAAGGGATTCACTTCCACCGGTACTTGATAGTTCGCGCCGCCAACGCGCCGCGTCTTTACTTCCAGCACCGGCTTCACGTTCTCAATGGCCTTCTTGAAAATCTTCAAAGCATCGTCGTTGGTCTTCTTCGCCACCTGATCCATCGCGCCGTAGAAAACGCGCTGCGCCGTGGACTTCTTGCCCTCCCACATCATCGAGCAGATGAATTTCTCCACGATATCGCTGGCATAGACCGGATCGGTCGCTTGCGACCGCCGAAAAACGAGTCCTTTGCGTGGCATTGCTTTTTATCGCTCCTTCAAATTCCTACTTCGCTTGCGCGGCCTTTGGCCGTTTGGCGCCGTACTTTGAGCGCCCCTGCTTGCGGTTTTCCACGCCCGCTGCGTCCAGAGTTCCCCGGACAATGTGATAACGCACCCCGGGCAGATCCTTCACGCGGCCGCCGCGCACCAGCACGATGGAGTGCTCCTGCAGGTTGTGGCCGACCCCGGGAATGTAAGTCGTCACTTCCACGGAATTGGTCAGCCGCACGCGCGCCACTTTCCGCAGGGCGGAGTTCGGTTTCTTCGGCGTTTGCGTGTACACGCGAATACACACGCCGCGCTTTTCCGGGCAGCCCATCAAAGCGGGCGACTTCGTTTTGACTTGGACCTGCTCACGGCCCATTCGTACGAGTTGCGAAAACGTCGGCACAGTCGTCCCTCAATCGCGCGCAAATTTTTTCCGCGGCTCTCGCAGCGCGCGCAGAAAAATGCGCGAGAGCGCACTCCAATGCTGAAAGGTCTACTGCGAATCCGGAGAAACAACCAGCAAGAAACTCCGTACGCACTCCAAGAGGGAGAACTGGTCCCTTGGCTTCGATTCGGAGAGGCTTACTCGGCTTTGCGGGGCTGGCGCCCCATTCCGGCCGCTCTTCTGTCCCATTCCGTTGTACTTTGTTCCGGGACCGAAGATATTCCCTTCAACTCGTCAGTCCCGATACATCTGGGACCGCCCCAGTCAGGTTGAATACATTCCTGACAAACAATGAAGTATAAGCAAAGCAATATGATCTGTCAAATCACTTTCGCGACGGCCCGGTGGAAAACTCTGTGCAAATTCTTGATTTGAAACGGCCCTTACCCTGGCGCCACTACTGCCCAAGCACCAAGCGTCGGACATCTGGAGATTCCTTTGGTGGCTTCGTGTTGAACCTTCCAGTTCTGGGAAGAAGCGGGGCTCAGAACCCCTGCTTTTCCATAGTAACCCTATTGTTTACAATGATTTATGGTTTAGGTTCTTTGTCTTCCCCCGAATCCCCGAACGGCCAAATCTTGAAGGCTTTCAGGAACTCCTCCTCGTGTTGTTCACGCAGCATCTTGGCCGTCCTTTGCCACGGCCAGGGTGATGCAAGACGCTCGGGTCGGTCCGCAATCCAGTAGGCGGCCAAGGCCATCAGCGTGGCGTTCTGCGCCAGCACTTCGGGCTTCACCGCCTCCAGCGCATCCGCCGCAGAGTGGTGGGTGTACTTGTAGTCGGGTGAATCCTGGTCCATGTTGATCCCCGGCAATCCTGCGACCGAAAAGGGCAGCGTATCCGTGCCGGATTCCACCTTGTCGCTTACTTCTAAATTGCGAATGCTCGCCATGGCTTTCGCAAACGGCCGAAAACTGTCTACAAGGTCGTCGCGGCCACCCATTTGGAATCCCGTGACGGGTCCTTGCCCGGAATCCAGCACCAAGTCGCCAAGATGATTTGACATTTCCGCTTGGTGCAGTCTTACGTAAGCGAACGAGCCAAGTAATCCCTGCTCCTCTCCGGTGAACAGGAGAAATCGGATGGTCCGGCGGGGACGCTGTCCCGAACGGACGATTGCTTCCGCTGCCCCCAGCACACTCGTCGAGCCCGTTCCGTTGTCCGTCGTTCCTTCCGACAAGTCCCACGAATCAAGGTGGCCGCCGACAACCACGATTTCTTCCGGATGCTCGCGCCCGCGAATCTCTCCAACCACATTCGCGCTCTCTACCGGCCCATTCGTGAAAGTGTTTTGCACGTTGAGGCGCACGCGCACATTTTTTGCGCTTTCCGCGTAGCGCTCGAGCTGTCCCTGGTCTTCCGCCGTCATGGACACCACCGGAATCGCAAAATCCGCTTCAAAGCCGAGAATGCCCGTGTGCGTCAGGTGCATCCCGGAAGCTTTCGAACCCCCTTGCCCGCCGATGACGGCGACGGCCTTGGCATCACCCGCGGCTTTCAGGAAATCACCGAATTGCGCAAAAATCGGCTTGCCGCTTTTCTTCGGCTCTCCCTTCCTCACCATAAGTACAACTCTTCCCGCCAGCCGCCCAGCGTTCTTTATCTCTTCATCGAGATTAAACAGGTTTGCGGTTACCAGATCGCCTTCCACTCCACCCGCTGGCGTCGAACCTGTCCAGCCCATGGCGTCAATGCTCAGCTTACGCCGCGCGGGCGAAAGCAATTCCGCCTCTGCCATGCCGCGAGTCCATCCACGCCACATCTGCCATTTTTCCGTGTGCACGTTTTCAAGGCCGATGCTCTTCATCTTTGCCGCGCCCCAGTCGATCGCCTTCTGCGCTGCGGGCGTCCCGGTCACGCGAGCGCCGATCTCATCGCTCAACTCCGTCAAGTACTGAAACGCGTGCGAGTTCATCTCCCCTTCGCCGGCAATTTTCACCAGCGCCGGCTTCGTCCCATCCTCGTCCGGCCCTTTGGGACGTTCATCTCCGCGCGCCACCCTCGTCGTGCCCGCAATACCCATGGCCAGGACCGTCACCCAACAACCTGCAATCACTCTTCGCATCCGTCTTTCTCCTCAACCGCCGCAGCGCGCTTCACAGACTACCATCCTCTCAGACGTACCCGCCCGAGTTGGGTTTCTCCGCACCCTTTGTGCACTTGCCTCCGGGTTCTCTGTGCTGAGTCTTGCTCTTCTCAGCAATTCTCGCCGTCCCCTGCGGTTCAGCGTTTGCTTTTCCTCCCCGCTGGACCTCTCGTGTCTACCCCGAAACCTCCCGCCAGCAGCGGCCTTTACCGCCCCTTCTCTCCAACCTACACTGGCAGTCGTGAAATGCTTTGCATTCGTCTTGCTTCTAATCCTCGCCGCGCAGCCAACGTGCGCGCAGCAAAAGCTTCCTGAAGTCCCCGCCCAAATCGAATTGCTGGAAACTCGTGTCCGCTTCGAAACCAACGGCGACAGCCGAAAAGAAGTTCACGCCCGCGTCAAGATCAACAACGAACTCGGCGCGCGCCAGTTCGCCCGGCTCAATTTCGACTACAACCGAACCTTCGAGCAAGTCGAAATACCGCTCGTCCGTGTCACGCATCCCAGTGGCGGCACGTCCGAGATTCTTCCCAGCGCCATCACGGACAATCCCAATCCCGCTGTCGTCAACGCGCCTGCCTACCAGGATGTCCGCGTCAGATCTGTCCGCATCCTCGGTTTAGGGGCCGGAGACTCACTCGAGTACCGCGTGGTCACCTCGGTTTCGCATCATCCACTCGCGCCTAGTCTCTCGCTCGACCATTCCTTCGACCGCACCGGCGTCGTTACGCAAGAAATCTTCCAAGCGGATCTTCCCGCTTCTCGTTCACCAGCCGGTCCCGTCGTCGTCAAGAATGAGCAGATGAGGGCTGAGCTCCAAGCTCGTCTTCTTGCCGTGCCGCCGGTTTGGACTAGCTCGCCACCAGAATTCGTGAAGCCCACGCCGGTTTCTTCGATGAGTTCCGCAGATGACGCTTCGCCGGGAATCCACCTTTTCGTCCAAGGCTCGACGCCTGCCCCGTCCATCGAAAGATCTGGGAAGGGCGAGGATGCGCGCGTCCTGTACACATGGGAGCGCACCACCGCGGCCAAGCAACCGGAACGGCGCAATGACCCGCCTGCTGCAGAAGATACGTCCGACGTTGAATTCGGGATGTCTCCGTCGGGGTGGGACCTCTCTCACGCGTTGTATGAAGCTCTCGTTTTGCCGGACCCGCTTCCGAAAGAAATTACCGGACTGTCGCAGCAGTTGACGCAGGGCGCACAAACCGCCGTCGAAAAAACCGAGCGCATTTATGATTTCGTCTCCAAGAAAATCCTAACGATTGATCTCCCTCTGGGGGCCAACGGGTTCCGCCCCCGCCCCGCCGGGGAAATCCTCTCTTCCGGATATGCCATTCCCGAAGACAAATACTTTCTCTTTGAGGCGCTTGCGAAAGCTTCTAATCTGCACGCGAGTGCCGTGTTGATCGGCCCTACGAAAAAAATCGGGGCGCTTGTCGTCGGGCCGGCGGCGTTTGTCCACATTCTGGTTTGGGTCACGGATTGCGATTGCTGGCTCGATCCGAGCCTGGAAGTGGCTCCGTTCCGCGCGCTCCCGGCGCCTTACCTCGGAAGCTCCGCGCTTTTCATAGGACCCTTTAGCGAAGCGTGGGATCAAAAGTCGCTCGTGTGGACGCAAGTTCCCAAGAACCTCCCGTCCGCTTCCTCGCAGAAAGTTGACGTAACCGCTTCACTCGATCCAGAGGGAAAACTTACCGCCAAAGTGAAGTACACGATGCGCGGCGAAAACGAGCTACTGTTGCGCGTGGCGTTTCATCGAACAGCGCAGGAAAAATGGAAAGAAGTCGCCCAGCTTCTCGCGCTCTCCGACGGATTCCGCGGGCAGATCGCCAACGCAAACGCATCCGATCCTTACGCGACGAAAGAGCCCTTTACGGTCGAATACGAAATCTCCCAACCCAAATTCGTCGACTGGTCGAAGAAGCCTGTGCGCATCCCGGCAATTCTACCGCTGGTGGGCTTGCCGGATCCGCCCGCTAAAGTCGGCCCCGGCACAGCACCATCTCCAATTGACCTCGGCACTCCACTCGACGTCGAGGCGCACGTCACTTTGCATCTCCCCGCAGGCGCTACCGCCAACGCGCCGACCGGCACATCCGTCGAGCGCGACTACGCCACTTTTTCCTCTAAGTACGGGATCCTTGACGCAGAGTACCCTGCTCGCAATGTGACACTCTCCGCCTCGCGGCACCTCCATTTTCTGCTGCGAGAAATTCCCGCCGCTCGGGCTGCCGACTACAACGCGTTTCTCCGCGCTGTGCAAAATGACGAAGCCCGGGAATTCAGCCTTGAACGCGCGGAAACGGCTTCACCAAAAACAAATTCGGCGGCACCTGGTAACCCGGCGCCGCCGAAGCCAAACGCGCAAAAACCCTGAGCTTTATTAAACCTGCATAATCTCTTTCTCTTTCGCCGCAGAGAGATCCTCGATTTTCTTCGCCTCCGCGTGGGAAATCTTTTCCAGCTCGTCGAGCGAGCGTTTCTTCTCGTCTTCACTGATTTTCTTTTCCTTCTCGAGCTTCTCAATCGCTTCTTTCAAATCGCGCCGCACGTTGCGCACCGCGGTTCGGTGATTCTCCAGCACCTTGTGCAATTGCTTTACCATGTCTTTTCGCCGCTCTTCCGTCAGCGAAGGGATCGGCACACGCACCACTTTCCCGTCGTTCGTGGGGTTGAGCCCCAGCTCCGATGAGCGAATGGCTTTGTCAATCAGCGGCACCGCGCCCGGGTCCCACGGAGAGATAACAATCATCGAGGCATCCGGAATGGTCAGAGTGCCAAGCTGGTTCACCGGCATCGGCGTGCCATGATAATCCACGCGCACGTGGTCCAGCAGCGCGGCGTTCGCGCGCCCGGTGCGAATCGTCGCGAGATCCTTGCGGAAGTCCTCGACGGCCTTTTCCATCCGCGTCTTTGCCGCGGCCATCGCATCCTTGGTTGTCGCAATTGTCGTCATAGCGCCCTCAGCGTGCAGATAACTTGCTGGACCATCCGGTCCTCAATTGTCGGCTCATAGTGGAAAGAAACACTCGCAGGGGATAGCACCGAGGCTTGCAGCTCCGTTTTCGTCGTTCACTGACAACCGGCAACTGATAACGAATCACTTCCTCACCCCGGTTTCACCATCGAGCCCACTCTTTCGCCGAGCACCACCCGCCGGATGTTTCCGTGCCGGCTCATGTTAAACACCACGATCGGCATTCCGTTATCCATGCACAAGGAAATCGCCGTCGAATCCATGACTTTCAAATTTTGATGCAACACATCGCGGTAAGTGATCTGCGCAAAAAACTTCGCGCCGGACACTTTTTCCGGATCGGCATCGTAAATGCCGTCCACGCGCGTGGCTTTCAGGATCACGTCCGCCTTGATTTCCATCGCACGTAACGCCGCGGCGGTGTCGGTTGAAAAATAAGGGTTGCCGGTGCCCGCCGCGAAAATCACGACGCGATTCTTTTCGAGATGGCGTATCGCGCGCCGCCGGATAAACGGCTCGGACACCTGAT
The DNA here is from genome assembly GCA_044447665.1 of Candidatus Acidiferrales bacterium. Taxonomy (GTDB): domain Bacteria; phylum Acidobacteriota; class Terriglobia; order Acidiferrales; family UBA7541; genus Acidiferrum. The sequence continues at coordinate 2,158 of JBIOGB010000074.1, read as the reverse complement.
GCATCTCAATCGCGCTCTGCACGCGCGTGAAGACGCCTTCCTTCTCGAGCGCGCCCTGCAGCGCCAGCGCATTGATCACCGTCGCCAGCATGCCCATGTAATCGCCGGTAGCGCGGTCGATCTCGAATCCCTTTTGCCGCCCGCCGCGGAAAATGTTTCCGCCGCCGACCATGATGGCGATCTGCACGCCCAACGCATGCACTTCCTTCAGCTCGCGCGCGATGGCCTGGATGGTCTCGCCGTGGATTCCAAATCCTTGGGGTCCCTGGAGCGCTTCGCCGGAGAGTTTCAGCAGAATGCGCGTGTAAGCAGGCTTCCTTTTTTTCACTTCCTTGCCCGCCCCTTTTTTCGTCCTAGCCGCCATATTTCTCCCATGAGTTCCGTCTAAAATCCCCGGAATTGTAACAAACAATCGCCGCGCCCGCACAACGCCGGTCGTGCAGAAACAAAAAGAGCGCCCCGGTGATCTCGGCGCGCTCTGAAATGGTTTACCGGCTGCGGTCTGCTTCAAACCGCCGCCGGCGCCGTCTCAGGACCCGCGGCGGCTCCGCCGCTGACTTCGCCCACCTTGAAGCGCACGAAGCGTCGGATCGCGATGTTCTCGCCGAGCTTGGCAATGGCTTGGCTGATCATTTCGCCGATCGTCAAGCTCTCGTCCTTGATGTAGTGTTGTTCGTACAGGCAGTTCTCTTCGTAGAACTTTTCCATTTTCCCGGTCACGATCTTTTCGATGACCTGTTCCGGCTTGCCCGTCGCCCGCGCCTGCGCGCTATAGATCTCGCGTTCCTTCTCGAGCATCTCCGGCGTCACTTCCTCGCGACGCACGTAGCGAGGATCGAGCGCCGCAATGTGCATGGCGATGTCATGACAAAGCTGCTGAAACGCTTCCGTGCGCGCCACGAAGTCCGACTCGCAGTTGATTTCCACCAGCACGCCGATTTTTCCGCCCGCGTGGATATAGCTGCCGACGAGCCCTTCGCTCGCTTCGCGCTGCGCTTTCTTTGCCGCGGCCGCCTGGCCCTTCTTGCGCAGAACGCTGATAGCCTTCTCGATGTCGCCGCCGGCTTCCACCAGCGCCGCGCGGCAATCGGCGAACCCTGCGTTGGTCCTCTCGCGCAGTTCCTTCACCAGTTGTGCTGGTATCTGAATCGCTTCTGGTTTTGTGCTCATTCCTTGTCTCTTCTCACGAATCTCTTGAAATTATTCGATGCTCGCCGGAAGGATTCCGGCTCTTGCAAAACGGCCCGCCCCGAGCCGTTCGGGGCGGGCCTCTCGAAATTCCCACCCGCGCAATTCGCTTAGTGCTTGGCTTCCGCATCCGGCGGGACCGTGGCTTCTGCAGCCTCCGGCGTCTCCCCGGCTTCGGCAACGGGCTCTACAACGCCTTCTACGAAGTCGCCTTCTTGCTTCTCGTATTGCTCGTACGCGCTCGTATCCACGTACTCGACGCCTTCCACTAGGGCCTGGTCTTCGGCCGACTTTTGTTCCGCGACTTTCGACTGCTGGTACGCCGTGTGGCCCTCCAGCACCGATTCTGAAATTTTCGATGTGAACAGGCGGATCGCCCGCAGCGCGTCGTCGTTCCCCGGAATGATCCAGTCCACCACGTCCGGGTCGCAGTTAGTGTCCACCACCGAGACAACCGGCACGCCCATGCGCCGCGCTTCTTTCACGGCAATCTCTTCCGCGTTCGAGTCGATGACGAACATCGCGTCGGGGAGCTGGCTCATGTTCTCGATGCCCTCCAGGTTTTGATGGAGGTGCTTCATTTCGCGATCGAGCCGCGCGCGTTCCTTCTTCGACAGCTCATTCATTCGGCCGTCTTCGACCATGGCCTTCAGCAGCTTCAGCCGTTTGATGGACTTCTGCAGCGTCGCCCAGTTCGTCAGCGTTCCGCCCAGCCAGCGGTGGTTCACAAAAAACGCGCCGCAGCGCTTGGCCTCTTCGGCGACCGCTTCCTGGGCCTGTCGCTTGGTGCCTACGAATAAGACTGCTTTACCTTGTGCTGCTAGTTCACCTACGAAGCGGCTTGCCTCGCGGAACATCTTGAGGGTTTTCTGCAGGTCAATGATATGAATGCCGTTGCGTTCCCCGAAAATGTATTCCTTCATCTTCGGGTTCCAGCGCCGCGTCTGGTGACCGAAGTGTACTCCGGCCT
>JBIOGB010000073.1:0-11783 GCA_044447665.1 Candidatus Acidiferrales bacterium | reverse complement strand
CGGTAATACGTAGGGGGCCAGCGTTGCTCGGAATTACTGGGCGTAAAGGGTTCGTAGGTGGTGCGGCAAGTTGGAAGTGAAATCTCTGGGCTTAACCCAGAGGCTGCTTTCAAAACTGCCGCGCTCGAGTGCGAGAGAGGTCAGTGGAATTGCAGGTGTAGCGGTGAAATGCGTAGATATCTGCAGGAACACCCGTGGCGAAGGCGGCTGACTGGATCGCAACTGACACTGAGGAACGAAAGCTAGGGGAGCAAACAGGATTAGATACCCTGGTAGTCCTAGCCCTAAACCATCAGAACTTGGGGTGGCCCGCGTAGGCGGGTCGTCCCGTAGCTAACGCGTTAAGTTCTGCGCCTGGGGAGTACGGTCGCAAGACTGAAACTCAAAGGAATTGACGGGGGCCCGCACAAGCGGCGGAGCATGTTGCTTAATTCGATGCAACGCGAAGAACCTTACCTGGGCTCGAAATGTAGAGGACGGTAGCAGAAATGTTGCCTCTCGAAAGAGTCTCTATATAGGTGCTGCATGGCTGTCGTCAGCTCGTGCCGTGAGGTGTTTGGTTAAGTCCAGCAACGAGCGCAACCCTTATCATTAGTTGCCAACACGTAAGGTGGGGACTCTAATGAGACTGCCTAGGTTAACTAGGAGGAAGGCGAGGATGACGTCAAGTCCGCATGGCCTTTATGTCCAGGGCTACACACGTGTTACAATGCAGGGCACAAACCGTTGCCAACCCGCGAGGGGGAGCTAATCGGAAAAAACTCTGCTCAGTTCGGATTGCAGTCTGCAACTCGACTGCATGAAGCCGGAATCGCTAGTAATGGCGTATCAGATCGACGCCGTGAATACGTTCCCGGGCCTTGTACACACCGCCCGTCACATCACGAAAGTGAGTTGTACTAGAAGTCGCCGCGCTGACCGCAAGGAAGCAAGCGCCCAAGGTATGACTCATGATTGGGGTGAAGTCGTAACAAGGTAGCCGTAGGAGAACCTGCGGCTGGATCACCTCCTTTCTAAAGTAGTCGTGGCTCAACCCGCTATGGTGTGCGGATCATGCCACGCAAATGTATCCCGCCTTTCTCACGAATTGCTGGGATACACGTTCGGTTTACAACCTGGTTTAATCCAGGATTCGGGCGGATTCTGTCAGATCGTATCGAGTCAAAGGCAAATCAAATTTATAAGTGCGTCTAAGGGCCCCGGCCATGTCGGGGCCCTTTTTCTTTTTGAACCGACATTTGCATCTTTCGACTAGAATAGGCACTTCGGAGGAGCATTACCCTTGCTGTCCTCAGCCGAGCTAGAAAACCTTTTGGATAATTTGGAGTCTGACCTCGTAGAAAGAAAGGAATCTGTCACGAGCCCGGAGAGAATCCGTCAAGCAATATGTGCTTTTGCTAACGATCTTCCAGGCCACGGACGGCCCGGGTACATCTTTGTGGGAGTAGATGATAACGGTGTGCCCACCAACCTCCCGATTACCGATGACCTTCTTCTAGTTTTGGCTGGCATGCGCGACGATGGCAACATCCTTCCAGTCCCTTCTTTGGTTGTAGAGAAGCTGGTACTTAAAGGAAGTTCTATGGCTGTTGTCGAGATTCAACCATCAGATGCACCACCGGTTCGATTTCGTGGTCAGGTTTGGATTCGCGTCGGCCCTCGTCGAGCAATCGCTACGATGGAGGAAGAGAGACGTCTTACGGAACGGCAAGTGGCCGGGGTTCATACGTTTGACCGCCGGCCTTGCATAGGTTCAACAATTCAAGACATTCTTGTTGAAGCGTTTAAGGAACAATATTTGCCCGCGGTCGTAAGCAAAGACGTAATCGCCGAGAATCAAAGGACAACCCAAGAGCAACTGGCTTCCCTTAGACTTTTTGACACGAAGAAAAGCTGTCCCACCAACGCTGGCATACTTCTTCTGGGAGAAGATCCGATAGAGTTTATTCCCGGCGCCTACATTCAATTTGTACGCCTCGATGGCGACACATTAGCCGCTCCAGTCCAAGACCAGAAGGAAGTGGCCGGCAACCTCATGACTCAACTTTCTCAATTGGACAATTTAATTCCCCTTCAGATTCGAACTGCTCGGCGACAATCCTCAGGTTTGCAGCACCAGGAACAACCAGACTACCCTCTTACCGCGATTCGCGAGTTTGTGCTCAATGCAGTGCTTCACAGGTCGTACGAAGCAACGAACGCCCCAGTCAGAATTAATTGGTTTAATCATTATGTCGAAATTCAAAGTCCCGGCGGTTTGTACGGTCACGTGAATGAAGCGAATTTTGGAAGAACGAGCGACTACCGTAATCCTGTCCTAGCGGAAGCTATGAAAGGATTGGGTTACGTCGAGAGATTCGGTGCTGGGATTATCAGGGCTCAGGCTGCTTTGGCGGCCAATGGAAATCCGCTGGCCGAATTCACTATCGAGCCAACTCACGTCCTGGTGGTTGTTAGGGAGATGAAATGAAGACGATAGCCCTCTTCAACAACAAGGGCGGCGTCGGGAAAACAACGCTCGTCTATCATCTCGCTTATATGCTCTCACGCCTCGGCTATCCGACCCTTGCGGTTGACTTGGATCCTCAGGCTAATCTGACGTCCGCTTTCTTCGATGAGGATGAGCTCGAATCTCTCTGGAAAGACGGCACGAAGACCATCTTGTCGTGCGTTCAGCCAATCTTGGAGGGGACCGGTGATATCGCGAATGCGGCGACTATTAGCGTAGCGGACGATTTGGCTGTTCTCGCCGGGGATCTAGGGCTGTCTAGGTTTGAGGACAAGCTTTCGGACAGTTGGTCGAAAGGGTTCAGCAGTGACCTGGCATCGCTCCGAACAACATCAGCTTTCCACCGCATCATCAACCAGGCGGGTGTCTCCGTCGGTGCATCGGTGACACTCTTGGATGTCGGACCAAACCTGGGCGCGATCAATCGGGCTGCTCTACTTTCGGCGGATTTTCTTGTAATCCCTTTGGCTGCCGACCTTTTCTCTCTTCAAGGACTCAGAAACCTAGGCCCAACAGTGCGCGTATGGAAGCAACAATGGGAGCTCATGAAAGGCCTTGCAACTGGGAAGGCGAATTTCGACCTGCCTGAGGGACGCATGCAACCGGCCGGATACGTCGTCCTTCAGCATGCAGTTAGGTTGGATAGGCCCGTTCGCGCATACGGAAAGTGGCTGGAAAGAATCCCATCGGTATACCGAGAAGCAGTACTGGGCCTGCCATCTGAGCAGATGCAGATATTCAAGAGTGGAGATAAAAATTGCCTCGCAACGCTTCGTAATTACCGTAGCTTGATGCCCATGGCACAGGATGCGCGGAAACCCATGTTCGATCTCCGCCCCGCAGACGGAGCAATAGGCAGTCACGCTCAACTTGTCCAAACCTGCGGAACTGAATTCCGAAACCTGGCAAATGAGATTGCTTCCAAATGTAAGCTGAGTCCTACTCTGCAAACCGCCTAGGAGCGCGAGGACAACGAGTTCCAAAATGGGACACCATAACGGGAATGTTTCAAACGGCGAACGATTTTCGAAGATCACTAATCCTCGAACTTTCCACACAAGTTAGGCGTATTCCCAGTTCGCGACTTTCACGCTCCATCCTCGAATTCTCGTGGCACTTCTCGTGCAAACACTCAATCGCAAATTAGAAAACGCTTAGAAGATAGTGTCCGTAGTGGTATTCGGCCCCTTCCGATTACTTGGGAGTTTCTATGGACAAGAGTAGGAAAGTACGGAATGAACTCGTTGCGTTCACCAACAAATGCCATCTCGTTTTGCTTTTTCGTCCCGCAAGGAGAGAGGAGACGTTTCAGAAATTCTTAAATGATCTCTCATCAGCCAAGATACTCGCCCTCGGGTTTCTTGTCTTATGCCTTGCTCTCGCATTGCGCATCATCACCTTATCTTTGCCTGTTGCTGATGGAATTTCTGCAAGTCTGCGGCCAGATCAACCTTTTTTCTTTGTCATCGGGTATGCCGTATTTTCTCAACTAACAAGGGGGGTCGTAAATCGTCGAACCAAGCGGCAAAAATGACGATACATGCGCCGGCATTTCTTTGTCGCGTGCCGCATGCTTTCCGGTTTCGGCCCAGACCTCTCAGGCTGCTCGAAATGCCTGTTATCTGGCCTTATTTCTCAGCCGTGCGATTCGGGAATTGCGCGATTCCGTCATCGTCCGGCCTACTCTTCCGACCCTCTGCGGATTCGACTCTGCTCAGCAACCCCGGCGCCACGTTCCAGTTTTCCCCGGCATCGGTGACCACCGTGACCGTTTTCTTGTTATAGCGAGTCAGCGTTCCGACCACCACGCCTCTTCCGTCGGGATGGAACTTCACTCTTTCCCCGATGCGAAAATCCAGCATTGCGCTGTGCGAACGCATCTGATGGAGAAACCTGAGCCGAGCCACAACTTTGTGATTCAACTCAATAAGTTCTTCTTCGGAAAGTGAATCAATATCGATATGCTGCATCGTGGTTTCCCGTCCAAATGGACGCTCATACTGTATCGAAAACCAGCGTTTCGCAACAAAATTGCGGATGCCCCAGACGCGGATTCTAGGTCTTGCGCCGCCTTGTTATTTGCCGGGCGCGAGAATCTCATCCAAACGATCCGCCGTCGCCTCCACTCGCTCCAAATGCGGATACCGCAGTCCCCCATGGTAGTCCAGCGACACCGTTACAAACTGTCCATCGTGCTTCAGCAGCAGCTTGATCGGCTCGCCACCATTTTCCGCGGAGAGTATTGCGCCTCGCAGGTTTGCCACGCTAAAGCTTTGATCGTTCACTCCCTCCAACTCCATACCGGGCGTCATCCCCGCCTTAAACGCGGGACTATCCCACCACACGCCCACGAGGCTGCCGTCCGCTTGCACGCTGAACCCCAGCGACGTCGCAAAGCTCGTCCCCCGCGCGCTCTTTTCATGTTTCATCCATTCCGGCTCAGTGTCGTTGTAGACCAGGCGGTAGCCGCCTTGAGCAATTCCATTCTCCGGAGGCTTCGGCGCAAGCTCATCCACGCGCGTGCGCAGGAATGTCGCCCAATCATAGGGCTGCACCGCATTCAACGACTTGACGATGTCGTCAAAATCATACGTTCTTGTTACATAGCTCCCGTTGTCGATCCCGAAAAAGAGTTTCGCAAAATCGTCCAGCGACTTTTTCCCGCTGCTCAGCTCCCGGATCTTCGTGTCGGCATCGAGCCAGATGAGCAGCCCTTCCATGTAATAGTCTTCCCCTCGCTGCCAGCTCGCCCAGCTCACCGGAGACCGCTGCGAAATTGTCGGCTGGTTTGTCGTATCGACGAGCGGCCGCCATTCGCGTCCTGCACTCGCCTCAAAGTTCGCGGCGATCCGCGCGATCAGCTCGCGCGTCTCCTCCGGCGTGCGCAATCCCGCCCGCGCCGTCAACACATAGCCGTAATATTGCGTCAGCCCTTCGTAGACCCACAGCAAATCGTCTCTCATGGGCACATTGAAGTTCGCTGTCCAGAGGTCCGCCGGCCGCCGAAATTTCCCGTTCCACGAGTGCGTGTATTCGTGCGCCAGCAGATCGCGGCCCGCTACGCCCGCCCCCCAGTCGGTAAAGTAGTTGCCCCGCGTGCCGTCCTCGCTCGATTGATGATGCTCCAGTCCTTCGCCTCCAATCGTATCGCTGAGGGAGAAGAGGAAATCGTAGTGTCCATAATGGTGCGAGGCGAAAAGTTTCGCCGCTTCTTTGACCAGGTTTCGGTGAGCCTCCAACTCCTCCGGAGTCATCTTCAGCTCGGCGGGTGTGTCGGCAAATACGTCGAGGTATACGGGGTTGCTCGCGTCCGGAGACAGATCCACGCGTTCGTAGTTGACGCCCGCGTAAAGCGGCGAGTCCACCAGCGTGTTCAGCGTCGTCTCCTTGAAACGAACCAGGTTTCCGTCTTGCGAGCCGGTTTCCAGCGCAGTAGCGAACTTCCATCCCTCCGGCAATCGAATCGAGGGCATGAAATGAATCCGCCGGGAAAAGTGTCCCGCCGGATAGAGCACCACCATGCTCCAGGAAAGATCCGCAATCTTCGACGAAAAGGAGATTCGTCCCTCTTTCTTCTGGAGCGGCGCCAGAAACTGAAAATTCACTTTCACCGACTTTGCGCCCGCCGGCACGCGGATGTGGAAGGCGTAGACATTGACCCGATCGCGCACCCAGGCGATCCGTTTCCCCTGCGCCGACACCTCGAGCCCCGCCAGCTTCGAGATCGGCCCCGTGGGCGAGTGATTGCCCGGGATCCACTGAGGATAAAGCAGCGTGAGCTCATCTCCCTCGACAGGGATCGTTTCCTGCACATTCATCACCAGATGCGTGACGTCCGTCAAATCGACCAGCAGCGAGATTGTCCCCGGATATGGCGTGTCCGCCGGCGCGGCCATCGGCGGCGGCATCGGCGTAGGTTCCGGGCCCGCGTAGTTCTGCGAATACGCTGCGGGCGACAGGGTCAGCAATAAAGTAGCGAAAAGTCCTGCTACGCCGTGGTTGCGGCGCAAGAAATGAGTCATTAGGATTCTCCGGAATTCTGCATCCACACTCTATCGCACATGCTTCGATTCTTCGAGGTCCGGCGTTTGCCGTATGAGTCCTCGCGCATCGCAGTATCGCTGGTTTTCATCATCGCGACGGCCAGCCGTGCGATCCCTCGCGAGAGCGGCTTCGTTTCCACTCCCTTTTGCAGATGCGTTATTTCCGTGGCTGGTTTTCTTTTCAGGTAGGAGCTAAACGCCGTGGTCGCTACTGCGTGGATCTCTCGTCCTTCGGTTTCCACAGCAACCGCGCCGTCTTCCCGGGGTACGCCGCTTCGCGCTTATCCCGCCACTCGAGTTCGACTTCCACTGGCACTTTTAGCGCTTTCGCCAGACGGAATGTGTTTGACCATGCTTGGTTCGCGCCCACGTTCTGAATGCAGGTGTTAATCTCGGCAACGTACCGAAAGCCCGCTCTTGCTCGGTCCGAATTCGCGGTGCCCAGCATTAGCTTCGAGGTACTGATCCGCCGTACGGCTTCCACCGAACCTAGACGCTTAACTGCCTCAATATGAGCAATATGCACCAGTCCATTCCACCCATCGGCCTTTCGCCCCGCGAACTTCGCCTCCAGAATCCGCGTGTGCCTCAAGTTGGGCACCTTTCCTGGTTCCGATTCGCTCAGAGGCTGTGCACGGCGGTTCTCCTGCGCCCCAGACTCACCCGCGCCTGTACCCGCCTGTCCCTTCTGCGCTTCGTAATGGCCCAACAACCGCTCGATCACCGTAACTGGCGTATCCATCAACGGCACCGCCAGCTTCTGCAGCCGTGCAAACAAGGAATCGGGAATCTCAATTGTAGCCATGTCAATTTACTCTATCATTCTATGATGGAATGATAGAATAATAGAATGATATAAATTCTTAGCGGCTGTCTCCTCTCGCGCCCACCCCGCCTGCCGCGACAGCCCTCTGAGAATTGGCATGCTCTCGCGAGCTCCTCCTATCCGCTCGTGCATCTCGGACCGGATTGAAAACCCTTCTCCTTGGGAGTACGCTTTTCCAAGCCTCACCTGCCGTTCCCCCTCGGCAGTTTATCGAGGCTCGGCCCATCTCCGAGGAGTTCGCATCAGCTGCTTCTATGGAGGGCGTGCATGTCAACAGACACCAAGGCCGTTGTTCGTCGCCTCTATGAAGAAGTTTGGAACAAACGCCGCCTCGAGGTGGTAAACGAAATCATCTCTCCCAGCCATGCCCTGAACGACCCGCATCTCATCGGCTCGGCCGTCGGTCCCGACGCTTATAAGCGTGTCTGCACGCAGTTCATCGCCGCCTTCCCCGACCTGAAATTCACCGTGGAGGATTACATCTCCGAAAAAGATAAAGTCGTCGCCTCTTGGACTATCTCCGGCACTCACAAGCGGGAATTCCGCGGCATTCCTGCAACGAACAAGGTGATCTCCGTCGAAGGCGTCACCATCCATCTTATCGCCAAGGGAAAGATTATCGATTCTTACCTCAAGCTCGATTATCTCGGCTTGCTGCAGCAACTCGGCGTCGCTCCTGCCTTCGGGCAGCCAAAAGGCGCCGCCGCCCGCTAATCGCGCGCTGAGATCTCCGCGCCGCTCGATTCTTTCCCGAATTTTTTGGTTTTGCTATTTTCTCGGCGCTCGAAAGCAGCGCAGATGATTCTGCTTTTCTCCGCGCCCGGGCGGTTATAACTACAAGAACAAACCTGTACTTCGGTCCAATTTCGTTGGCCCGGATAGCTTCTAAAATTAAGCTATGACCAAGCCTTCCAAAGGCGCAGCCGCCTTCCTGGCATTCTTTGGGCTGATGTTTTTTGTCCCCGGGCTGCTCTCGCTCTTTACATTTCTCGCGAATGGCCGCAACACCACCGCCAGCAACACGATTGCTGCGGCCGCCGTCGCTTTGCTTTTCTCCGCCATCGGTGCAGGCATCCTATTCGCGGCGCTTTATGGTTATGGACGCTTAAAAAAGCAGGCTGCCGTGGAAGAAGCAAATCCGGCGTCGCCCTGGTTGTGGCGAGAGGATTGGGCCAACAGTAAGGCGGATAGCTTGCACAAGAAAAGCCAAATCACCGCGTGGGTGATTTGCATTCTTGGCAACATGGTGTTGATTCCCGTCGCCGCCGCTACCATCCCACAACTCGCTCGCCGCAACGATCCTCGCGCCCTATTGGTTGCGGGTTTTTGTTCGATCGGCCTGATTCTTTTTGTGGTCGCTCTGCGGGCCAGCCTCCGCCATCGCCGATTCGGCAATGCCTATTTCGAGTTTGACTCGCTACCGTTCTCGCCGGCCGGCCGCCTCGCTGGAAAAATTCATCTCAAGCTTGATGCGGACGCATCCCACGGCATCGACCTCCGTCTCGCGTGCCTTCGCCGGACAGTCACCGGCTCGGGCAACAACCGCTCCACGGTGCAAACCGTTCTGTGGCAAGCCGATCAAAACGTCCCTTCCGGCGCACTCGGGATGGATCCCCTGGGCAGAACGATTCCGGTGGATTTTGCAATTCCGCCAGACGCTTACGTCACCGATCACGACATCCCTTCCGATCAAGTTCTTTGGCTTCTGCACGCCCAAGCCGATATTCCCGGTATCGACTACACCGACGATTTCGAACTGCCCGTCTTTCGGACTTCAGGTTCAACCAACCAAGCGCCTGCGCCAGCCTTCTCAGGGACGAACGGTTTCGCGGACGCGGCGGCAAGCGACGCGGACACCGCAGCGGTAGCCGCGCCCGCGCATCCGAAAGTCATCATTTCCTCGCAAGCCGGCGGCACTGAATTTTACTTCCACGCTTTTCGTAGCCCCGCCCGAGCGCTGATTCTCGCGGTATTCACCGCGGTCTGGAGCGCCGTCGTTTATTTTCTTTTCCGCTCGAGCGCTCCCTGGCTTTTCGCCGTCGTCTTCGGTTCCTTCGACGTGCTCTTGATTCTCGCGGTCTTTCACAGTGTCTTGGGGACCGCGCGCATCCGCGTCGGCAATGGCGAAATCGTTTCCACCAAGCGCACGCTGGGCATTGGAATCACGAAGCGATTCCTCGTGTCCGAGATTGACGCCGTTGTTCCCGTCACGGGCGGACAGCAGGGCACCAATCAAGGAAGCACCATGTACGCCATTCGTTTGCGCACGAAGAATGGCCGCCGCATCACGCTCGCCGATGAAATCGACAGCCGCCAGGAAGCTCGCTGGATCGTTTCACAAATCGAAACTCTCGCCGGCTTGAAAGTCGATACGCGCGTCGAGGTGACCGCTCCCTTCGGCGCTCCGCCGCAGCCTCCGCAACCAGGAAGTGATCTATCGCAGCTGCGGGCCACCGGAACTGCCTGGCCGCAATCACGGCCCCAATCGCGTGCCGCCGCGATTATTCCGTTCGCGGTGTTTTCGTTGTTCGTCGCGGGCATGTTTACGTGGCAGGGCTTGCGATTCTCGAATCTGAAATCAGTTGCCGGCGCTGCGCGCGCCAGGGGTTCGCGTACCGCGGCTTTGGCCGCGGTTCCATCGCCCCGGCACTTTGCGAAATCCATGACCGATGCGGACGTCGATCGCGTGCTTGCTCTTCCAGCGCAGGACCAGGCGGAAGAATTGCTCGAACGCGCCATCGGCCACGATCAGAGAGCTCTCGATCTCTTCGAACAGAATGTCGAGGGCTGGGTCGGCCACATTCGATTGACGGACCGCATGAAGCAGCTCGAGCGCCGCTCCGAATATTCCAGCGACTTGCGCGTGCGCTACGCCAACGCCGACATCAACCTCACACTCGACGGCTGGCAGAAAAATGAGCAAGCCGCCGTCATGCTGATCGAACGCGCGCGAACGGACTCGAAATATCGCGCCGCAGCCGTGTATTTTCTCGGAATGCTCGCCGGGCGCGGCATCGCCTACGAAAAAATTCACCCCGTGCTTCTCGATTATGCAAAGCACGATCCGGACGCCTACGTTCGCCAGTGGGCCGTCGAAGGCATGCGCTATCTTGGGAAGGACGAAACGCTCGACGAACTCTTTGAATCCTTCACGCAGGATCCCTCGAACAACGTGCGCGATCGCGCAGGCTGCAATCTTTCCGATTGCGGAAATTTCACTCGCGTGCAGCGCATGCGCGTGGTGCCGAAGTTTCTTGCTCTTGTGTCCGATCCAGGCACGAACGGGCAAATGCGCAGCTGGTCTTTTTTGGCATTGCACGAAATTACCGATGAAAATCTGCCGGCCGATGCGCAGGCTTGGCGGACGTGGTACGGCCAGCACGGCGCAGCAAAACTAGATGAATTCGAGCGCCTCGATTGGTGGCGTGTTCGCGGCGACGAGTGAACTCTCGCTGCTGGCAAGAGGGGCCGCGAATGGGGATCGGCCGCGCTCCCGCCGGGGACACGAGAATCGTTATTTTTTCGGCGCGAGGATGCGCTCGATTTGCAAAATGTGATTGAGGTCGTGTCCCGCGATCATGTGCGCGATCCGTTCGAGGCTTTCTTCGCCGCGCTCCGCGTGCATGCCGAAGTACTTCCACTGTTCCGGCGAGAGCGATTTGTAGAATGCGAGGTTGGCGTCGCGCACGGCGCGAAATTGCTCGATGCTTTTGCGCGGGTCGCGCTTCGCATAAAGTCCTGCCGCGGCCCATGCATCCTGATCGTAGGCCTGAATGGGTGTTCCCGGCGCGCCGAGGATCGAGCGGATGCGCCAGCCAATGACAATTTCCGTGTCGGCCATGTGCGCGATGATTTCGCTGACCGACCATTTATCTGCCGCAGGGTGTTTGCGCAATCTCGAAGCCGGCGCGCGTTTCACCAAACGATCAAGCGTTTTGGCCGTCGCAGCCTGCGTCTTTAGCGGGGCCTTCCCCTCGATATACTTCATAATCCGCTGCGAGTACTCTTGAGCTGTTTCTTTCATGTCGTCAATTTCCCTCTTCAAAAGTCGGCGGAGACGGCCACGCTTCAAAACGTTTTGAACAGTCTCTTCCAGCGCACTTCGCTTGGATGAATCACGGCATCCGCGTACGCCAGAAATCGCTCGCTGATCTGCCCGGGTTCCCAGGCATCCGGCGAGGCAGCGAGAGACATGTAAATCATCACCGGCGTGCCGATAATGTTTTTTCGCGGGACGCATCCCGTATACCGGCTGTCGTAAGAGTTGCCGCGGTTGTCGCCCATCACAAAATAGCAGTTTTCGGGGACCTTGTAGGGTGTGTGCATGTCGTAAGGCTCGCTCGGCCCGGTCGTATAATTCTCCATGAGTTTCCGTCCATCGATCCACACGGCGCCATCATGAATG
>JBIOGB010000072.1:0-11795 GCA_044447665.1 Candidatus Acidiferrales bacterium | reverse complement strand
CCGGGTTTCCAGCGTGTATATGTAATCGGCCATGCCTTCCTAGTCGCCTTGCGGTGGCTGGACCGGGGCGTTATTCACAAGATTTCCACAGGGGAGCCGACTAGCAACTCTAGGGGCTTCCCGTCTGCGGAATCTAACTCCCTGTAGACATTAGACTTATACCGCACCACTGCCATTTCAGTAAACAGAAGAAAGTAACACAAAGGTTTACCGTTTGGCTACTGTGAAGGCACAAACTGTCCGAATTCATCGGGAAAGTGCGAGAATCCCATCTGGAGCTTCCATCGCCCTTGCGCATTGCGCTGGCCGTGCGGGCTTTGAAAGCGTCCCTAGCCCCATGCCCTCGACCCACAAGAAAGTGATCGTGCGGAAACACGACCGCGACTCGATCAGCGGCTACGTCGCTCCCGCCAACTTTGTGGTGGAGGGCAAACTAGAACTACTCAACACTTCCGGCAACGTTGTCGCCATCGACCTGAAAGATATCAAGGCGGTCTACTTTGTCCGCGAGTTTTCCGACACCGACCTGATGCTGCGCAAGACCTTCACCACGCGTCCCCGCACCGAAGGCTTGTGGGTGCGCCTGAAGTTCAAAGACAGCGAAGTGATCGAAGGCATCCTGCCCAACGACCTCACACAAAATCCCCCCGAAGGATTCCTGATGAACCCTCCCGACCTGCGCTCAAACACACAGCGGGTCTTCGTGCCCCGCGAAGCGCTGAAGTCGGTGACGGTGCTAGCCGTCATAGGTGCCGCAAACCGCCGCCGCAAAGGCGGTCAACCCGACGCGCGCCAGGTCACGCTGTTTGAGCAGTAGGAAACCAGCTCTCAGCTATCAGCTCTCAGCTATCAGGAAAGGCGACCTCGGATTCGTGGTGAAATCGGTTGATCTTGTTTTTCCTGAGACCTGACACCTAAGACCTAAGACCTGCCTCCCGCCTTCCGCTACAATTCCCCGAGACACCACCATGAGACTATCCGACATCGCAAGAGCCCTAGACGCCCGCCTCGACAACGCCAAACCCGACACCGAAATCACCGGTGTGGCCGGCATCGAACACGCCGGCCCCGGCCAGCTAACGTTCGTGTCCAACCCCAAGTACAACGACGCCGCGAAGACGACGAAAGCTTCCGCAGTCATCGTCGCCGAAAACTTTCCCGCCATTCCCACGGGAATGCTGCGCAGCAAGAACCCATATCTAGCCTGGGCGAAGGCCATAGAACTTTTCTACCAGCCGCCGCGCTACGCCCCCGGAATCCATCCCACCGCGGTAGTTCATCCCAAAGCCAAGCTAGGCAAGAATGCGCACCTCGGCCCCTACGTAGTGATCGACGAACACGCCGTCATCGGAGACAACGCAGTCCTGCTAGCCCACGTAGTCATTTATCGCGGCGTAACCATCGGCAACAATTTCTTCGCCCACGCCCATGCCGTAGTGCGCGAATTCTGCCAACTCGGAGACAACGTGCTGCTGCAGAATGGTGCCATTGTTGGATCGGAAGGTTTTGGCTTCGCCAAGGACGACTCCGGCCATTGGCACAAAATCGTCCAGTCCGGCAACGTTGCCATCGAAAGCGAAGTCGAGATCCAGGCCAACACCTGTATCGACCGCGCCAGCATTGGCGAGACCCGCATCGGGCGCGGCACGAAAATCGACAACCTGGTTCAGGTCGGCCATAGCTGCACGATTGGCCACGACACGCTGCTCATCGCGCAAGTCGGCCTCGCGGGAACGACAGACGTAGGCAACAACGTCATTCTTGCCGGACAAGTCGGCGTTTCTGGCCACGTAAAAATCGGCGATGGAGCCATAGCCATAGCGCAAAGCGGCATCCCCCACGACGTTCCCCCCGGAGCCATGGTCAGCGGCGCTCCCGCCATCGACCACCGCTTGTGGTTGAAGTGCTGCGCCGCCTACGCGAAACTGCCGGAGATTGCCAAGGCAGTAAGGAAGTTGTCGGAGCGTGACTCTTCTACAAAATTGTCATCCTGAGCGAAGCGAAGGACCTGCTTTTGCAGCGCTCAACTGTCGCGTGCCCCAACCTTCGTTTTTTGCAGGATGAGCCGGCGATTGGGAGCTAAAACGGGAATTCTAGATTACTTGCCAGACCCTGGGTTATACTCGACGACGTTCTGAAGGCAAACGCTGGAGGAAAAAGTATGTTTCACCTGATCTGGTACATTCTCATCGGGCTAATCGCGGGGGTGATCGCGAGATCGGTGATGCACGTGCATATGACGATCTTCTGGACGGTCGTGCTCGGCATCATCGGATCGATCATCGGCGGCGCCGTTACCCACATGTTTTCGCGCCCGACGAACGACCGATATCATCCCGCCGGCCTCATTTTTTCCACACTGGGCGCGATCCTGGTTCTCTTCATTTGCTATAAGCTGAAGATTCATTTTCCCCAGGTCAACCCGTTCTAGCTCATCGACGACTAACCTCTCTCCAGCCGCGAAGCGGCGGAATAAGAAAGCCCGGCACGTGAGTGCCGGCGGGTGGCCCGTCCTATCGCGAAGCGAAGGGCGGGGATGTTTCATCGCGGCAATATTCGACCTGCGGGAATGTTCAGCCGTCACAGCGCAACCATCGCAGACGAGACTAATCTCCCTTCATGCCTTGGGGACTGACGCGCTATCAGCAAACCCGCCAGCTCCACTTTGTAACTTTCAGTTGCTACCACCGCAAACCACTGCTCGCCGACCCGCAAGCGCGCGACATATTTGTGCAGACTCTCGAAACGGTGCACCGCTGGTACGGCTTCTGGCTGGCCGGATACGTAGTTATGCCCGAGCACGTGCACCTGCTCTTAAGCGAACCGGAACGAAAGAACCTTGCGCTCGTCCTGCAAATGCTGAAGCAAATGGTCTGCCGAAGGCTGCGGCCGGCATCTGGAAAGAGCCCCTTCTGGCAAGCGCGGTATTACGACTTCAACGTCTGGAGCGAGCAAAAGCGTGTGGAGAAGCTGCGCTATATTCACCGTAATCCCGTCAAGAGGGGATTGGTGGAGCGTCCGGAGGATTGGCTGTGGAGCAGCTTCCGTCACTATCTGACGGGAGAAGAGGGAGTGGCCGAGATCGAATCGCACTGGACAGCAAGCAGACGCGAAAAGCAGGGAATTTATCCCACCGTCCGGCGGCGCGACTCAGCCTGAGAATCCCGCCCTTCGCTTCGCGATAGGACGGGCCACCCGCCGCGTGGCATTTTGACATTGCTTTGAACGGGCGCGGTGCGAATAAGGATGGCGCCAAGACACCGGGCAGAAACCTCTTGACAAGCTCCCCTAACTGGATAATGATTTGGCTCTCTTCCCTTGGGTCCACACCTAACTTTGCTGGTCACAACTCTTCCCCAGTAACTGGCCACGTTTCTCGATCACGTGGTCCTCAACTCGCCGGAGAAGCTTGCGGGCAGGCTCCGGCTTTCACCCTATGAGGAGGGAGACATGTCTGAAGTCAACACCAACTGGATAACATTCGAACAAGGTCTGGAGCGCATCAAGGAAACAGTAGGAAAGAATTTTGACACAAACAGGATCGTCACATCGCGGGACCCGGGCATGGAAGAGCTGACAAAAAAGCTCAGAGTAAAGGGCGCCCCGTCGGGTTTTGAAAAATGGCAGCTCCCCGTATATCTCAACGGTCCATCGCAGCTCTTTATCTCCGCTGCCGGGCCTAACGTCGAGGTTGGCGAGCACTCTCACGACGCGGGTGACGGCATTCGCTTCATCGTGAGCGGCGGGTGGCCCGTCCTATCGCGAAGCGAAGGGCGGGGCCTTTGACTTTTTTTCATCACAAAAATCCCGTGCGCACCATCACAGACTTCCAACCGTCCGTCGGCGACAATGGAGATCGACCTACGTGTCAGGGCCGAGCTATGTCCGTCTCCCAAGACGGACCTCGAGGCTGCCCCAACTCCATCTGTCGGCGCTCTTTGAAAACACCAATTTGAACAATAAGCGGAATCAGCCCGCTGCCGAAACCCCGAAAGAAGCGAAAATTAAGCTAAGTCCTTATTCCGGAATACTTTGATATAAGTCCTTTAGATTCAAAGACCAGATGGAAAAATTCCCCCTAACTCCATGATTCCATAAGACCGGGGGGGAGGGGGGTACCGGTACCAAGTAGTAAACAACCATCCCCGTGCTCCGTTTTTTTCGCAACCTTGGGGAGCGCCAGCCTCCTAGAACCGGGCGCGCGTAATCGGCGGGCAGCCCGCCTGAATCACAACCTCTTGCGAAGAAACTCAACGACGACATAACCGATGAGCGCGGCGATCACGGCAATGGCAAAATTGACTTCGCTAAAGATATCTTGGAGAGCCCAAGCCAAGCCCCTTCCGCGAGCCATACCGGAGCGCGTAAATTCCCCCATCAATAGATTGGAATAAAAAAGGAAGATGATAAAACCGATTTCGGCCAGGGCTCGCCAGATATTTTTCTTCATACCTACTCCTGCAACTCCGCCGGAAGCCCGCTATTGATCGCGGCCCGCACCTTGGCCATCAGGCAATCGCGGTCTCCGAAATCGGCGGGCTCGATGGGATCGTGAAACTCGACCGTCACCATGCCCGGCCGGATGGCAAACCGCGCTTTGGGCATGACTGCTTCGGTGCCTGAAATCGTGATCGGCACCACCGGCACTTTACACTCCTGCGCGAGATAGAAGGGGCCTTTTTTGAACGGCAACAGCTTGCCATCGAACGAGCGGTGCCCTTCCACGTAGATGGTCATGTTCACTCCCTGCTCGATTACCTTGAGCGCGTCGCGCACCGCCGTAATGCCCGCATCGCGATTTCCGCGGTCCACGGGCACGAGCGAGCCGAGCCGCATGATCCGGCCGAAAATTGGAACCCGGAACAACTCTTTCTTGACCATTACCGAACTCCGGCGCGGGATCAGCGGCATCGTGATGGGCGGATCGAGATTGGAGATGTGATTCGACATGAAGACGTAGGTTCGCGCCGGATCGATTTTTTCCAGTCCCAGCGTCCGCACCTTGACACCCGCAATGCGCACGCCGGTGAACGCCACCCACATGGAGGTACGGTACAAAAAGTTGATGTCTTGGGTCAGATAAGTCCAGGGAAAACAGAAGAGCGCCGCGAAGGGTAGCGCAACGGCCCAGAACACCAGCATGAGAATGGTGCGAAACACTTATTCTTTCACTCCGAGCGTCTGCGCGCCAAGCGCGCGCAAGCGTTGCGGTAGCTTCTCATAGATGCCGCCGAATCCGCCATTGGAGAGAATGGCAACCACGTCCCGCTCGCGCAGTTCCGGCGCGATTGCGTTCACGATGGCATCGGCGTCGGCAAGGACGCGCGCCTGCTTGCCGCACTTCTGGATCTGGTCGATCACGCGATTCAGATCGAGCCGTTCCGCCTCGGGGATCGCCTCCGACTTGAAGATGGCCGCGACGATCACCTGATCGGCGAGTGCGAGGCTTCGGGCCAGCGCATCCTGCAGCACGTTGCGGCGCATCGTGTTCGAGCGCGGCTCGAGCACGACCCAGAGCCGCGATTGCGGATACCGAGCCTGCAGCGCGCGAATCGTTTGTTCGATAGCGGTGGGATGATGCGCAAAATCGTCGATGATCGTAATTCCATTGATCTCGGCTTTCACCTCCAGCCGCCGCTTCACGCTGCGAAAAGATTCGAGAGCCTTGGCAATCACGTCTTTCGAAATTCCATAGTTCGCCGCCAACGCCGCCGCGGCCGTCGCGTTCCAGACGTTGTATTCTCCGCCGAGCGTGAATTCGAAATCCGCCCAAGGTTTTCCGTCGTGCCCAACCGACCAGGAAGTTCGGCCCTCGCTCAGTTTCAAATTGGTGATTTTCCAGGCGGCGCGATCGGACGCGCCATAGCGTTCGACGGGGCAAAACGCCTTCTGCAAACATCGGTCGACACTGTCGCCCGAATCGAAGGCGACGATCCGCCCGCGCCGCGGAACCAGGTTCACCAGCCGCTTAAACGCCGTCTCCACCGCGTCCAGATCCTTGTAGATATCCGCGTGGTCGAATTCAACCGAGGTGAGAATCACGGAGTCCGGAAAGTAGTGCAGAAACTTTGGACCCTTATCGAAGAACGCCGTGTCATATTCGTCGCCCTCGAGAATAAAATGTTTGCCGTCACCCAAGCCAAAACTGCGGCCGAAATTTTCGGCAATGCCGCCGATCAAGAATGAAGGCTGAAGGCCAGCGGTCTCGAAGATCCAAGCCAGCATCGACGTCGTAGTGGTTTTGCCGTGCGTTCCGGCTACCACCAGAACGTCTTTCCCGACCAGGAATTCATCATGCATAATCTGCGGCAGTGAGCAGAACGGAATGCGCTCGTCAAGCAAGCGCTCCAGTTCGACATTCCCGCGCGAAAGCGCGTTGCCCACGACCACCAGATCGGGACGAGGATTCAGGTTTGCCTCCGCAAATGGCTGCGCCACGGGGATTCCCAAGGATTCGAGAAACGTTGACATTGGCGGATACGCCGCCGCGTCCGAGCCCGTCACGCGAATGCCACGCTCTTGCAGCATGCCCGCCAGAGAAGCCATCGCCGTGCCACAAATGCCGATCAGGTGAATGTGCCTGGGTTTAGTCATTCAGACTTGCTCATTTCGTCGTGGCCGACTCCAGAATCTTCAGCTTCACTTCACCGCTAACTTCGAGCCGAGCCTTCACTCCGATCGGCAGCGTGATGTTCGCGCGCGAGACATGCCCCGACCGCAACCCGAACGCCACCGGAATCCGCAAGTCCTCGACAATCCGCAGAATGACTTCCTCCAGCGTGTAATCCTGATCCGGACTTTGGCGGCAATCCATCATTTCGCCGAAGACCATGCCGCGCACGTCTTTGAGTTTGCCCGCCAGTTTCAGTTGCATCAACATGCGGTCAATCTGGAAGGGCTTGGCCGCGATGTCCTCGATGAAAAGAATCGTGCCCGACGTTCGAATCTCATGCTGCGTGCCGAGCGACGAAGCCAGCATCGAGAGGCACCCGCCATAGAGGATTCCCTCTCCTTCACCCGCCAGCAGTGGTTTCGCGCCCGAAGCTGCACCGATCTCCCACTCCGCCGCTCCGCCCAACGCGTTCTGCCACGACTCCAGGTCCACGCCGTCGGCCACGGCGAAATCCTTGGCCACCATCGGGCCATGAAAGGTCACGAAGTTCGCCGAGTCTGCCATGCAGCACACCAGCGTCGTAATATCGCTGTAGCCCACCAGGATTTTGGGATGCGCAACGACCTTCGTGGGATCAAGGATTAGCGGCAGATAGTTCGATCCATATCCCCCGCGCGCGCAGACAATCGCGCGGATGTCGTCGCGAGCGAACATGTCTTCCAGTTCTCGCGCGCGGCGCTCCACCGACCCTGCAAAGTAGAGATCGCGATCCAGGATCGACTCGAAATAAAACGGCTCATAGCCGGCGCGGCGAAGACCGTCACAGCCCGCCTCCAGCATGTCGCGGTTAACGTTCGACGCGGGCGCAACAATTCCCACCTTGTCGCCCGGATGGAGCGCGCGCGGCTTGATTCGCGAAGTTGGGGGAGCGGAGATCATCTTCAATATTTTGTCATCCTGAGCGAAGCGAAGGATCTGCTTTTCTTGCGCTGCATGAGACAGCAGATCCTTCGCTTCGCTCAGGATGACAATTCTTAGAATGTTGGACGTGGCCGGCTCGACCCGGCCTTTCGCCGCATGCTGCTAGATCGATCTTAAACGAAAACTTCTCCACGGCAGATGAGCGTCGCTGGACCTCGCAAATAAACGTGACCTTCCCAGCGCACCGTCTGCGAACCTCCGGGCGCAATCACGATCACGGGCGAAGCGACGCGCCCGCTGGTAATCGCTGCCACCGCTGACGCGCACGACCCCGTACCCGAGGACTGCGTCTCGCCCACGCCCCGTTCAAATAGCCGGATCTCGATTTCCTTCGGGCCGCGCACGGCTACATACTCGACATTCGTACCTTGCGGAAACTGGGGCTGCGTCCCGATCAGCGCCGCCTGCCGCTGCCATCCGTTATGAAAGTTCTCGACGAAAATGACAAAATGCGGATTGCCCATCGAAACTTTCGTACCGACGGCCCGCACCCACATGGTCTCAATCGACAACTGCCCGCCGACCTCAGGCTGGCCCATATCGGCTTCGAACTCGAACGTGGAGCCTTGGCGCGCTGTGAGCCGGCAGGTTTTCAATCCGGCGCCGGTGCGGATCACAACTTCCGTTTTGCTTGCGCGCGAACAAATCTCCGCCGCCACACAGCGCGTGCCGTTGCCGGAAATTTCCGCCTCGGAACCATCGGCGTTGATCAGGCGCACCTCCACGTCAACGTCAGCATCCGGAAACAACCATTCCACACCGTCGGCGCCGATTCCATTATGGCGATCACATAAGCGGCGGGTGAGTGCACTGAGGTCGCCGGAAGCATGCGCACCGTCTACCATCAGGAAATCATTGCCACAAGCCGACGCCTTCGTGAAAGGGATTCTCGTGTTCGGCCGGCCCTCGTTCGTCGCCGCGCTCATTCGTGTTCCGTAGTCCCCAGTAACGTCACGCTGCCAAACACGGTCGATTCGTGCAAGCGGATGGAAAGGGCGCCCTGCTGTTCACGCTCGCAATCCACCGCGAACACCATGCGGGACTCCGGCTCCCCGGACGCGATGTGCACGCTGTGCATGGTGAGCCGCTCGGAGTCGAGGAGGCGGTTCACTTCCTGCAACATCCCATCCACGTTGCGGCCCTTCACTTCGTAGGTGGTAATAAACGACTTCAGCAGGAACACGGCTTCCATTCGTCCCAGCAACACCAGCGCAAGCAGAATGATGACCGTGGCGAAGCATGCCGTCAGATACAGGCCACCGCCCGCCGCCATCCCCACCGACGCCACCACGAACAGGGTCGCCGCCGTCGTCAGGCCGGTCACCGACGCCCGCGCATGCAAAATCGAGCCCGCGCCGATGAAACCGATGCCCGGGATGATCTGCGCCGCGATCCGTGCGCTGTCCGAGGGCGTGCCCGCGAGTTGCCGCGATAGAACCGTGAACATCGCCGCGCCAAAACAGATGAACATATTCGTGCGCAGGCCCGCCGGCTTGTGCCGCAGTTGCCGTTCCAGGCCGATGATGCCGCCCAGCGTCGCCGCCAGCAGCAACCGAGCCAGCGTCGAACTTAGCACCACGCCCAGTTCATTGCGCAACAGATCGATGACTTGATGAATTGAGTTCATAGCAGCGCCCCGGCCTCGACCACCCCAGCCCGCGAAAAGCGCGCGGTCCGGGGCCCCGGAGCGGATTCTATCACCGTCATCCGGCGCTTTCCGTGCGGCTTGCCGGGAAAGGTTAACGCGGTTGATTCGGGGCGCTCCGCGCCGCGTAGATGCGCGCGTGCGGCTGCCCGGTCGCGTGAAATTCCGCCAGCACCGTGAGATTTGCCCGATTCACGCCCTGGTCCACCACATCACCAGCGAACGCAATCACAAAATCCACATAGCGCGGTGGATCGGCCAGCGCGCGCTCCCACAGGCCCTCGGGATCCGTTGGCCGCTTCCACGGGCGGTGATTCTCGTTATTGACTACTTGGCGCAGCGGGATGCCCGCTTGCTCCATAACGCCTACATGTTCGCCGAGATCCATCAGGAAGCGTGAGTTCCGTGGCAATCGCTCGACCTCGCTCAGCACTGCGGAATTCAGAGGATTTCGGATCTTCCAGTTCCTCTGCGCTTCCTTCAAGCATTGCGGTTCCGCCTTCCACACCGATGCATAACTGACCAACATCAGCGCAAATATCACGGCCAGCAGTTTCCCAACGTGCCGCCCGCCGGCGCGCGGTAGGGAGGCGGAGGCGGTCAGTACTCCGGCCGAAACCGCGAACATGGGCAACAACTGGAGTCCGTAGCGCTGGTTGAAAGTAGCAAATGGCCACCATGTGTGGACATGAAGCGGCACCGAGCCGTACGCAATCGAAAGCGCATAGAACACCAGCGGAATCCACAGCAACAGCGTCGGCGCCGATTGCGCCCGCAGTTTCCATGCTCCGATTGCCACCGCCACAAAGGCCGCCGCCAGCCAGAACCGGCCCCAGTTCCCATCCGCCATATTCAACTGTGCCGATTTCAAAAAATAGATGGCCGCGACTCCGGCATTATGGAGCGCGGGATTCGGCGCGCCCACACGCCGCTCAATCGCCTTCGCCGAGTACGGACCGTTGGCAAACTCCAGCGCGTTCCCATACACCACCCCGTTGTACGCGAGCCACAGGACTGGAACCACCGCAATGCCCAACAGGAACTTCACGGCAACTCGCCGCAAGGCGCGATCGTCGAAGTCGTCTAGGGCGTGGGCGTGATTCCGCCATCGCCGCAGCGCGATGACGACGACCGCGGCTCCCATCACACCCGCAAGAAACCAGCCGTCGTAACGCGTAAGTTCCGCGCCGGCCAGACACCAAGCGCAGCTGACCAGCGGATTGCGCGCGGTCCGCGCCGGTCGTCGATCTGCATCCTCATTTTTTCCCAGGCCATTTTTCCGCAGACTCCGAATAAATTCCGCGAAGTACACGACCGCCCAGACAAACAGCGCCAGATAGAGTGACTCCGTCATGGCCGTTGCCTGCATGTAGATCAGGTTCGGATTGGCTCCATAAGCGAAGGCCGCGGCCCAGGCGCCCACGACAGCGGCCGGTTTCGTGCTGAGATCGGCTTCGAGCGTGCCGCGCACGAGGCGAAATATGCCCACGACCCCGAGCACGTAGGCGATCATCGAAGGAATGGAGCCGCCCGCCCCGTTCTGCCACATCGCGTCCGACCAAAGAAACGGGATCAGCAGCAGATGAGGCAGCGGCAACCACACCGTCCCCAATTGCAGCAGACCGGGAGTCTGCGAATCGAACACGCGCCGCGCAATATTGATGTGCGCGACCGCGTCGCCATAGAGCAGAAGATCGCCGTGTTGGAAGTAATAGAGAAAAGAAAACAGGGAGACAAGAATAGCGATCCCGGCCACGCGGGCCGCGCGGCGGTCGGGAACGGCGGCTGTATTTACGTTCACTCTGCGCTCACTGTGCGCTCTGTCATGGCTTGAGGATAGGCCGCAATGGTTCTATTCCAGGTGCGTCAGTTCGCGGAACAACTGAAAGCGCGCGTCAATTTCCCCGCGCGTAAGATTCTGCAGCCGCTCCGTCCCGAAGCGTTCCACGGCAAACGATCCCATCACCCCGCCGTAGAACAAAGCGCGCTTCAGCACCTCGCGATTAATCTCGCCCTGCGACGCGATATATCCCATGAATCCGCCGGCAAAGGAATCGCCGGCTCCGGTCGGGTCCTTGACTTCTTCAATCGGCAACGCCGGCGCGCGAAATGGATGCGACCCGATGCCGAAGGCTCCTTCGCGGAAAAAGATGGTCGCTCCGTACTCGCCGTGCTTCACCACCAACGCGCTCGGCCCCATCGCAATAACTTTTCTTGCCGCGCGCGGAAGATTCTTCTCCCCGGCCAGCATCTTGGTCTCGGTGTCGTTGATCAGGAGAACGTTCACCAGCTTCAACGTTTCCGCCAATTCCTTGGGCGTGCGCTGGATCCAGAAATTCATGGTGTCGCCGCCCGTCAGGCGCACGCCATCCATCTCCAACCGGACTGCCGTTTGCAGTGTGGGATGGATGTTCGCGAGGAACAGGAACTGTGTATCGGCATACTCTTTTGGAATGCGCGGCTGAAACTTCTCAAAGACGTTCAGTTCCGTGAAGTCGGTCTTGGCCTCGTTCAGATTGTCGAGATACTGTCCGCCCCAGCGGAAAGTCTTCCCCT
>JBIOGB010000071.1:0-12146 GCA_044447665.1 Candidatus Acidiferrales bacterium | reverse complement strand
GGGGAGAGCGGGTGGGCTTGTTGCCGGAGGACGACCGTTGGTTCACGATCTACTTTGCCGATCTTCCTCTGGCACGATTTGACAGCCAGAAGTTGCAGGTGACGCCGTTGCCAAGAACAGGGGGCTTCGATAACGTCGGTGGGGGGGTTGTATGTGTCCTCGTCCTCTACCTCCGCACCCCATCCCCTTACCGGACCGGACCAGAAAGTGTCAGGTATGTGCCCGGTCTAAACTGTCAGGGATCCCCCCGGCCGCACAATTCTCCATCCCAGAATCGAGGGCCAAAATGAAACTCGGATCCGCCAAGAACCGAGCGTGCCGCGAGACCCAAACGCACTGGCCGATAGGCCGGTGCTGGGAAGGAAACGCCCGTCCCACAAGCGCGGGGACTCCATCAACCGGACTCTGTACGATTTAGGGAAGTAAAGGGATACTCGTTTCGAAGTTGATTTTTAACTGGGGAATAGGGTCAAACCAGCCTCCTCATCCCATTCACCCCAAGGGTGCCCCTTTGGAGGTGTGAAATGTTCAACTCTCAAGTCCATCGGAACCTGTGGCTCGCTTTGGCAGCGGCAGCGCTGCTGACTGTAGCAGGGTGCTCGAAAACGGGCACGAACGAAGCCAGTAACGCTGCAGACAACGCCGACACAGCGAAACCCGCCGCCGCAGCAAAGCCTGCCACTCCAACGAAGGCTGCGACAGCGAAACCCGCCGCAGCAAAACACGCCGTAGCGCATAAAGCACCGGCACCCGAGCCGACGACGATGGTCACGGTACCGAAAGGCACAGAGATCAGCGCGACGGTAGGCCAAACGCTCGCCACCGACAAGAACAAGGTCGGTGACTTGTTTGCCGCGACGCTGACAGCGCCGGTCGAGCTAGAGGGAATGACGGTGATTCCGAAGGGTGCAAAGGTAACCGGCCGCATCGTCAAGGTCAAAAAGCACGAACTGAAGGTGACGCTCGCTTCGGTGATAATCCACGGGAAGTCCTACGACCTGGAAACCAATTCCGTTAAGGGATCGAAGAGCAAGGCCAAAGACAATGCGAAAGATACCGATCAGGCCAAGGCGAACAAGGACGTAACCCTCCTGAATGCCAAGAGTCAGCTCACGTTCAAGCTCGCCAAGCCTGTCACCATTCCGGTGAAAGGTTGACCAGGTAGTCTTTAGCCGCCGAGTCCCAGCCAGCCCAAGCTGAAGCTAAGCTGACTGGGGTTCGGGGGTGTTGGTTCAATCCAGTAGAGCGCGCTACTTCTTCCCGAGGCGGAAGACGCCGCGACTTCAGGCGACGGTGACGTCGGGGCTGAGGTAGACGTCCTGAATGGCGTTGAGGAGCTGGACGCCTTCCTTCATGGGGCGCTGGAAGGCTTTGCGGCCAGAGATGAGGCCGGTGCCGCCGGCGCGCTTGTTGATGACGGCGGTGGCTACGGCTTCTTCGAAATCGTTGGCGCCGGAAGCGCCGCCGCTGTTGATGAGTCCCGCGCGGCCCATGTAGCAATTGGCCACCTGGTAGCGGCACAAATCGATGGGATGGTCGCTGGTGAGCTCGGAGTAGATGCGCTTGTCGAATTTGCCGTAGCTCACGCCGTCGGTGTTCAGCGCCACGTAGCCGCCGTTATTTTCCGGCAGCTTCTGCTTGATGATGTCGGCTTGAATGGTCACGCCGAGGTGATTGGCCTGCCCGGTCAGATCGGCGGAGACGTGATAGTCCTTGTCTTTTTTGAACGCGCTGTTGCGAAGATAGCACCAGAGAACGGTGGCCATGCCCAATTCATGCGCGTGGGCGAAGGCCTGGCTGACTTCGATGATTTGACGCGTGCTCTGGTCGGAGCCGAAATAGATTGTTGCGCCCACCGCGGCCGCGCCCATGTTGTAGGCTTCTTGGACGGTGCCAAACAAAACCTGATCGAAGCGGTTCGGGAAGGTCAGCAGCTCGTTGTGGTTGATCTTCACGATGAAAGGAATCTTGTGCGCGTATTTCCGCGCTACGGCGCCGAGAACCCCGAACGTGGAGGCGACGGCGTTGCAGCCGCCTTCGACGGCCAGCTTCACGATGTTTTCCGGGTCAAAGTAGTCGGGATTCTTCGCGAAACTCGCGCCCCCCGAATGCTCGATGCCCTGGTCCACCGGGAGAATCGACATATAGCCGGTGCCGCTCAGGCGGCCCTGGCGGAAGAGCCGCTGAAGGCTGGTGAGTACACGAATGTTGCGGTCGGACGCCGCCCACACGCGGTCGATAAAATCGGGTCCCGGCAAATGGAGCCGGTCTTTGGAAATTTTCGGCGATTTGAATCCCAGCAGGGATTCCGCTTTCGCACCCAGAAGCGTTTCGATTTTTCCCGTGCTTGTTGTCGTGGCCATGTCGTTCTCCTCTTTTTACTCGCGAATGCCGCGCGTGAGCAAGCCGCCGGCGGCGGTGTCCACCAACCATAGTAAAGTACCATTCGCCGGTTGAATCAACTGTGCAGGCAGCTGGTCCGGTTCGAAAACCCGTTCGAGCACCGCCGTCAGCGCCGGCGCTTTGTCCGCGCCGGTGACCATGAAAATCACGCGGGCGGCGTTGTTGATCGCGGGCGCGGTGAGCGTGATGCGATCGGAGAGCAATTTTCCGACCCAATTCGAGACGGCGATGCGCTCTTTTTCGTGCAGCGCTTTTGTGCCCGGAAAGAGCGACGCGGTGTGGCCTTCGCTGCCCATGCCGAGAAGAACCAGGTCGAAACGCGGAAACTTTCCCTCCGGCAATTGGAAATGCGAGCGAATAGCCTGCTCGTATTCTCGCGCTGCCTGTTCCGCGTCCGGATACTCGCCCTTGATGCGCGTCACTTGTCCGGGTTTCAAGGGCGACTTGGAAATCATCGCTTCGTTTGCCATCCGGAAATTGCTGTCCGGATGATCCGGCCCGACGTGGCGCTCGTCTCCAAAGAACAGCTGCATTCTATCCCAGGGAACCTGTGCGCGGAGCGCGGGATCGTTGACCAACAAGGCATAAAGCGCTTTGGGAGTGGAGCCACCGGCGAGGGCCACGCTGAAGGAGCCCTTTTCGTTTACCACTGCGGTTGCGGCTTCCACAAATTTCTTGGCGGCGCGGCGGGCGATGGACGCGCCATCCGCTAAGATACGAGCTTCGCAGTTTGATTTGTATTCGGTCATGCAAGTTCGGTCCTGGCGTGATGCGACACGCGGATTAATGCCCGGCGGCTTTTTCCACGTGGCCGCCGAACTGATACCTCATCGCGGAGAGAACTTTGGCCGCGAAGTCATCTTCGCCGCGCGAAGTGAAGCGCTGATACAGAGCCGCGCTCAGGACGGGCGAAGGAGTCGTGGATTCAATCGCAGCGAGAATGGTCCAGCGGCCTTCGCCGGAATCGGAGACGCGGCCGGAGAAACGATCGAGGGTGGGCTGATCGAGCAGGGAAATGGCCGTCAAATCGAGAAGCCAGGAGGCGACCACGCTTCCGCGGCGCCACACTTCGGTGATGTCCGCCAAATTGAAATCATATTGGTAATGTTCGGGATTGCGCAGAGGCGTTGTTTCCGCATCGGTTTCGCGATGCGTTTTGCCCGCGTCGGCGTGCTTCAAAATGTTCAATCCCTCGGCATACGCGGCCATGAGGCCGTACTCAATACCGTTGTGGACCATTTTGACGAAATGTCCCGCGCCGGACGGTCCGCAATGGAGGTAGCCCTCTTCCGCGGTGCCGCCGGTTTTTTCGCGGCCGGGAGTGCGGTCGGCGTTGCCGCGTCCGGGAGCCAGCGTTTTGAAGATGGGATCGAGATGTTGCACGATGCTGTTCTCGCCGCCGATCATCTGGCAGTAGCCGCGTTCGAGTCCCCAGACGCCGCCGCTGGTGCCCACATCCACATAGTGGAGCCCCCTGGCGGCCAATTCTTTCGCGCGGCGGATGTCGTCGATGTAGTAGGAATTTCCGCCGTCAATCACAATGTCGCCAGAGTCCAGCTTTGCCGTCAGTTCGTGCAACGTTGGGTCCACGACTCCTGCCGGTACCATCAGCCAGACAGCGCGAGGTTTCTGCAATTTCTTTACGAAATCGTCCAGCGAAGACGAGCCCGCTGCGCCTTCGTTCGCGAGCTGTTTCACCGATTCCGCGCTGCGGTCATAGACGACACATTGGTGGCCGTTTTTCTGCAAGCGGCGCACCATGTTCGCGCCCATTCTTCCCAGTCCGATCATGCCGAGTTGCATCGCGTTCACTCCTCTGCGAGTTGTTTGTTCGCTTGTATTTATGCGAGCGCCAGGTGAATGGCCTTCGCCAGCTTCGCGAGGCCGCCCTTTAGATTTTTGCCGAGGTGCACGCGCAGGGCGCGCCGCCCGCGCTCGGCGAGGACAGCGAAATCGCCACGCGCCTGCGCCGCTTTCACAATGCCGAATGTGTATTTCTGTCCGGGCACGGAGAGATCTTTGGCGTCATCACAAGTGATCTGCAAAAAAACGCCGCTATTGGGACCGCCCTTGTAGGCTTGCCCGGTGGAGTGCAGAAAGCGCGGGCCGAAGCCGAGAACGGTGGCGACTTTTTGGTTGTCGCGCACGGCGTGCCGAATTCTCTGCAAGGCTTTTTCGTTCGCGGAATTCATCGGGATGTAGCCGAGGACCGCGAAATAATCATTCCTGCCGAGACGCGAGAGGTGTGCCCGCAAAATTCCGGCAAGTGTCGCGGCGTCTTTCAGCGCGCCGGCGTTTTTTTCATCGGCGAAAAGCTTGATGCCGTTGTCTTCGAAGAAAGGAGCTTCGGGCGGAAATTTTCCGGTGGCTTCGTACTCGCTCGTCAGTTTGCGTGTTTCGATCTTGCTGGCTTCGACGTCGGGTTGATTGAAGGCATTGATGCCGATGATCGAGCCGGCGACGGCGGTGGCGATTTCCCAGCGGAAAAATTCCTGGCCGAGATTGTAAATGTTCGGGAGTGTGATTCGAACGACCGGATGACCTGCCTTTTCGAGCGCTGCGACGGCGGCGTCCTGGCCTTTGTCAGGTTTCGAAGCCAGGCGAAGGTACGCGAAGACGCGATCGTTGCCGTAGGTCGCGGGCCTGGCAAGGCGTTCGCGATCGACGGGAATGATGCCCTTGCCATTTTTGCCCGTGGATTCGGCGACCAACTGCTCGAGCCACGCGCCGAGGTCGAAGATGCCCGGCGAAGTGATGATGGTGAGCTTGTCGCGGCCGTGATTGGCGGCAACGCCCAGGATAGTTCCGAGAATGACACCAGGATTCGCATCGGCGGGCGAAGATGCGCCGCAGGCTTGGACCATCTCTCCGGTGTTTTTCAGGAATTTCGCGACGTCGAGGCCCATCACGGCGGCGGGAACCATGCCGAAATTCGAAAGCGCCGAGTAGCGGCCGCCAATGCTGGGAACGCCCAGGAAGATTTTGCGGAATCTGCCGGCTTCGGCGACCTGCTGCATTTTGGAGCCGGGATCGGTGATGGCGATGAAGCGATTTCCAACTTCTTTTTCGCCGACTTTGGCTTTGATTCTATCGAAAAAATATTGCTTGTAAATATTGGGCTCGAGAGTGCTGCCGGATTTGCTCGAGACGATGCAGAGCGTCCTTTTGAGATCCAATTTTGCTTCGAGCGCCTTGATTTGTGCGGGGTCGGTGGAATCGAGAACGTGAAGTTCCGGAAAGCTTTTGATTTTACCGAAAGTCATGCGCAGGACTTCGGGGCAGAGACTGGAGCCGCCCATGCCGAGCAGCAGCGCGTGCTTGAAGCGGGCTTTTTGGACGTCATCCGCGATCTGTTTGAAAACACCAACGCGAGCGAGCTGCTCTCCGGTGATGGCAAGCCAGCCGAGCCAGTTGCTTTCGTCGGCGCCGGTCCAGAGCGAAGCGTCCTTCTGCCAGAGGTGTTGAACTTTGTTATTTGATTTCCAGTCTTCGAGGGACGCGGCGACGGCACGCGCCAGGGGATCCGGCAATTTGTATGTTTGCCGGTCCAAGCTCACGCACGCACCCCTGCGCTTTTGCCCGTCGCGGCCAGCAACTGCGTGAATGCATCCGAGAAAAGTTTCACGCCGTCGACGAGGAGCTTGTCGGTAACTTCTTTCATCGAAATTCCGGCCTTGGCGAGATCGGCCATGGTTTTTGCGGCAGCTTCGACATTTTCGGTGAGGCTGGGGCGGAGTTTGCCGTGGTCGCGAAAGGCGTCAAATGTGGCTGGGGGAATCGTGTCAACGGTATCGGCGCCGATCAATTCTTCGACGTAGAGCACATCGCGGTACTTCGGATTCTTGGTGCTGGTGCTGGCCCAGAGGAGACGCTGGGTCTGCGCGCCCTTGGCCGCCAGGGCTTTCCAGCGCGGCCCGCCGAAGAGTTTCTGATATTTCTTGTAGGTGAGCTTGGCGTTGGCGATGGCGATCTTGCCGCGAATGCTTTCAAGTAAAGATTTTTGTGCGGCTTTAGCGGCGGTCTGGAGTTTTTCATCAATTTTGCTGTCCACGAGGGTGTCGATGCGGCTGACGAAAAAGCTGGCGACGCTGGCAATGTGACTGATGTCCTGGCCTTTGGCGGAGCGAGCTTCGAGCGCGGATAGGAAGGCTTCGGCGACTTGCTCGTAGGCAGACTGGGCAAAGAGCAAGGTGATATTGATGTTCAGACCTTCTTCGAGAGTTTGGCGAATTGCGGGAATGCCTTCCGGCGTGGCCGGAATTTTGATCATCACATTGGGGCGATTTACGGTTTTCCAGAGGCGGCGGGCTTCTTCGATGGTGGCCTTGGTATCGTTGGCGAGAAATGGCGAGACTTCGAGACTGACATAGCCGTCGCGCCGGCGGGTCTCCGAGTAAACAGTCTTGAAAACGTCGCACGCGTCTTGAACGTCGCGAATGGCGATCTTTTCAAAGATGCCCTTGGCAGTGAGTTTTTTTGCGTCGGGCGAGGTGAGGATATCCGCGTAGAGGCTGCTGCCGACGATGGCTTTTTCAAAAATGGCGGGATTCGATGTCATGCCGCGGAGGCCGTCACTATCAATGTATTTATTCAATTCACCGATGGTGAGCAGGTCGCGGCGAATGTAATCCATCCACGGTGATTGCCCATAGGCCAAAAGCCCCTTCAGCGGGTTTGCGCTTTGACCGGCGCCGACACGCGGAATCGTCGTTGTAGTTGTCATGGCACTTCTCCTGGAATTCGAACGCGGCTCCAATTCCTATTTTACGCCCGGAGAGTCGTCTCCGGCGCATGTCCAATCAGGTCTTGCCGGCAACGGCGGATTTTGCTTCCAACGCTCTTACTTTGGCGATGCGCCGGGCGTGCCGCTCTTCGTTGGTAAACTTCGCCCCCAGAAAGGACTTCACGAGGTCTTCCGCGAGCTTCACCCCGATCACCCGCGAACCCAGCACGAGCACGTTCATGTCGTCATGTTCCACGCCCTGATGCGCTGAATAGGTGTCGTGGCAGACGGCTGC
The DNA here is from genome assembly GCA_044447665.1 of Candidatus Acidiferrales bacterium. Taxonomy (GTDB): domain Bacteria; phylum Acidobacteriota; class Terriglobia; order Acidiferrales; family UBA7541; genus Acidiferrum. The sequence goes on along the minus strand of JBIOGB010000071.1, from coordinate 4,725 downwards.
GCGAATGCCAATCAACTTGTTGGCCGCCACGCTTGCGCCGACGCCGCTACCGCAGATCAGCACGCCTCGCTCGGCCCGGCCGTCCAGCACCGCCCGGCCGACGGCCTCGGCAAAGTCCGGATAGTCCGAGGGGTTTTCGTTGAACGCACCGACGTCCAGCACCTGATGGCCGAGCGATCGGAGAAGGTCGCCCATCGAATTTTTCAGCGCAAATCCGGCGTGATCGGAACCAATCACAATTTTCATGCCGCGCTCACTTTCCCAGAACTTCTCTCGCCGCCGCGACGACGTTGTCGGGTTCGAAGCCGAATTTTTTCAACACTGCTTTCAGCGGCGCAGAGGCGCCGAACGTCCGCATCCCGATGATCCTGCCCCTTGGCCCGACGTAGCGCTCCCATCCAAACGTGGAAGCCATCTCCACGGAAACACGCGCCGTGACGCCCGCGGGAAGAACAGTCTCCCTGTAGGCGGCATCCTGGCGTTCGAAGAGTTCCCACGAAGGCATGCTGACGACCCGGGTTTTGATGCCGTCGGCGGTTAATTTTTCGTACGCGGCCACGCACAGCGAGACTTCACTGCCGGAAGCCATGAGGATCAGTTCCGGTTTTCCGGCCGGAGAATCGGCCAGAACATAAGCACCTTTAGCTACGCCAGACGCGGGCGCATATTTCGAACGATCGAGCGTGGGAACTGCCTGGCGCGTCAGGACGAGCGACACGGGTCCGTGCGTGTGCTGCAGGATGACCTTGTAGGCTTCCACCACTTCATTGGCGTCACCCGGCCGAAGGACAAGCATATTCGGCATGGCGCGCAGCGAAGCCAATTGTTCGACGGGCTGGTGCGTCGGCCCGTCTTCTCCCAAGCCGATGGAATCGTGAGTGAAAATGTAGATCGCGGGAATTTCCATCAGAGCGCCCAGGCGCATGCTCGGGCGCATATAGTCGCTGAAATTAAAGAAGGTCGCGCTGAAACTGCGCAGCTTGGAGAGAGTCATGCCGTTCACGATGGCGCCCATGGCATGTTCGCGAACGCCGAAATGTAGATTCCGCCCGCCATACTCGCCCGCGAAGAATTCCCCCGCGGCATCGAACGTCAAATTCGTTTTGTTGGAGTGGGCCAGGTCCGCCGAGCCTCCAACCATCCAGGGAATATTTCTTGCCAGCACGTTGAGAGTCTTGCCGGAGGAGTCGCGCGTCGCGATGCCTTTGGGATCTGCGGGGAAGACGGGCAAGTCCTTGTCCCAGCCGTCCGGCAGCTGCCCATTTTGCATTTTCGATAGCTGATCGGCGAGCTGAGGGAACTGTTTTTTGTACTCGGCGAATTTCGCGGTCCACGCGGCACGCGCTTCGGTTCCTCGTTTGCCCACGCCGTTTTTGAACTGTTCGTAAACGCCGTCCGGAACGAGGAACTTGGCATCCTCGGGCCAGCCATAGTTTTTCTTTACCAAACGGACTTCCGCTTCGCCGAGCGGTTCGCCGTGGGCATCGGAGGAATCCTGTTTGTGGGGTGATCCGTAACCGATGTGGCTATCCACCACGATTAGGGTGGGCCGGTCGGGCGTTTTCAGGAAAGTTTCATACGCGCGTGCCAGCATGTCCAAATCGTTGGCATCCGCGACGCGCGTCACGTTCCAGCCGTAGCCGATAAAACGCGTCATCACATCTTCGCTGAAGGACCATGAGGCCGGGCCATCGAGGGTCACGTGGTTGTTGTCGTAGATCCAACAGAGATTGGAGAGCTTCAGATGGCCCGCCAGGGAAGCGGCTTCGCTCGCCACGCCCTCCATGAGGTCCCCGTCGCCGCAGATCGAGTAAACGTTGTAATTGAAGATTATGAAGCCCGGCCGATTGAAATTTTCCGCCAGCCATTTTCCGGCAATCGCCATTCCCACGCTGTTCCCCGCACCTTGGCCCAGGGGTCCGGTCGTGGTCTCGACTCCGGAAGTGATGTGCGACTCGGGATGTCCGGGAGTTTTGCTGTCGAGTTGGCGGAAGCGCTTGATCTCTTCCATTGGGACTGCGAGCTTATCCAAAACATTCCCGGTGTTATCCACTTCCCGCACGCCGGCAAGGTGTAGCGTGGCGTAGAGCAGCATCGAAGCGTGACCCGCGGAAAGGACAAAGCGGTCGCGGTCAGGCCAGGTGGGGTTTTGGGGGTCGTAACGCAGGAAGCGCTGCCAGAGGGAATAGACCACCGGGGCGAGTCCCATCGGGGCGCCGGGATGGCCGGAATTGGCCTGCTGCACGGCGTCGATCGCCAGAGTTCGAATTGTATTGATGCTGAGCTGGTCGAGATCCAGTTGAATTTTCGGCTGGCTCACTTGATCTCCTGTGCGATTCTGTTGGAACCCGCAGTCTCCGGTCAGCTTTTTGATGCACCATGACTCGCACCGGATAACGAAATTTTACGCTAAAACGAAGGCATTGGCCCGCCGAGCTTTTGGCGGTTGCCTGGGCGCGGCGCCTGAACGCGTTGCGCTTTCACATGCAACATCGTCGGAGATGCCACGCCGGTTGAAGAGAAGCGCGAAACTATCTCGGCGCGGCGTGCTTGTCAACGATTGCAGTTTCTATTTGCTTGGCACGTTCGACAGGTGCTGTTTGGTTGCTGCAATGTTTTCGCGAATGTGAGGGAGCCTCGACTTTTCCGGGAAAGTTGTCACCTGGAGGATGCGCTTGGAGCCTGCGCGCGTCCATGCTACTTTTTCTTTATCTGCCCTGCCCGGGTGGCGGAATGGCAGACGCTGAGGACTTAAAATCCTCCGGGGATTTTTCCTCATGTGGGTTCGACTCCCACCCCGGGCACCATTTTTGCTCTCCACGAATGCCGCGCTTTTGGGCCAGTGCCGAAGCGAGACGCGCGCTGCGGAAATCCTTTTTTCCACTGTGTGCTCGTGATTGACAGGGAGGGAACCTTACTCTAAGATTGAAGTTTGTCTCTACAGGGAAAGGTGTGACTGGGCGCGATGAGGACGTACGTAGCCAAGGGTGAAGAAGCGGAAGCGCTGAAAGTGGGCGCGAACTGGTTTGTGGTGGATGCGACGGACCAGGTGCTCGGGCGGCTGGCGACAAGAGTCGCGCGCATTTTGATTGGCAAGGATAAACCGAGCTTTACGCCGTACCTGGACTCGGGTGATCACGTGGTGGTGATCAATGCGGACAAGATTCGCATGACCGGGAACAAGGTCGAGCAGAAGATTTATTACTCGCACAGCGGGTATCCGGGCGGGCTGAAGGAAGTTCCGGCGAAGAGGTTGCGGCCGGTGAAGGCGGACTGGATGGTGCGCGAGGCGGTTCTGGGGATGTTGCCGAAGAACAAGCTGCGCGCACGGCGTGCAAAGAAGTTGCGCGTGTACCGGGACGCGACGGGATTGGCGCGCCACGTGGGACAGAAGCCGCAGGCGGTGGCGCTGTAGGAGCAGGGCACGACGGGCAGAGTCAGCCTGCGCCGTAAAAGGCTTTTCCGCACGTTGCTGTTCCTTTCTAAGTGGTGCCTTAGCGGGGAGCAAATAGGCGTGGAGTTCGCTGGCTGATTCGCGGCCACAAGAGAATTGTCCCCGGCCATACCGGGTTTACGCAGTTCGAGGAGGAACGTTGAGTTCTACGGGTACGCCGATTGAGGGTAAGCAATCCTGGTTTCTCGGCACGGGCCGGCGCAAAGAGTCGGTGGCGCGTGTGTTCCTGCGTCCAGGCACGGGTAAATTCACGGTGAACGGCCGGTCGGTGGCTCAGTATTTTCCGAATCACGCATGGCAGCATGACGCGATGGAGCCGCTGAAGTTTACGAGCTTGACGGAGCAGGTGGACGTCGTGGTCACGGCGAATGGCGGTGGAGTTGGCGGACAGGCCGGCGCGGTACGCATGGGATTGTCGCGTGCGATTTCGCGGTTCAATCCGGAGTTGCGGCCTGCGCTGCGGACGAATGGTTTTCTCACGCGCGACTCCCGGATGAAGGAACGCAAGAAGTACGGGCAGAAGGGCGCGCGGAAACGCTTCCAGTTCACGAAGCGATAAGGTTTCGGGTGGGGCATGGCCCTGCACCGACGAACTCTGGCGCCGCGGTGAAAATCGTGGCGCCAAGATCACGGCCGGCAAGGAGCCGGCAATAGGCTGTTCTGTGGCGACGCAAGTCACCACCGCAAACAGCTATCCATTAAGGAGGAAACTTGGCGGTAGAAATTACGATGAAAGAGCTGCTGGAGGCCGGAGTACACTTCGGTCACCAGACGCGGCGCTGGAACCCGAAGATGAAGGAATATATTTTCGGGGAACGTAACGGCATTCACATCATTGACCTGCAGAAAACCCTCAAGATGTTCCGCGAAGCGAGCCGCTTCGTGGGCGAACTGGCTACACAAGGCAAAGCAATTTTATTCGTTGGCACGAAACGGCAGGCCCAGGAAGCGGTCGCCGAAGAGGCCAAGCGCTGCGGCGCGTTTTTCGTGAACCACCGCTGGCTGGGCGGGACGCTGACGAACTGGGCGACGCTGCAGAAGTCCATCAAGCGGCTGAAGCTGCTGAAGGCCATGGTCGAAGACGGCCGAATGAATGAGCTGTCGAAGAAGGAGCGCGCGCGGCTCGATCGCGAAATGAAGCACCTCCACCAGAACCTGGAAGGCATCGAGAACATGGGCCAGCTTCCCGATGCGATGTTCGTCATCGACTCGAACGCGGAAGAGATTGCCGTGAAAGAAGCGCGGCGCATGGGCGTGCCGGTTGTCTCGGT
>JBIOGB010000070.1:0-12156 GCA_044447665.1 Candidatus Acidiferrales bacterium | reverse complement strand
CTCCGCCCCCGCCTGCGCTGAGACTGGCCGGCACTTCTCTCCCGCAAAGGGAACGCGGGAACTTCTCCGCATTGCTCGGCCTCTGTCTGTAGGGCGACGGCGCAGCCGCTGCGTTTGCGAGGCAGGCGGGGTGACTACTTCAGCAGGTCCTTCGCGTATTTGGCGGGGACGGCAAGGTTGGAGCCACCAAAATCCTTGAGCACGGCGAAATTTATGCCGACGACTTTTCCGTTGCGGTTGAAGAGCGGTCCGCCGGAACCGCCGGAGGTGGTGGCGGCGTCGTAGACAATCTTGTCCTGGAGCACGTCGCCGATGTGGCCCTGGGTGGTGGTGGGGCGGATGAGGTGTTGGGAAGCGAGCTGCGACATGATGCGATTGACGTCCTGAGTGCCGCCGGCGATTTTCTGGGCCACATCCGTACCGGCCCTGGCGAGAATGCCTTCAATTCCGGTGGGGTAGCCAATCAACACGACGGGGTCTCCCGTCACGGTGGCTCCGGCGCGATCGTCGAGTTCGAGCACCGCGGAGTTGGGCGTGAGCGGAGCTTCGAGCTGAAGAGTGGCGACATCCGCCTGCGGGGAGATGCGATCCAATTTGGCGCGCAGCCCCTCCGCTTTTCCGGGGAAGTAAGCATCGTAGGACAAGACGTAAGCGGTGGCGCCGTGATCGAGGAGCTGCTTCAGATCCTCGTTATTCCACCAAGGTTCGGCGACGTGGTGATTGGTGATGAGTTTTCCATCGCGCCTCGCGAGAAAACCGGTGCCGAAGATGTCAATCTGAAGATGGGGTCCCGCGCCGCCCTCGTCGAGCTGCACCATGCCTTTGTCGTCGACTAGCGGCTTTCCCAAGGCATCGACGGCGACCTGGATGGGGCGGCCGGACTGCGTGTCGAGAAATTCGACGACAACGTGCAACAAGCAGACGCTGGGGCCGTAATCGTGGACGACGGTTTCGGCGATCTTGCCTTCGCTTTCCAGAAGTTTCAAGCGATTCTGCGTGTCCGCGAACTCACGCTTCAAGGATTCGGCGTCGGAGCCGCCGGCGGCGACGCGCTTGCGGAGATCTTCGGATTGCGCTTTCAGAGACTCGCGTGTGGCGGACGCGGAACGCGACTGCGCCTCAAGCGAGCCGCGCGTGGACTCCGCGCGGCGCAGGAGCTCGTCTTGCTGGCCCAGACCGCTGTTCAGACGCGCGATTTCCGCCCGCAACTGAAGAGTTTCCTTGCGCGCGCCGCGGCTGGAAATGCCTAAATAAACCGCCGCGAGCACAACCGCCGTGCCGAGCACGGAAATAACAGGAATCACCCAGAAGCGGCGTTTGCCGAGAGGGCTGCTCAGCGATTCGACGGCAATATCCGCATAATGCTCGCGTTGCACGGCGTACTGGAGCATGGTCTTGAGCTCTTCTTGCGGCTTGCGCTCGCGGAACTGAGTTCGGATCCTGGCGGCAAATTCCAAGGGTTCGAAAGGGAAGGAGATGACGTCATCGGCGCCGAGGTCCAGGGCGCGAGCGCGCTCCAGCGCGCCGCCCTCGATGATCATCACAATCTTGAGCGGCGACTCGGTTTCGGGGCGCGATTTAAGCTGAGTGATGAGACCGCAGCAGCTAAGGTCGGAAGGCGTGGCTTCGGTGAGCAACACTTCAGGGGAGAGAGCCAGCACTTGATCGACGGTCAGTCCGCTCTCCGTGGCGACTTCGTAGCCCTGCCCAGACAAGGCGCGGGTTGCTGCGTCAAGGGACTCCGGGCGGAGATTGAGAATCAAGATACGCATTACGCCTTCGATGCGCGGAGGCATTCCACAAACATAGCCGAATTGAAAGAACCGGCCGTGAGCAAATCTGCGGTTACACTGCGGAAGAAAATGCGCACGGTGGTGAGTTTACCATTGACGCTTCATTTTGAGGATGGCCGGGGCGAGCCCGCCCCTCCGCCCCGGCATCATTCGTGAACGCGCATAGTTGAGGCGAAGAGGCTATTTCGTGTTGACGGCGAGCCAGCGGGAATGTTACGAGGTGGTCGCTACTGACTGAGCGGAAGAAGCAAGGGCGAACATGAATGAGGTAGAGGTCAGGGTCTACGGCATCGAAGCTCTGCGCGAATTCAGCACGCGCTTGTTTATCCACTTCGGGGTGCCCAAGGGTGATGCCAGGCAAGCTGCCGAGGTGCTTGCCACTGCGGATCTGCGCGGGATTGATTCTCACGGTGTCGCCCGGTTGCATACTTACTTCGACATGTTGAGCGAGGGGAGAATCAATCCCAAACCTGAAGTCAAAGTGGTGCGCTCTACTCTGAGCACCGCGACGGTGGACGGCGACAACGGTTTGGGTTTGGTGGTCGGGCCGCAAGCGAACCGCATCGCCATGGACATGGCGGATAAGTCCGGCTCCGGCTGGGTGAGCGTGCGTAACACGAATCATTTCGGCATCGCCGGCTACTACGTCCTCAAAGCTCTTGAACGCGACCTGATCGGCTGGGCGATGACAAATTCAACCAAGCTGGTCGCACCTTTGTGGGGTGCGGAGCGCATGCTGGGCACAAACCCCATTGCCATTGCGTTTCCGGGGAAAAAAGAGCCAGCTATCGTGATTGACATGGCGAGCTGCGCTGCCGCGTATGGAAAAATTGAAATGGCGCGCCGAAGGGGCGAGACGATCCCCGATGGATGGGTGATTGACAGCCAGGGCCAAGGCTCAACCAACCCTGATGACATGGTGGCAGGCGGAGCGCTTCTGCCCCTCGGGTCCACGCGCGAACGCGGTGGGCACAAAGGCTATGCCCTGGCCATCATGGTAGACATGCTGAGCGGCGTGCTCAGTGGAGCCAATTGGGGACCCTTTGCGCCGCCCTTCGCTCTGCGGCAGGAAATCCCGAAGCGGAGCGTCGGCAAAGGCATCGGCCACTTTTTTGGCGCGATGCGCATCGATGGCTTCATTGACGGAGATTCGTTCAAGAATCAGGTGGACGACTACATCCGCGTCTTTCGCGCGACAAAACCAGCGCCGGGAACAAATGGCCCCCTGATTCCAGGCGATCCGGAACGAGAAGCCGAGCAAATTCGGCGTAAGAACGGTGTGCCGATTATTTTGCCGGTTGTCGAAGAGTTGCGCGACATCTCAGAGAAAACCGGCATACCGTTTGAGTGACTTCCCGGGTTAAAGAGAACGCCTCGAGAAGCTCGGGGTAAACTCAGGGAAATTTCCGAAATAAAACCACTAGCCGGGCGAGACGGCGTGGTGTTGGGGAGCGCGGGCCAGTGCTGCCAGCGACTTGGTGTAAGGAGCGCGGGCGACGCCGCGTTCGGTGAAGATGGCGGCGATGTAGCGCGCGGGTGTGACGTCGAAGGCGGGATGCGCGGCGTGAACGTCGGGAGCGATGCGCACGCCCTGGAGGTGGGTGACTTCGGCGGCGGAACGCTCCTCGATCGGAATGTGCTCGCCGTCAGGAATCGAAAGATCGAGCGTCGAAATCGGCGCGGCGACATAAAACGGGACGTTGTTTTCCTTGGCGAGGACGGCGATCTGGTAGGTGCCGATTTTGTTGGCGGTGTCGCCGTTGGCGGCGATGCGGTCGGCGCCGGTGACGATGGCGCCCACTTTTCCAGTCTTCAGGAAGTGGCCCACCATGTTGTCGGTAATGAGCGTGAGCGGGATGCCGGCCTTGTGGAGTTCCCACGCGGTGAGGCGCGCGCCTTGAAGATAGGGGCGCGTCTCCGGCACGAGGACGTGAAGTTTTTTCCCCTGCTCGATGGCGACGCGAATCACGCCGAGCGCCGAGCCGATGCCGGCGGTGGCGAGGGCGCCGGCGTTGCACTGGGTCATGACCTGGCCTTCGCGCGGCATGAATTCCGCGCCGAAGTGGCCGATGGCTTCGTCGATGGCGCGCTTTTCGAGATGAATCAGCCGGGCTTCCGCTACCATCCCCTGCCTAATTTTCTCCATGTCTGAAGACTGCGCGGTGAGCTCGAAGAAGCGGCTTTTCATGCGCTCGAGCGCCCAGAAAAGATCAACCGCCGTGGGACGAGTCTTCGCAAGGACTTCGCAGATTTGGTGGAATTCGGGGCGGAGCGCTTCGACGGTTTTCGCGGAAGAGTGCAGAACGCCGAGGGCGGCGCCCATGGCGGCAGCAACGCCGATGGCCGGCGCGCCGCGGATGACCATCTCGCGGATGGCGGCTGCGACTTCGCGGTAGCCTGTGTAGGTGTAGTGGACTTCCTCGGCGGGAAGGCGGCGCTGGTCGAGAACGACGACGCCGCGGTCGGTCCATTCAATGGGTTGCGCTACGTACATGCGCTTCCATTGTAGCCAAGGGAGCGGGAGAAAACGAATCCATCAGGGGTGCGGAGGAAATTGCGTAAAACCCTTGCTGGCGATGATCGAGGAGAGCGCGATCATGGAATTGTAACCGAGGTGAAGGAGATAACTGGCCAGGACCGTTCCGGTGCGGGCGCGCGCAAAGGTGAAGATTACGCCGACGAGAATGAGGAGAGAGACGAAACCCCAGGTCCAGCCGAGCTGCGCGCCGTGCATCAGGCCGAACAGCCCGCCGGTGAGAAGAATCCCCGGGAGGATGCCGAAGGTTTTTGCAAAGAGCGGATAAAGATAGCCGCGGAAAACGGTTTCTTCGACGAGAGGGGCGACAAGAACCGCCATGGCCATCAGGAGCATGGCGCTGTTTCTGTTCTTGAAGAGCTCCTCGATGGGCACTTCTTTCGTGGTGTGAATGCGCGTGCTGGCATAGGCCACGAAAAGAGCCAGGCCCGAACCCGCGAAGAAAAAGGCCCACGGGTTGACCTTTCCTCCAGATTGGCCGGTCCTGAACTTTTTCCAGCCTAGCGAACGCCAGAACGGCAAATCACGCAGAACGGCCAGCGTGACGTAAAGAAACAGAAACATGAGCGCGAACCAGAGGAGATTTGTGCCGATGAGGAGCTGCGGTTTGGACTCGAAGAGCTGCATGATCTGCTTTTGTGAAAGATGGCGCTCGGCGGAGTAATAGAGGACGAAGCCCAGCTGGACAACTAGAAGGCTGGCAAATCCAAAAAAGAGAAATACGACGAGATGAGGCCAGGACCAGGAGATGCGCAGGTCCTCCGGCAAGCTGGATTGCGGATGATCGGCGGCGCCGGGCGTCGCGGCCACATCGCTAATGGGATCGCCGGCGAGCGGGGCGGCAGGCTCCGTGGCGGACGGCTGGTTCGCCTGCGGCTGCGAATCCGGCCGGCGATAGGAATTGTCGTCGAAAAGAGTCATCGTTTTTTCGAGCGCGCAGGACTTTTCCGAACAGAGCGCGGCCAGCCGGAAGCAAGTGCCGCCGCCACTAGCGGCATAAGCAGTTCGTGATGTCCGGTGATGGCGTAACCGCGCGATTCCTGCGCGCCGTGGGGCCGCTGCGGCGCTGTCGGGCGCTTCACTACATTCTGCAATGGTCGATAGTGCTGGATAAAGTCGAAGTTGGCGGTAGTAATGGGGCGCAGCGGCACCCCGAGATTGCGGACGACGGAAACCGCTTTTAAGAACACTTCGGGAAGGAGCACGGCGGAGCCCCAGTTGAGATAGACGCCGCCGGGATGCATCTGCTGAACGAGGGCGCAGAAAAGCCGGAAATCGTAGTGCGTTGCCGCGCCGAGCGCCGGGCCGTCAGCGGCGGGATGCATGTGAGGAATGTCGGTGCCGATGGCCAGGTGAATGGTGACCGGGATGCGCTGTTTGTAGGCGGCGATGAGCACGCTGAAATCCGAAAATTTTGTGTCGAGAATACCGCTCGTGAGGAACTGGCCGGCCGCTTCGCCGTAGCCCATGCGGACGCGATAGGCGAGTTTGGCGATTTCGTTGAGGTACTCGCCGGTTTCCTCAGCCATGCCGAACTGGCCGGCGCCGAGTCCGGCTTCGACGTCTTCGGAGGTGTTGCCAACGAGGGCGATCTCGAAATCGTGAATGAGGGCGGCGCCGTTCATCGCGATCGCGGAGACAAAACCGCGTTGGATAAGATCGATCAGGATCGGGCCGAGACCCACTTTGATGACGTGGCCGCCGATGCCCCAGAGGATGGCTCCGCGCCGCCTGCGAGCGCGATGGATGGCGGCGAGAAGATGGCGCAGGTCTTCCGCCGCGAGGATGTTCGGAAGAGAATCGAGAAATTTGGTGAGTGAAATGTTGCGCGCGGGAGGCCCGGCGAAGTCGCGCACGCTGACCTTGCTCTTGCGCGAAGCGAGCGGGTAAGTGTGGATCGCGCCGAGCGTGAGCGGATGGATGGAATAGATGCTCATCGTGAGTGCTTCACTTTATGGGGAAGACGTTGTCAACGCAACAATAAGATGCCTGCCTAAAGACCGATGCTACGAGGACTCGCTTCACGGGATTCATTTGCCGTGGCTGTTCGCGTGGTTACTATTCGCGTGGCCGTTGTTGTTCGACAAGCCGAGGACGCGAGCGAGGGCCTGGCCCGTGTAGGACTTCTTGGTGCGGGCCACCACTTCCGGCGGGCCCTGGGCGACGACGCGGCCGCCGCCTTCTCCGCCCTCCGGGCCGAGATCAATGATCCAGTCGGCCTGTTTGATGACGTCGAGGTGATGCTCGATGATGAGGACGCTGTTGCCGAGCGAGACGAGGCGCTGGAGGACATCGAGGAGTTTGCGAACGTCATCGAAGTGCAGACCGGTGGTGGGCTCGTCCAGGATGTACAGCGTGCGGCCGGTCTGGCGCTTGGAAAGCTCGCGGGCAAGCTTGATGCGCTGCGCTTCGCCGCCGGAGAGTGTGGTGGAAGACTGGCCGAGCTGAACGTAGCCGAGGCCGACTTCGACGAGCGTGGAAAGTTTCTGCTGAATTTGCGGGAGGTTTTCCAGCAGCTTCAGCGCGTCGGAAGAAGGCAAATTGAGGATGTCGCTGATCGAATGGCCTTTGTAGCGCACGGCGAGCGTTTCGGAATTGTAACGGCGCCCGCGGCAGACTTCGCACAAGACGTAAACATCGGGGAGAAAATTCATCTCGATGCGGCGAAGGCCGTCGCCCTGGCAGGCTTCGCAGCGGCCGCCTTTGACGTTGAAGCTGAAGCGGCCGGGGCGGTAGCCGCGTTCGCGCGATTCGGGAAGCATGGCAAAAAGCTCGCGGATGGGCGCGAAGACTCCGGTGTAAGTGGCGGGATTCGAGCGCGGCGTGCGGCCGATGGGCGCTTGATCGATCTCAATGACTTTGTCGATGTGCTCGATTCCGAGGATCATGCGGTGCGCGCCGGGGATTTCCATCGAGCGATAGAGCTTCTGCGCGAGGGCGCGGTAGAGAATGTCGTTGACGAGCGTGGATTTTCCGGACCCGGAGACGCCAGTGACGACAGTCAGCAGGCCAAGGGGCAGCGTGATATCCACGTCCTTTAGATTGTTGGCGGCGGCGCCGAGGATTTGGATTGCCTTCCCATTGGGGCTGCGGCGTTTTTCCGGAACGGCGATGCGCGCGGCCCCGCTGAGGTAACGCCCGGTGAGGGATTCCGCGGTGGCGGCGATTTGCTCGGGCTTGCCCTGCGCGACCAGGTAGCCGCCGGCATTGCCTGCGCCGGGACCGAGATCCACGACAAAATCGGCGCGGCGGATAGTGTCTTCATCGTGCTCGACAACGAGAACGGTGTTGCCCAGGTTGCGAAGCTGCTCGAGCGAGCCGAGCAGGCGACCATTGTCGCGCGAGTGCAGGCCGATGGAAGGCTCGTCGAGAACGTAAAGAACGCCGCGCAGGCGCGAGCCGATTTGCGTGGCGAGGCGAATACGCTGGGCTTCGCCGCCGGAAAGGGTGGCGGCGGAGCGGTCCAGGCTGAGGTAGCCGAGGCCAACGGCGAGAAGAAATTCAAGGCGCTCGGAAACTTCTTCGAGCGGGCGGGCGGCGATTTCCAACTGGCGCGGCGTGAGCCGAGCGAGAATTTTGCCGACGGCGGAGCGCGCGGCGCTAAGAGAAAGCGCGGTGAAATCCGCGACGGACCATCCGGCAAGCTTCACGGCGAGCGATTCGGGACGCAGGCGCTTGCCGTGGCAGGTGCTGCAGAGCGTTGCGGACATGTACTGGGTCATCCACTCGCGATAGGTGTCGGAACTGGACTCCTGGAAATTGCGCTCGAGGAATTTCAAAATTCCGTGGAAGCGAAAGCCCTTTTCGGCGCGCGCTTTCTTGACGGATGGAGCGCCGCCGTTTTCCCCGGGACGCGCATTCGAAGGCGGATAGCCGTACAAGAGCAGGTTCTGGGTGCGCGCGGGAAATTTCTTGAAGGGCGTATCGAGAATAAATCCGTGCGCATAGGCTGCGAGTTCCAGAGTGCGCTTGAGGAACGTCGAGCCGGAGCCCGGGCCGAGACCTCCATCGAAGAGCGGGCGCGTCCAATCCGTGATCACTTTGGCGGGATCGAAATCGTATTTCGAGCCAAGCCCATTGCAATCGGGGCACGCACCGTAAGGCGAATTGAAACTGAAAGAGCGCGGCTCGAGCTGCGGGACGGATATTCCGCAATCGGGGCAGGCGAGTTTCTCGGAGAAGACGTGTTCCTTGCCGCCGACAATGGCGACGGTGATAAGTCCCTGAGCGAGTTTCAGTGCGGTGGCGATGGACTGTTCGAGCCGCGCGGCGATACCCTGCTTGACGAGCAAGCGATCCACGACGACTTCGATGGTGTGGTTCTTGCGCTTGTCGAGGCTCGGGGGGCTATCGAGCGGATATAGCTCGCCATTGATGCGCACGCGGACGTAGCCATCCTGGGCGAGCCTTTCGAGCTCTTTGCGGTAGGCGCCTTTTCGTCCGCGCACAATGGGCGCGAGGATCATGATGCGATCGTCAGGCCGGCACAAGTCGCCGTTGAGGATGGCCTGAACGATCTGCTCGCTGGACTGGCGCGTGATGGGCTTGCCGCAATTCGGGCAATGCGGAACGCCGACGGTGCTGTAAATGACGCGGAGGTAATCGTAAATTTCGGTGATTGTGCCGACAGTGGAGCGCGGAGACCGCGTAGTCGTTTTTTGTTCGATGGCGATGGCGGGTGAAAGGCCTTCGATCACGTCCACTTCGGGACGCTCCATCTGGTCGAGAAACTGCCGGGCATAGGCCGAAAGCGATTCGACGTAGCGGCGCTGGCCCTCGGCGTAAATCGTGTCAAAGGCAAGGGAGGACTTGCCGGAACCGGAAAGACCGGTGATGACCGTCAGGGTGTTGCGGGGGATTTCGAGGCTGATGTTTTTGAGGTTATGTTGCCGCGCGCCCCGGATGACGAGTTTGGTCAGGCCCATGAGACGATACCGCTCCCTCCACAGGAGCCCCAGCACCCAGTGGGTACACTGAGGGCAAAATAACTCTTAACGATAGCAGGGGGAGGCGCGGTTCGCCAGAGCCAAGAAAGCGGCGGATTTAGTCCTTAGCTTGTTTGCGGTGGCGCTAAGGGGGCGCTGTTTCCCAGGACCCCGCTTAGGGACCGGGAAGGGCACATGTCCGGTAACGCGACTTATCAGGAGTTATCCCACGGCAGCCATGCCGAATAACGGGTGATGAGGACATTTATCAACAGCGATCGCTGGTACAGAGAATCAGTAGTTTGTCTCAACGATTTCCGAAGAGACGGCCTCGCGGCCAGTAAGAGTAATATCCGGATGGGAACGTCCCCGCCCGTCTGCCCAACATAGCTTCCGTTTACCGGATTTTGTATATCAATCAGCGGATATGAAGTGCATTCTGCTGCTGATACTCGTCTAGTTTGTTGGTGGTCTATGTGTATTTGGTTTAAGCTCCGCGTTGAACAAACAGGCGCAGAGGAAACGAGAAGTTGCGTACCGGTCGGCTCTGCGACCATGTCCCAGGTCCTTAAACCCGAGAGCTTCCCGACGCGGGCCCTGGGAGAATTACTCTTCCCCTTGTCAGCCTGGAGAGCGTATGATTTCTTCAACTATCAGGTCTAGCTAAGTGGCAGAACACGACTAAGTTTGTGCGCCTCCTAGCCTATCTCGTTTTCACCCAGGTATTTCTCTGCGGAGTTTTCCTACGCGAACCTGTTTTTGGGCAACAACCGGCATCGGACTTTCAGACTGGCGTCGTGGGCACGACTGAGTCAACCCGGCCGAGCAAAATCAGCTCCTCAGTGGACCTTGACATTTACCTCCAGGGACCTGACAACGCGAGTGTCGAAGAAACAGCAGCGCTGACCTTGTTCACTGTGACAGGGCAACTCTATAGGCAAGGAATAACGAGGAAGGGCCACCTACGATGGAATGACGTAGCTCCGATGCAATACGGAATCCAGGTGGTCGCTCCAGGATTTGAGCGTGCGGTTCAAGAGATCGACGCCAATGGCACGGGCGAGCTCAGGGTGACCGTTCAACTACGGCCCCAGGCGGGCGAGGCCAAAGCTTATCCCCCCGTCTCCGCTGATCCCGAGGTGAATTACGTCTTTGGGATGTACGCTTCGCGGTTGGGCGATTGGGAGCAGGCCAAGTCTTACTGGACAAAAGTCCTCCAGCTTCTTCCAGATTATGTTCCGGCATTGGTCTCCATGAGCGAGGCCCTTCTCGGCGAGAACAAAGCTTCGGAGGCAGTGGAGTATCTTGATCGAGCGTCAAAGATAGATCCTTCCTGCTGGCGCACACAAGCAGTATTGGCAGAAGCCTCTTTGCGTACGGGCTCGACAGGCGAAGCCGTCCGGCACGCTGAACGGGCAATTGAATTGGGTCATGGTGAAGCCGCTAGCGTCTCCCCACTTTTGGCGCGCGCTTTGGTGGCAGAAGCCACTGAAGTACTGCGAGCATACCTGAAGGACCACCCTGGAGATGTCGCGGCCAAGAAGCAATTTGAGGGTCTGAACACGCCTTCTGATCTCCACGCGTCCGAACATCTGAACGCTGATCCCAGGGAGGGGAGCGCCGCTACGACCACCGCCAGGCGAGCTTCCCCACCGCGCGACGCCCGCTGGTTGCCTCCTGAGGTTGACGAAAATATTCCACCAGTAGCGCCTGGCTCCGCGTGTAATCTCGAAGAAGTGCTGCAAAAAGCCGGACAGAGAATCGAGGAACTTGTGGGGAACGTGGAACGATTCACGGCCACGGAATCACTGCTACATGAAGCAATCAATAAATCGGGAGCAGTTTCCGGAAGGGAAAAACGGAAATACGACTACATGGTTTCGATTGAGGAAATCCGGCCTGGACTTCTCGATGTGGAAGAATATCTGAGTAGCGGTTCTACTCCTGTCGATTTTCCGGGAGGGAGAATAATGAAGGGATTGCCAGCACTCGTCCTTATTTTCCATCCGTACTACTCGGGAAACTTTTCAATGAGATGCGAGGGGCTCGCAACTTTGAACGGGAAACGGACCTGGCAGATTTATTTTCGACAGAGAGAGGATAAACCGAACAGAACTCGGTCCTACAAAATTGGCGTGAACAGCGCGTCTCACCCAGTCGCCCTGAAAGGGCGGGCTTGGTTTGTTGCGGACAGTTATCAAATCTTGGGCCTGCGGACGGACTTGATCGATACCCTTCCTGAGATCAGGCTCACCGTTGACCACACGGAAATCGAGTATGGTCCAGTACATTTCAGCAGCCGGGGCGTGGACATGTGGCTTCCACAAACGGCCGAAGTGTATAGCGACTTGAAAGGAAGACGCATTCACCAGCGCATGAGCTTCAGTGACTACTTGCTCTTCGCCGTTGACGAGAAGCAACAAATCTCATCGCCGAAAACCAGTCCATAATCTCCTCTTGGCCACCGAGGAGACAGCCGCAGCATGATCGCAGAACGCCCGTGGCGGTGCGAGTGTTCTCCATCGACTGATGTTTTGGTCTAACAAAGAAATATGTCGCCAGCGTCAGTGAACAATAGCGGCCACCTAACCTGAAGTGAACCGAAGCCAGTGCAGCCTATGTTCGACTCCTTCAAATCAAGCAAGATGTAAAAGCTAAATAGAGTTATCGCCCAGATTTCCGCGTACAGTGAAGTGCCAAGCTAGCGCCAGCCCACAATAACTGTTGCGAACAGGGCCCTCCGGCCACTTGCCTGATAAATGCTGCTGGCTCAGACGGTCGACGCAACACTTGCCTGAAGTTTACTCGCAGGGGTCTGGAAGCCTAAGGTTTTTCTCGGGCGTTGATTCAAGCGCAGCGCGACCTGGTCGAGCTGCGCTTGCGAATAGGCAGAGAGGTCGGT
>JBIOGB010000069.1:0-12343 GCA_044447665.1 Candidatus Acidiferrales bacterium | reverse complement strand
GGGTTTGTTGAGGGGGCGGGGCCGCTATGGCACATTCAGAATGTGGTCATCGCCATCTTTTTTCTGTTCGGGATTGTTTTCGGCAGCTTCCTGAACGTCTGCATCACGCGGATTCCGGAAGGGCTTTCGATTGTGCGGCCGGGATCGCGCTGCCCGCGCTGCAAAGCGCCGATTCGACCCTACGACAACCTGCCGATTCTGAGCTGGTTCCTGCTCGGCGGAAAGTGCCGGGATTGCGGGCTATCCATTTCGCCGTTGTATCCCAGCGTCGAACTGCTGACAGGTCTGGTTTTCGTGGCTTGCTACCTGAGCTATGGCGTGACGCAAGAAACGTTCAAGTGGCTGATCTTCTGCTGCTTCATCCTGGTGCTGACGATTACGGATCTGCGCGTGCGGCTGCTGCCGGATGCGGTGACCTGGCCGGGGTTTGGCGTGGGGCTGGTATTCTCCGCTTTCCTGCCGCCGGATGACGGCTTCGCACTTTTATTTCTTTGGAAACTGCCGCACTGGGCGCACCGGGATTTTCTGCTGGGGCTGCTGAGCGGCGTCCTGGGGGCTGCGTTCGGCAGCTTCTTTCTCTGGGGAGCAGGCGCGCTGTACAAACTCTTGCGGAGACGCGAGGGCCTGGGGCTCGGTGACGTGAAGATGATGGCGATGGCGGGGGCGTTTCTGGGAGTGCGCGACACGTTCCTGACGATTCTGGTGGGGACGCTGCTCGGGAGCATCATCGGCCTGAGCGTGGTGTCGGTACTTTACGCGGGCGGATGGAGAAAGAAACTGGCGGAACGCGCGAGCCGCCGAGGCCTGGGCAGCACGAGTTCGCTGCGGTGTGCGATCGCCAGCCAGTATCACTTGCCTCTCGGAACGTTTCTTGGAATTGCCACGCTGCTGCTGGTCTGCTTGAGGCCGATCTTATCCCGCTGGTGGCCCTTTTTGATTTGAGGTATGGAGCCGCGCAGGAAAGCATTTTGAACATGCTGGCCACATTGCAAACCGAAAGCGGGCCCCACACCTGGCTGATCGTGTTGTGCTCGCTGGGAGCGCTGTTCGCGGCGGTAATCCTGAGCTCGTTCCTCATGCGGCGTTTTTTCCAAAACACGCGAGACGCACACCGGGAACAGATTGTGACGGCTCCGCGGACGGAAAATCCATCGGCGTTCATGGCTGCTTCGATGCAAGGCGTGATTCAAAAACTGCGCGACCAGGAGAAGGAACTGGAGCGGCTGCACCGCCTCGAAAAGGAACGCGCGGAGCAAACGGAGCGGCTGAGCGAAGAGGTCACGCGGAACATGCCCGCGGGGCTGCTGGTTGTGAATACGCGGGGGATCATCTCGAGCGCCAATCCTGCGGCCGAGCAGGTGCTGGGAATAAGGGGGCTGGGCTTCCGGCGGTACAGCGAAGCGCTGGGTGAATCCTCGGACCTGTCGAAACTGCTTGCGGAGTGCCTGGCAACGGGGAAAATTTTCCGGCGTGAGCAGGTGGAGCACGCCGCTCCCGGAGGTGCAAAACACCTGCTGGGAGTGACGATCTCGCCGATTCGCCGCGGCAACGAGACCATCAACGGTGCGATCTGCCTGCTGAGCGACTTGACGGAGCTGGCCACGCTGCAGCAGCAGGTGCAGTTGAAGGAGAACCTGGCGGCGCTGGGCGAACTCTCCGCGGGAATCGCGCACGAGTTCAAAAACGCGCTGGCGACGATTTCGGGTTACGCGCAGATGATCCGGGCCGAAGCAACGGGCGGCGAAGCTTCGGATTGTGCGGAGCGGATTCTGGAACAGACACAAAATATAACGCACGTGGTGATGGAGTTTTTGAAGTACGCGCGGCCGCTGGATATTTCGAACGAGCCGGTAGCACTGCAAGGGGTCGTGGAGCGCGTGGTCGCGGAAGTGGGAGAAGCCAATCCGCAGGTTCGCATCCGGTGCGAAGGGCCTTTCGGAGAAGTGGCCGGAGACGAGGGATTTTTGCGGCAGGCGCTGCTGAACCTGGCGCGAAATGCGGCCGAAGCGTGCGAGAGTGCGGCGAATGGCGGCCGGGTGCTTCTACGAGGAGAGATTGTGCGAGGGGAGGAGAACGGCTTTCAGAGGATTACGGTATTCGACAACGGGCCGGGCATTGCGAAGGAAGCATTAGCGAAACTCTTCCGGCCATTTTTCACGACAAAGGCAAACGGTACGGGGCTTGGCCTGGCGGTGGTGCAGAAGATTATCGTGCAGCACGGCGGCCAAGTGGATGCGCGAAACCGCCCGGAAGGGGGGGCGGCGTTTATCGTTACGCTACCCGCGTGCCGGAGTGCCGCGGAAGCAGTAGAATCAAAGCAGGAAAGCATCTAAGGATTTAGAAGGGTATTCAGCCGGTCCAGGGAAGGCAGGTGCGTATGCGCGGGACAGAATGGTTTAGAGCGCCAGCAGTGCTTGCAGTGCTGTGTCTGACAGCGCTGCCGGTGTTTGCGCAACAGCAGGGTTCGGAACAGAAGCCCAGCAGCGATCCTGTGGCCGATGCCGCGCGAAAAAGCCGCGAGCAGCAGAAGAAGGAAGCGAAGCCGAAAAAGGTCTACACCGAAGATGATTTGAGCCGCGGGAAGAGCGGCGCATCGGACCAGAGCGCCACTTCCACGGGCCAGCAGTCCGCAGGAGGGGCGGCGGATAACACGCAGACAGCGGCGACGGGCGATGGGAATGCCGCGCAAACTGACGAGAAGAAATGGCGCAAACGATTCCAGGATTTACACGACAAAATCGCGCAGTCGGAAAAGGAGCTGGACGTGCTACAGCGGGAGTTGAACAAGGCACAGGTGCAGTATTACCCGGACCCGCAAAAGGCGCTGATGGAGCAGAATGAGCGCAAAGAGATCAATGAAAAGACGTCGAAGATTGATGCGAAGAAAAAAGAGATTGAGCAACTGAAACAGAGCTTCAGTGACCTGGAGGATGAGCTTCGCAAGAGCGGAGGCGATCCGGGTTGGGCCCGCGAGTAGGAGTTCCCCGCCACAAGCTGCTTTCCAACACCGCACACGGGAGATGGGTTGTCGCGAGAGGTGTGCGCGTTTCATGGTAGAAACGAAGGAGATGGAACCTCTCCTCCTCGTCGAAGACAAAAATGAGCTGCGCGCCATGCTGCGAAAGGCGCTGGAACGCGCGGGCCACACCGTCGATGAAGCCGCGGACGGCACGGCGGCAATCCAAAAGGTGCGCGCGCGGCGATATCTGCTGGTCATTACGGACCTGAAGATGCCGGGAGCTTCCGGGCTCGATGTGCTGCGAGCGACCAAACAGGCAGACGCAACCATTCCCGTGATTCTGCTGACGGCATTCGGCTCCGTGGATGAGGCCGTGACGGCAATGAAAGAGGGAGCGTTTGATTTTCTGCAGAAGCCGGTGGACCTGGACCATTTGAAGCTGCTGGTGCAGCGAGCGGCGCGCCAGCAGGAGCTGCTAAGGGAAAATCTTCTGCTGCGGGAAGAGTACGCGGCACGGTATGGGTTTCCGCGCATCGTGGGCGAGCACCCCTCGATTCGCGAAGTCAGCCAGCAGATCCAGAAAGTGGCGGCGACGGATTCGACGGTGCTGCTGCTGGGAGAGAGCGGGACGGGGAAAGAATTATTTGCGCGGGCGATTCATCACCTTTCCCCAAGGCGCGAACAGCCGTTTGTGGCGTTGAATTGCGCGGCAATCCCCGAGGGCCTGGTGGAGAATGAGCTGTTCGGCCATGAACGGGGCGCGTTCACGGGGGCCGGCGCGCGCAAAGTCGGAAAACTGGACCTGGCGCATCGCGGGACGCTATTTCTCGATGAGATCGGGGAACTGCCGCTGGCGATACAAGCCAAGCTGCTGCGCGTGCTGGAAGAAAAGCGGTTCGACCGCGTGGGCGGAACACTACCCATCGAGATCGACGTGCGCATAGTGGTGGCGACGAACCGGAATTTGCAGAGATTGATCGAGGAAAAACTTTTTCGCGAAGACCTGTATTTTCGCATCGCGGCGGTGCCGATGACGATTCCGCCGCTGAGGGAGCGTGGAGAAGACGTGCTGCTGCTGGCAAATCATTTTCTCGAAAAATTCAGCCGGGAATTCGCCAAACCTGGGCTGGAGCTTTCGGCCGAAGCGCGCGAGCGGCTGCTGCACTATCGCTGGCCGGGAAACGTGCGCGAACTGCAGAATACGCTGGAGCGCGCGGTGATTCTTGCCGATGGGCTGAGCATAGACGCGAACGGCCTGCAACTGCCTGCGGCGCGGCCGGATGCGGAGCGCTTGCCAAGCGGAATGTTGGCGGAGAAGTTCAGCTGGGAAGGAACGCTCGAAGAGGTGACGGGGCGGGCCGTCGGACATATCGAGCGAGTGCTGCTGGAAAATACCTTGCGTGAGTTCAAGTGGAACAAGACGCGGGCGGCGGAGAAACTGGGCGTGACGCCGAAGACGCTCCTCGCCAAGCTCCGCAGCGCGGGGTTGGACGAGTAGAGCGCGTCAGGACGGGCGGACGGCGGTGTGCAGCGCGACGGCGCCGAGCGTCCAAATGCAGAAGTCCACTTCCGAGTATCCCGCCGATTTCATCAGCGAGGCCAACTCCTGGGGAGCGAAGAAGCGCGAGACGGAAGCGGGGAGATAGGTGTAGGCGTCGCGGTCACCGGAGACAAAGGCACCGATGCGCGGCAGAATTTTGCGAAAATACCAGCGGTATGCGTTTCCAAACGGATTGTCAGGGGGCTCGGTGAATTCAAGAATGGCGAGCGTGCCGCGAGGCTTCAGGACGCGGCGAATCTCACGCAAACCAGCCTCGTAGTCCACGAGATTACGGAAACCGAAGGCCGTCGTGATGAGATCGAAAGAAGCGTCCGCGAACGGCAAGCCGAGCGCGTCGGCTTCAAGAAATCCCACAGCATGCATTTGAGTAGAGTTGGAGCTGGCCCGCGCGACCGCAGATTTCTCATTCGCGCGAATCAACATGGGATGAGCGAAATCGGCGCCGATGACGCGGGCTTTCCCGGCGCGCGCGAGGGAGAGAGCCAAGTCGCCCGTACCACAGCACAGATCGAGCACCTTAGCCTCAGGCCTAGCGAGGATGGGCCGCAAGAGGCGGGTGACGCGTGCGCGCCAGAGGCGGTCGAACTGGAGCGAGAGAAGATGATTGAGCAGGTCGTAACGCGGCGCGATCTTCGTGAACATTTCGCGGACACTGCGTGAGGCGCCCTCGTCGCTTCGCGTGCCTTCGGGGCGAGTCCCTTTTACGGCGGCTGCGTCAGGCATTTTGGCTTCCGGAACAGGTGGCAAGCCGCGGGGCAAAATGGAGGACGCGCTCCACGAGATCGAGAGGGATATCATCGTAGGACCGCGCCTTGCCGATGTGCGGCGTCAAGACAAAGCGCAATTTTCCGGCGCGGGTCTTCTTGTCCGAACGCATGGCGGCAATGAAAACTTTGGCGGGGATGCGCGGCCAGGGAGGCAGGGGACCCAGGCGGCGCACCAAGGAAACAATCCGGGAGACATCTTCCGCCGGAGTGATGCCTGCTTCATGACCGAGCAAGGCAGCGGCCATCATGCCCAAAGCTACCGCCTCGCCATGCTGATAGCGGCGGTAGCGAGTCACGCTCTCGAGCGCGTGGCCAAAAGTGTGACCAAAATTCAGGATCTCGCGCAAGCCTGACTCGCGCTCGTCCTTGCTCACGATGCCTGCTTTAATCTCAATGGAACGCGGGATGATGTATGCGAGCGCGCTGGGAGAGCGGCGGAGGACGGCAGCGAAGTTTTTTTCCAAGAAGGCGAAGAGTTTCGGATCGGCAATAATCCCGTACTTGGTGACTTCCGCCAGTCCACCGCGGAATTGACGCGGCGGCAAGCTGGCGAGCACGTCCGGATCGGCGAAGACGCGCCGAGGCGGATAAAATGCACCGACGAGATTCTTCCCCTCCGGGAGATTCACGCCGGTTTTTCCGCCTAAAGCGCTGTCCACCTGCGCGATGAGGGTCGTCGGCACGTGAACGAGCGCAACACCGCGCAAAAAGGTTGCGGCGACAAAGCCAGCGACATCCCCCACAACACCGCCGCCAACGGCAATGATCAAGGATTTACGATCCGCACCGGCCCGGCTCAAGGATCTGCTGAGACTCTCCGCGGTGCGGAGATTCTTCGCGGCTTCGTCATCGTTAACCAGATGCACGGCGCGAATGTTTACGAGAGCCAGGCCCCGCCGAATGCTCTTGCCTACCGCACGCCAGACTTTTGGGGATGAAACGACATGCACGCTGGAGAACTTGCCCAAAGCCAGGATTTCCTTCGCGGCGCGGCGGAGAATCCCGCTGCCGAAGACCACGGCATATTCGCGCGCAGACGAGCGCACCGGGATCAGTTTCTTTTTCGCTGGCATCTTGTTTTCAATGTAACACACTGCCCGCTTGCGACACCCGCGACAGGACGCCCGGCCAATGATGGGATTTTCCTCGTGTTACCATACGAGAGCAGCGGATCGCTCGCACTCATGACCTCTCCCCCGAAAACCTATCGTGCCGATTACGCCGTCGTCGGGTCGGGTGTCGCCGGGCTGCGAGCGGCGATTGAGCTGAGCAGCGCGGGGAGCGTGCTGGTCCTTGCCAAATCCTACCTGAGCGATTCGGCGACGGCGTGGGCGCAAGGCGGGATTGCCGTCGCGTTGAGCGACGAAGATGAGATTGGGCTCCACGAGCAGGACACGATCAAGGCGGGCGATGGATTATGCCGCGCCGAATCCGTGGCGCTGCTTGTTGAGGAAGGGCCGAAGTACATCAAGCAGCTCATCGAATGGGGCACGGAATTCGATCGCGCGGGAACGAAGCTGGCGTTCACACGCGAAGCCGCGCACAGCCGATCGCGAATCCTGCACGCGCACGGCGATTCCACGGGCCGCGAAATCAGCCGCGCCTTGCTGGCCCGGGCACACAGCATTCCACACCTGCACCTCAGGGCGCACTCCTTTACTACCGAGTTGATTTTGGAGAAGGGTCACACGCTTGGGTTGCGATTCCTTGATGAAACGGACGGATCGGTGCATGAGGTGCGCGCCGACGCGGTCTTGCTGGCGACCGGGGGCCTCGGACAAATTTACCGGGAAACGACCAATCCCGACATGGCCACGGGCGACGGCATGGCCATCGCTTATGAGGCGGGCGCGGTGCTTGCCGACATGGAGTTTGTGCAATTCCATCCCACGGCGCTGGCCATCAAGGGCGCGCCAAGATTTCTTCTCTCCGAAGCGCTTCGCGGAGAAGGCGGGATACTTCGCAACGTGAATCTGGAGCGCTTCATGAAGCGCTACAACGAAGCGCAGGAACTTGCACCGCGCGATATCGTGGCGCGAGCCATCGTGAGCGAGATGCACAAGACACAAAGCGAATATGTCTACCTGGATATGACGGCGAAGAGTGAAGAGTTTTTGAAGAAACGTTTTCCGCGTATTTATGAGACCTGCTTGAGTTATGGACTCGACCTCGCGAGCGACCTTGCGCCGGTTTGTCCCGCGGCGCATTACATGATGGGCGGCGTGAAGACAGACCTCTGGGGGCGCACGTCACTGCCGGGATTGTATGCGGCCGGGGAAACCGCAGCTACGGGAGTGCACGGGGCAAACCGGCTGGCGAGCAATTCCCTGCTCGAAGGGCTGGTCTTTGGCGCGCGCTGCGGCCAAGCGATGACGAAAGACGCGCCCATCGGTAAACGGAGTAAGGTTGTGCTGCCGGGAAGTCAGGCGCCGAAACCGGGTAACTCGACGGGAACGCAGGCCGTTAAAACGGCGGTTAAAGCTGCGCCGAAACAATCGCCGCCTGCGCTCCTGAAGATTCGCGACCTAATGTGGCGTCAAGTGGGAATCCTTCGAAACGGAAAAGATTTGGCATCTACGATCGAGCAGTTGCGCGGCGTGGAGTTGCCGAAGTCGGAGAAAGCCGGGCGCGGCGAACATGAATTGCAGAATTTGTATTCTTTGGCGCTGTTGATTGCCCGCTCTGCGCTTGCTCGAGAAGAGAGCCGCGGCAGCCATTACCGTTCGGATTTTCCGTACCGGAATGACCAGGATTTCAGCAAACATTCGGCAGTGGAACGGGGCAAGGACGTGCGGTTCGAGGCGTAGCGCGCGGCACGGAGCACAATCTATTTTTTCGTTCGATTCTTACTTCGCCTGAAGCTGCTTCACACTTTCCAGGAAAACGTGGCCGACGATGGCAAGACTCTTGGCGCTCACTTTGTCGAGGGTGTCCTGCGGCGTGTGCCAGTAACCGTTGGCAGAAAAATCGGTGATCACATCCACAGCGGGTACACCACGCTTGAGGAATGACTGGTGGTCATCCTCACTGCCACCACTCTCTTCGTTCACAAAGATGTCCTGATAGCCGAGCCGAGCGGCCGTCTTCCAGACAAGATCGGTTAGTGCTTTCGTGGAATAGGAATCGCGTTTGAATCGCAGGGGGTGGCTGCCGACGATGTCCGCGAGGAGGAAGGCTTTAACCCTGGGTAGTTCCCCGCTGGTGGCCAATTTTGCGGCCATCTGGCGGCTGCCATAGCGGCTGTCCGTGTCGCTCCATCTCTTCATGGCCTCTTCGCCGTCGAAGAAGGCGATCCAGACGGCATATTTGCCGTGTTGGGCGCAGAGCAGGTGCGCCAGCTCCAGCATCACGGCGGTGGAAGAGCCACCGTCATCGGCGCCGACGAAGTTTTCTTTCCGCAAGGTGTCGTAATGAGTTCCGAGCAGAATTACACCAGGTTTCTCGCCGGGTATTTTCACGAGGATGTTTTTCATGGGCAGGCGGCCGACGGGAGTGTCGGCGGTGAAAGAGTCGGTTTCCACGGTGCAGCCGTAGCTTTTCAATTCGGATTGGAGGTAGTCCTGCGTTTGCACGATGGCTTGCGAGCCTGAGGGACGCGGTCCGAAGCTCACTTGCTTGGCAACATGGGCGAAGGCTCTCTTGCCGTCGAAGCCGCCAGTTGATTCGGGTGTTGGCGCGTCATCGGCAGTCTGCGGAGGCGCGGAAGCTACAGCGCTCATGAAGGGCGCGTTGCTTGCGGAAGAAGATACTGAGTTGGCGCTGCCGCCACCCTTGGCGTTGCATCCCGCGAGCACGGCCAGGAAGAAGCAGGCACCGAGCGAACCCAAGTTCAATTTTCCAAACACTGCTTCACGGATTGACCGCCGCGATTGCATTTAACGAGGCTCCGCCGCGGGCGCCAAGCGGCGCTCGCGTCTCCGGACCACGACCCAGGAAACAGCCACACCCACGAAGTAAAGGGCCGTCAGGACGGCCATGAAAGCGAGCATCGTGGTGGCATCCGGAGTGGGGGTAAGAACGGCGGCGAGGATGGCGATGACCAGAATGGCGTATCGAAAATTCTTGATAAGGAATTTTGGAGTAACGATGCCGAACAGAGACAAGAAGAAAATAAGAACGGGCAACTCGAAAACCAGGCCAAGACCGAGAAGAACCAGGAGAATCAAATCGAAGTATTCATCAATATTGATCAGCGGGACTACCGGACCCTGAAAACTAATGAGAAAGCGCAGGACATAGGGGAGCGAGACGAAGTAGCCGAAGGCGATGCCAGCGAGAAACAGGAATACAGTCGAAAACAGAAAGCCGGTGATGGCGCTTCTTTCATGTCTGTAGAGCGCGGGGGCCACGAAGAGCCAGATCTGATAGAGAATCCAGGGAGAGGCAATGACAATCCCCAGATAGATGCTCAGGGTGATCAAGAGATTGAGGAGTCCAGCGGGATGAGAGTAGACCAATTTGGGTTCGAGATGCGCGGCCTTTAAAGCATCGGTCATTGGCTTGACGATCCAGTTGACAAAATGAGGCGCGACGACCCAGCCGATCATTGCGCCGACCGCTATGGAGACCAGCGAGTTGATGATGCGTTTGCGCAGCTCGATGAGGTGCTCGAAAAAGGTCATCTGCCCGCCGGTCTCTTCATCCGGCGCCTTACGGGCGGAGTCAGGCTGGTTGCTGGTGGTCATGGGTTGTGTCGGCGGGTGCGGCGGCTGAGAGATCCTCGGACTTTGTTTCGGGCGTATCTTCGGAAGAGCGCGGTACCGATTCGGCGACGGGAGCGATTACGGGCTCTGCGGGGGGCGCACCGATGGTCGGGCTGTCGGAAGAGGTCTCGCTGGGGATTTCCGGCGCCGACTGGGTGAGCTTCTTACGTTCCGTTTCGCGGGCCTGGCGTTCGATGTCGCGCATTTCCTCCTCGAAAGCCGTCTTGAAGTCCGTGGAGGCCTTGCGGAACTCCGCCATGAGCTTGCCGAGGCCCCGGGCAAGCTCCGGGAGCTTTTGGGGCCCAAAGACGACCAGGACGACGACAAACACGACGATCATGTGGGGAATGCTCAACATTGTGCTCGGAGGCCGTCTAAAGGGCCTATTGGCATCATAGAAAGGGTGTCAGGCAGTGTCAAACCTGACTTTGCCACTCTGCATGCTATACTGAATTATCGAGTGGCCGTGAGAGGTTAGGATGAATCCAGAACGCCGCGGGCTAGTTCTTGTAGTTGCCGTTCTGCTGGTATCTGCTGTCCTTGGGGGCGTTTACGGGCCCTCGGTGCGGGCTACAACGGCCTCGACCGACGATTACCAAACGGCGGTGCGCGAGTTCACGCGCGTCCTGGATGTGGTGCAGTCGAACTACGCCGAGCCCGTTGATGTCGACAAGGCGGTCTACCAGGGCGCAATTCCGGGCATGCTGCGGGTGCTCGACCCGCACTCGAATTTCTTTGATGCGCGGCAGTTCGCGCTACTGCGGGAAGACCAGCGCGGAAAATACTACGGCGTGGGCATGGTGGTCGCCCCGCGTGAAAATCACACCGTAGTGATGGCGCCGTACGTGGGCGCACCTGCTTATAATGCAGGGCTGCGGCCCGGCGACGTGATCGAAAAGGTCGACGAAAAATCGACCGAAGGCCTGACGACCAGCGAAGTCGCGGATTTACTGAAAGGCCCTAAGGGAACGGTGGTCAAGATTACCGTGTCTCGCGAAGGCTACACCGAACCGTTGGTCTTCACCGTGACGCGCGACGAGATTCCCCGCCATTCCGTGGACATTGCTTTCCTGCTGAAGCCGGGAATCGGCTACATCCGGCTATCGGGTTTCAATGAGACAACCGATCGCGAGATTGCCGACGCGCTGAAGCAACTTGATGCGCCGTCACTCGATGGATTGGTTCTGGACATGCGTGGCAATCCCGGTGGATTGCTGAATGAAGCAGTGGCCGTGGGCGACATGTTCCTGGACAAGAACCAGTTGATCGTGTCGCATCACGGGCGCACGTCGCCGGAGCGGCGCTATTACGCGATCCGTGGAAACCAGGGCAACACCGTGCCGCTGGTGATTCTGGTGAACAACAATTCCGCTTCGGCGACGGAGATTGTATCCGGCGCGGTGCAGGACCATGACCGTGGATTGATCGTCGGAGAGACATCCTTCGGAAAAGGGCTGGTGCAGACGGTTACGCCGCTCAGCGAGAATACCGGGCTGGCCCTGACCACGGCGCGTTACTACACACCAAGCGGGCGGCTGATTCAGCGGGATTACAAGACCGTTTCGCTCTATGAATATCACTATGAGCGCAAGGTGCCGGAGCATCCGACGGAGGTGAAGCTTACCGATAGCGGACGGCAAGTGACCGGCGGCGGCGGCATTACGCCGGACATCCTTGTGCCGGCGCCTAAATTGACGAAATTCGAAGAGTTGCTGCTCCGCAGCGACGTGCTTTACCCTGCGGAGACAGGCGTGGGCGGCTTCACGCGCTACTATCTCGGAACCAAGCCGACGATCACGAAAGATTTTGCCGTTGACGACAGCTTGATGAAGGAGTTCCGGAGTTTCCTTTCGAAGCACAACGTGCGCTATACGGAGCCGGAGCTGGCGGACAATCTCGACTGGATCAAGCGGAAGATCAAGCAGGAGATTTTCATGTCCACCTTCGGACAGCAAGAAGGCTTTAAGGTGCTGCTGGAGGCAGATCCTCAAGTGCTGAAGGCCGAGGAGGCCATCCCGCAAGCCCGCGCGCTATATGAGAATGCGCGAAGGATTGTGGCGCAGCGCAGCGGGGGATCTGCGGACCAGCCGTAACCCTCTTGATGGCTAAATTCCGAGCGCTTCGCTGCGCTACGTTATGCCGCAATTAGAAAATTGCGCAGAACCTGCGGTTGGCAACCTCCCTTACGTTTGCTAAAATTTTGTTGCTGCTCGTGGGCGAGTAGCTCAGCTGGGAGAGCGCCTCGTTCGCAACGAGGAGGCCGGGGGTTCGAATCCCCTCTCGTCCACCAAATTCTTCAACGACTTATGCGACTTCGGGAATGAATGTGAAGTTGCCAGGTTACTTTAACTCG
>JBIOGB010000068.1:0-12435 GCA_044447665.1 Candidatus Acidiferrales bacterium | reverse complement strand
GCGAGGATGCCGCAGCGAAACAGGAGACGTCCGAGTGTTAGTGGGCGCATGAGGACTCCGTGGAAGACGAGCAGATCGTGTGTGGGAAGGAGGAGAGCGTCGGCCCGGGAGGCGAAGATAGCGCCGGGTTTGCGGGCGCCGGCTCTTTGTCCGGAACTGGGGAAACCTGGAACGCTCCCGGATGCAATTGCCGGGCGAGTTCTTCAATGGCGGAAACGATGCGCGGCGCAGGGCGATTGACGGCATCGCTGATCACGGCGTAGCGGCGATTGCGCACGGCATCGAGGATGCGCCATCCGGGGCGCGCGGCAAGAGCGTCAAAATCGCGCGCCGCAGCTTCGGAGTGCGACGAAGCAAAGACCAGATAATCGGGCTGAAGGCGGACGACCTCTTCGAGACTCATCTGCGGCCAGTCTTGTGACGATTCGACGATGGAGGCGGCGCCGGCTTTGCGGAGCACGTCGGCGATAAAAGTATGTTGGCCGGTGGAAATGAGCGGTTCGGTCCAAACTATGAAGAGGACGCGCCGCGGCGGAACGGCGGCGAGCTTTGCATGGAGAGCGGCGAGCCGGCTCTGGAGTTCGTCGCCGAGGGACTTGCCCGCTTCTGAGGCGCCCAGAACTTCGGCCAGCTTTTGGGTGGAAGAAATGATCTCGGCGACCGAATGGGGATCGGTGGTGGCGTAGCTGGGAATGCCGAGGGTATCCAGGGCGCGAACGGTATCGAGGCGGTTGATGCTCTTTGTAGCCAAGACCAGGTCCGGATGGAGCGATGCAATTTCCTCGAGATTGGGGTTGATGATTCCGCCGACCTTGGGTTTCTTCTGGGCCTCGACGGGATAGTCGCAAAAGTCGGTGTCGCCCACGAGGCGATCCTGCAAGCCGAGGGCGTAAATCGTTTCCGTGAGGCTGGGGGCGAGCGAAACGATACGCGAGGGAGAGATGGGGATGCGCACGGACCGGCCCATCTCATCCACGACTTCGCGCGTTGCGGGCTGCGAAGGCAGTGCAGGAGAAGTGGCCTGCGCGGACACATCGAGCGCGCCGAGAAAGAGAAAGGCGATCAACAGGACGGCTGGCCGTGGTATGAAGATGGAATTGACGCGCCGCACGAATCTCCCCTGACGAGAGTCCCGCGAGACCACAAAATAAAAAAGCCCCACGAGAAATTGGGGCTGGAGAGCCGGTGTTCTCTCTCGCGAAGAACACGCAACCTCTTCAGCTTGGGAGGGTAGCCTGGCTAACGGCATTGCTGCCGATCACAGTGGCGGGACCACGGCCGATTTTCACGGCACTTCCCCACTTCCCGAGCCTGCAAGTTGTGAAAACAGTTTACGGCGCGACGCTGGAGGTGTCAATGAAATGGAGGAGTTTGGTAGCGGATCAGTTTCTGGTCATAGCGTTTATGAAGCTTGTGGATTACTTCCGGGTGGCCCGTTATTTGCTCCAGAACCTGAGGGATAGTAGATGCGCCGCCATGGCCGGCGCAATAGCGGCGAGACACGTGATCAGGATGCGTCGCGACGCCCGATTCTTTCCCTGTCTGGAGTAAGCTTGGTTTGAACCTTTGACTGCTCTCCTTCGACATAAGAGATGAGATGAGCGTGCCGGATGGGCCGAGCCAAACGCAGGACGAGTGGATCGCACTCCGCTGCCAGGCTGCCGATAACACCGGCTTCGAGGACTTGGTCGCGTTAATGGAGCGGCCTCTTCTCTACTACGCCGCCAAGGTGACCGGGAACGCGCAAACGGCGCACGACGTCCTGCAAGACGTGTGGGTGAAGGTGTTTAGCGGAATTCGAGGGCTCAAGAACCCCGCTTCGCTGCGCCCGTGGCTTTACCGGATCACCCACGGGTTGGCGGTGGACCGCATCCGCCAGCACGTCTCCAGGGAGAGAGCAGAGGAAGTTCACGTGGACGGACTCCAGGAAGCAGGGGATATTTCGTTCACGAGAGATGACGCTGCTGCGATCCATGAAGCGCTAAATTATCTCGAACCGAAACACCGTGAGGTTTTGGTCCTGTATTTTCTCGAGGATTTTTCGTTGGTCGAAATTGCCGCGGTCGTAGGGTGTTCAGCAGGCACGGTCAAATCCCGAATCCATTACGCTAAGAGAAGGATGAAGGAAATTCTGGCAGGAGGTGGTTATGGAACGAAATGAATCGATCAGCGAGCTGCTGCTGTCGCGTCTTCCGCAGTCGGCGAACTTAGCGGCTTACCAGAAGGAAGTGACGTCGCTATTGGCGGAGAACGATAAAAAGCTGCGCCGAAACAAGTGGACGGTGGTGCGCGTGTGGATCTTCGTCGTCGCAGTTTCCGCGCCCTTCCTCTGGATGGCCGGAACGCATTTCAACACGGCCGAAGGGAACTGGTTCCTGGGTCTGGTAGGCTTCTGGGTCCTATTCGGCGCAATTGAGATTGCAAAGTATGAACACAAGCAAGGCAGGGTGGAGCTTCTCAAAGAGCTTAAGCAAATCCAGCTCCAAATTCTCCAGCTCCATGCTCTGCTCAGCAAGGGTGGCACGATGTCCGGGAAACCCTGATAGGCGGGAGACTTCATTGGACGTGTAGTCGGCGGCACGGAACTCATTGTCGGACCACGGGCTAGCTCCCAATACGTCGCCTGCTCATCGGAAACTGGCCAATTACGGAGGAATTCTCTTGTGCGGGAATCAGCGGTTCTTCCAGTTGGGCTTGCGCTTTTCAACTAGGGCGCGCAGGCCTTCCTGGGAATCTTCCAGGCGGTACAGTTCATTCAGGAAGATATCCATGGAGTGTTTCAGGCCGTCGCGGAGCGAGAGTCCCATACCGCTGAGAATGGCGCGTTTGGCCATGGTGAGAACGGGACCCGAGTGGCTGGTGATGCGCGCGATCAGGTCTTCTACCGTGGCTTCAAGTTTTGACTCGGGAACTAGCCGATTAATCAGGCCGAGCTCCAGGGCGCGCTCCGCCGTGACCGCTTCGCCGAGGAGCACAAGTTCAAGAGCGATCTTGGGGCCAACGAGAAACGGCAGAATCGTGGAAGCCAGCGGAGGGAAAACGCCGATGGTAATTTCCGGCTGGGCGAAGCGCGCTTTGGGCGTGGCGATAACGAGGTCGCCAAACGCAGCAAGCTCCGCGCCGCCGCCGATCGCGGGGCCGTTCACGACACAAAGAACCGGCTTGGACGTTTCGAGGATTCCCGCGAAGACGGAGTGAAACGCGTCGAGCATCTGGAAGACGCGCTCCGAAGTGTATTCGCCCACATCAATGCCGCCGCAGAAGACTTTGCAGGCCGAATCGAGGACGATGAGTTTGACCTC
This sequence comes from Candidatus Acidiferrales bacterium, assembly GCA_044447665.1. Lineage (GTDB taxonomy): Bacteria > Acidobacteriota > Terriglobia > Acidiferrales > UBA7541 > Acidiferrum. The sequence continues at coordinate 9,133 of JBIOGB010000068.1, read as the reverse complement.
TTCGTGGCTGGCGATAAACGCGATGCCATCCACCAGTTCGCGAAGCATGTTTTCGTTCAGGAGATTGTGCTCCGGGCGATTCAGGGTCATGCGGGCCACGCCGGAAGCGAGGCGAAGCTGGACATACTGAAATTCCTGAGGGTCGCGGCGTTTGGGCTCTGTACGAACTTCAACGGTAGGGCGGCGTTCCACGATGAGTATCTCCTTCCGGGGCGCCCCGAACCGGGGCCGAATTTGATGCTAGCACGCTGCGCAGGGCGGAGCTGGTCGTGTTCGAGAAGGGGTGCGCAATGAGTCTGCTGGTAGTCCGGCCAGTAGAAACAACGGTCATCCTTTCCGCTTTTGTTTGTGGTTGTTACTCGCGCTCTTTGTTGGAGTGACCTGGAAGTTTGAGCGGGGCGCTGCCTTCTTGTTCCTCCACTATCTTTTGTGGGTAAACTTTGCGGTGGCGCTGAATTACACTGTCTGGAGGATGAATCCTCCCCTTTCCAGAAGCATGGGCGAGCTGCCCACGGCATTTGCGTCACGATTTGCGGACCAACCGGATGCCGAAGGATTCCCTGACAGCAGTGCGTGGGCAAAGAGTCCTCCCTTGCGCTTTGAGCACGACTGGAAAGGTGAAAACGCCGACCTGGCGAGGTCCACCGAAGTGCACCTGCTCTGGACGACACAGACGCTCTTTGTGCGGTTTCAGACGGCCTATCGAAATATCACAGTTTTTCCCGACGCGCGCGAGGATGGGTGGCGCGACGACCTGTGGAATCGCGATGTCGCGGAGATCTTCCTGCAGCCGGATTCCCGCGACCCGAGGAAATACAAGGAATTTGAAGTCAGCCCGAATGGCCAGTGGATTGATCTGGACATCGCCAGCGGCGAAAAAGAGGAGCTGCGAAGCAAGCTGCGGCGCCGCGTGGTGCAGGATGCAGCGGCAAAAACATGGACGGCCGAACTGGCTATTCCGATGCGGAGCCTGACGCCGAACTTTGATCCGAAGCAGACCTGGCGGGTGAACTTTTTCCGCGTTGAAGGTGAAACCGAGCCGAGATTTTATTCGGCGTGGAGCCCTACCTACTCAAGAGAAGCGGACTTCCACGTTCCGGGGGCGTTCGGCAAGTTAGTTTTCCGCGAATAGAACAATTCCGGCCTGCAATCGAGCGAGGCGTTTCTGTTAAGCTCGCATGAGATTCTGATGCGAAACAGACCGTATTGCGTGTGCCGTCAATCTCCCCCATGTCTGCGGGTATGCTTACTTATCCTCGTAATTTCAGTATTGAGCAGCCTTTCTGCCCCTGCGCAACAGGCCAACAATCCCAGTGCACCTGCCGTGAAGAAGATCGAACCCCCAAACTGGTGGGTGGGACTGACTCCTGACGTAATGCTTCTGCTTTCGGGCAAAAACCTCGAAGCGACGCACGTCCGTTGCAACTTACCGGAAGTTATCGTGAGCCAGACGCAGTCCGCCGGGGACGGTGATTACCTGTTCGTCTGGCTGAAATTCGGCGCGGGCTTGAAATCCGGGACAGCCGTATGCCGGATTGCTACCCCGAAGGGTGAAACCACGTTCGAGCTGCCCATCGCCGCGCGAAAGCAGATTCTGGGCAGGAATCAGGGCCTCTCGCTCGACGACGTCCTTTACCTGATTGTTCCGGACCGCTTTGCAAACGGAGATCCCACAAATGACGAGCCGGCAGAATTTCCGGGCTCGCATAATCGTTCCAAGCCGCGCGCGTATCACGGCGGCGATTTGCGCGGCATTCGCGATCACCTGGGGTACCTCAAGGAGCTTGGCGTGACGACGCTGGAGCTCACATCGATCGTGAAAAACGGAGCGCCTGAAGATTATCCCGGTTATGGCGCGGTCGATTTGTATGCTGTTGATCCGCATCTCGGAACACTGCTGGAATACCGGGAGCTTGTGCAGGCCGCGCACAAAGAACACATGAAAGTTTTCTTCGATGCTGTCTCCAATTACGTGGGTGTGTCGCATCCGTGGGTCCATGACCCGCCGATGCCGGACTGGTTCCACGGATCGCCAAAACAGCATCTGAATTCGTTTTCGCCGCTCAAGGAAAGCTTCTATGGAGTGCATGAAAGAAATGAGCCCGCAACCGACTTGCTGGAGCCGCTGGAGGATCCGCATGCTCCGCCGCAGTTTCGCAAGAATCTGACAGAAGGCTGGTTCCTGGGAGTCTTGCCCGACTTGAACACCGAAAATCCCCTGGTGGCGCAATATCTCCTGCAAAACAGCATCTGGTGGGCGGAAAGTTCGGGACTGGACGGCTACCGGGTTGATACCGTCCCTTATGTTCCTCGCAACTTCTGGCAGGAGTGGCATCAGGGACTGCGGCGGGTTTACCCGCGACTTTCGACGATTGGTGAGGTGTTTCATCGCGATCCTGAGGTGACGTCCTTCTTTGCAGGTGGGCGCAAGGGATGGGACGGCATCGATACGGAATTCACGACGGTCTTCGATTTTCCGTTGTATTTTGCCCTTCGCGATGTGCTTTTGCACGGCGCCCCCGCGGGACGCCTGGCGGACATTCTGCGGCAGGACTCGCTGTATCCTCACCCGGAATATCTGGCGCCCTTTTTCGGGAATCACGATGTCACTCGCTTTGCCGGAGAAAGCGGCGCCACGCCCGCGAAGGTGAAACTGGCCTTCGGCTTGACGCTTTCACTGCGGGGAATTCCCGAAGCCTTCTACGGCGACGAAATCGGCTTGCCAGGAGACGGCGACCCGGATAATCGTCGCGATTTCCCCGGAGGATGGCCAGGGGACGCGCAAAACGCGTTCACGCGCGAAGGGCGAACGCGCGAACAGAGCGAACTCCTCGGATACGTGCAGAGCCTGCTCCGCGTACGGCGCCAGCACGCAGCCCTGCGCAGCGGAAAACTCTGGCATTTGGCTTCGGATGATTCGTCCTATGTTTTTATGCGGAAAACCGAGGAAGAAAAGCTCGTGGTCGCCTTCCACAACGGATCAACAAAGCGCGAACTGAAGATTTCACTGCGCGATACGCCGGCGCAGGAAGCTTCGGACATTTCAGTGCTGCTGGGCGACGCTCAGGCGGAGCTTTCCGGCCGCGAGCTTCGCCTGCAACTACCCGCGCAGAGCCTGACAATCTTTGAACTGCACTGAATTGCAGCAGCGAGAGAAAATGCTGGATTTCGGCCTGCGATGCGGGGCCCATCGCCCGGCGTGGGAAGAAAGAGTCCAAGGCGGCAATCGCTGGGGGGGTGTTCCTGTACCGGGCGAAATGGCCCTGGCTTTCACCGGCACGAAACAACTTCTCCCTAGTATGCCCTTTCCTCGCGTATAGTTATCCCTCTGGAAGGACTTCTTTCTTTCCGCCTCTCTGCCTTCCAGTGCGCAGTAAAAGTGAAGCGAATACGATCTGGAGATACCAATGAAGAAACTTTTTGTTCTGCTCGCGCTTTTGGGGACAACCGCCATGGCAACGGAAAAAACGATCTACGATTTCACTCTGAATTCCATTGACGGCCAAGCAACGCCGTTTTCCAGCTTCAAGGGGAAAATCGTGTTGCTAGTGAACGTGGCCAGCCGCTGCGGCTATACACCACAGTATGCCGCACTGGAATCGATCTACGAAAAATACAAGAGCCGTGGCTTCGTGATTGTGGGGATACCGGCGAATAATTTTGGCGGCCAGGAGCCCGGCTCCAACGAGGAAATTAAGACTTTCTGTGCGGCGAAATACCACGTGACGTTTCCCATGATGGCCAAGGTTTCGGTGAAAGGCAGCGACATCACGCCGCTTTATCAGTTCCTTACCGACAAGGCCGCGCACCCCGATACCGGCGGCGAGATCGGCTGGAATTTCACGAAGTTCCTGGTAGGCCCCGACGGAAAAGTGCTGGCGCGGTTTGACTCCAAAGTGGAGCCCGATTCGGCGGAAGTAACTTCGTCAATTGAAAAGGCGCTGGTGGACAATAAACGGTAGGCGCCCGCGCCTGATGGTGCTGAAGCGCCGCATGCGCCAAGCGATGTTAGGTGGTGTTGTGAGGGAGTGTCTGGATTAGCCGGTGACGATACTCTCCAGGGCGGCCTTGTTCTTGATGATCAGGGTTGATCCCATCACCTGGAGGAGCTGTTTCCTTCGAAAATCGGCCAGCAGGCGGGTCACGGTCTCCCGGGAAGAGCCGATCATCTGGGCGATCTCTTCATGGGTCAGCGTCAGCTTCAGGCGAATCTGTCCTTTTTCTTCCGGATAATTCGCCGCCCATTCCAGGAGGAAACGCGCCAGCTTTTCTCCTGCGGAATGAGAGAGGCCGATGGTGCGCATCTCGGCGACGGCCGCGTGGTAGGTTTCGCCCAGTTGTTGCGCAACGCGAAGAGCGGCTTCGCCGTTGTCTTTCAGGAAAGCCAGGAAATCGTTTCTGGCGATGAAATTCGACTGTGCCGGTTCCACCACATCTGCTGTGAGCTCGTAACATGTGCCGGTGACAGTGGCCGGCAAGCCCAGCACTTCTCCGGGCTCCGAGATGCGCAGGATCAAAGTTTTTCCATCCGCGGAGGAGGTCGAAAGCTTAACGCGCCCGCTACAAAGAATGAAGACGCCCCGCGCCGGCTGGCCTTCCACAAAGAGCGTGGCTCCCTTGGGATAGGAAGCGGAAGAAGTAATTGCAGACAAAGCTTTTACAGTCTGCTCCGGTAGGTTACAAAACAGGCGTTCTTCCCGGTGCGGGCAAGAAAGGCAGTTCTCGATGATCTCCAAGCCGTAAGGCGTGCGCATATTTGTGCCGTCTGGGAGTATACCCCCTTCCAGCTTGGTTACAAACTGAAAGCGATTGGGATTGCGGCGCCAACCAGTAAGCATGAAATCACTCGCCTCTGTGACGTTATACCGTGGGGTGGGTCGAGGACCCGTGATAAGTATCACGTTATAGCGTGATGGCCGTCACTGCCCTTCTTCTGGCTCTTATGCAATTTGTATTCTGGGGGACTATAGATGCAGGACAAGCGGAACGTCTTGCAGATCCTCAAAGCAGAGCTCGCCTTCCTTGAAAGGGGCGGCTACCGAAGAGTCCCGCGTTATCCCTGGCGTCCCAATTTTGTCTTTGAAGATTCTCCAACATGCATCAATTTTGCGGATCGTAGCCGACAGCAGCCCTGCCTGGATTGCCCGCTGATTGCGTTTGTGCCGGAGAATCGCCGAGCCGCCCAGTTTCCGTGTCGACACATTCCACTGACGCGTGGAGGCGAGACGGTCAATTCCTTCTATGAATGGGGCACCGAGGACGAGTTGGAGAGTGCGTTGAGGGAATGGCTGCTGGAGACGATTAGGGATTTTGAGGGCGGCAAGAAAGCAAAGGTGCGAGCCGCCTGAGTGTCGCCGGACAGCATCCTCGACTTTCGTTTTCCACCACAATTCGCTGCGGCTTTCGGGAACGCGTAGAAACCCCAGCCGAGGCGGCGAGTTGCCTTAGCCCCTGGCCTGCACCCTAGTCTTAATCGAGGTAGTGTTTTTCGGAAATGGCTGCCAGGCGCGCCGCGGCATCCTCGGGAGTGATGTCGCGCTGAGGTGTAGCCAAAAGTTCGTAGCCGACCATAAATTTCTGGACGGTGGCGGAGCGCAGCAGGGGCGGGAAAAAGTGGAGATGAAAATGCCAGGCCGCACCCTCGCCGCTGCCCGACGGGCGCTGGTGCAAACCCATCGAGTAGGGAAACGCCGTCTCGAACAGGTTGTCGTAGCGAATCGTCTGGCGTTTTAAGATATCACCCAGGAGATTCTTCTCTTCAAAGGTGAGCTGCAGCAGAGACGACACGTGCCTCTTACTGAGAATCAGCGTCTCAAACGGCCATACCGCCCAGAACGGTACGACCGCCAGAAAGCCATCGTTTTCGCAGACAATACGCTCCTTACGTTCCAGCTCCAGGTGGAAATAGTCACAGAGAAGGCAACGCTTTTTCTCCGCCTGGTAGGCCGCAAAGGATTCGAGTTCTTTCTGGGGCAGGTTGGGAAGAGAAGCGCTGGCCCAGATCTGACAGTGCGGGTGCGGGTTGCTGGCGCCCATGAGCGCGCCGCGATTCTCGAAAATTTGAACGTAGCGGACCCACGAAATGCTTTCCAGCGAGACCATCTCCTGCGCCCACACGTCAACCACGGCCCGCAATTCTTCCGCAGTCATGCGCGGCAGAGTAAGGTCGTGGCGGGGCGAGAAGCACACCACCCTGCAAGTCCCCGCTTCGGGTACCGCGGTGAGCAGGGGATCCGGGTCAGCGGTGCGATCAGATGAGGCTTGCGGAAGCAGAGCCGGATAATCGTTGTCGAAGACAAAAGTGTGATTGTATTGGGGATTGCGCGCCCCGCCCGATCGCGCATTGCCCGGACAAAGATAGCAATCGGGGTCGTACTGCAAGGCGGAAGGTTGGGCGGCCTTCTCGACCTTTCCGAGCCACGGCCGCTGGGTTCGATGAGGGGATACGAGCACCCATTCCCGCGTAAGCGGATTCAACCGGCGGTGAGGTTTCTTCCAGAAGTCGTCCGTCACGATCATGCAAACTCGCGTTTCCACCGCACCATTTCGGTAGTTTTAAGAAGCAATCTAACGGAGACCACCCGGAACGGGTACCACAGCTTCGGCGCCTTCGGCCGCCTCAAGGCTGTAAATGTCGGGCTTCAGGCCGGTTCGTTTTTCATATTCCCGCCCGACCGCGGCGACAAATGGTTCGACGGCAACATGCTCAACCAGATTGACGGTGCAACCGCCAAATCCCCCTCCCGTCATCCGCGCTCCCAGAACACCCTTCTGAGAACCGGCGATCTCGACCATGAGATCGAGTTCGCGGCAGCTTACCTCATAGTCATCACGCAAGCTGGTATGGGAAGCGGCCATGAGCCTGGCAATGGTGAGCAAGTCGCCTTTCTCAAACGCGGCAGCCGCGTGCAGGACCCGTTCATTTTCCGTCACCACATGGTGGCAGCGTTGATAGATTTTGCCGGGCAGGAGCTGGCGATGCTGCTCCAACTGCGCCGACGTGACATCCCTGAGGGCGACGATTGCGGGAAATGCTGCTTTCAGAAGGCGAACGCCCTCTTCACATTCGGCGCGCCGGTTGTTGTACTCATTCGCGGCCAGGTTATGTTTGACCATGGTATTGCACACCACCAACGCGGCATCCGCGGGAAGCGGAATGGCTCGCGCGTGCAGCGAACGACAGTCCAGCAGCAGCGCGTGCTCTGCCCTGCCGTGGCAACTGATGAATTGGTCCATGATGCCGCAACGCGCCCCCACAAAGTCGTTCTCCGCCCGCTGGCAAAGGAGCGCCACTTTCGTGCGGTCCAGTTGGATCCCCGCAACGTCCAGGAGAGCCAATGCGGTGGCCACTTCGATCGAGGCAGACGAACTGAGGCCCGACCCCATGGGGACGTCGCCTGCGATATACAGGTCGCAACCTCTCAGGCGGTGGCCAGCCTGCCCCAGCGACCATGCCACACCGACGGGGTAAGCTGCCGAAGGTTTCTTCACCCACGCAGCGAGGGCATCGAGATCGACTTCGACTTGTTCCGAGTAATTCTCCGCGTAGATGACAAGCTTGCGATCTCCGCGGGGCGCAACGCCTACCCAGCAGGAAAGATCGACGGCCGCAGGCAACACGAAACCATCGTTGTAGTCCGTATGCTCGCCAATCAAGTTGACGCGGCCGGGCGCGCGGTAAATTTCCGGCTTTTTGCCAAAATGGGCCGTGAATTTCTGGGCAATTTCACCAGGTGTGTGTGATCGTGGGTTCGGCATGGTCATTCAAGCTCAATTTGATGTCTAGGTGCATCTTACTGTTACTGCCGTTGCATTCAAAAGCTAAAAAAACCTTGGTGTGCAGCAGAAGCACACGCGGGGAGCGAAATTCTTGCGATCTACGACCTGTCCGTCCGAGACTGAGGACCAACTACATCCAAACCATAGACTTAGCGAGCGGGCTTCTGTCCGTAGTATGCCGTATTTCCATGCTTGCGGAAGAAATGTTTTTCGCGGAGCGCCTTATCAATTGGCCTGGCTTTGTGGTTTGCGGCGAGCGTCTGCAATGCCAGCGCGGCAATCTCCTCCACGACGACCGCGTTGTGCGCCGCCTCTGCCGGGGTCGCACCCCAGCAGAATGGCGCGTGTTCCGCCACCAGCACACCGGGCGTGTGCAATGGATCGCGCTTTCCGATACACCGCACAATCGCCAGCCCGGTGTTGAGTTCATAATCCTTGCGAATCTCTGCGGGCTTCATGGGTTTCGTCACCGGAATTGGGCCATGAAAATAGTCGGCGTGCGTCGTGCCAAAACATGGAATTGCCCGCCGCGCTTGCGCCCAGGAGGTTGCTGCACGCGAATGAGTGTGGGCCACACCTCCAATAGCGGGAAACGCCTTGTACAGCACGAGGTGGGTCGGCAAATCAGAGGACGGCCGGAGGGTTCCCTCCACAATATTGCCTTGCAGATCCACCACCACGAGATCTTCCGGCTTCATCGTTTCGTAAGGAACGCCGCTCGGTTTGATTACCACCAATCCCTGCTCGCGAGATATCCCGCTGGCATTCCCGAATGTGTACAGCACCATCCCCCGGCGGACTAGCTCCAGATTGGCTTCCAAAACCTGCTCACGCAGATTCTTCAGGCTCATGCATTCCCCCGTGCCGCAGCGGCAATGTGCCGCAAGCTCGGCAGAATGCGTCCGACGGCAACTGCGGCGCTATCGTTTTTCCCAAATGCAAAATACAACTCACGATAAAGCCCATACAGTTCTTCGTACACCTTGGCTGCTTTCGCGTCCGGCTCGACCAGGCGATACTTGGGGCAGAGGGCTTCCTGCGCTTTCTCGATGGTGGGAAATGCACCCGCAGCGAGTGAGGCAAAGATCGCCGAACCGAGGCTGGTCACGTCGGACTGTGGTATCAGTACCGGCTTGTTCAACACGTTGGCGTACACGCGGTTCAGCACTTGGTTTTTTTGCGGAATGCCGCCCGCATTGATGACGCGACGGATGGGCACACCGTGGTGTTCCATGCGCTCGAGAATAACGCGGGTGTGAAACGCGGTGCCCTCAATCGCGGCAAAGAGTTCGTCCTGGGCCGAATGCGTCAGGTTCCAGCCGAACGTCACCCCGCCGAGTTCCGGATTCACCAG
>JBIOGB010000067.1:0-13248 GCA_044447665.1 Candidatus Acidiferrales bacterium | reverse complement strand
GGCGTAGGCCGCAAATTCTTCGTAGGGACCCTTGAAGTCCTCGATCTTCCCGCCGGCGAAATGCCAGATGCGCGTGGCAACTTCGTCGATCACGTCGTGGTCGTGCGTGACGAGCAGAACGGTTCCGTCATAGCGCTGCAGCGCGATATTCAGCGCATTGATCGATTCCAAATCCAAATGGCTGGTCGGCTCGTCGAGCACCAGGAAATTCGGCTTCTGCAGCATAAGCCGGCAAAAAATCAGCCGCGCCGATTCACCGCCGGAAAGCGCCGCCGTGGGCTTCAACGCATCTTCGCCGCTGAAGAGCATCTGCCCCATCAACCCGCGAAGTTCCTGCTGCGACGCACTGGGATCGAACTGCCACAGCCATTCGATGGCCGTGGCATTCACGTGTGGCCGCGAAGCGTCCAACCCCTCGGTGATGGAGTCGGTGTGGTCCTGCGCGAAGTATCCGACGGACACTTCGTGCCCCCACACTACCGTGCCACCATTGATGGAGAATTGTCTTTCCGTGTCGTCAATGAATCCCGTGGCGTTGCGAATCAGCGATTTCAGCATCGTGGTTTTGCCTGTGCCGTTGCGTCCCATCAGCGCGATTTTTTCCCCACGCGTGATGCTCGCCGTAAATCGCGGGATCACTTTCAGGTCGCCATACGACTTCTCGACGCTCTTGATTTCCAGCGGATGCCGCCCCGAATTCCGCTTCATTTCAAATTTAATATACGGCCGCTGGATGTTGCTCCTCGCCAGCTCCGAAGTCTGCAGCCGCTCGACTTCTTTCTTGCGCGAAGTGGCCTGCGCCGAACGAGTGCCCGCGGAGAATCGCGCGATGAACTCATTCAATTGCGCGATTTTCTTTTCGCGCTGCGCGTTTTCCGTTTCGATGCGCGCGCGAATATGCGTCTTGGCAACCACCATGTCGTCGTATCCGCCGTTGTACATGATGATGGTTTCGTAATCGATGTCCGCGGTATGCGTGCAGACGCTGTTCAGAAAATGCCGGTCGTGAGAGATCACGATCAAGACGCCTTCGTACTCGCTCAAATATTTTTGCAGCCAGTGCACGGAATCGAGATCGAGGTGGTTGGTGGGCTCGTCCAGCAGCAATGCCGACGGATTTCCGAAAAGCGCTTGCGCCAGCAGCACGCGCACTTTTTGTCCGCCCTGCAACTCGCTTATCTTGCGTTCGTGCAGCGCGCTTTCCACCCCCAAGCCGTCAAGCAGCACTCCGGCGTCAGCCTCCGCCGTGTAGCCGCCCTCTTCGCCGACGATTCCTTCGAGCTCGCCCAGCCGCATGCCGTCGGCGTCGGTCAATTCCTCATGAGGTTTCGCGTACAGCGCGTCGCGCTCTTCGAGCGACTGCCACAAGGGCGCATTGCCCATGATCACCGTGTCGATCACACGAAACGCGTCGAAGGCAAACTGGTCCTGCCGCAATATGCCCATTTTCTTCGGCCGGGTGACGGAACCCTTGGTGGGCTCGAGCTCTCCGGTCAGAATTTTCATAAACGTGGACTTGCCCGCGCCGTTGGGTCCGGACACGGCGTATCGCCGCCCCGCCATGAACGTGCAGGTGACGTCCTCGAACAACACGCGCGGCCCGAAGCGCATGGATATGTTATTCACCGAAAGCATAGCCTTTTATTATACCGTGAACTCCCTGATGGCGCTGTGCGCTTGGTGCTTATGTACAATGTGCTGTCGCGGTGCGGTTGTGCCGGGAATCGGTGGAGCGGCGCGGTTTTTCGGTACGAGAAGCTATTCGAGGGCGGTGGTTTTCAGCAGCGGCGGGGAAAATGAAAAGCTGGAAGAAATTTCTTCTCGCACTTTTTGTGGCAGCGATGGCCGCAGCGTTCTACGGCGGCATTTTGATTCACCGCGGGTTCAGCGCCAGCGAGGAGCCTTCTCCACTGGAGAAAATCGTTGCGCGAACGGCGCGCAATCTCGCGATCCCCAGCGGCGCGCGAAACGAAAAGAATCCCTGGAAAGCCACGCCGGAGATTTTGCAGGAAGCGCGTGAAAATTTCATTGCTCGCTGCGCCATTTGTCACGCCAACGATGGCACCGGGCAATCAAAGATCGGCCGCAATCTCTATCCCAAAGTGCCCGATTTGCGAATGCCGTTAACGCAGAATCTCACCGACGGCGAAATCCACTACATCATCAGGAACGGCGTTCGACTGACCGGCATGCCCGCCTGGGGCAATCCGCACGAAGAAACGGAAGACGACAGTTGGAAACTCGTTCTCTTCATCCGCGATTTGCGCCAGCCAACCATCGAAGAAAAAGCCCAGCAGGAAAAGACAGCCGCTTCGGCGCGCTACGTGGGCTCGCAGGCTTGCCGGAAATGCCACGAGCCGATATACGAGCATTGGAAGAAAACGCCGATGGCCAACGTGGTGCGTGATCCGCGCGACCATCCCGAGGCCATCATTCCCAATCTCGCGACAAACACGGTGGCAAAATTTACGAAGGAACAAGTCGCGCTGGTTTATGGCAGCCTGTGGAAACAGCGCTACTTCACGAAAATCGGTGACGACTATTTTCCGCTTTCCGCGCAGTGGGATGTCACCCATCACGTCTGGCGGCCTTATTTTGTCGCCAACGGAACCGATTGGTGGGTGGGGTTCTATCCGCCCGACAACATGCAGCGGCCCACCGGCCCCACCTGCGACGGTTGCCATTCCGTCGACTACAACATTCACACCAAACAGGTCGTCGAATGGAACGTGGGTTGCGAGCGCTGCCACGGTCCCGGGAGCGAGCACGTTGAGCATCCCAAGCGCGGCAACATTCTGAATCCCGCGCGCATGGACTACGTCGAGGCCAACGACACCTGCATCCAGTGTCATTCGCAGAGACGTCCGCTGACGAGTCCCATCGAGGGGAAGTATTACGACTGGCCGGTAGGCTATCGCCCGGGGCTGCACCTGCGGGATTTCTGGCAGCTCGAAGAACACACGCTGGGCACCCAAAGCTTCACGCATTTTGCCGAGGGCACCGCGCACAAAAATCGCATGCAGGGCAACGACTTTGTGCAGAGCGTGATGTACCGCCGCGGAATTACCTGTTTCAGTTGCCACGATGTCCACGGTACGGACAATTACGCCCAACTGAGAAAGCCGGCCGACAAACTTTGCCTGGATTGCCACGGCCCCTTGTCGCTGAACGGGCCGCGCACCGCCACGCTTGAGGAGCACACGCATCACAAAGTCGGATCTCCGGGGAGCCAGTGCGTCGCCTGCCACATGCCGAAGATCGAGACGACCATCGCCGACGTGAAAGTGCGCGCGCACACCTTCGCGTTCATCACGCCGGCCATGACCGACAAATACAAGATTCCTAATCCCTGCACGTCCTGTCACACGGACAAGTCCACCGCCTGGGCCAGCGAAGCCATGCGCCGGTGGCCGGAGCGCTCGCCCTGGCGGCTCGAAGAGTGACAGCCCGCGCAGCTTTTTTGAAGAAGTGGTTGAGGCCAATACTAAGAAGATTGTTGTTTTGGCTGGCAGATTGCGGCGATGGCCAAGGCTACGATGAGCGTGAGAATACTTCCGCCGACGATCCATTTGAGCACGAGTTCGTGCCGTAGTGGATAGACAACGTATTCGACGAGCGAGTTGGGAATCACCGTTACCAGCACTAGCAGGATGCCGAAGCGGATGCCCTGGCCCACCCAGGGTTTCGCTTCGACGCCCCGGGCGTAAATCAGCACCGCTCCTATCGAGAAAATGAGATTGGCGATATAGATGTGCAGCAAGCGGTGCAGCATGGCATCTTGCGAGCGCCAAAGATCACTGTGCGCGCGGTAGTCTTGCATCAGCCAGACGTTGTGAATCAGATAGCCGCCGACCGAAAGAAGAATGAAGCTGGCCACGATGGCCCCGATTGTTTTTTTGAGCGCCATGGATAGTTCCTCCGGAGAAGGGTGGCGAAGTTCGCTTGCGAGCGATCGCGCCTTCAAGAGATGCTGACCCCAGAAATCGGCCGAAAGAGGTACCCGTACTGCGCGAAGCGTACCATTCCGACGGAATCGAGGCGAGCGTTTTTCGCAAGCGGCGGGGATACCGGACTCTTTGCCAGCCACGGCGCGCAATCGTCAACTCGATTGTCGGGCAGTTGCCCCTGCCGGACGGGCTTTGCTACAGTGCCTATGCATCCGCAAGAGACACGCGTAATTTTCGCTGAGGCCTTTTCACGAAGCTACCAGGGAGAGCGTCATGTCCATTCCGCAGGAACTTCTCGACATCCTTGTTTGCCCGCTCTGTAAAACGCCGGTGAAAATGTTGCCGGATGAATCCGGTCTCAAATGCTTGACTTGTCGACGTGTCTACCCGGTGCGCGATGATATTCCGGTAATGCTGCCGGAAGAAGCGAGCGTCGCGAAGGAATAGCCGGAAGAGCAGCGGAGAAGCAAAGAAATTCTCGAGGCGCGCATGACGACCAACATTGCCGATTCGGTTCCGCGATTGAAACGCTTGATCCCGCGATTGCGCGGCAAGCGCATCGGTGTGCTCGGCGATTTGATGCTGGACCGCTACCTCTGGGGCACGGCTTCGCGATTGTCGCCGGAAGCAGCGGTGCCAATCGTGGATTTCGTGGAACAAAGCGAATGCCTCGGCGGCGCGGGCAATGTGGCCGCGAATCTTGCCGCGCTGGGCGCGAAAGTCGAAGCTTTCGGAGTTGTTGGTGGCCGCAAAGGAGGCGATGACGAGCCCGGGCGGGCATTACGCGCGTGCCTGCGCGCCGCGGGGATCGATGACCGCGGCGTGCTTGCCGATTCGAAACGTGTGACAACCGTCAAGACGCGGATCATCGCGACCCATCAGCAAATCGTTCGAATCGACCGCGAACGGAACGAGCCGCTTCGCCCTGATACCGAAGAAAAACTTCTGCGCAGATTATTTGTGGCGCTGAAGCAGCTTGACGCACTGGTGCTGTCGGATTACGACAAAGGCCTCGTCACGGACGCTTTTGCCGACCGCGTTCTGAGCGCGGCGCATCAATTGCGGGTTCCTGTGTTCGTGAAGCCGAAGACGTCGCGCTTGTACGCGTATCGCGGCGCACGAGCTATCGTGTGCAACGCCAAGGACGCGAGCTTCTTCGTTACGCGTTCGTTAGCCGACGAAAAATCGGTCGAAGAAGCGGGCCGCGCGCTCCTCGCGCACTTCGGTTGCGGCGCCGTCGTCATCACCCAGGGCGACAAAGGCTTGAGCGTTTTTGAGGAAGCGACACCACGGCACATGTACATTCCGGCCACGAGCTTTGAGGTTACGTATGCGCGCGTTGGCCGGCCCGGCATCGAACGCGGCGCTACCGGCCGGCAGGTCTTTGACGTTACCGGCGCAGGCGACACCGTTTTGAGTGTGCTCGCGCTCGCGGTCGCTGCGGGCGCTTCTCTTGCAGATGCCGCGGCACTCGCCAACACCGCCGCGGGGGTCGTCGTCAGCAAACTCGGTACGGCCACGGTCAGTCCGAAGGAGCTTGCGCACGCACTGGACGATATCCGCCGCTGAAATGATTTCGCGACTGCCTGTGCGGGGCTCCGCTTCAGGGCGTCCTATTCGTCTTTTTCGCGAAGAAAGTGGAAGTGACTACGGCGGGAAACTGAACGACTTGTCTTTTGCCTCGACCCAGACGCTCACGAATTTGGTCCTGCGACTCTTCTCGGCGTCCTGGGCATCGGGCATGGGAGCGAACGGGCTGACGGCGGCCTCCACGGCGACGCCGCTGGCACCGATGGGAGAGCTTGTTCGGACGATGTAGTAGCTTTTCACCGGGCCGTAGTAGCCGTTCGGGCCCCAGTCCGCCAGAAAGTCCGGCATCTTGTAGCTCGGCCCCGGCTGCCAGAGTTGGTAAGCGTGCGCCATGTCTCCGGCCACGAGTGCATCGAAGAAATGTTCCGCTGCGCGTTTTTCCGGATAGTAGCGGAATGAAAACCAGAGCAGCACTGCAGCCACAATCATCACGGCCACAATCGTGAAGGCCATCGCGCGTGATTTGTGTTCAGTTTCGGCAGGTGCGTCGAGAAGTGTCATCCGGTGATCTCCTGCCCCACGAGCGTCGGAATCAAAATTGCAGCCATTTGAGCGCTACCCTTGCACTGCCCGGCAACTCCAAGAACCTTACAAAAATTCGATGCCCGAGTAAATGCCCGCGAACTAGGCTTCGAGGGCGCCGCCGGAGGAGCCTTCGGGGAGCTCGATCTGGTATTTGGTGCGCGCTTTTTCGCGGTGCTGCTCGAGGGCCAGCTCGATCAATTTGTCGATGAGATCGCGGAAGGGGATGCCGCTGGCTTCCCAGAGTTTTGGATACATGCTGATGGAGGTGAAGCCGGGGATGGTGTTCACTTCGTTGAGAAAGATTTTGCCGCCTTCTTTTTCGAGGAAGAAATCCACGCGGGCCATGCCGCTCAATTCCAGCGCGCGAAACGCATCCACGGCGAGCTTCTGGAATTTTTTCACTTGGGCTCGCTTCAACTTTGCAGGGATCAGGAGCTGCGTGCCTTCTTCCAGATATTTTGCGGCGTAATCGTAGAATTCCCGGTGGGGAACGATTTCGCCGGGGACCGAAGCCTGCGGATCGCTGTTGCCGAGCACGGAAACTTCAATTTCGCGCGCGACCATGGCGCGCTCCACCAGAATTTTCTGCGCGAATTCCGCCGCGAAATTCAGCGCGGGCGCAAGTTCGTCGTGCGAATGCACTTTGGTCATTCCGACGGAGGAGCCGAGGGTCGCGGGTTTCACGAAGACGGGATATTGGAATTTGCTTTCGATGATTTGCAATACTTCTGCGGGGTTTTTCTCCCATTCGGCGCGAGGAACCGCGACCCAGGGAACCACGGGAATCTTGGCGGCTTGCAGGAGGCGCTTGGCGACGTCTTTGTCCATGGCGATGGCGGAGCCCAGGACGCCTGCGCCGACGAACGGCAAGCCGGCGAGATCGAGCAAGCCCTGGATCGTTCCGTCCTCGCCATAGGTTCCGTGCATCACGGGGAAAACAACGTCGAGGCGCGTTCCGCCGCCGCTACCGTCGAGCTTCACGAGCGCGGCGTCGGTGGGATCGGCGGTCATCATCACGCGCTGACCACCCTTCAAAACTTCGGGCAGCATTTTTTGCGCGCCCGCGCCGATTAGCCAGTGGCCTTCTTTAGTGA
Organism: Candidatus Acidiferrales bacterium; assembly: GCA_044447665.1. GTDB lineage: Bacteria > Acidobacteriota > Terriglobia > Acidiferrales > UBA7541 > Acidiferrum. Next base: position 6,092 of record JBIOGB010000067.1, on the reverse strand, counting down.
TGCCGATGGGCACGGCTTCGTATTTATCGGGATCGAGACCCCGAATGACAGATGCTGCCGATGCGAGCGAGACTTCATGCTCGCCGGAGCGGCCGCCAAAGAGCACTCCGACGCGAAGCCGTTTTTTCTCAGAGATCATGTGAGCATCTTTTCAGAAAAGGCCTCAGGTCAAAAGACCTGAGCTACAGACTGTTTCCAGAGCGAAAAGGGGCGGGCCTAAGACGCTCACAGGATTTTCTTGCCCAGGGCGGAGAGCACCAGCTCGACGCCGAGGAGGGCGGTGCGATTGTGTTCGTCGATGACGGGATTGATCTCGACAATTTCGAGCGAAACCATGGCATCGCTGTCCGCGATCATTTCCATGGCGAGATGCGCTTCGCGGTAGGTGACGCCGCCGCGCACGGGCGTGCCCACGCCAGGGGCGTCTGAGGGATCGACAAAGTCCATGTCCAGGCTGACGGCGATTCCGCCCGTATCGTCCATCGCGTATTTCAGGGCATCGCTCATCACCTCGCGCATGCCGCGCTCATCAATGTCGCGCATGGTAAATACGTGCACGCCCGATTTCTTCACCAGTTTTTTTTCCTGGGAGTCCAAATCGCGAATCCCCACGAGGACGATATTTTGCGGCTCGACTTTTGGCTTGAAGCCCATGAGTTCCGTGAGCTCCGGCGGGCCGTAACCCATAATCGACGCTAGCGGCATTCCGTGTACGTTGCCGGAAGGCGACGATTCCGGCGTGTTCATGTCCCCATGAGCATCCAGCCAGATGTAGCCGACCTGCTTCTTGTCTTCTTTCCGGAAATGCGCCGCGACGCCGCTGATGGATCCTGCCGCGATCGAGTGGTCTCCGCCGAGCACCAGTGGCATGAAACCTTCAACAAGGGATTTTTCCACGGCTTCGGCGAGATCCTTGCAGGCCTCCGCAATTTCGCCGAGGTACTTCGCGCGCTTTTCGCCGTAGGACATTTCTTCCGGCTGCTTCACGGGGATGTTGCCGATGTCTTCGACCTGATGGCCGAGCTGTTTGATGCGCGCCTGCAATCCGGCGACGCGCAGCGCCGATGGCCCCATGTCCACGCCGCGGCGGCTGGCGCCGAGGTCCATGGGCACGCCGATGATGCGAATTTTTTGCGCCATTTTTTCTCTTCCCGAGCCGAAGGTTAAGGGTATACCCGGTAAATCATGCGCGGGAAGGGAATCACCTCGCGGATGTGCTCCGTCCCGCAAATCCAGGCTACCGTGCGTTCGAGACCCAAACCAAAACCCGAGTGTGGCACGCTGCCGTAGCGCCGCAGGTCCAGATACCACTCGAAGGGTTTTTCCGGCAGATTGTGTTCGCGCAGCCGCTTGACCAGCAAATCATAATCGTGGATGCGCTGGCTGCCGCCGATAATTTCTCCGTAGCCTTCCGGCGCGATCATGTCGAAAGCCAGAGCGAGGTCGGGACGCCGGGCGTCGGGCTGCATGTAGAACGCCTTGATCGCGGCGGGATAGCGATGGATCAGCACGGGGCGTTCGAATTCGTTGGAGATAAGAGTCTCTTCGTCGCCGCCGATGTCGTCGCCAAACTTCGCGGGGTTGCCATGCTTCTGCAGGATGCCGATGGCTTCTTCGTAGGTGATGCGAGGGAAGGGCGGCTTGATGCTTTCGAGTTTTTTCGTGTCGCGCTTGAGCGTTTCGAGTTCGCGCGATTTGTTTTTCAGCACGGACTGCACGATCGCGCTGACGAGCTCTTCGCCGAGCTGCATGGCCTCATCGAGCTCGACATAAGCGGCTTCGGGCTCGAGCATCCAGAATTCGGTAAGGTGGCGGCGGGTCTTCGATTTTTCGGCGCGGAAGGTGGGGCCGAAAGAGTAGACCTTGCCGAGCGCCATGGCGGTCGCTTCGATGTAAAGTTGCCCGCTTTGCGTGAGGTAGGCTTTCTGGTCGTCGAAGTAGTTGACTTCGAAAAGCGTGGAGGTGCCTTCGCAGGCCGCGGGCGTAAACATCGGAGCGTCGGTCAGGGTGTAGCCCTGGCTGTCCATGAATTCGCGGGCGGCGCGAACCGCTTCGGCGCGGATGCGCAGGATGGAAGCCTGGCGGGGAGTTCGAATCCACAGGTGGCGGTGGTCGAGAAGAAAATCGACGCCGTGCTCTTTGAGCTGAATCGGAAAAGGCGTGCTTTCGGAAACTTTTTGAACGATCTGGATTTTTGTTACGCCGATTTCGTAGCCGCCGGGGGCGCGCGGCTCTTTGCGGATTTTTCCGGTGACGATGACGCTGGATTCCTGCGTCAGGCCTTTCAGGGATTCGAATGCTTCGGGATTTTCCTTCAAGGCCACGACGCCCTGGATGATTCCTGTCCCGTCGCGGAAAATGGGGAAGAGCAATTTGCCGGACTCGCGCAGGTTGTAGAGCCATCCCTTCAGAATAACTTCCTGGCCGTCGTATTTGCCGGCTTGCTCGATCGTGATTACGGTCATTGTTTTCTCGGGGCCGCCGGCGCCTAGGTCCATTCCTTGTCGAAGCGATCCATGGACTTGCGTGCCGCGGCGAGCTGATCCGCGACGCTGGGCGCTTCCGGCCCGGTTTTTTCCTTCAATTCTAGGATCAAAGGAAGATTCGGATGCGGCGCAGTCTTCAGCGTTTTCACCGCGGCTTCCCAGTCGATGCTTCCGTCGAATGGCGGGAGATGCTCGTCTTTCTCGCCGTGGTTATCGTGCAGGTGGACTGCGGCCACGAGATCGCGCAGGGGCTCGAAACTTTTTGCAATGCGCTCTTCTGCGGGGCCGTCGGCGAGATGCGCATGGCCGATATCGAAGTTGAAGCGCAGCCCGGTAAGGCGCGTTTCGTCAACGAAAGCGCGCAAGTAGGCGGGGTCGCCCATTTCGCTGTTGGTGTTTTCGACGGCGATGGTCACACCGGCGTGATGGGCGTGCAAAATCAAATGCTCGAGTGAACTGAAGGCCGCGTCGCGCTTTCGCGGGTCGGCCGTTTCGCGGGTGCCGCCCATGTGCAAAACCATGCGTTGATAGGGCAATTCGTCAGCCACATCGATGGCGCGCTTGAACTCGTCCATGGCCTCAATGCGGCGGACGCGCTCGACCTCGCAGATCGAGAGCGGCATACCGCCTTCGCGGGTGGCGCTCAAGTCGCGGCTATTGGGAGCATGGAGAGAGGCGAGGAAGAGCCGATGATTTTCAAGAGCGGCGGCCATGGCGCGAATTTCCTCTTTGGAGGTGTAATCGAAATGGCCTCGTGAGCAGAAAATCTCGACGGCCTGAAAGCCGGCATCGGCGATTTGGCCGAGAAGCTCGGGCGTCAATTTTCGAGAGATGAACATGTAGGTGGAAAGATGTCTTTGCATAGTGTCGTTTGCTAGTCTCTCGCCCATGACGGCGAAAATGCCGCCCTCCCGGCCGAGCCGGGACACGTGCCGGGCAGCGCTACAAAACCAGTCTAATATCCGACCGCAGCGCCCTGATCGCGCGGGTCGGCCGCGCCGAGGCGTTCGCCGGTGGCCGGGTCGATGCCGATGGCATTCACCAAGCCGATATGGCCGCGCCGCAGTGTCTCATGGCCGCGGGCATTCAACGCCGCCTCCAGAGCGGCAGAAAAATCTTTCTCCAAGACGAGTTTGTCCGGGAGCCACTGGTGATGAAAGCGCGGAGCGTTGATCGCCGCTTGCGCTTCCATCCCGAGGCGCATCCAGTTCAAGACGCTCAGCAGCGTGACGGAAATAATGGTTGGCCCGCCCGGCGAACCAGTAACGAAGCTCAGCTTGGCGTCACGCAGGAGGATCGTGGGTGTCATGGAGCTGAGCGGGCGATGGCCCGGCGCAATGGCGTTTTCTTCGGACTGCATAAGGCCGAAGAGCGCATTGGGGACGCCCGACTGGGTGGTGAAGTCATCCATCTCGTCATTCAACAGGAATCCCGCGGTGGACGTCATGTGGGAGCCGTAGCTGTCGTTGAGCGTGTACGTGCTCGCGACGGCATTTCCAGCCGCATCCACGACGGAAAAATGCGTGGTGTGCGGGCCATCGTGCAAGCTGACAACGGCTTCAGGCGCAGCGTTGACGCTGGCGGAATTTCCGCAACGATGTGGCTTTCCGGCTTTCACAACTTTGCTCGACGAAGCGCGCTGCGGGTCGATGGTCGCTTCCAGCTCCTTCGCGTAGCAGGGATCCGTCAATCCCGCCACCGGCACATTTGCAAAATCGGCGTCCGCAAGATATGCGGCACGGTCGGCAAAAATCCGGCGCATGGTTTCCGCGACCCGGTGGACGCTCTCGACGTCGTCCCAGCCCTTGAGAGGAACATCCTTGAGCATGTTTAGCGCTTCGATGATCGCAACGCCGCCGGAGCTGGGCGGGGGCGAGGTGAGAATCTCCCAGGTGTGACCTTCGCTCTCATACTTCGCGCGCAGGACTTCGCGAATCTTTGGGTTGTACCGCGCGAGGTCATCGAGCGTGATCAAGCCGCCCTGGCGCGCCATGTCGTCCGCGATGGCGCGGGCGGTTTCGCCGCGATAGAACTCCGCTGCGCCGTATTTGGCGATGCGCTTCAGCGTGGCCGCGAGTTCCGGCTGGCGAAACGTGTCACCTGGGTGAAGCATTTGCCCGTCGTGCAGGAAGATGCGGCGGCTTACAGAGAATTTTTGAAGGTCTGAGCGTTGCTCTTCGAACTGGCGCGCCAGTTTTTCGCTGACGGGAAAGCCGTCTTCCGAGAAGCGAATCGCCGGGCCCATGACGTTACTCAGCTTCATCGTGCCGTAGGTTTTCAGCGCCAGCTCCAACCCGGCGACGGTGCCGGGGACAGCGACGGACCGGGCGCCGATGATGGAGGCTTCCTCGTCGAGCTTGCCGTCGGGGCGGATGTACATGTCGCGCGTCGCACGGCCGGGAGCCACTTCGCGGTAGTCGAGGAAGCTTGCGCGGCCGTCCGCAAGCCGAACCAGCATGAAGCCGCCACCGCCGATGTTGCCGGCCGCGGGTTCGACCACGGCCAGCGCGAAGGCTACCGCAACGGCAGCGTCCACGGCGTTGCCGCCGCGCCGCAGGATCTCAGCGCCTGCCTGGGAGCCCAATTGCTCGTCCGTGACCACCATGCCGTGAGCGCCGCGGACCGCCTGCTGCGGCCAGGCTTGGGGTGCCTGCGGCTGGTTACGGTACTCCGCCGCAGCCTGTCCGGGAGCGCTGGGCGATGCCGCCAGCGACGCCAGGACGAGCAGGATTGCCCCAGTTGAGGACGAGAGTTTCATGGTAAACAAAAGACACTAAGTGATTTACCGCGAAGCGTCAAGGCGAGCCGGGTGAGGGAAATCGGTCAGTTTCCCAGACCCCGGTTTGTGGCCCGCCATGGGCCCATATCCGGTAATTAGACTTATCAGGGTTGGCCATTTACCACTGGGCTTATCAGGTCCGACAATTACTTCCGAGTAGCCGACAACCCGGGAACTATTCCATTTAATGGACACAAGCGCGTTTCACAGGACTAATGTTGAGTTCGGTAAACATTGGTCGCTGAGCGCATTGGCCTGAAGGCAACAGTTGAGCCAAGGGTCACTTAGCCGGAAATGCGACTATTCGGCCAAGCGACGAGAAGCCCGTTCCAACTAAGCCTCCGCCGCCAGCCTTAGCTGTATCTCGCGCATGACGATCATCAAAACTTCAACTTCTTATTTCGCCTGCGCTAGCCCCGCAACAACTGCGGCAACTTTATCGAGTATCTGATTCCAGCCCTCTACTTCCCCGCTGTTTTTTGCGTTCTCCATGGTTGAATTTCCAATGAAGGTGAGTTTCGTCTGGCCGTTTCCAAAATCCTCAAAAATAACCACGTCGTCCGCACCGTCTGTGGCCTCATGTTCTATTCCATAGTGCGCAGGCTCAACCTTGTTTCCCTTCGAGTCGGAAAAGTACATGGAGGAAACGATCTTCTCGTGCAGAACAATCTCGTGGTATTCCCCACCATTCCAGAACTCCTGCCCATCCGGCGCTCTCATGCAGCAGAGAAATTTTCCTCCTACGCGAAAATCCATCTCGCAAAAAGGCGCAGTAAAACCCTTCGGCCCCCACCACTGCATCACATATTTCGGGTTTGTCCACGCCT
>JBIOGB010000066.1:0-13599 GCA_044447665.1 Candidatus Acidiferrales bacterium | reverse complement strand
TCCCGGCACCTGGGGCTCGCTCTTCGGTGCGCTGATCCCGGCGGTCGCCGCCCTGCTCTGGCTGCTCAGCCTCGGACGCTTGTCGGGCCGCGCGCTTGACATTGCTACCGCCACCTTCTCCCCAGGATGGAGCGGCACGCCCTCTTCCCTCTTTCCGGTTTTTTCATTTGCGGGATTTTTCTTGGTCTCTGCTCTTGGCGTATGGAGCGCCGCACGCGTCGCGGCTCACGCGGGTATCGAAGATCCCCAGTACGTGGTGATCGACGAAGTCTCGGGACAGCAGCTTGCTTTGGTGCTCCCTTTGATTCCGGTGGCGATTCCGCACTTCGCTTCGCGCCCCGATCTTTCGATCTACGGCCTTTTCTACGCCCTGAGCCTGGCCAACTGGAAATACCTGCTCCTGGGCTTTATACTTTTCCGCGGGTTCGACATCTGGAAGCCATTCCCAATCCGGCGGCTGGAAAAACTTCCCGGCGGCTGGGGAATCATGGCGGACGACTGGATGGCGGGCATCTACGCCGCAATTCTTCTGCGGCTCGCGTTACACTTTAACCTGGTATGAAATTCGGATTCGGCTCTTCGGCAGAAAAAAACGGGATTCCGCGCATTGATAGAGTCGCGCCGGAAGCCGCCATCCCCGGCGGAGAAATCACAATCCACGGCAGCGGCTTTGTTTCGCGGGCACAAGCGCGGCCGGTGGTGCGTTTCGGCGAAGCGGAAGCGAGCCTCGCCCTGACCACAGAAAATCGCCTGATCGCGCGCGTCCCGGAAGGAGCGAACGGCGGCATTGTCCGCGTCGCCAGTGCGGGACACGAGAGCCAGCCGCATCCGGTGGCCATCGGACTGCAAATCGCAGACAATCTGCATCCCGTTGCGAATCCCGCCGTCGACGCCACGGGCAACATCTATGTGACGTTCAGCGGCCCGCGCGGGCAGAAAGTTCCCGTTTCGCTCTATAAAATCACCGCGAACTACAGCGTGAAGCCCTTCGTCACATCGCTGGTAAACCCCAGCGGCCTGGCGCTCGACCGTGATGGAAACCTTTTCGTCTCCTGCCGCAATGACGGCACCATTTACCGCATCACGCCGGAAGGCCGCCCTGAGCAGTGGATCGAGGGCATGGGCGTGGCCACAGGCATCGCCTTCGACAAAAACGGAAATCTCTATGTTGGCGACCGCAGCGGAACGATTTTCAAAATCAGCCCCAGCCGCGAGATTTTCGTTTTTGCCACGCTCGAACCTTCGCTGGCCGCCTATCACCTGGCGTTTCATCCGAGCGGCGATCTGTACGTCACCGGCCCGACGACCTCCAGCTTCGACCGCGTCTTGCGCGTCACCCAGGGCGGCGACGTTTCCACATTTTTCCGCGGACTTGGGCGTCCACAGGGACTCGCCTTCGACCGCGACACCAATCTCTACGTTGCCGCCTCTTATGGCGGGCACCGCGGCATCGTGCGCATCACGCCGCAGGGCAAAGCGGAAGTCGCCCTCAGCGGCTCGGGCCTTGTGGGGCTCGCGCTGCAGCCCTCCGGCCGCGCGATTCTTGCCACCACGGGCGCGCTCTTCACGTTGGATTGGGACGTCCGCGGCCTGCCTCTTCTCGGATAAGTGCGACGATGAAAGCAGAGATCATCGCCGTCGGCTCGGAGCTGCTCACGCCGGACCGGCAGGACACGAACTCGCTCTTCCTGACGGAGGAGTTGAACAAGATCGGCATCGAGGTTCTGCGGAAGACGATTGTCGGCGACAACCGCGATCTGCTGAGCGAAGCATTTCGCGATGCGCTCAACCGCGTGCCGCTGATCATCGCATCCGGCGGGCTCGGCCCCACCGAGGACGACCTCACGCGCGAAACCGTGGCCGATCTCCTCGGCCGGAAGCTTCGCCGCAATGAGCAGATTCTTCGCTACATCGAAGGGCGCTTCCGCGCGCTCGGACGGGAAATGCCGGAGGTCAACGTCCGCCAGGCGATGGTTCCCGAGGGCGCGGAAATTCTGGAAAATCCGCGCGGGACGGCGCCCGGCCTTTGGCTGGAAGACTCCGGGCGCAGCATCGTGCTTCTGCCCGGGCCGCCGCGTGAATTGAAGCCGCTCTTTCGCGAGCAGGTTCTTCCGCGGCTGGAGCGCCGCGTCTCCGGCGTGCGGATGTTTCACCGCGAGATTCGCGTCACCGGCCTCGGCGAATCGCACGTCGAGCAGCGCATCGTCGGCATTTACAAGCGTTTTCCGGAAGTCAACACGACGGTGCTTGCCGCGCCGGGCGAAATTCAGATTCATCTGCGCCTATGGACCGGCGAGGCGCAGCACGCGCAGAAAGTCCTCGACGAAATCGTGCAGGGATTCGAGATCGCGCTGACCGACCGCATTTTTTCCCGGGACGGGTCTTCCCTCGACGAAGTGGTCGCGCGGGAGCTGCTGATGCACAACGCGACCATTTCCGCGGCAGAAAGCTGCACCGGCGGCCTGCTAGCGGAGCGGCTCACCAGCATCGCCGGAAGCTCGACGTATTTTCTCGGCGGCGTGGTTTGTTACAGCAACGAGCTCAAGACGGCCTGGGCCGACGTGCCGGCGGAATTGATTCAGTCGAAAGGCGCGGTCAGCCCGGAGGTCGCTGTCGCGCTCGCCGAAGGCATTCGCCGCCGCGTGGGCAGCACGTTTGGCGTGGGAATCACCGGGATTGCAGGGCCGGGCGGAGGAAGCGAAGAAAAACCCGTGGGCACGGTGCACATCGCGCTTTCGCATGCGGGGGGCGTGAAAGACCGGAGCGCGCGCTTCCCTGGCGACCGCGAATCCATCCGCTGGCAGGCTTCCCAGGTGGCGCTGGACATGGTGCGCACGCATTTTTTGTACAACAGTGCGCAGCCCGCAAAGCGAGCCTGAGCCGTGCGCCTCTTCGTCGCGCTGGAGATTCCCGCCGCGGTGCGAGACAATCTCGCCACGTTGATCAAAGAACTTCGCAATTCGGAGCCGAAAGCGCGCTGGGTTCGCCCGGAAAGTCTGCATGTGACGCTGAAATTTCTCGGCGAAACGCCTTCCGAGAAGCTCGAAGCCATCCGAAACGCGCTTTCGGCGGTGCGTTGGGAGCAGGCTGTCCGACTGGACTTTCGCGGGCTCGGATTTTTCCCCAACGAAAAGTGCCCGCGCGTGCTCTGGGCCGGCATGGACGCTTCACCCAATGTGCAATCACTCGCCGCAAGCATTGACGAAGCGCTCGAAAAGCTCGGATTTCCGCGTGAGGATCGCGATTTCGCGCCGCATCTTACGATCGCGCGCTTTTTGTCGCCGCAAATATCGGAGAAACTTCGTGCTGCGATCCAGCAAAATATGGATCGCGAGTCCGGATGTCTAAGGACAAATGAATTCCATCTCATTGAAAGCAAACTCAAGCCATCGGGCGCGGAATACACGCGGCTCGCTACTTTTTCCTTTGCGGCGGTGGAGAACTGAATAGCCATGCCGGAAACTTCGATAAACCTTGCCTTGCTCTTGCTCGCCGCATACCTTCTTGGTTCGATTCCCTTCGGCGTGATCCTTGCCAGGCTTTTCGGAAGCGCCGACGTGCGCAAATCCGGAAGCGGGAACATCGGCGCAGCCAACGTCGCGCGGGTCGCCGGGCCGCTCGCGGGAATTCTGACGCTTGTCTTCGATACCGGGAAAGGCGCCGCCGCGGTCTGGCTTGCCGCGCGTTTCGCGCACGAAGGCGCGGCTTGGATGATGCTCGCGGGCCTGGCGGCGCTTGTGGGTCACTGCTTTCCCGTCTGGCTGAAATTCAAGGGCGGCAAAGGAGTTGCGGCCGCCCTCGGAGTGTTTCTCGCGCTGTGCCCGGCGGCGGCGCTTGCGGCGCTGCTTGTTTTCTTGATCGTGGCCGCAACATGGCGCTATGTTTCGCTTGGTTCGATCACCGCGGCTGCGGCAATACCGCTGTTGATGTACTTCCTCTGGGCGCCGCGCCATGCTCCGCCGCTCATCATCACTTTCGGGTCGCTGGCGGCCGCGGTGCTCGTCGTTTACAAGCACGTTGGCAACATTCAGCGGCTCGTCCAGGGCGAAGAGCCTAAATTTTCCTTGAGCAGAAAAAAGGACGGGGCGTGACGAAGATCGCAATCCTCGGCGGCGGGAGCTGGGGTACAGCGCTCGCGATTGTGCTCTCGCGCAGCCGCAGCACACACGACATTTCCGTCTGGGTCCACGACGCGGCGCTTGCGGAAGTGATCGGCCGCACGCGCGAAAACGCAACCTATCTTCCCGGCCACAAACTGCCCGCAGCCGTCCGGATCACGCACGAAATGAAGGAAGCGCTGAGCGGCGCAAATATCGTGCTTGGCGTGATGCCCTCGGCAAACGCGCGCAGCGTCTACACACAAGCGCTTCCGCATCTCGCCGCGAACACTGTTTTCGTGAGCGCGACAAAGGGCCTGGAGCCCTCGACTCATTTGCGTATGAGCGAGGTCATCGCGCAGATTGCTTCGCGCAATTTTTCTCCGCGCTTCGCGGTGCTTTCCGGTCCGTCCTTCGCCAGCGAAGCAGCACGAGGCGATCCTACGGCCGTCGTGCTCGCTTCTAAGAGCGCGGCGCTTGCTGCTGAACTGCAGGAGGAATTCGCGGCCCCCGGCTTCCGGCTCTATACCAACGACGACGTACTCGGAGTAGAGCTGGCCGGCGCCATGAAAAATGTGATGGCCCTTGCCGCGGGCGCTTGCCAGGGTGTCGGCCTCGGCTTCAATTCGCTCGCGGCCTTAATCACGCGCGGCCTGGCCGAAATGACGCGTCTGGCCGTTGCGCTGGGCGCGCGACCGGAGACGCTCAGCGGCCTGGCAGGGCTCGGTGACCTTGTGCTCACTTGCACCGGGACGCTCAGCCGAAATCGCAGCGTTGGCATCGAGCTTGGGAAAGGCCGCCCGCTCGCCGAAATCCTGGCCGGGATGCGCATGGTGGCGGAGGGAGTGGGCACCACCGCCGCGTTGCTCGCACTGGCTCGCGAAGCGGGCATCGAGCTACCCATCACGGAACAGGTGAACGCTATCCTCAACCAGGGCAAGTCGCCGCGCGAGGCTATTCGCGACATCATGGAGCGTCCCCTACGGCGCGAGTGACGCACAAAAAAACCACGTTTTTCCTGGATTTTTGGCGCAACCCGGATAGTACCTTTGTCCCAGTTGCACTTGCGCGACGCCTGTCCATTCCCCGTGTCTTGGCGGGGCGCGCCTCTACTAAAATAGAGAGTTAGTGATGGCTGTAAACTTCCCAGTCCTGTGGGAGCGCGTGCGATCCGGCCGCGTGCGCATCCTCTGGCTCGTGCTCGGTGCGCTGCTGCTTGTCAGCGCGCTGCCCATCGGTCTTTACCACCGCCAGGTGCTCGAGCTCAGCCAGGAAAAGCTGGTGGACACGGAGCGCGTGCAGCAGACGGAAATGACGCGTTCGCTGGCGCAGGAAATACAATCCTTTGAATCGAACTTGACCCAACAGCTGATCAGCGAGCGGCAAATTCTCGCGCTGACCGGGGTAATCGATAATGTTGAAGAGCCCGCATCCGAACCCAAGGTGACAAGGCTGCTGGAAAATTTCGTTGATAGCAATCGCAATACGTTCATCTACCTGACGGCCGTGGGCAGATCCCTCAAGGGCACGAGCGCTTCTCAGGGAAACTTTCGCGCCGAGCAGGATCCCTTTGTGACGAACGCGCTGCACCGCGCGTTTGTGATGTGCCAGCAGTCGGTCAAGTTTCGCAGCGATCCCCTGGCCCTCGCGCCGGATAACCGTCCGGCGTTCGTGATTGCGGTTCCGTTGAAGGACTCGAACGATCAGTTCACGGGCATGCTAGCGGCCGTCGTTTCGCTGGAGCCCATTTTGCAGCGGCTGCAGGATGCCAGCGTGCGCGGCCGCACGGTATTCCTTGTGGATCACTACGGTCACATCGTGGCGCACCCGGACACCAAGAACTTTGTTCCCGGCGCGGATGTCAGCGCAAATTCTCAGCTGGTAGCGCAGATTCGCGCGCTGCCTAAGGATTTGCGCAACACGGAGACGATCCGTTTCACCGAAAAAGAGAAAAATCACTCGGTCGAAATGATCGGCACGTACAGCACGTTTCCGGAAGTCAACTGGGCGGTGGTCGCGCAGCGCAGCCTCGATCAGGCGCGCACCGACGCCGGCGTGACGGAGCTCAACCGCCAGGCGCTGGCATTCGTCAGCGTAGTGGTGCTGTCCGCGATCCTCCTCGGGTACTTTTTCGCCGTGGGCATCAGCGGGCCGATTCGCGGCCTGGCTGCATCCACGCGGGCCATCAGCCGCGGCGAATTTCATCAGCGTTCGCCCGTGCGCGGCGCTTCGGAAATCAGCGAGCTGGCAGAAAATTTCAACAAGATGGCCGGCGACATCGAAGAGTACATCGAGCGCCTGAAGGAAGCCGCGGAAGAAAACCGCGAACTCTTTATCGGCTCGATCCGCATGCTCGCCGCAGCCATCGACGAAAAGGATCCCTACACCCGAGGCCATTCCGGCCGCGTCGCAAAATACTCGATGATCATCGCCCGGGAGCTCGGACTCTCCGCCGAAGAGCTGGACAGGCTGCGCATCGCCGCTCTGCTGCATGACGTCGGCAAGATCGGCGTGGAAGACCGTGTGCTGAAGAAGCCGGGCGCGCTCACGCCGGAAGAATTTGATCTCATGAAGCAGCACACCATCAAAGGCGCGAACATCATGCGTCCCGTATCGCAATTGAAGGAGATGCTCCCCGGCATCGAGCTGCACCATGAGCACATGGATGGGCGTGGCTACCCCTACGGCTTGCAGGCCCAGCAGATTCCGCTCATGGCGCGGATCATTGGCGTCGCCGACACGCTCGACGCGATGACGACGAACCGGCCTTACCAGTCCGCAATGGACCTGGAATACGCGCTCGGGAAAATCAAGACCCTTACGGGTACAAAATTCGACGGGGTTGTCGTCAACGCCCTCGAATCGGCCATCACCGCGGGCAAGTTGCGCCTCAGCGCCGTCGAAGTGCAGGTCTAGCTGGTCTTGTAGGGCCGCCCATCAGGGCGGCATGCCGGGCTAAAGCCCGGCGTTACATCTCTTCTGCTACAATTTTAGGTTGCGCCTATGTCGAGGCGCTCCACCTCATGATTACGCTTTTTGGCAAACCCGAACCGACGCTGGCGGACCGCCTGAAAGAATCCGTCAGCAAGACCAAGGCAGCGCTTTCCGAAACGGTCGACAATCTCTTTCTAGGCGAGCGCAAGATCGATCCGTCGCTGCTGAAGGAACTGGAAACCGCGCTGCTCTCCGCCGACCTCGGAGTGAAGCCGACTCGCGAAATCCTCGACGCCGTGCGGGAAAAGCTGGACCGCAACGCCCTCACTGACGGCGCTCAGCTCAAGCGCGAAATTAAATCGCACATTGTTCGCATCCTGAACAGTTCGGCATCAGCGAGCATCGCGAATGTTGCTCCGACGGCGAACGGTAACGGCACGCGCGTGATCTTCGTCGTCGGAGTGAATGGCTCAGGCAAGACCACCAGCGTCGGCAAGCTGGCGAACCGCTTGAAGCAGGAGGGCCTCAGCGTCATTCTTTGCGCTGCTGATACCTTCCGCGCCGCCGCCATCGAACAACTCGAAATCTGGGCGCAGCGCAACGGCGTGGAGATGATCAAGCAAAAATCCGGCGCCGATCCCGCCGCGGTGGTCTACGACGCAGTCGCCGCTGCCAAGTCGCGCCACGCCGACGCTGTCATCGTGGATACGGCGGGCCGGCTGCATACCAAGTCCAATCTGATGGCGGAGCTGGAAAAAATGAAGCGCACCGCCGCGAAGATCATTCCCGGCGCGCCGCACGATGTTTTGCTGGTTCTGGACGCCACCACCGGACAGAATGGCCTCGCGCAGGCGCGCGAGTTCACCTCCACCGTGGGCGTAACCGGCATCATCCTCACCAAGCTCGACGGCACCGCGAAGGGCGGCATCGTCGTTGCCATTTCGCGTGAACTTGGCCTGCCCATTCGCTTCGTCGGCACCGGGGAGCAGATCAACGACCTCGTGCCATTCGACGCCGAAACGTACGCCGATTCCCTTTTCGATTGATCCGTGGACGCACACGACATCCGTTTCATGGAACTCGCGCTGGCCCTGGCCGGAAAAGGGGTCGGCCTCGCGAGCCCCAATCCCACGGTTGGCTGCGTCATCGTCCGCGACGGCCAAATCACAGGTGAAGGATTTCACCAGTACGATTGGCGGGACCATGCGGAAATCGTGGCGCTCAAATCCGCTGGGGAAAAAGCGCGAGGCGCTACGCTCTACGTCACCCTGGAGCCCTGCAATCACACCGGCCGCACGGGGCCCTGCACGGAAGCGATCATCTCCGCCGGCATCAGCCGCGTCATCGCCGCGATGGAGGATCCCAATCCCGCCACGACGGGCCGCGGCTTCGAGCGCCTTCGCGCCGCCGGCATCGAAGTACAATCCGGTCTCCTCGAACATAATGCGCGCCGCTTGAACGAATCATTCGCCCGCTGGATCCACAGCGGGAAGCCTTTTGTTACGTTGAAATCCGCGCTCACTTTGGACGGCCAGCTTGCGCTTCCTGGAGAGCGGATGAAATTTCTGAAGAAGTCCAACCGGCACAAGCGTGCGAATTGGATTACCTCGGAAGAGTCCCGCGCCGAGGTGCACCGCATGCGCCATGCCTCGGACGCGCTTCTCACCGGCATCGGCACGATCGCCGTGGATGACCCGCTCCTCACGGACCGCAGCGGCCGGCCGCGGCGCCGGCGCTTGTTGCGCGTCATACTGGATACAAGACTCTCGCTCTTACCGGGTTCCCGCGTCGTGAAAACCGCGGATGACGATCTCCTCATTTTCACAAGTGAAGCACTCACTTCGCAAAAAGCACGAAGACTCCACAAAGCGGGCGTCGAAATCATTCCAGCGAAATCGAAGGGAGGACGTATAGATCTTGAGAGCGTCCTTATGGAGCTTGGCCGCCGCGAAATCCTCAGCGTTCTTCTCGAAGCCGGCCCCACGCTGAACGGCGCTGCCCTGAGCGCCGGCATTGTCGACAAACTATTTCTCTTCTACGCCCCCAAGATTGCCGGCGACAACCGCGTTCCCTTCGCGGTCGCGCCCAAGCTCAATCTCGCTCCCGTGCAACAAGTTCGCACACAATTCTTCGGCCCGGACTTCGCGGTGGAAGCCTATCTCCGCGATGCGTACGCTTAGTTATCCCCGCGGCATCATTTTCTTCATTGTGGCCAGTGCTTGGAAATCTTCCTTCCCGCGCGTCACAAAGGTATAATCCGCTGCACGCAAGCGACCCACAAACTGACCGGGCCTTTGGCCCCGCGAGAACCACATGGCAGACACAATCCAGAAATACAAAGACTACGTAATGACCGGGTTCGTGAAATCCGTCGCGCCTATCGTCATCGACAAAGCCAGCGGCGCGATTGTCACCGACGTCAACGGACGCGAATATCTTGACTGCTTCGCAGGGATTTCCGTCGTCAACTCGGGGCACGGCAACTCCCAGGTCGTCGCGGCGGCGAAAGCGCAGATGGATAAGCTCGTCCACTGCTCTTCGTATCTCTATCACGTGCAGCCGGTCGCCGACCTGGCCGAGAAAATCGCGCAAGTCGTCACGGGAGAACACCGGGCGCTCAACGCGCCGCGCGGCCAGGCGAAAACTTTCTTCGGCAATGGCGGAGCGGAAGCAAACGAAGGCGCGCTCAAACTCGCCCGCCTTTTCACCGGCAAGCACGAATTCATCGCGCTGTACGGAAGTTTTCACGGACGCAGTTGGGGCACGCTCAGCATCACCGGCAACCAGGCCCGCAAGAAACGCGGCGGACCCTACGCGCCGGGCATCGCATTCGCTCCTGCTCCCTACACTTACCGATCGTTGTGGCCGAAGAATCCGGAAGAGTGCGCACGTCAGTGTGCCAAAGCGCTCGAAGACGTAATTCGTTTCGCGACTTCGGGTGACGTCGCTGCATTTATCGCCGAACCCGTGATGGGCGAGGGCGGAATCATCGTGCCGCCGCTCAACTATTTCAAAGAGGTGAAAAAGGTCCTCGACCAGCACGGCATTCTTTTCATCGCGGATGAAGTGCAGTCCGGCTTCGGGCGCACCGGCAAAATGTTTGCCATCGAACATTACGGCGTCGAGCCGGACATCCTTGTCACCGCCAAAGGCATCGCGGACGGTTTCCCACTGAGCGCCTTCACGACGCGCTCGGAAATTGCCGCTGCCTTCAAGCCCGGCGACCATCTCTCCACTTTTGGCGGAAATCCAATCTCCTGCGCGGCGGCACTGGCAAACATCGAATTCATGGAGAAAGAAAATTTGCCGGCCCGCGCTGCCGAATCCGGCAACTACGTCATGGGCAAGCTGCGCGAACTTCAGAAAACCAATCCGCTCATCGGCGAGGTCCGCGGGCTCGGCTTGATGATTGGCGTGGAGTTGGTGAAGGACGAAAAATTGACGCCGGCTGCGGCCGAAGCCGAGGCCATCCGCGATGCCTGCCTCCGCCGCAGCGTGCTCATCGGCGTGGGGGGAACCTACGGCAACGTGGTGCGCTTCCAGCCGCCTCTGGTCATCACGCGACAGCAGCTTGATCACGCGCTGGGAATTTTCGCCGAAGCTCTCCAGGAAGTAGCGCGGCCTGCCGCGCACGCGGCTCGATAATCTCTGCACAATCCATCTGTCTGTCCTCTGGAGAGCTGAAGGTACCCTGCGGAGTATCCGCAGGGCTATAATCTGGCCCACACATGGCTCTGGCTTCAGGCACAAAACTCGGACCTTATGAGATCCTCGCGCCTCTGGGCGCTGGCGGGATGGGCGAAGTCTACCGCGCCCGCGACGCTTCTCTCCGCCGAGACGTCGCCATCAAACTTATTCCCGCGACTTTCTCACGTGATTCCGACCGCCTCCGCCGGTTCACTCAAGAAGCGCAAAGCACTGCCGCGCTCAACCACCCCAATATCCTTTCCATCTATCAAATCGGCGAACACGAAGGCGGACCGTATATTGTCTCCGAGCTCTTGGAAGGACAAACTCTTCGTCAAGTTGTGCACGCCGGGCCTCTCCCCGTTCGCCGCGCCATCGACTATGGCACTCAGGTCGCGCTTGGCCTTGCTGCAGCCCACGGCAAGGGCATCGTCCACAGGGACCTGAAACCGGAAAATATCTTTGTCACCAAGGATGGCCGCGTCAAAATTCTCGACTTCGGCCTGGCCAAGTTGACGGAGCAAGCTCCCATGGACCCCGGCGACTCTCCCACTCTCACGGCCGGAACTGAAGCCGGTTTAGTCCTCGGCACCGCGGGTTACATGTCCCCCGAACAGATCCGGGGCGAATCCGTCGATCCTCGCTCCGACATTTTTTCCTTCGGCGTTGTCCTGTACGAAATGCTCGCAGGCCAGCACGCTTTCCGGCGCAAATCTGGTGCGGAGACGATGGCTGCCATCCTGAAGGAAGATCCTCCCCCGCTCGATGCCAGCCGCGACGTCCCGCCTGCGCTTCATCGCATCCTGCAGCACTGTCTCGAGAAGGATCCCGCCGCTAGATTCCAATCCACTCAGGACCTGGCGTTCGATCTCGATTCCGTTTCCAGCATATCCTCTCAACAGTCCAGAATTGAAACCGCCAATCCCAGCCGGGGTTGGTGGAAGCCTGTCGCCATAGCCACTTCCCTCCTTGGCGCCCTCGCCATCGGCGCAGCCCTCAGAGCCCATTACTCCCAAATCTCTTCTCCCGAGTGGCATCGTCTCGCCTTTTCGAGAGGAATGATTTCTGCAGCGCGTTTCGCCCCTGACGGGCAGACCATCCTCTACAGCGCTTCGTGGAACGGGAGGCCATTTGACATCTACACGACGCGGCCAGAAAGTCCGGAGTCGCGCGCCCTGGGATTGCAAAAGTCAAACTTGCTCGGGGTTTCGTCTCGAGGAGAACTCGCCGTCACGCGGAATATTGAGGTGATCGGCACTGACGTTTTCACCGGGACATTGGCTCGCGTGCCCCTGGAAGGCGGAACACCCAGGGAAATCATGCCCAGCGTTCAGTTTGCCGATTGGGCTCGCGACGGTACCACCTTGGCCGTCGTGCATGCGCTTCAGGGACGCCACGTCCTCGAATACCCACCAGGACATGCTCTTGCCGAATCCGGCGGCCAGCTCGCTTTCCCGCGCATTTCCCCCGCTGGCGACCAGATTGCATATCTCGAATATCCCGATCCCTCGCAGGATTCGGGGAATGTTGTTCTTGTAAATCAAAAGGGAGAGAAGAAAATCCTTGCAGAAAAATGGACCGATCTAACCGGCCTGGCTTGGTCCCCGAATGGCAAGGAAGTTTGGTTTACCGGCACCCCTACGAGTAACGAGGGCGCACTATATGCCGTATCCCTCGACGCACGACTGCGCCTCCTGCTCACGGGCCCTGCCGACCTTCAACTGATGGATGTCGCGCCTGATGGCCGTCTCCTTCTCGCCGCCATGCACTGGCGCGCGGAGATGTACGGAGCCTCCACTGGGGATAAAGCTCAGCGCGATCTTGGCGGACTCGACTTCCCGCTACCCTACGATCTTTCCTCAGACGGCCGGACTCTTCTCTTTTACGAAGGGGGCAGTGGAGGTGGCCCGAACTACACCAGCTACCTGCAAACCATGGATGGGGCTCCACCGCTGAAGTTGGGAGAAGGAAGCTGCACGGGCATTTCTCGTGACGGTGACTGGGTAGTTTGCTTCGCGCCACAACAACCGAATCCATTGGTCTTGATCCCCACGAAGGCGGGTACTTCGCGAACTCTGCCGAAAGACCAGTTGACCCACACCTTCGCAGGCTGGCTTCCCGACGGCAAGCGCCTGCTTCTCTTGGCCTCCGAGCCCGGCCATGCGATCAGACTGTATGTGCAAGATATCGACGGCCAGCCGGCGCATCCCATCTCGCCCGAAGGAATCACTACTATGATTCCTCGCCTCTCGCCCGATGGAAAACGGGTGGCCGCGAAGACTTACCTGAACAAAATCTTTGTCTTTCCCGTGGACGGGGGAACTCCCTCTGAGGTTCCGGGGATCCAGGAACGTGAGATCGTCGCGGGATGGAGCCAGGACAGCCGTTCCATCTACGTCGCCGATTTGGGTGAATTGCCGGTCCACGTTTACCGGGTGGAACTCGCCTCCGGCAAACGGGAACTGCGGATGACCCTCTCCCCGCCGGATCCCACGGGGGTCAATTACCTTGGCCCGATACTTGTGGCCCCGGATGCCAAGTCCTACGTCTACGGCCTGGATCGCAGACTTTCCAACCTCTACGTCGTCACCGGCGTGAAATAGATTTCATCGTGCCTTGTAAGCCGGCGAAGCGGAAATTGAGGCACTACCACGCGAAGCAATGCCGTTGACTTGCTGTTTCAATCGCCACATACTCCGAACAATTCGCCCTGAAAAGATTGAACCTGCCTTCAGGCGCGACGAACCCGTCGGAGGGGATTTATGCGAGTTTTGGCCGGTTTTCTATGTGCGGCGCTCTTGTCCACGCCACTGGCATGGTGTGATGACGAGCATCACCACGAGTTGAGCGCGGAAGAAGTCGGCTCGGTGCACTTTGCGAC
>JBIOGB010000065.1:0-13604 GCA_044447665.1 Candidatus Acidiferrales bacterium | reverse complement strand
TGAAGCATTGGGTCGAGGCCCGGGTCGCGGAGTAGGCTACCCCCCGGTGTTTTTGTAAGAGCGGATTCTAAAGGACTTGCGAGAGAGGGTCGGGCAACGATATCAAATGAAAGACTTTGAAGTTGCGTGGAATCATAGAGTTGCGGTGCGCCCGTAAGATCGGCATAGAAAGGACTTGCAAGCGCGATTTGTTTATAAGAAAGATAACACCTTGGAAGTGCGGATTCTAAAGAGTTTAGAGAATTAAGATGGCGGCGGCCCATGGCCTGCATGACGGCAGACAACCCTATCAAAATCTAATACACTATAGCATATATATACTGTTTGTCAAGTAATTACTAGTAAGTGGTCTGTTTACAGATGGATTGCTGTGTATCTGTTCGAACTGGCACCTAAGAAAAATGAATGAGGGCAGTCGGGTTGCATCATTGCGGGCCGGGCGTTAGGGGCGCAGCACCGCTGCGCCCCTACAAGAGATTTAGCACTGGAGAGAACGTGCGGGAGCCAGCCCGGTTGTTGGGCTGCTCAGGCGGGGGTGGACATGGAGCTGAGGAATTCCATGTTGGATTTGGTTTTGGTGAGGCGGCTGAGCAGAAGCTCCATGGCCTCGACGGTCGAGAGCGGACTCAAAACCTTGCGCAGGACCCAGATGCGGCTGAGCTCGTCGGGCGGCAGGAGCAGCTCGTCCTTGCGGGTGCCGGAGCGCTGGATATCAATGGCGGGGAAGACACGCTTATCGGCGAGGCGGCGGTCGAGATAGATTTCCATGTTGCCGGTGCCCTTGAACTCTTCGAAGATGACGTCGTCCATGCGGCTACCGGTGTCAATGAGGGCGGTGGCGATGATGGTGAGCGAGCCGCCTTCTTCGACATTGCGCGCGGCAGCGAAGAAGCGCCGGGGGCGCTGGAGAGCGTTGGCGTCAATACCGCCGGAGAGAACTTTGCCGGAGGGCGGCGTGACCGCGTTGTAAGCGCGCGCGAGGCGGGTGATGGAGTCGAGCAGAACGACGACGTCGCGCTTGTGCTCGACCAGGCGCTTGGCTTTTTCGAGCACCATTTCCGCGACCTGGATGTGCCGCTGTGGCGCTTCATCAAACGTCGAGCTGATGACTTCGCCCTTCACCGTGCGCTGCATGTCCGTGACTTCTTCCGGGCGCTCGTCGATGAGCAGCACGATGAGCGCGACTTCCGGATGATTGATGGCGATGGCATTGGCCATGGCCTGCAGAATCATGGTCTTTCCGGTGCGCGGGGAGGCATTGACCAAGCCGCGCTGGCCTTTGCCGACGGGGGTGAGAAGATCCATCACCCGGCCGGTCATGTTCTCTTTCGTGGTTTCCATTTTGAGGCGGCCCTGCGGGTAGAGCGGCGTCAGGTTATCAAAGAAGATTTTGCTGCGCGCGACTTCGGGATCCTCGAAATTGACGGCTTCGACCTTGATCAGCGCGAAATAGCGCTCGCCGTCCTTCGGCGGACGCACCTGGCCGGAGACGGTGTCGCCGGTACGGAGGTCAAACTTGCGGATCTGCGACGGGGAGACGTAAATGTCATCGGGGCCGGGGAGATAGTTGTATTCCGGCGCGCGGAGAAAGCCAAAGCCGTCGGGGAGGCACTCCAGGACGCCTTCGGAGAAGATCAGACCGTTCTTCTCCGTCTGCGCGCGGAGGATCTGAAAGATCAGCTCCTGCTTGCGCATGCCGCCGGCGCCGGGAATGTTGAGTTCCTTGGCGATCTTGGCGAGGTCGGTGATGTTCTTTTCCTTCAACTCGGCAAGGCTAATGCTCATCTGATTGTTTCCTTCAACCTGTATTTCTTTCATAAGTCCTTAACTTTGATTGTGAAATTGACCCTGCTCAACATGACCCCGATCAGCTCGAGGCCAACGAAACTCCGGATTGTAAACGGGGCAGCACACCGCACTGGCGGACAAAAGAAAACCAGCCAGGATGGGGCGAACCAGAATTTTTGCAACCGGCAGCAGCGCAATCCCAGACGAACTTACGAGAGTCCGCAGGGCGGGCCAGGCCCGAAAAGACGCTGCTTAGTTTGTCAAACTTTTATCTTTCTCTTCGCCGGCGACGAAAGTTTCCGCAACGGGCGCAACCGCGGCATGCTCCAAGGGCACAATGGGCCGCTCGAGCGCAACCTGCAGCACTTCATCCATGGTCTCAACACTGTGAACCGCGAGACTGGAGAGGATCTCCTGCGGGATATCCGCCAAGTCCTTCTCATTGTCCTTCGGAATGAGCACCATACGCAAGCCCATTCGGTGGGCGGCGAGGAGCTTTTCCTTGAGGCCACCGATGGGGAGAACCTTGCCGCGCAGCGTGATTTCGCCGGTCATGGCCACGTCGCAGCGCACGGGAATCCTGGTGAGCGCGCTGACAATGGAGGTGCAGATGGTGATGCCGGCGGAGGGGCCGTCCTTCGGGATGGCGCCTTCGGGAACGTGCACGTGGATATCGAGGGTGCGGTAAAAATCTTTCGGCAGGCCGAGCTGCGCGGAGCGTGAGCGCGCGTAACTCATGGCGGCCTGCGCGGATTCCTGCATGACGTCGCCGAGCTTTCCGGTCAGCGTCAAGCGGCCTTTGCCTTCCATCAAGGTGGATTCCGTGGAGAGCACGGAGCCGCCCACTTCGGTCCAGGCCAGTCCGGTAGCGAGGCCGATTTCATTGTGCTTTTCCAGCCAGATTTCGCGGAACTTGATGACACCGAGAAAATCGTTGGTGTTCGCGGGCGTGATTTCCGCTTTGACCACCGTGCCTTCGGTTACGACTTTGCGCGCCATCTTGCGCGAGATGTTCTGAATCTCCCGCTCCAGGTTGCGCACACCGGCTTCATGCGTGTAGTGGCGGATGATCTGCAGCAGGCCTTCGTCGGTGAAGGTGAGGTGCTGATCGGTCAGGCCGGTGGCTTCGCGCGTCTTTTTTACGAGGAAGCGCTTGGCAATTTCGAGCTTCTCCTGTTCCGTGTAGCCGGGGAGGCGCAGCACCTCCATGCGATCCTGCAAGGGCTGCGGAATGGTGTGAAGGACATTGGCGGTGCAGATGAACATCACTTTCGAAAGGTCGTATTCGACGTCCAGATAGTGGTCGGTGAAAGCGTGGTTCAGCTCGGGATCGAGCACTTCCATGAGCGCCGCCGAGGGATCGCCGCGGAAATCCATGGACATTTTGTCGACTTCGTCGAGAACGAAGATGGGATTTACCGTGCCGGCCTTTTTCATCATCTGGATGATCTGGCCGGGCAGCGCGCCGATGTAGGTGCGGCGGTGGCCGCGAATTTCGGCTTCATCGCGCACGCCGCCAAGGGAGACGCGCACGAATTTGCGTCCGGTGGCGTGGCCGATGGACATGGCGAGCGAAGTTTTGCCGACGCCCGGAGGCCCGACGAAACAGAGAATCGAGCCCTTGGGATTTTTTACGAGCTGGCGAACGGCAAGGAATTCGAGAATACGCTCCTTGATTTTCTCCAGGCCGTAATGCTCATCATTGAGAATCTTTTCGGCCGCGCGGATGTCGCGGATTTCTTTGGATCTCTTCTTCCACGGCACCGCCAGCAGCCATTCGAGATAATTGCGGCTGACGGTCGATTCGGCGGACATCGGCGGCATCAGCTCGAGCCGCTTGAGTTCCTGGATGGCTTTTTCGTGGACTTCCTTGCCCATCCCGGCCGTGTCGATCTTTTTTTTGAGCTCGTCAATCTCGTTCTTTTCGCCGCGGCCGAGCTCTTTCTGGATGGCCTTCAACTTTTCGTTCAGGTAATACTCTTTTTGCGCGCGCTCCATCTGGCGCTTCACGCGGGTATTGATGTTGCGGTCGACGTTGAGCTTTTCGAGCTCGATCTCGAGGATATCGGCGATGCGGTTGAGGCGCTCGATGGGGTCGACGGTTTCGAGTAGATCCTGCTTTTCATCCACGGGGAGCTGAAGATTTGCCGCAATGGTGTCCGAGAGGCGGCCCGGATCGTCCACGCGGGCGGCGGCGATCATGGTGTCGTAGTTCAGGCTTTGCGAGAGTTTGATGAACTGTTCGTACAGGCCGGTGACTTTCTGCACGGTCTGTTCGACCTGGGGAGAAGGCTCGACCCGCGCGGTCAGCAGGCGCAAGGAGGCGCGGAAAAAACCCTCTTCGGCGGCGATGGATACCGCCCGGGCGCGTTCCACACCTTCGACCAAAACTTTGATGTTGCCGTCGGGGAGCTTGACGCTCTGCACGATGTTCGCGAGGGTGCCGACGGCGTAGATCTCTTCCGGCTTGGGGTCGTCCACGGAGGCGTCGTGCTGCGTGGACAGGAAAATCTTTTTGTCGCCGGCGAGCGCTTCCTCGAGCGCGCGGACGCTGGCTTCGCGGCCGACGATGAAGGGGGTCATCTGCTGCGGGAAAATGACCATATCGCGCACCGGCATCATCGGCACGCGCTTCAATTCCTGTTTTTCGCGGTTGAACATTAGGGCCCCTGGACTGCGTTCGAACGCTCGAAGCGGCTTCAGCCGGCTTTTTCGAGCAAGCTCCAGTTAATTTCGCGAGTGCGGACCATGTCCGCGGTGACGACGAAGTCGCGCACTTTCCGCTGCATCGGGAGGTGATACATGAGTTCCAGCATGAGGTCTTCGAGAATCATGCGCAAGCCCCGCGCGCCGACCTTGCGCTGCATTGCTAACTCCGCGACGGTCTCGAGAGCATCGTCGGTAAAGCGGAGTCTCACGTTTTCGAATTCGAACAGACGCTGGTACTGCTTCAGCAGCGCATTTTTGGGCTCGGTCAGGATGCGCACCAGCGCGGATTTGTCGAGATCGCTCATCACGCCGGCAACCGGCAAGCGGCCCACAAATTCCGGGATCAGGCCGTAGCGGATCAGATCACTGGGCTGCACCTGCTCGAGCAATTCGGTATTGCGGCGCTGCTGCGTCGCGGGAGTTGCGTCGGTGTGGAACCCCAGCGAACGGCGGCCAGCGCGCTTTTCGATAATTTTTTCGAGGCCCACGAACGCGCCGCCGCAGACGAACAAAATGTTGGTGGTGTCCACCGGCGTAAATTCCTGGTGGGGATGCTTGCGGCCGCCTTGCGGCGGGACGTTGGCAACGGTTCCTTCGAGGATCTTGAGCAGCGCTTGCTGCACGCCTTCGCCGGAGACATCGCGCGTGATGGAAGGATTTTCGTCCTTCTTGGCAATCTTATCGATCTCATCGATATAAATGATGCCTTGCTGGGCTTTTTGCACGTCGCCGTCAGCGGCCTGCAGCAGCTTCAAGATGATGTTTTCGACGTCTTCGCCGACGTAGCCCGCTTCGGTCAGCGTCGTGGCATCCACGATGGCGAAGGGAACCTCGAGCATGCGCGAGAGCGTCTGCGCCAGCAGGGTCTTGCCGGTTCCCGTCGGGCCGATCAGAAGAATATTGGACTTGCTCAACTCGACGTCGCCCGGCTGCTTGTTCAGGAAGATCCGCTTGTAGTGGTTATAGACCGCCACGGAAAGTTTTTTCTTCGTGCGGTCCTGGCCGATGACGTAGCCGTCAAGGAACTGTTTGATCTCCGGCGGGCGGGGAAGCTTTTTTGCCGGCGCCGTGGTCTGTTCGCGCTTTTCATCTTCCAGAATGGTCTGGCAAACGCCGACGCACTCGTTGCAGATGTAGGCGCGGGGATAGTCGGAAGGCGAGCTGATAAGCTTTTCGACCTGTTCCTGCGTTTTATGGCAGAAGGAGCAGCGCAACGGCTCGTCTGGGTTGAATTTTTTCACCGGTGTGAAGGCCTCGTCTCCGCTGGGCTTCGACGGAGTCTATAAACCTATTCTAGGCCGATTTTCCCCCCGAAAGAAATGGAAACGTTTTGGGCAGCTAACTTTTTGGAACATGCATTTCATCCGCTAAATTCCGCTCAGCCCGGCCAAAGCCCGCACGGAGCTAACGGTGCTTGTAAATAATCTCGTCGATCATCCCGTAGTCCTTGGCCTGCTCGGGATTCATGATGAAATCGCGCTCGACGTCTTTTTCGATGCGGTCGATCGATTGCCCGCTGTGCTTGGAGAGAAGCTTGTTGATGGTGGTGCGCATGCGCAGGATTTCTTTGGCGTGGAGATCGATGTCCGTGGCTTGCCCGCCGAGCCCGGACATCCACGGCTGGTGAATAAGAACCCGGGCGTTGGGAAGCGCGAAGCGCTTCTTCGGTGCGCCGCCCGCGAGCAGCAGCGCGGCGATGGACGCGGCCTGGCCGACGCAGGTGGTGACGACGTCCGGCTTCACAAACTGCATGGTGTCGTAGATCGCGAATCCCGCGGTAATCGAACCGCCGGGAGAATTGATGTACAGCTGAATGTCTTTCTCGGGATCCTCGGCCTGGAGGAACAGCATCTGCGCGGTCGCTAGATTGGCGACGTGGTCGTCAATCGGCGTGCCGACAAAGATGATGTGTTCCTTGAGGAGACGCGAGTAGATGTCGTAGGCGCGCTCTCCACGGCTGGTCTGTTCGACCACCATGGGTACAAGCGTCGTCCCGCGGTATTCCGGTTCGTCGAAGTTTTTCATCTGGGTGATTGATCGCCTTGCGGTCACAAAGTGCCCTGACCGCCCCGTGGCCGTGAAATCCGCTGTTGTGCGCCGGATCCAGACTTGGTTTACTTTGCGCCCGCTGCGGCTACCGTCTTGATCCGAGAATTCTGCGCGAGCCAGTCGAGAGTTTTATCACTCCGCAGCTTAGCTTTCATCCTATCGAGCGTACCTTGCTTTGTCAAACGAGCGCGAATCGCTTCCGCCGATTCGCCACTATGCCCGGCGAGGTGCTGGAGCTCGTGGTCGACCTCCTGGTCGTTCACATCGATAGTTTCCTTGGAGGCGATGCGGTCCACGATCAATTCCGCCTTGACGTCATCCGCAGCGCGCTCCTGCTGGCGCCTGCGCAGCGTCACCCAATCGACGTTGACCGCGCGCGGGTCGACGCCTTGCGCCGCCAGCGAACGGACCACACGTTCGAGCCGCACGTCCATCTGATGCTCGACCAGCGCCTCGGGAACAGGGAAGTCGTGGAGCTTCACGAGGGCGGCGAGGATTTTCTCGTGCAACAGCTCTTTGTGTTTGTGATCGCGCTGATGCTCAAGGTCTTCACGGACCTTCTTCTTCAGTTCGTCGAGCGTCGCCGCATCGCTGACGTCTTTCGCAAATTCGTCATTCAGCTCGGGCAGCTTCTTCGTTTTGATGCCCAACACTTCCGCTGCATAGTGGTAGGTCTTTCCCGCGAGCTTGGCGTCCGGATAATCGGCGGGGTAGACGACATCGAAATTCTTGTGCTCGCCGACCTTTGCGCCGCGCAGATTTTCGTTGAACGCTTCCATGGTCTCTTCCGCGCCAATATGACAAAGCACGCTGTCCGCTTGCAAGGGGTCTCCGCCGCCGGCGGGCGTGCCCAGAAGCTTCAGTTGCACAAAATCGCCGTTTTCAACCGTGCGCCCTTCCACCGGGGCAAACGCTGCGGCGCGCTCGCGCATTTCTTCGAGCGTCTTCGCCACATCCTCGTCCGTTATGTCCATTGCGGGTATTTCAATTTCGAGGCCCTTGTAATCACGCAGCTCGAAGTCGGGGAGCACCTCAAACACTGCGCGGAACTTCAGCGGCTGGCCCTCGGCGTAATCCAGCTTGTCCACCTGCGGCTGCGAAACCGGAGTCAGTTTCTGTTCGGCAACGGCCTTCTCCACGCGCTCCGGTACCAGGGATTGCAGCACTTCGCCTTTGATGTCATCCGCGAATCTGCGGCGGATCAGGGAAATGGGCGCCTTGCCGCGGCGAAATCCCGGCACGTTGGCGATGCGGGCGAACTCCTTGGCGACGCGCTCCATCGCCCTCGATACTTCCTCCGCGGGAATTTCCAGGTCGAGCTCGCGGCGGCAGGTTGCTTCGGCCATACGGCGGTCCTTTCGTGTCACTGCGAGGGATGCGAGTGACAATGTTCGCTGGTCCCGAAAGCGCGCGTCCCGGTCCTTGTTTGCGGAAACGCCAGGCTATGTGATGAGGCCAGACAGGTGAGAGATCACCTTCAAAATCGAAATGTCAGTATAGGGGAGGCGTCCCACAGCGTCAATTGAGCCGGGGCAAAGGGAGGGGTGAGTCGAGTAGAATACGGAAGCTTGCTGGAGACGCTCGGTGAGAAACAGTGCCGTCCTATTAGTGCAGTGCCCGGATCGCAAGGGGCTGGACGCGACGATCGCCGATTTTATCTATCGAAACGACGGGAACATCCTGCATTTCGAGCAGCACCAGGCGGGGGAGGAGCGATTTTATTTTGCGCGTGGAATGGGATCTCGAGGGTTTTCAACTTAGCCTGGACCAGTTTCCGGAAAAGTTCGGGCCGATTGCGGACAAGTTTGCGATGCAGTGGCGCGTGGCAGTATCGAGTTACCGGCCACGAGTGGCGATCTTCGTTTCGAAGTACGACCACTGCCTGGTGGATCTTCTCTACAGGCAGCGGATCGGCGAGCTGGCTTGCGAAATTCCGCTGATCATCAGCAATCATCCGGACGCGAGACGCCATGCTGATTTTCACGCCATCCCCTACCACATTATTGAGGTAACCAAAGAAAATAAGCCCAAGGCGGAGGAGCAGGAGAGGGAGATCCTCCTGCATCACAAGATCGACCTCATCGTCCTGGCGCGCTACATGCAGGTGCTATCCACGGACTTTATCCGCCACTATCCGCAACAAATCATCAACATTCACCATTCCTTCTTGCCGGCGTTCCTCGGCGCGAAGCCGCATCAACAAGCCTACGATCGCGGCGTCAAGCTCATCGGCGCCACCGCGCACTACGTTACGGAAGTTCTCGATGATGGCCCGATTATCGAGCAAGGCGTCGCGCGCATCTCCCATCGCGATGCGCTTGAGGATTTGGTGGAAAAAGGCCGGGACCTCGAGAAAGTAGTGCTCTCTCGCGCGGTTCGCTGGCACATCGAGAACCGCATCCTGCTGCACGGCAACAAGACGATCATATTTGAGTGAGGCGCCGGCGAGTGGAGGGAATCGAAGGGAATCTCCAAAGCCAATCTAATCTGCGGCAGCCGGGCGGCTCAAGGCGCCGCTGAGATCGGCATAGAGCAAACGATGAAAGAGATGTTCGCCGGCCTCGCGGCGGACAGACAGGCGGCCCGCCACATACGCGCGCGAGCCAAGGCCGTGCTGGACGGCGTCGCAGATGGACATGTCTTCGTCCTGCACTTTCTCGCTGACTTTAATGCTTTCCTTGTTGTGCGCTTCGGCCGCGGCGGTGACGTCGGCGAAGTAGTAGTCGAAGACTACGGCGCATTTGTCAACGCCGAGAGGCAACACTAAATTTGTGTCCATCACGCCTTCGTAGGCGTTGATCATGAAGTTCGGGTAGAACCAGAGATAGAAGGCACGGCCCTGGCGCGTATCTGCGACGCCTGCTTCCGAGCTGGAGTCGGATGAAAGCGGGCTCGACTGCAGACAGGCGCGCTCCAGGTTTTCAATCGTATATTTCGTGTATTCGATTACGCTGCTGAGCCCTTTGTGCGCGTGCGGGACGTGATAACCGCCGTCGAGATAATTGTCCACATAAACTTTCCAATTGCAGTTGAGGGTGTAAACGCGCCGGTCGAAGAAGCGCAGTTTTTTTGAAAGCTCCAGAGGCGCGACCAAATCCACGGCCGCTCCGAGATAATCACGCAGCGCCATGGCGCGCCCGTCCAGGTTCACGAGGACGAAATTTTCCCAGACGTCCACGCGCACCGGTACAAGTCCATTTTTCCCGCGGTCGAAATTGCAGACGCCGTCAAATTCGACCATGCCTTTCAGCGCGCCGTCGGTCCCGTAGGTCCAGCCGTGATACGGGCAGCGGAACTGTTTCGCGCAGCCTTGCGCTTCGGTCACGACCGCCGCCGCATGATGCCTGCAGACGTTATAAAACGCGCGGAGCTGCCCATCTTCTCCGCGCGCCACGACGATCGGCTCGCCCGCAAGATCCGCGGTGAAGAATTGGCCTTTTTCGCGCACTTGACCCACGCGTCCGGCCACTTGCCAGGTTGCGGCGAAAACGCTCTGTTGCTCGAGCCGCGCCACGCGCGGATCGAAATACCACGGCGCCGGAATCGTCCAGGCATGGTCGAGCGGGTCGTTGGGGTTGTAGAGGTTGATGACGTCGCGAATGCTGCGCTCCATGCGAACTCCCTGGTGCGGAAGGAGGGATTTGAACCCCCACGGCCTTTCGGCCACAGGATCCTAAGTCCTGCGCGTCTGCCAGTTCCGCCACTCCCGCAACCGTGCTACCACTATACCGGGATTTTGGGCCGAATCTCCAGATGGGCGGCAGCGATGCCCCGCCTTGTTCGATTCGTCCCCGGCTTGGTATGGTTTGAGCTTGCTGCTTCGTCCCCTGGAGCTCCCGGGAGCCTTCGAAACTCACTGGATTGCGGTGTGCACCAGGAGCATAATAAGCAAGTTCATCAAATCGGGCTCGTCGGCCTCCCCGCCCGCCGAACTCCAGCGTTGAATCGCCCAAGGAGCGTTTTGGGTCGATCGCTGCACGCGAGGGCAGCGCCATGATTATTCAGGAGCACGGCGATCATCTCCTTCTGATCCGCCAGACCGAGCATGCGGTGTTGTCGGGCTTCTTTGCTCGTGAGTGGGGGAACGAGCACTTCGCTCGCCCCGAACCGTTTGCGTCCTTCTGCCTGGCTGCTGCGGAACACGACAATGGCTGGCGCGAATGGGAGTTGCAACCACAGCTCGACCTCAAAACCCGGCTGCCCTACAGCTTCACGTCCATTCCCACCGAACAGCACATTACGCTCTATCAACGCGGCATCGAGCGTCTCATCAAGGAAAATCACTACGCCGGCCTGCTTGTCAGCATGCACTGCGCCGGGCTTTACGATCGTACGCGAGCGACGATGCCGGGATTTTCCGCCAAGTACATCAAAGCCAACGAAACGCAGCTGGCCAATGATTTTGTGCAGCGGCTGAAGCTTCAGCAACTGCGTCTGAAGGTGGACCTGCGAGCGAATCCCGATATGAAGAGTTTTGCCGAAGAAAAAATGCTGCAAGCGAACTCGCAGCGCCTCGAAGCGTTGGACCGCCTCTCACTCTACTTTTGCCTGGCGCCGCTGGAAGGGTCGACGATTGACCAGGTCCCGGTCGATAACCAAGGCGGCGAAACGGGCTGGGATTTGCGGCCGGAACGAGGCAACGTCGTCGCGCTCGCGCCATACCCCTTCCGCAGAGACTCGCTCGAATTCAGCATCATGGCGCGGCGCATTCCAAAGCGCGTTTATGATGACGACCTCGATTTTCAGAAAACGCTTGCCCACGCCCCCTATTTCGCGAAAAAATTTACTTTGCATGACGCCGGAGAGCGTGAGCAGTCGCGCGCCGGCGCAGCGTAATCATTCGAGTTGCCGCCCCCGCGTTTCAGGCAAGGCCAGCGCAAGGATGGCCGCTAGGAAAAACGCCGCCGCTTGCAGAAAAAACGCCGGCCCGATTCCGTAGCGTATCGCCAGCGCGCCCACGGCAAAGGGAGCCGCTGCGGACAAGCCGCGGCCGATGTTGTAACTGAGCCCCATTGCGGCGGCGCGAATTTCTCCCGGGAAAATCTCGCTGGCAATCGCCGCGTAACCCGAAAAAAATCCTGTTCCGAAAAACGCCACAAGCGGCCCCAGCGCCAGCAGCCAGAAAGGACTTCGCGCCATCCCGTAAAGCGGCACAAGCGCCGCGGCAATCACCAGATAAACAAAAAACCGTTTTCGCCGGCCAAAGGCGTCCGCAAACAATCCGAATAGCGCATAACCCAGCCACTTTCCGCCGCACAGCACCAGAAAAAACGTGGTTGTTTTGACCAGGCTCAGGCCACGCCCTCCCTGCGAAGCAGGAAGCGACAGGTAGGCTGGAACCCAGGTGAACAATCCCCAATAGCCGAACATGCCGCAAGCGTTCATGGTGGTGGCCAGCAAACCGTTGCGACAAACATCTTTCTCGAAGAGCCGCTTCCGCCAGACCCCTCGGGCGCTTCGCTCGCGATTTTTCCAAATGGGGGAGTCGGGCACGCTTTTCTGAATCCAGAAGACGAGCAAAGCGGGCAAGACTCCCACAAAAAATACACCCCGCCAGCCGAAATGCGGCAAAACAACGGCAACGACGAGGGCAGCAATCGCCTCGCCGATGGCGTAGGCCGACTGCATCAGGCCGAGCGCTTTGCCGCGATGTTCCGCGCGCCAGGTTTCCGCGATGAGCGCCGCCGCGGTTGTCCACTCGCCGCCCATGCCCAACCCGAGCACGAAGCGGAACAGTGCCAACTGCGGAATCGTGCGCGAAAAACCGCAAGCGGCCGTCGCCAGGGAATAGACGAGGATGGAGGCCATCAGCGCCCGGGTTCTTCCGATGCGGTCCGCGAGCACGCCAAAGAAAAGCCCCCCGATTGCGGAAGCGATCAGCGTCAGCGACATCAGGAAGCCCGCCGTGCTTTTGTCCATCGAGAAATCGCGAATCAAGTAAGCGAGGACGAGCGAATACAACATGACGTCCATCGCGTCCAGCATCCAGCCCAAGCCGCCGGCAAGGAGCGATTTCCGCTCGGCCGGGGTCACATCGCTTGGCCATTCAAATCCCAGGATGCGGTAGGGAAGCGCCGCGCCGGGCGGTGATACGGAATTTGCGGCAGGGAATTGAGGCGAGGAGCGATTTCCCACGCCCCGATTGTAAAGGAATGCGCACTGCGCGGGGCCGGGAAACGATGATGGAGAAGTTGCCTTCCAAAGTGCGCGCTGAAAAACATTGCACCCCAAGGGTGCTTTTGTTACGCTCCGCGCAATTTAAGCCCTGTGGGAGGTGCGTCCATGGCATTCTGCAAGTCGTGTGGTCAGGAGATTGGCAGCGCAGCCTTTTGCCCAAAATGCGGCGCCAGTCAGGGAGCGGCGCCTGCGCCTGCTGGATCAGCGCCCACTGCGGGGCTCGCGGAAAACGCCGCTGGCGCTCTCTGCTATGTACTAGGTTGGCTCACGGGCATTGTCTTTCTTCTCATCGACAAACGTCCTTTCGTCAAATTCCATGCCGCGCAATCCATCGTCGTCTTCGGGGGTCTCCATATCATCAGCATCGCCCTGGCGATGTTTCTCGGGGTTAGCTTGTTTTCGGGCGGGTTTCACTTTTTTGCTCCCGGTGTCTTGCTCCTCCACTTGGTCAACCTGGCCTCGTTTGTTCTCTGGATTTTCCTTATGGTCAAGGCTTATCAGGGCGAACGATTTAAGCTGCCGGTTGTCTCTGACCTGGCGGAGGGCATCGCAGGGAAATAGAGTTTTCGATCCCTCGCTGCTGAATAAACTTCAGGAAGACCGCCCCTTCCCGCTTGACGTTATATTGTTCAAAGCACATTCGTCCGCTCCGTGTTTCCGCTTGACTTTCTGGATACCCACCTCCATTGTTTAGGGCTTTGTCCCCGATGGTTTGGGACAATCTAAGGGAAGAAAGGCGCCTTCAGCTCATCATGACCCGGGTCCGGCTCTGTTTCCACGACCGCTGCTTTGACGGCACTGCTTCCGCTGCTCTTTTTTACCGCTTTTACCGCGAGCGCTTCGATTCCGCTGCCGAATTCGGCTTCACCGGCATGTCGCAC
>JBIOGB010000064.1:0-14401 GCA_044447665.1 Candidatus Acidiferrales bacterium | reverse complement strand
CGCTCGTCATCGTCCCCACTGAGTTGCTCACCACCACTGCGAACGTCGATCCACTGTCTGAAGTCGTCGTCGCCGGTGTGGTGTAGCTCGCCGCCGTGGCCCCGGCGATGTTCGCCCCGTTCTTCCGCCACTGGTAGCTCAACGGTGAGGTCCCGCTCGCCACCACTGCGAACACTGCTGTCTGTCCCGCCGTTACCGTCTGGTTCGTAGGCGGTGTCGTGATCGTTGGCGCTACCGGTGCCGAGGTGCCAGTTCCCGCGAGCGTGATGGACGTTGTCGGAGTTTGCGGATCATTGCTCGTGATAGTGATGCCGCCGGAATCACTTCCGGCAGTTGTCGGGGCGAATGAAACGTTCAATGTGGCACTGCCACCTGGCACAATTGTGCTGGGGGTAGTTATACCGGAGACGCCAAAAGCATTTCCGCTCACGGAAATCAATGAGATGATCAGATTCGCTCCGCCCGTATTCTTTAGCGTCAGCGAACCCTTGGCGGTTGTTCCTACCGTCGCAGTACCGAGATTCAGGCTCGTAGAACTCACGCCAATCTGCTGCGGCGGCGCCGTTGCCACACCCGTAAGCCCTATTTGCCCCGAAGAAACCCCTGTGTCGGTCTGGAGAGCCAAAGTAGCAGTGGCGCTTCCCGCGACGCTCGGGTCGAACCACACTTGAAACATACTGGACTGTCCCGCGGGTAGGGACAGGGGCATAGTGAGGCTAGAAATTGAAAATTGGCCACTTGATATGGCGGCCGCACTTACATTAACTGAAGTGTTTCCAGTATTCGCGACCGAGGCAGTTTGCGACATCTTCTTGCCGACGACAAGGCTGCCAAAGTTGAGACTGCCAGGAGTCACTTGGATAGCGGCTTGCGGTGGCAACTGAGATTTCGATCCGTTCGCGCTCGTTAGCCCTGTGCAACCGTTGATCAATGCGAGCAGCGCCAGCGCCAAAATCAAGGCAAGTGCCCCGCGCAGCCTGCGCTTAGTTTCCTTATCGAGTGATTCTTGCCATTGCCCCCGTGACACCGCACGCCGGAGATTCATTTCTCTTGCCTCCCCCAGCTTTCACCTTGGGGGAGAGTAAGGTGTGCGTTCTAGGGAAGGATACTGGTGGGACGTCCAAATTTAGGACAGTCGCTTGGGCTGTCCGGTCGACCATAATTTACCCCGGCCTTTTTCTTAGCATCCTTTCAGTGTGGCAGAACACGGACTGAAGGATGTCGGAAATAAACGGTATTAATCGTTGGAGGATTGCGGTGCTCGTGCGCCAGATTGTGGAGTGCCGGTCAGAAGACTGGCGCGTCTGGATATCAGTCCTGCGTCACGAATCTTGTAGATCAATGCGCGGTAGCTGATCTTTAGCGCCTGGGCTGTCTTCCGGCGATTCCACTGATTGGCTCGAAGCGTCTCGAGAATGACCTTGCGTTCCATCTCGCGAATTGCTTCCTTCGCTATACGCTTCAGCGACACGGTCTCGGCCTCGCCGGAAGTTCCCCGCACGAGCGCGGTGCGCTTCCGCGGCAACTCTTGGAGTATCGCCGCCTCCGGTCCGATAATCACGTATCGTGCGATGTAGTTGGAAAGCTCACGAATGTTTCCAGACCAATTCAAATTCTGGAGATATTGGAGCATTTCCGGATCTAACGCCTTTGATTCCTTGGCAAACTGTTGCTCGTAGTGCGTCCGGAAATACTCTACGAGCGCAGGGATATCCTCTCTCCGCTCACTAAGCCGCGGCAACCGCAGCCGAAGCACGTTAATGCGATAGAACAGGTCCGCTCGAAAGTTCCCGGCGGCAATCTCCTTTTCTAAGTCTTTATGGGTCGAGCAAATTATACGTGTATTGACGGTCCGCTGTGCCTCGCCACCTATCCGCGAAAAAGACCCATCTTGCATAAAATGCAGAAGTTTGCTCTGCAATATCCTGTCTAAGTCAGAAATCTCATCCAAATAAAGTGTGCCATTTTGCGCCAGCTCGACCAGCCCCGGTTTCGGAGCCTGAGCGCCGGTAAACGCGCCTTGTTCGTAACCGAACAGTTCACTCTCAAGAAGTGTTCCCGGAATGGCGGCGCAGTTTACTTTCACGAACTCGCCCGTCCGAAATTCGGAATGCGCGTGAATCCACCGCGCCAGGGCTTCTTTTCCGGTTCCGCCATCACCTTGCAGGAGCACAGGGATATTCGAGGTACATATCTTTCCAGCCCGCCCGCGCAATTCAGCCATCGTCGGCGACCTGCCAAAGAGAACCTCTTCCGGCAGGATACGACTGTTCGGTTCGGGATTCACGTTCCTGGTTGCGATCCTGTTACGCATAGTGGCGCAATGCCCTTGCCTATTCGAAGATGCACCTGGCAGACCAACGGCAGGTGATGAAAGAAGGACCATGCAGGAGCCAATCTGTTCTTCAACGTTCAGATTAAAAACCACTTAAGCGAAATATCTAGTATGAAGTCCTAGTACCCCTTAGCGCCGTGTTTGGTTGTACTCAGGGAATGATGAGAAAAAATATGCTCGATTCTAGCGACGGATTTTCTCTCTCGACACGATTTTAGAATAGATCTTCCGGTCGATACTCCGCACCAAAACCACTTCCGCTGCAACTCAGGCCTCTGCAACACCTGCCCCGCTCGGGCGTTACTTTTCGCGAAAAATTGTCGGATTACCGTGCTGAAGAAGATTTTTGCTCAACTTCTGATTCGCCCCGCTTGCGAGCCAAATATTGATCGTAGATCCACGCGTAGGTTTTCTCCAGACCCGTCCGCAAAGGAATATTCGGCTCCCAGTTGAGATATTTCTTG
This sequence comes from Candidatus Acidiferrales bacterium, assembly GCA_044447665.1. Lineage (GTDB taxonomy): Bacteria > Acidobacteriota > Terriglobia > Acidiferrales > UBA7541 > Acidiferrum. Next base: position 11,602 of record JBIOGB010000064.1, on the reverse strand, counting down.
ATCAGAGTGTTGTCGCTATTCCTGCCATTGACGCCTTTTGGAGCACTCAAGTCATACTTGCGTTTCAGCTTTGTTCCCGCGATTTCCTCGACGATTTCCACCAGCTGATTGATGGTCACGGCTTCGCTCGAACCAAGGTTGATCGGCTCCAGGATTTCCGAATCCATGATCAGTTGAATGCCCTTGACGCAATCGTCTGTGTACATAAAGCTGCGGATCTGCTCGCCGCTGCCCCATATCTCAATTTCGTGCTTGCCGCTCACTTTTGCAGCAATCACTTTCCGGCAGATGGCAGCAGGCGCCTTCTCCCGGCCGCCTTCCCATGTCCCCCAGGGACCGTACACGTTGTGAAAACGCGCTACACGCGTGGATAACCCGAAATCTTCCCGGAAATGCCGGCACATCCGCTCAGAAAATAGTTTTTCCCAGCCATAGCCGTCTTCGGCAAGAGCTGGATAGGCGTCTTCTTCTTTTAGCGAAGGTGCTTCGAAGGTCTTCTGCTTGTTCCCGTTGTACACGCAGGCGGAAGAGGAAAAGAAATATCGCTTCACGCCATGCTTCACCGCTGCCTGCAGCATTTGCGTGTTGATAAGAACCGAGAGCATGCAGAGGGCTTTGTTGTGCTCGATAAAGCCCATCCCCCCCATGTTTGCGGCGAGATTGTAAATGTCGCTGGCATTCTTGGCCGCCGTTTCACAATTTTCATTGATATTCAAGTCCAGGGATAAATTCTCTACATTGCTGAATCGCTGGTACCACTCCTCGAAAGGCTTGATATCTATGGCCCGAATTCTCTGATTGCCTTGCCCGCGAAGTGCGGCAACCAAATTCCCGCCAATGAATCCGCCCGCCCCCGTCACCACAATTAGAATCTCGCTGCTCAAAACTGGTCTCCCTGACTCATGGCTGCAAAAAATCAGTCTACGCCTGAACGAGCAATTACGGGCCAGCAGCGCGCCAAAGAAAACCTTCTCGATAACACTCAGTCAAGTTTCTTGCTGCATGATTGGGGGGATTCTGAAGAAGAGCCGCCACGATACTCACTCATGGGAGACGCGGATGCTTGGAACCTCATTCGAAGAAACTTGTAAATGCCGCTTGAGAAATATCCTGGTTCGGGAAACAAATTAGGTCGCAAGATTTATGAAATCACGCGCGGCCCGCAGTTTCACCGCGAATGATGTCGTAGCGCTCAATGACGGCAGCCACGCCCATGCGGGTGCTGTCGTCTTCCATGCGTCGCTCCACTCGCAGCACTTTGCCCAGTGCGCGGACAAAAACTTCCGTGCCGTGCGTAATTTCAGAGGGGAGCGTCAGCGTGATATCAATTTCGGACCCGGCCTCGAGGCCCTGTGTAATGACAAAGTAGAGGCCACGCGGGGAAATGTCTCGCGTCTTTCCTTTTTGCGATTCCATCGCGCGTTCTGTGGGTACCCGGACGATCACCGGCAAGGACAAATCATAGCGTCGCGTCGTGCGGCGTTCCGTCATCAATTCCAGCCTCCACACGGGTCGCAGCTCAAGCCCTTGAGACTGCTTCCCTGCCCGTCATCCGTGCTGTTCTTTTTGTGGAACGATAAACAGCGTGAGCATATGCAACCATTCTCAAGCTGTCGCTAACCTTCTGGGAACAATAGCGCAATGAAGTGTCGGACGCAAAGCCTGTTCTTATTTTCTGTGGCCCCCGTGATTGACTGGAGGAATGCGTTACCCTATTCGTTCCGGACCGCGCCGACCGGCGATGCCTCCGCCGGTGCGGCCGCAGCCGCGGAACGCCGCGTCCTCGGTGTATCGAGATTGAATTGCCGCATCTTGTACAACAGCGCTTTATAACTGATCCCCAACATCTTTGCGGCATCCTTGCGGCACCAGCGCGTTTTCTCGAGCGCGTCCGCGATGGCCTCCGTCTCAGCCTCATCCTTCAGCCCCCGCACCAGCGCTTTCAACCCTTGTTCACGCGGCGCCGCGGGCTCCTCGCGCGGCGACGTCCGCTGCCGCGTCGAGGACATTTCGATCAACTCGCGGAGGCTGCCTTCGTCATCTTCCAGAATCACGTAGCGCTTCACAAAATTTTCCAGCTCGCGCAGATTTCCCGGCCAAGGATAATTCACAGCCGCGTCCATCAGATACTTCGACGGCCCTTGGGGGGTTTTCCCGAATTTCTCGCTGTACTTATCCAGAAAATGGCGGAAAAGGAGAGGAATTTCCACAAGACGTTCGCGCAGTGGCGGCACCAAAATGGAGAGAACGTTTAGCCGGTAATAGAGATCTTCGCGAAAACGCCCGGTCTTCATCGCTTCTTGCACGTCCACATTGGTGGCCGCCAGCACGCGCACGTCGGTCTCCACCATATGTCGTCCGCCCAATCGTGAATATTGGTGGTCCTGCAGGACGTGCAGGAGCTTCGCCTGAAGATGCGTGCTCATCTCCGCTATTTCATCGAGGAAGATTGTTCCTTTATTTGCATTTTCGAATTTGCCGGGTTTGCTGCGCACCGCTCCCGTGAAGGCGCCCTGCTCGAATCCAAACAGCTCGGATTCTAGCAACTCCCCGGGCAACGCCGCGCAGTTCACTTTGATGAACGGCTGGTTGCGCCGTTTCGAGCGCAAGTGAATCATCCGCGCTACGACTTCCTTGCCCACTCCGCTTTCCCCGCAGATAAAAACTGGCACATCTACTGGGGCGATCTGCAATATTTGCTGGCGGATACGGACCATCTGCGGACTGGCGGCTAGAAAGCTCAAGTCCTCCGTCACTTGATCGCAATAATCGCGCAGCGCTTGATTTTCCGTTACCAGTTGTTTCTTCTTGCGCGATTTCAGCATCGCAGCATCCAGCTCGGTCTTTTCAAATGGTTTCGTCAGGTAATCGTGGGCGCCGATGCGGATGGCCTCCACCACCGTGCCGACCTCGTTCGAGCACGACAGCATGATGACGTTGAGGGTGCGATCGATCTTCAGCAGCTCTTTCAGCGTTTCAATGCCATTCAGTTCCGGCATCAGCACATCCAAAATAATGAATTCCGGGCGCTCTCCGCCGCTGATTTTTTCAATAGCATCCTTGCCGCAGCTCACGCTCTCGACGTCAAATCCTTCAACCTCGAGCAGCGTTTGCAGATATTTTCGAATGCTGGGCTCGTCATCCACGACGAGAATCTTTTCTTTGGCCGCCATCCGTTTATCCTCTTTCCTTTGCAGAACAGCCCAAACTAATTCTGATCCATCGGCAATAAAAACGTAAACTTACTCCCGCGGTTTGTCTCGCTCTCCACCCAGATTTTGCCGCGATGCGCTTGCACGAGCCGTTTTGAAATCGCAAGCCCTAGCCCCATCCCCGAGGTGTTACGATCCACGCGCACAAAATCTTCAAAGATCTCCTGATGGTGTTCCGGGGCAAGACCCGGGCCCGAATCAATCACGCTCACCTCCACACTGTTGGGCCGCGGAAGACGGAAGCGCCGGCGTTCTGCGACCGGGCTTGCCTCAACCACCCGGCGCTCCCAAAAATGCGGCGTCGCTTTCAAGGTGACTACCCCGCCGCTGGGCGTGTGCTTCAACGCGTTATCGAGAAGATTTGCCGCGGTCTGCTGCACCTTCTGATAATCGAAACGAAAGCTCGATATCGAGGGATCCAAAGAAGTTTCCAGCTTGACCCCTTTCCGCTGAAATGCTTCGGACCACCGATTGGCGAGTTCCTCCAGGCAATCGCGTAGATCATTTTCGCGAAGCTGTAGAATCAGCTTGCCGCTCTCGAGCGCGGAATAATTCAGGAACATGGAGACCAGCCGCACCAGCCGCTCGGAGCTTTCCTTCGACTCCTCTAGAATGTCCCGCTGCTTCTCCGACAGTCTGCCGAGCGATCCCGTCAGCAGCAAGTCGTAGTAGCCTTTGATTACCGCCAGCGGAGTCTTCAGTTCGTGCGCCGCAGACGCCAGAAACAAGGTCTTCTGCCGGTTCACTTCTTGCAGCTTCAAATACGCGGCGAGAAGATTTCGATAGGTGATTTCGCGCTCCTGCAGCAGCTCCTGCACCGTCAGTTGTGTGCCTGGAACTTGATCCGAGCGTGCATTCGTTTGAAAATCAAATTGAACGATGAGCCAATCCGGCTCAGGCAGCCACTCAATGTGCGCGTGCAATTTATTCTCGCCACGCACCACCTCCAGCTCCACATCTTGTTCACCGTCTTGAAGCCTTTCGAAGATCTTTTTCGCATCCTTTCTCAACAAATCCTGGAAAAAATCCGGTTGTGAGCTTTCTTTGTAATCCAACGATTCAAGGCATTGGCGCGCCCGCAGATTTCTCAGAACAATTCGCCCGCCACGCTCCGCGATCAAGAGGGCTTTGTCGAGCCTATCGAGCAGTCCAATTACAAATGCAAGCGGGATGGCCGTCGGCTTTTTCTGGTCGGAGCTCAAAGATGGAGTCAGGCTGATACCCATTCGAAACCCTCAGTCCACACCTGAAGAGTGGAAAATATTTTCCCTCGTGGATTTAGCCATGCTCGCAGACCTAAATAGCAGTGTCAATGGTAAAAGCGTTCCATTTGCACATTTCCGGAAGGGAAGTGGTATTCTCTGTGGGCAATTTATTCAGGTGAAGCCCCTAGCTCCAGCTAGCTCGCACTAACCTATTGAAAACAAATCTGTTACGGAAAGTTGATCACGAAGATATCCGGCATTCAAGCTGCTCAGATGCGTACTAGTGCTACGGTACTAAAGGAGATGAGTGGGGACACAACTTTCCAATAAGGCGGGGCACGGCGCGCAATATTCCAAGCCTCGCCATTTCCCTCGGATCCGGCTCCAAGTCCCCGTTTTCCTTCGCGGCACCGACCTATCCGGGGTCGATTTTATTGAGCTTACGAAGACATTCAATATCAGCGCTATAGGGGCCTGTATTGCCTCTTCCCATGTCCTCAGGCCTGATCAGATTGTCCAGTTGACGATTCCCGCCCCTTCCCCGGTTACGCCCAGCCTGGTCCCCAACGAGACTCCTCCAATTGCAGCACGCGTACTCAGGCAGGATCTCGTTGGGGACACTCGGCTGTTCGGTTTAGAATTTCTTCGGGCACTCGAGTAAGCTCCCCATTACAATTTATCCATAAAGCTGACCAATTGGGTAATCCTGTTACATCGCTGAGGAAATCCTCAAGTTGGCGATGACGGATGAATTTGCGTATATCCTTTGATTATAATAGGATAGCTACGAACATTCGCTTCAGCCTTTTGGTTCGAAACCAATGGATTTTTCCTTCGATTGGAAGTCAGCTTGCTCCCAATACCCGGAAGCCTGTATATTCTCTCCCCACACCCCGCGGGGATTAAGTAAATTTAAGGTGTACACGCAGTATGCCCAGCCCTGGCACGTCTGCGCCCCCGCGCTTGCCGATTGAAGATTCGTATCTCGAGTTGTTGGCGGATACGCTCGAGAGTCTCGATCTGCCCGCGCGCGGCCAGTTTCTCCAACGTTATTTTCGCGCAGTCACTCACCTTGATCTGCGCGAGAGCCAATGTCTCCAATTCTGGAATGAAATGCTCGTCCGGCGGCAAGAGCTAAGTGAAGTTCTGCACCGTCCTGTTTCTATGAAAACCGCGCTCATGGATGTGCTGACCTCCGCCGGATGGTTCCGTATTCCCGTTCTGATCGAATACGACGAGTTGAAGAAACTTCAACTCAATGCAGTGACGGATCCGTTGACCGGGCTTTATAATCGAAGGCTTTTCAACGAGGCCTTCGAAAAAGAACTGAACCGCGCGCGGCGCTATGGCCTGCCCCTGGCTCTCGTTATTCTTGATTTACACCGCTTTAAGGAAGTCAACGACAGGCATGGTCATCCGCGCGGCGATGAAGTACTCCGCTCGGCGGCAACCACATTGAAGAGCGCCCTGCGCACCTCCGACTCGGCATTCCGCATCGGCGGCGATGAATTCGCTCTGTTGTTGCCGCAGACCGACGCTGCGCAGGCTTTGGCGCTTAGCCGCCGCGTCGAAACGGTCTTTGCAGAAATGCTCCTACCTCTCCAGCTCAGCGTGAGTGTCAGCATGGATCACGGCGTGGCCACGTTCCCCCAGGACGGTGAACAAGCCGATCAGCTAATTCGAGTCGCCGACGAGCGCCTCTATCGCTTAAAGCAAGCAAATCACGGGAAAGCTGCAGGCGCTGTCACGCGAACCGCTCCCGCTCCGGAAGATGTTTCCACCACACCAGCCGAACGTCCTGGTGGGACGCCGAGGACCATCTCCATCGAAACCAAACGCGCCACGGAAAAAGCTGACAACGCACTTACCGCCGCTGCCTCCGCCGCAGCGGCGGGCCTATCGGCACCCTCCCCGCCTGCGGGACCCGTGGCCCCGCATGTATATACCGTGCCCCGAAAAGCGGAGCGCGTCTCTATGACCGGCACGAACGCCTACGCTGTGCTCGGCGAACAAGGAATGCGCCGCGCACGTGTCCTCGACCTCGGTTTTGGCGGAGTAGCGCTGGAACTCGATTCGGCCCCGGATCTTCCGGAAAGCCTGCTCGCCGTTTTACATGTGCCGATTCTTCCGCCCGTGCGCGTCAATCTCAAGCCAGTCTGGTCAAAGCGTACGAGCGAAGGCAGCTACCGCATTGGCTGTTGCTTCATTTCCTAGGGACTCCCGAATCCCACTGCGTCTGCATCTCCCTTTTGGGGTCTCTCCACTCAGCCCGGCATAGTTGGAGGCCCCGCAGCTGGCCTTGCGTGATCCGCAACGCCAGTCGCTCAATTCCGATGGCCGAACTTAAGTTTAAGCAGGCACATCAAGTTCGCAGATCGCAAATTTCGACATGCCTGTACCAGACTGGCCGGAGGTACAAGGCAACAGGCTGGCCCAAAACTGTACGCCTGCGGAGTTGCTCGGCGGCGGGCTCCCGATTACTATTACCGGCATGAAACTGAGAGTGCATGAACGTCTGGGGACCGGACAGCGGAACTTTCGTCGGCGAAACGTAAAACTCCTCGCGGCGTGCTTTGTTGGCCTGATCGCGCTCGGTACCTCTGGCTGCGCAGGAGTCACTTCTGCCAAGTCCACTGCTCAGACCACACCTCTATCCCAACCCCAACTCGTCGTGGTGCCTAACAGTGTAAATTTCCAGAGCGTACTAGTCGGACAGAAAAACACGCAGACTCTCCAGCTCTCTAACTCAGGCTCCGCCGCACTAAACGTCCAGCAAATTCAGGTGACCGGCGCCGGCTTTCAAGTAACGCCCCCATCTTTGCCTCTCGCACTCGCGCCAGGGGCAAATCAGATTTTTAGCCTGGCCTTCGCTCCGGCTGCGACCGGAAACGTTTCCGGAACTCTCACGATTAGCAGCAATGATCCTAAATCCCCGGCAAATCTAGCCGTCCTCGGCGACGGTGTAGTCGCCGGGACGCATAAGGTTCAGCTCAGCTGGGGCGCGAGCACTAGCCAAATCATTGGCTACTTCGTTTATCGTGGAAATATTTCGGGCGGACCCTATGCACGTGTTACGGCGTCCCCGGTGAATTCATTGGGATTTACCGACGCGAGCGTGAGCTTAGCAACGTCGTACTACTACGTCGTTACCTCCGTGGACAGCGCTGGTGTCGAAAGTGTCTTCTCCAACGAAACGCCAGCTGTCATACCAACCACCTAGTTCCGTCTCCGGCCCCGCTAATACACTTCTTCTCTTCTCCGGACTTGTTGATTATCGTGCCCTCCCCGTCATGCGTCTGATATTCCGTCCACAAGCAGCTGTTGGCGCGAATTTGACACTTCGCGTATGATTGATGATTGTCTCGCGACCTAGCGACGCGGCAGTAGCGCCCCCACCCCATTGGGAAAGCCGTGCAGACCGGCCGCGACAGAATGGAGCCTCATGAAACCCGGTATTCATCCCGACTATCATCCCGTTACCGTGCATTGCGCCTGCGGCCATACTTTTCAAACGCGCTCGACCATCAAGGGCAACATGTTGCGTGTGGAAATCTGCTCGAGCTGCCACCCGTTCTTCACGGGCAAGCAGAAGCTGATCGACACAGCGGGTCGCGTCGAGCGCTTCACCAGGAAATACGCCGACGCCGCCGCCAAAGCCGCCAAGAAATAATGTATGGAGTGCGGCAGTTTACCCCGACTCCTGTCGGGGCCCTGCTTGCCCTGAGCCTCGAAGGGCTGCCGCTTTTCCTTCGCGAACTTCCAGCAACATTCGCCTCCGGGCCGCCGCTTCCACAAGTGAAACCTCGCGATAGCCTTCTTCTTGTGCGACACGCATTTCTGCCTGTCCCTTCCTTGCATTCCCCGAATCTTCTCCGGATGTGCGCGTGAACGCATCCGTGTAGAATAGCTTTCCATCGTGGCCACGCAATCCCGCATGTTCGAAGGCGCGCCCGCCGGTGAACTTGTCGAAACCGCGCCGCCGCGCATCACTCTTCGCAACGCCTTCGCGCATCCGTTCGATTCGGCCATCGCTGCCGCCCGCACCTGCTACGCTCCGCGTCTCATCGGCCCCGAAGAAATCACCGACAAGCAGCGCGTGAACATCGGCGCCGCGACTTTTTACAGCGGCCACCACACTGTCTACCAGCATGCGCATTTTGAATTCGGCATCGAAAATGTCAGCCGTCAATTCGTCTGGTCGTTTCTCCACGCTCATCCTTTCTACAATTCCGAGCAGCAGAGCCAGCGCTACGTCCGCCTCGATCGCGCGCAAGCCTACGTCCCACCCTTGTCTCTCTTCTTCGATGAGAAGAGCAAAGAGATTTACGAGCACGGCGTCGCACGCGCCTGGAAATACTATCGCGAGCTCTCCGCCCTTCTTCTCGGCGACACTCGTTCCATCCTCAACGACATCTGGCACATCAGCGCCATGTCCAATGCCAAACGCATTCAAAAGGTCGAGCGCGCGGCCGAAAAGCGCGCCATCGAGATCGCCCGCTATGTGTTGCCGGTCGCGGCGTTCACCACCATGGTGCACACGATTTCCGGCATCGTTCTCCACCGTTTGTGGCGCATGAGCGCCGCTTCGGACACTCCCAGCGAATCCCGCGCCGTCGTCGGCGCCATGGTCGCGCATGTCAAGGAAATTGACGCGCAGTTCTTCGATCGATTTGGCATCGAGCCCCTCGAAGAATTGCCGGAGTGGAAAGAGACCATGCCGGCGAAAGTCGCTGGCGATGCGTTCGCCCGTGAATTCGACGCCAAGCTCGGCGGCAAAACCTCCAAACTCGTCGACTACTCGCCCCGCGCATTGCACGTCATCGCGGAAGCCTATCGCGCCGTCGCCGGTCTCGCCGAAGCGCGGTGCACCAACGCCGAAGCTATCGATCGTCTGCTAAACCCGGCGCGCAATCTCTATCGCCTGGAAACTCTCAACGTCAGCGTCCACTCCCCCATGATGCGCGCCCTCCAGCACGCCAACTACACCTTCGCAAAAAAAATCAGCCACACCGCCGACAGTCAGGACCAGCGTCACCGCATGGTCCCCGGCTCGCGCCCTCTCCTCACGCTCGCCGACACTCGCGAGCCGGATTACGTCCTGCCTCTACTCATCGCCAACAATCAGCGCGCCAAAGAAGTCTACGAACGCGCCATGCAGGAAGCCTGGGCCGCCAAGAATCAGCTCCTCGACCGCGGCGTCCCCATCGAAATTGCGCTCTATCTTCTCCCCAACGCCAAGTCCATCCGCCTCGTCGAATCTGGCTCTCTTCTTCATCTTCTCCACAAATGGACCATGCGCACCTGCTTCAACGCCCAGGAAGAGATCTACCAGGCCTCCATGGACGAACTCGCCCAGCTCCGCGAAGTCCACCCCGAACTCTCCCGCTACATTGGTCCGCCCTGCCACCTTCGCGCCGGCATCACCACCCCCATCTGCACCGAAGGCTCCCATTTCTGCGGCATCAAGGTCTGGCTCGACTTCCCCAACATCGCTCGCCGCATCTGAAACGCCGTGGCCACCTAATTCGTCAAATCTTTTAGCTGGAAATTGATCATGACTCGCTCACCTGGCCGTTCCATCGCCTCCATCTTCATGGCGGCCTTGCTTCTCGCTCCTTCCTCGTTTGCCTTTGACCTTTCTCTGTCCGACCAGGCCATCCGCGAAGCCTACTTTCTCGGTCAGCGCCGCGACGAAAAAACCGCCAAGTTCCTCGATAAATACCGCCAGCATTTGCCGGTTCCCGAATCCGGTCCCTGGATCTCCACCGTCGAATTGTTCACTCCCTATGCGGAAGCCGTCGAACTTTCCCGGCAGCGCTCCTTCAGCTACAGCGCACAGGATGCCGCCCAGGATTACCGCAAAAACGGAGACCGCCTCCGTATCACCATCACCATCGAATTTACGAACTCTTACGGTGAATTGATCCAGGGAAAAACCAATCAGCGTTCCGGCTCCCTCAACGCATTTTCCGTGCGTCCTTCGAACTTTTGGAAAGACTTCACCTATCGCCTGTTTGACGGCGACGATCTAGTCGAGCCGCTCGAAATGCATGGCAGCCCCACTTTCAGGACGACCGACGACACCACCATGATGACCGGCGCCCAAATCGTGCTCCTCTACGACGCCGAGAAGATCTCCTCTTCCGCCGACGCCGCCATCGTCGTTGACATTCCCGACCACCCGCAAGTCGTAACCCCCTTCGACCTCGCGAGCCTCCGCTGACGCTTTCGACGTACCACTCCCCATTAACCTTGGAAAGATTACCCAGGAAATCTCCGTCAAGTTTCTCTTGACGACATCTCTCTCATTTGATATTATTATTATTGTTTAGTAGTGTCTCTCGCCTCCCGCGAGAATTCCCTTTCAACTCAGCTTCTTCTCATCTGGAGATTCCCATGTCAGCCAATCGCTCCGCCGACCGCTCTGCGGTCGCACATAAAAAGGACCGCTCTGCGGTCGCGCATGAAAAAGACCGTTCCTCTTTGTGTTCTTTCTCCTTTGCCGATGGCCGCCGCTGCCGCACTCCGCGCTGCTCCTCCCATCCGCACCTCTGCTTTGACCATGCACGCAAGGAAGCGCAAGCCCTCGCCGCCCAGCAGGTGGGCCGCAATATCGCCGCTGATCTCTCCGGCGGTTATCTCTCCGCCTGCGATCTCAGCTCTGCCTTGGCCCGCCTCTTCTCCGGAGTAGCTCAGGGCCACGTCAAGCCCAAGACCGCCTCCACCCTCGCCTATCTAGGCCAAACCCTGCTGCAATCCATCCAGTTCGCCCAGGGTGAATACATCAACGCCTTCGGCACTGACTACTGGCGCCGCACCATCCGTTCCTCTTTTGCCCAGCCCGCACCGCCCGCCGAGCCCGGCCCTAAACCCGACCTCCTACCCACCGCCACTCCCTCGTCCAAATAGCTCTCGGCGGCACCGGCTCTAACGTACTTAGAATCAACACTTACAAAACCGCATCAAAACAAACGACTTTAACCATCTTTAGAATGAACACTTATGAAAAACACAGGGGGAGGGTGGTGTTACGGTTAACCAAGCCCAGTAGCACAGGCACTCTTGCCTGTGCGCGTTCTTAAGACCGCCAGTGCAAGGTTGTCGGTCCATTCATCGGATGCACCATCGCCGCGCCCGTTCGCCGCGATTCGATCAGGTTCGCCTTCAGTGCGAAATACCACTTCG
>JBIOGB010000063.1:0-14499 GCA_044447665.1 Candidatus Acidiferrales bacterium | reverse complement strand
GAAAACCAGCCGTTAAAGACGGCAAACTCGGTGGCAAGGTTGGTCAGCACCGGCAGTTGGTCTGGCGTGAAGTAAGACATGATATTGTGCGAGCGATTCACGTCCTTGGTCTGCGAGAAATAGTCCTTCACAAACCCCTGCATGTTAGCAACGCGCCCCGGTCCTGGAGGCGCGCCGCCAAATATTTGAAGATCCGCGCCGGGAAAGTGGTGATCGGGATCGGGGTCAAGTTGGCTCTGGAATTTCGCGTTGGGCTGGACCTTGACGATGGCCCCGTTGGTGTCGGGATTCGACTCGTTTCCCGTAAGGCCATTGATCTTGGGATATTTCTGCATCAATCCACCCAACATATGATCGAAGGAGCGGTTCTCCATCATGAGGACGACGATGTGTTTTAGTTGATCGATTCCGGCCATGGGAAGCTCCTGAAATCAGTTGTGTACTCAGAGGTAGTGATGCAAAGGCCTCAAGCGTTTCGGCTCAATTCGCCGTGGGAAAGGGGGCAGGGGTTCTGGGATGATATCAGGAACGCGGAATTACACAAGAGCGCAGGTGACGCGGACAATGAATGTGTAACGGGATGACTGCCAGCCGCTAAATCAATAGTCCTTCTGGTCTTCCGCGTGGCCAGCTTTGGCAGGAATCTTTCCAAAGAAAATTGCCGAAAGGTCGGAAACCGAGCCCTCACGCTTCACCACGGACCTGGGCAGCTGCAATTGGAGGTGCCCAGCCAGCAGCAGGATGTTCAGCAGGCGCGAACGATCCAGGTTGGACAGGTACTCATGGCGCAGACAGATGAAAAGCGTGCGTTTCGAGCACTCCTCCAAAAAAGCCCGGGCGGCCAGATTCTCTTCCGATTCCGGTAAACGGCTGCAAACCATGGGCTCAAGCTTATCCAGTCGTTCGCGGCAGTTGTCGAGAAAATGATCGAGACACAAATCCTGTCCCGCCAAGTCAATGACAGCCGACTTTACGCAGCAACTGACCATGCACTTTGGCTTTGCCGGTACCATGTCCACGCTCCCCAAGCCCCCTGGCGCTTTCGATTTACTGTCCACGATGTGTTCAGGATGTTGCACTTCCTTACCCCACTGTTCTCAGTCCCCACAAATGCTTCGCCCGAATCTTCTTGTTACCGTGCAGCTGGACTCTTCAACCGGAGCCGCATTCCCCCACTTGTCTTCCGCGCGGCACGCGCTACCGAGTCGACAAGAATGCCGCAAGCCTCCGCGTGCGCAAAAAACGATCGACGTAAGGGGCCAGCAGTTTCTTCACTTGTTTTGCGTTTTCGTTACATTGTTCAACGCGGTTCCTCCCCGTCCAGAGCGTTATCACCGTCACAAGCCGCGCTTCCTGCTCGGATACCAAGACTATGCAGCCGGAGAAACTTCTGGAGTTGCCTATTGTGTTGCGCATGGCCTCGGGGATTGCGTTCTGGAGTTTCGCTGCTTTTCCGGGCAATGCAACGAACTCCACACCGTGAGCGATAACCTCCGGCGTCCCTGCCTGGCCAGTGGAATCTCCAGCGGCCCGCGAGATCGTGTCCAACAATTCCCGGTCCACCGCCTTGGCCGGCCGAAATTCGACCCTTTGCCTGGGTGGCGGCTCCCCAAAGCTGCTGGCCTGATAGTGTGCGATCTCAACTTGACTTGCCACGAACCCTCCAAAAGCCCAATTCTCACCGCTAAGTAGGAAGGAAGGGCGCGTCCAAGTCCGGTCAGGTGCTCAAGACGCGCCCCTAGAGGCGGGTGAGGTCGGTGACTTGCCCTCACCCCAGAGGAAGCCCTGTTTGCGCCGGGCCTCACTCCTCAAGTAGTGTCGTGGCCCCGCAATTCGTTTCATTCCGGGAACAAGGTTCCATTGCCTCTTGCGTGGGGGCAAAGTTATACTTCAGCCGCGACAAGCTGGGGACAATTTGGAACTTTTTGCATTCGACAAGGCGTATGTGGATCGCCTCCGGGAAGGAGATTCGGCGACCGAGCAGCATTTTGTGTCTTATTTTGGCCAGATTCTCGGCATCATGCTGCGCGCCAGGTATCTTCCTCCGGAACGGGTGGATGACGTCCGCCAGGAGACATTCTCTCGTGTCATCTTCCTCCTCCGCCGCGAAGGAGGTATTCGCCAGCCGGAACGCTTCGGGGCTTTTGTTAACTCCATTTGTAAGAATGTGTTACGTGAGAACACGCGGGATTTGTACAGGACTCAGCCCCTTCAGCCCGATCATTTGGAATCCTCCGCTCCCGATAAAGTTTTGGACGTTGAGCGCGCCATGATCTCCAAGGAAACCAAGGAAAAAGTGTGGGAAATCCTGGCTGAGATGAAGGAGCGCGATCGCGACTTGCTTCGCGCTATCTTCTTGGAAGAAAAGGACAAAAGCGAGATCTGCCGGGAATTCGGCGTGGACCGGGAGTACCTCCGTGTCTTGCTGCACCGGGCCAAAAGCCGTTTTCGCTCCACTTTCGGTCAGCAGCCTGAACACCCGCTGAGCCGCGCAACTCACGGCGGCCTCCAGTGAAACGAAAACACTTCTTCCTGCACTATCTTGAGGATGACGGAAATGGACCATCTAGAAGCGGTGCGGCTACAAGCTGCTGAAAAGTATGTCTTGGGAGAACTTCCTCCCGAAGTTCGCGAACAGTTTGAAGAGCACTACTTTGACTGTTCCGAGTGTGCGAAGGATTTGAAGGCCTTGACCACATTTGTCACGGCCAGCCGGATCGTCTTTGAGGAAAGAGAGTTTTCCTCCCCGGCTCCCTCGCGCGGGGAGCGGGCAGTACGGCCGGGCTGGTTCAGTTGGTTGCGGCCTGTGATTGCTGTCCCTGCCATCGCGGCACTGGCTGCGATTGTCGTTTTTCAGAATGCGGTGACGATCCCTTCCGCGAAGAAACATGGCACGCAGCAAAGTGCCGCCGAAGTCTATGAGGCTACCTATCGGCTGCAGGGGGCTACCAGAGGCGGAAACATTGCGAAAGTGACGGTTCGCCCGAGCGAGAGTTTTGCCTTGGAGTTTGATTTTACCCCTTCCCAGGTTTTTGCGAGCTACAAAGGAAATCTGGTTGATTCATCTGGACATTCGGTGAGGACCTTCGGCCTTACGGGCGAGCAAAGCAACAGGGAATTGCACGTCCTCATTCCCGGGGGTATAGTTCACGCTGGAAATTATGAGCTCGTTGTTGTTGGTGACACCGGAACGCTGAAGCAGGGTCCCCAGAACAGCGAAGTTCTCCGTATACCTTTTATCGTGGAATCAGAGCTATAAATCATCAGTATTGGCAGACGTCCTGCCACCAAGGAGTAGCTTATGGCTGACAAGGTCAAGCGAGTTTTCCATTATCACGCCAGCGGACTCGCACTGAGCGGCTCATTCACGAGGCCGATTTCCAGGTTCATTGAAGTGCAGGCGCCCACCGTTTTGCCTACCATCGGGGGGTACGGCAATGCCAGAGTCGAGAATTTTCGCCTGGACCATCACGTGCAATTCAAGGCCGGGTATTCACACGTTGCGGGCAGTAAGCAGCAGAAGGATGACAAAGAGTTCCACACCACGCTTGTCACCGCGACCGTCGAAGGCTTGAATCTTCTCGATGTTCTGACGGCGGATCGTATTGTGATGCGGCTCTCGGCTTACCACGTGCTTCCCGATGACGAATCGCACTTTTCCTTCGTCGGCAGCACCATTGAACATCTGAAGATCGGCGGGCATCCGGTGGAAATCGAGCAGAATGAGCGGCTATTCGCCCATCTGGACACCTTTGAAAAAATAAAGAAAGAGTTGGAAACGGACAAGGAATTCAAGAGAATGGCGGAGGATCCCTTCCATTCCGGAACGCCTACGCCACTGTCGGAAGGCCACGGAGAGCTTCTTTGCTCGCTCGTCAAGAAGATCAAAACGAACGCCCCAGGAGTGACCGTCGAAGGCCACGCCCTGGTGATACCCGATTTTGGAAGAGTTTATCTCGCCGAAGCCCTGCTGAGTTCTTGCAAACGTACACTGACGATGTTGCGCTTCGAGCTGGGTTCACCCGTCGCAGGCAGCGGAGTGGCCGGCCAGGGCAGCGGCAATGGCACTCCCTGGCCATAGTTGCGGCGGGCCTGGGACTTTTCCTGATTCTTACCGGCTGCCATAGGCAGAAAACTCCTCCTCTTCAAGAGATGTATGACCAAGCATGGTCCTATCTCAATCGAGGCGAACTCAACCGTGCCCTCGACCTCGTTGATTCCCGGCTGCGAATAGTTTCTCCGCCGGAAGGCTATTGGTACTGGAAATTAATTGCTCTAAAAGCAGAAATCCTCCTGCGGGAGCGGCGCACGAAAGATGCGCTGGTTTTGTTACAACCTGACCTACCTGCAGGGCTGGCCGGCAGCGATGTTGACCTGTGGCGAAAGATGACTTTGGGGATTGCGAATGCGTACACCCTAAACTACGCGCAGTCGAAAAAACTGCTGGATGATGCGGAGATTCTTGCCAAGGCTAAACATCCGGAATTCCTTGGTGAGGTAGTCCTGAGAGAAGGAACGCTGGCCCTCACCAAAAGCGAGTATGAAGTTGCCTCATCTCAGTACCGGATTGCGCTGCAACTGGCGAAAGATGAAAAGAACCCTTTCTTGGAAGCCGCGTCTCTCGGCAGCTTGGGCCTCGTCGCCGCACGTCAGGAGCACTACGACGAATCCATAGAATGGAATCGGAGAGCCCTGGAACGGGCGGTCACGATCGATGCAAAGAGTTCAGTAGCCAGGATTCTGGGGAATCTTGGCTGGAGCTATCGGGAGATGGGGGACTACGAACGGGCTCTGGATTTGCTTGGGCAAGCCCGCGTAGCGGCGGAACAGGCCGGCACCGTCCGTCTTCAAATCGACGCGCTAATCAATTCCGGGAATGTCTATCACCAACAACACAACTATGAACTTGCGAAGAGCTCTTTTCAGAGCGCGCTCGCCATTGCCACCTCCGTTTCGGACGAGGCCGCCATGGCGCTGTGCTTCGAGAATCTCTCGCGGCTGGGGCTGGCCACAGGCGACTTGGAGTTTGCGCAGAAAAACGAAGAACAGTTAGCCTCGTTCATCAGCCGACACCCAGACCACTCCCTCGAACTTTATTCCTTATTAGACAAGGGGAGTCTGGAGCAAGCGCGAGGACGCTATAAGGAATCAGAGCCGCTGTTTCGACGCGTCATCGACGACAACGCGTCAACTGCTCCAGAAAAGTGGGAGGCCCAAGAGCGGCTGGCGGAAAGCTACAGTGTTGAAAACCGGGCCCGCGACGCCGAATACGAATACCGGCAGGCATTGCAAACAATTGCAAAGGCCCGTTCATCCTTGGGTGCGGAGGAACTCCGCATCTCTTTTCTTTCCACCCCCATTGAAGTCTACGACAGTTACATTGAGTTTCTGCTGAAGCACTCGCGCTCTCGCGAAGCCCTCCAGATCGCGGAGTTGAGCAGGGCCCGGACGCTTGAAGATGGTCTTGGCGCCGGAACACGAAGAAGCTCCTCCATCCTGCAAACAGTTGCACCAGAGTCAATCGCGCGGCGGCTGCGGTCGACCTTGCTCTTCTACTGGCTGGGCCAAAATCATTCTTATCTTTGGGTGATCTCGCCTGCCAAGACCACGTGTTTCGTTTTGCCGAAATCTGCCGAGGTCGCTCCCCTAGTCAAAGCCTATCGGCAGCAGATCGTGGATCTGGAGGACGTCTTATCCGGAAAGAGTACCGCGGGCGCGCAGTTGTATTCGATGCTTGTACAGCGCGCAAGCAAGCTCATACCCAAAGGTTCCCGGGTGATTTTGCTTCCTGCGGAGAGTCTGTACGGCTTGAATTTCGAGTCCCTCATCGTGCCCGACCCAAAACCTCACTTCTGGATCGAAGATGTCATCTTGACTACCGGCAGCTCGCTCACTCTTCTCGCTTCTGCATCGCCGCAGGTTCCTGCAAAGAGCAAAAACTTGCTCCTGGTCGGAAATGCGGAGTCTCCGAACACGGATTTTCCGCCCTTGGCTCAGGCTCCGGCCGAGATGGCGAAAGTCGCTGGATATTTTCCGCAAGTCGAGCGAGAAATCCTGGAAGGCAACCGGGCGACCCCTTCGGCCTATCTCCGGAGCAACCCCGAACGATTCTCCTACTTGCATTTTGTAACGCACGGCACCGCCAGCCACACGCGTCCGCTGGAGTCCGCTGTGATTCTCAGCAAGGAGGGCGATTCCTACAAGCTCTATGCCCGGGACATCGTCGCACATCCCTTGAAGGCACAACTGGTCACGATTTCCGCCTGCAATGGCGCGGGCACGCGCGCCTATGCCGGCGAGGGCCTCGTCGGCCTCTCCTGGGCTTTCTTACGCGCGGGCGCTCACAACGTGATTGCCTCCCTCTGGGAGGTGAGCGATGCTTCCTCAACCCCGCAACTCATGGACGCGTTGTATGAAGGGCTGACCCACGGGGAGGACCCCGCGATCGCCCTCCGCAATGCAAAGCTCTTCATCCTCAAATCAAACGCGCACACCGTTTTCGCGAAGCCGTTTTATTGGGCGCCATTTCAGCTCTACGCCGGATCGTAGGAGTCCAAGGGCGCGATCCTCTTGCCACGCGGCCACCGGAACATCAGCATCCGTTTCCCGGTTAGCTCCTGATTCTGCTGATGCCGTTGATGGAAAAGATTGTTGATACGTTTGCGGCGTATGAGACACTACTCACCCATAGGAAGCAGACTGAACCCATCCCACCTGGTGCTCAGCAATCAACTTCCCCGGGGAGCTGCCCGCGAGCTTCCGAAGTCCAAGAACCGGAGAAGAAAGTGTCCAACGCGCTGACACCCCAAAATCTAACTGTAAGTACCGTGCCAAACATCGACCTGGATCAAATTCAGGGAGATGTGCTTATTGGGTTGCAAAAGCTTGCCGAGAAATTCCTTTTCTTTCAGATCAAGGACGTCGCCGGGTTCAAAACCTTACTGCGAAAGCAGATAGCCCACAGGATTACCATTACTCGAACCGTCCAGGAACGCGAGTTCCATTTGCGGGACCATAAGGATCAAGGGAACGCCGCACCACCACGGGCCCGAACGATGGACGAACCTGTGCCGAACTACCCCACCGGCAACGTCAGGAGCACGTTGAACGAGCCGAGCGACTTCATTGTTCCGACGGCGGCGGGATATTTCATCGCGCCCTCGATCGAGCCCCTGACGAACGATTTGTCTGCGTGAACCTGAAAGGCGCGAACTGCGGCAGGTCTTTCCTATGGAAAACAACTACGAAGCGATTGTAATCGGAAGCGGCTTTGGGGGCGCCATCACGGGATGCCGCTTGGCCAAGAAATGGGACCGAGGCAGGGTCCTCATTCTTGAGCGCGGCAAGAGATACCCGATGGGGTCTTTTCCAAGGAAACCGCACGATTTCGCGCATAACTTCTGGGCACTCGCGGACGAGAGTGTACGTCGCCCGCGTCACATCCGGCGGCTCATCGACCGGGGAGAAGAGTCGCGCGGAATTTTCGATGTCCGGAACTTCCGACACATGGATGCAGTAGTCGGGGCGGGTTTGGGCGGTGGCTCGCTGATCTATGCCAACGTATTCATGGTCCCGCCCGATGAGGTCTTCGATGACCGTTGGCCCCGCTCCTGTAAGAAATCAAATCTGCTTCCTTACTATGCGGTCGCAAAGGAAGTCCTCGGATCCAGGCCCATACCCGTGGACGATGATCCGCGCCGGCAGATTATCCGGCAGCAACTTTTCGCGGACGTGGCCAAGAAAAGCGGCAGGAATTCCGAGCTGGTGGACATCAATGTTTTCTTTGGCAATGATTTTCGAAAGCCGCTGGCTATCGGCGAGCAGGAAAAAAATCGCTACGGCGTGCTGCAAACCTCCTGTGTTTATTGCGCCGAATGCGATATTGGCTGCAACTACCATGCGAAGAATACCCTGGACCTGAATTATCTTTTCGTCGCGGAACACCGGTACCAAGCCGTGATCCGCACGGAACATCTGGTCTTGAAAATCGTGCCCGTCGACGCAGCGCAGGCCGACGATCCCGGCGCGGACGGAACGCACGGCTACAGGGTTTACTTTCGCGACCTCTCTGGGATCAAGACAGAAGTCCAGACTGCGCTAGCGCAGCGCGTCATAGTCTCGGCGGGAGCCCTCGGTTCCACCGAGATGCTACTGCGCTGCAAAGCGCATTTTCGTACTCTTCCCCGGATCAGCGACAAGCTCGGCCGTGGTTTTTCCGGAAACGGGGATTTCATAAGTTTCGTACTGGGCAGCAAGCTTCCCTCTGACCCTAACTACGGCCCTGTGATTACCCAACGCACCGACTACAATCTGTTCAAGGATTTCGACCGCGACCGCGCATTCATGCTTCAGGACGCCGCTTACGGCGACATCCTGGCCTGGTTTGTCGAGGGGGCCAAACCCGGTTTCCTGCGATTGGATCCTTTCCGGCACTTTCTTCGCGACTTGTATTCTCGCCTGACGACGGGCAAATCACTGGGTTCCCTGGGTTGGGCTCTGGACGACTTGTTGAGCAAAGATGTTTCGTTTCGGTCCTGCGTGTTGCTCTGTATGGGAATCGACAAGTCAAACGGGGTCATGACACTGGACGAGGATCACCAACTCTCAATCACTTGGCCCTACAAGGACAGCCTGCCTCTCTATCAAGCCATCCTGGAAGCTGGCAAACAGTTCTCTCGGACCGTGCAGGCCGCCGTTTTTACGCCGCTCCCCACATGGGATTGGCCGATCCGCAACAATGTGACGGTACATGCACTTGGCGGTTGTACTCTCGCGAACGATTCTTCGGGAGGGGTGACCAGTGCTGACCCCGAGACATTCGGCCAAGTGTTTGGCTATAAGAATCTGTATGTTGCGGACGGCGCGATCGTCCCTACTGCCGTTGGGGCCAATCCCACGGCCACCATCTCCGCACTGTCCGAGATGGTGGCTCAGGGTATAACCAGCATTGCGCCGGATGTGGATCTTTAAGCTCGACCCAAATGCACTGGCAAGGTCTGGGAACATTCCCATGGGAAAGCGTGCCATCTGCCGAGCGAGAGGGAGGGGAGCTACGGCGAGGGCCCGTGAGACGACGACCTTTGCCGATGCTTTCGCTTGCGTGGGTGGATGCCCTATGCTAGGGTCTCTGTGCCCTTCCCCTGAATTTTCCTTGGGAGTTTTGCTCCGTACCAAAAATCCTGACGTAAGACATCAATGAGAACGTCCTTTCGTTCTCGGGGGAGGGTCGAATGGGTCATACAGGCGCAGCAACTGTTCGCCAGAGGCAACTCGCGGCGGTGCCCGTCGCAGGAGCGCATCCGGGATGGCTGCCAATACCCGATTGGTTCTCTTTTGACAACGAGGGAGGCAACGTCGCCGTCGCGGATCTGACGGGCACGGGTGCTCAAGACCTCCTGCTCATCACTGTGGACCATCCCGGGGGGCAGCCCAACCGCGGCATTTTCCGCGTCGGCCATGCCATGGATGGCCAAGGCAACGTCACCGGCGGCTGGACGCTGTGGCTCGACGTGCCCGACTGGTTTTCTTTCGAGAATCAGGGCGTCGGCGCAGCTATCTTCGACGTCGATAAGGACGGTAAGCAGGACCTGCTCGTCTTCATGATTGATCATCCGCAAGGCGGCAATCAAGGCTTCTATCGTATTGGCAAGCAGCTCGATGTGAACGGAAACATCAACGGTGGATGGGGCCCCTGGATACCCATTCCCGATTGGTTTTCTTCGGAAAACCAATTTGGCGGAATTGCTGTTGCCGATCTCGATGGCAACGGCAACCCGGAATTAATTGTGATGATGGTTGACAATCCGCCGGGGCAAAACCGCGGCCTGTACCGAATTGGAAGAAACCTCGACGCCAACGCCAACGTCACGGGCGGCTGGACACCGTGGACTGACGTCGGGCCCGTGCCCCCTCCTCCGCCTCCGCTCGATCAGCCAACTTGGTTCTCCTGGGAAAACCAAGGTGCGGGCGTCGCCGTCACTGATGTGGATGGTGACGGCAAGCTTGATCTTCTCGTTTTCATGATCGACGGCGCGGTCGAACAGAACCAGGCGTTCTACAAAATCGGCAGCCAGCTCGACATCAACGGAAACGTCACGCAGTGGAGTTTGTGGCGCGGCATTCCTTCCTGGTTTGCCTGGGAAAATGAAGGCGGCGGAATCGCCACCACCACGCTCAACGGAACGCGCGGGATGATCTCGATGATGGTGGATAATCCTGTCGGCCAGAACGCGGGCTACTACCGATTCATCCCCTTGGACGCGAACCCTGGGCGCGATGGCCAGTGGCAGGTTCTGCCGTTCCATTCCGGGGTGCTCGCTGTCCATGCTGCGTTGCTCCCACAGGGGAAAGTGCTCTTCTTCGCCGGGTCCGGCAGCAGCTCCACCCGCTTTGCCGCGCCGAATTTCGGCAGAATGGCAGACGGCATTTTCACCAGTGTCGTCTGGGACCCGAACGCCCCTCAGGGGAACAATTTCTTCCACCCGCAGACACTTTTCGCTCCCAACAAACGCCCCTTCGACTTCTTTTGCGGTGCCGACACGTTCCTCGCTGACGGCCGCTTGCTTTCGGCGGGCGGCACGGGCCATTACAACCCATTCGTAGGACGCAACGATGCCACCATATTCGATTTCGCCACTGAACAGTGGTCCTTTGTCGCCCCTATGGCCCATGGCCGCTGGTATCCCAGTCTCATCCCACTGGGCGATGGCCGCGCGCTCATTGCCACCGGGCTCACCGAAGACTTGACTAATCCTCACAACAACACGTTGGAAATCTACAATTCCACCACCAATAAATGGCAGATGCTCCACTTCGATGGCGGCTTTCCCGGACTTCCGCTCTACGCTCACCTTTTCCTGATGGCCGATGGACGCATCGTGTTCGACGGTGGCCGTATGGATGACAATCTCCAGGTTGACCCCTGCATCATGGATCTCACTCACAATCCCGTTCACCTCACTCCGGTGCCCGGCATGGAAGGCGGTGGCATGCGCAACCAGTCCGCCAGCGTCCTCTTGCCACCCGCTCAGGATCAGAAAGTCATGATCATGGGTGGCGGTCCCGCAGGCAAACCGAACAAGACCGACGCCATCGACAACGTGGACATCGTTGATCTCACTAACCCCAATCCGCATTTCGTGCCAGCCTCGCCGCTCAATTTCCCGCGCATCCACCTCAACTCCGTTCTGCTTCCAGACCACACAGTGTTCGTCAGCGGTGGCTCGCTCAAACAGGAAGACACACCGATGGCGCGTTTGCAGGGTGAAGTCTACGATCCTGCAACGGACACCTGGACGCCCACCGCGATTGCAACCGTGCCGCGCCTCTATCACTCCACTGCGCTCTTGCTGCCCGACGCCACTGTCGTCACTGCCGGCAGCAATCCCGATGGTGGCTCGCATGTGGTGTGGGACGATGACCCCAACGAAGAGATGCGCCTCGAAGTCTTCAGCCCGCCTTATCTTTTCAAAGGGCCTCGCCCGGTGATTAGCACCGCACCAGCACAATGCACTTACGGCCAGTCAATTCAAATCAAATCTCCACAATCGGCCAATATTCGCTGGGCCAGCCTGTTGAGGAACTGCGTAACCACGCACTCATACGATGGCAGCCAGCGCCTCGTCGATCTCGACGTGACGAGTCTTGCCAACGGCACGGTCACCGCGACGGTCCCGCAAAACCCCAACCTCGCGCCACCCGGTTGGTACATGCTGTTTCTTGTTGACAACAATGGCGTACCTTCCGTCGCTAGCTGGATACGCCTCGGTTAGCACTTGGCGGCTGCCATTTCGGCCGGAACCTTCCGCATTTGGGCGGCGGTGTGGTCCGTGTCGGCGTCAACCGGCTTGTACGTCAATTGAACGAGGGTCGATTGGCAAGCGCAAGTCAGAGATGCGCGGGAAGAGTCACTCCGCGCTTGGTGTCGCCAAACAGGGTAGCGGCCTCACGCCCGGACGACGATCGCGTAGTCCGAGGAAGCGAGTGGAGACTTGTTTTTTTCCCAGGGGCGGGATTGCGTGAAGTGCAGCATGGTGCCACCGGGGGCAAGAGCGACGACTTCGAAGATTTCGTCGCGACTTGCTGAGAAACCGGGCGCGCCAGTTTCCGCGGAAGGTTCAAGCGGCGCGGTACCCACGAAAGTCACGCTAGCAATCCGCGGGTCGTCCACAGCCGCAGACCAAGCATAGCCAGCGGTCCCACGGCCCCGCAGCCGGACGGTGTGACGCTCACCGACGGAGAGGTCAAGAGCGTCCATGGGGCACCAAATGGAAATGCAAAGTCCGCAGCATAACACTCCAGAAGTTGGGCCATTTGCGGGGAGCGCCCCCGTCAGAGACTCCCAGCGTCCCGCATCACACATAGCCACGCTGGCATCATTGAGTTTCGCTCCGCGCCGCCACTGAGGCCACGCGAGGCCTCAGCGGCGACCAGCGGAGTCTATCTTACCCCGCGCAGCTTTCTTATACGACGGAACCGAAGACAGGGCCTGCAAACCAGTTGGCGCCGCTGCGCCAGAAGTGCTGGAGGTTACCGTTGTTGAGCAAGGCGACTACCTCGAGATCGAAGCCATAACTCGATTCGACCAGGCCGAGGACTTCCGCGACGTGAGCTCCGGCGATGTTGGTGCCGAAGGTCGCGCTGCGTTGCCAGGTTTGCGTGCCTTGGTTGTCGCGCCACCAGTGCTCGATGGCGCCGTCGACGGCAACACACAGTTCGTAGTTGCCTTGCAGCGTTTCGTTGCTGGCGCCGAATTGCCCTTCGATCATGACTGGGGGCGTCTTGACGTGGCGGCCGAATTTTTCTCCGGCATGCCATACCATGCCGCCAGCGTCGTCGCGCCAGTAGCGCTGCATGGCACCATCCTCCTTGACGCAGACAACGTCGAGGCCGCGATCGCGCCGTTGAATGAGCGTGGGAGCGCTGAGCTTGACGTCGTGGCCGAAGACCGCGCCTTCCACCCAAGGAGAGACTGGATTGCTGTCGCGCCACCAGTGCGCAAGCTTCCCGTCTCCAACTCTCACGACCACCTCGAAATTCCCCGGTGCACCGTAATCACTCTGGATGAACGCGGGAATCCCGTGGACATGGTGAGGTCCGAACACCCCGCCGTCATTCCAGGTCTTGGTGTTCTGGTCGAAATACCAGTGGTGGAGTCGATGGTGGATGGTCGGGTAGACAATTTCGAAGTTGCGGTTGAAGGTGGTGCCCTGCGCGGTAGGCGAGGCTTTGCAATCGTCGGCGAAGGTTTCGGCAAGCCCCCAATTCAGGGAAGCGCCGTCGCGGAAGTAGTGACGCACGGCGTTGCCCGGGGCGGCGGACCAAACCTCGAAATTCCGATGGCCTGCGCCGTCGCCGCTTTCGTAGAGGTTGCCGTTGTGGATGCGGCGCTTGGTCCAGGGATCGGGATTCGCGTCCGTGTTAGGAACGCCGTACTTGACGTAGGAATCGATGTTGCACTGGCCATACCCGAACCAGCAGTAGCCCGCATTCCCCCAGCCCGTGCCCCAGGAGTTGCGCATCAGCCATGCGCCCAGGTTGTCGTCATAGCCGACAATGACGATGCAGTGGCCCCCAATGTCCACGTTGGATTTCTGCGTGTAGACAGTGTTGGTCACGTCCGTGCCATACCAGAAATCCTGGAAGACCTCGAAGCACGCGGAAATCGGCCCAACGGTATCGAGCCAGTCCTTTTGATCTTGCACGGTGTTGAGGTTGACGTAATCATCCAGCCTCACGGTGCGGCCATTGCGATCGGGAGTGGGCGCGTAGGGGAGATTGGACTGTTCGTAGGCCCAGCAGCCCGGATCCGCAACGCCATTGGCTTTCATCCAATCGAACGCGGTGGCGGGACCCCCTGTCTGGGCACACACAGCTCCCAGCCCGTCGTGAACGTCGCCCTCCGAACGCAGGCTCCAGATGCAGTGCTCGATGCGAGTTTGTGCTTCGACGGTGCCGACAGCGCTGAAGACCCAGCAGGATTCGCAACCTCCTTGGTCCTTGATATTGGTGATCCATGGCCAGCCGAAGCGGTTGCGCCAATCGACAGCTACGCTCGCTCCGAGAATGGGCGCTCCGACCGGGGCAAGAGCGGCGCCTGCGCCTCCAGCGATGGCCACTGTCAGACGTGCGGGGGCGGAAGCCACGGAGTTAGAAGCTGAAGGGAAATGCGCGGGAAGGGATTCTGGCTTAATGAAGCCGCGTTCGATGCGGCGCTGCAAGAGGAAGGGATTGGGCGTAAGCCTCCCGAGAAAGGGAGAGATGTCGGTGCGGGGGCCCGCGTCGATCCTCGGAACGTTGGAAAGGTCCGCCCCCATCTTGAATTGCGGGAGTACGTCGCCGTCCTTGAAGCGAGGATTCACCGTCCATTTCGCGTGTTCCTCGTGAAGAATGCGGCGCAGTTCGCCGGCGGTATGTAGTTTGTCCATAAACCCTCCTTGTTGGGAGTCCAGTGCTGAAACCCCATGGATAGTTGTGAAGGAGGACCGCGAATCGTTTCAT
>JBIOGB010000062.1:0-14933 GCA_044447665.1 Candidatus Acidiferrales bacterium | reverse complement strand
TTCGTCGAAAAGCAGTCCTGGCTGTTCCATATCGTCCCCAGGCTCGTGATATCTCTCCAATTCCCATTTCTTGAAGATCGCCGCCGGATTGATCTTCGGATCGCTGGACTTGAATCCCGGCACCGGAAACACCGCCGGCACACCCTGCTTCACGAATGAGTACTGGTCGCTGCGGATAAAAACGGTCTCTTCCGGCATCGGGTCTGGACTGATCCCCAAATGCATGCTCTCCGCTGCTTTCTTGACCATTCCGTCCAGGCTCGAATGCTCCGCTCCAAACGCGACGATGTCTTCGAGCGGCCACAACATCTCGTCCTCGTCCATGTTCACGTCCGCGACGATGGCGTCCTTCGCCATCGTCGGATAGCGCGCAAAATAATCCGACCCCAGAAGCCCCGCCTCCTCGCCGGTTACCGATACAAACAAGATAGACCTCCGCGGCCGCGGGTTCATCCTGCTGAATGCTTGCGCAAGCTCAAGCAATATCGCTGACCCGGAAGCGTTATCCAGTGCTCCGTTATAAATCTTGTCGCCCTTCACCGGCTCGCCGATTCCCAGGTGATCCAGGTGCGCGCTGTACACCACGTATTCATCTTTCAATTTCGGGTCACTTCCTTCCAGTTTGGCCGCCACATTCGGGCTGTGCACGTCCTCGAGCTTCGTCACATTATGTATTTTCGCTGTCATCGGCAGCGCAAAGGACTTCGGCTTCCCCGCCTTGATGTCTGCAAACACTTCTTCTGCCGTATGCCCGCTCCCTTCGAAGAGTTTCTTCGTTTCTTCCAGGCTCAATATCGCTCCGCCCTTCAGCCCCGGAAAATAATCATTCGGCCGCCCCTGCCTGTCGAGCCAGTGAAACTCGGGAAAATCCAGATCCCGCGTTTGCTTGCTGTACGGATAGATATCCTCCAGGATGGGGTCCGAAATCATGATCATTCCGACGGCGCCGTGCGCTACGGCAATCGCTTCCTTCACCTCCGTTGCGGAATAGTGCGCTTTCAGCGACGACTCAAATTGGGGTGCTTCGAACGCCATCGCCACAATTTTTCCTTTCGCATCTATCCCCTTGTAATCGTCGTACCCTTCCTCCGGCGCGGTCACGCCCTCTCCAACGAACACCACCGGCGCCTCCACCGAACTCTCCGCCCTCCCCGGATCAGCCGAAGTAATGAAATCCTTGCGGTAAACCAATTTTTGTTCTTTTCCACCGCGCACCAGCGTCAACGTTGTCTTCGCCTCATCCGGCCGCCCGGAACGAAACGGCACGCTCTGAAAATACGTTCCGTTCTCGCCCGATGGCTGCAGCCCCAACGCTTCGAACTTTGCCGCCATGAACTTCGCGGCAATCTCGTGACCTCTTGTCGCCGTCCCGCGCCCTTCCAGAAGATCGTCCGCAAGGAATCGCATGTCCGCGCGAATCGCCTCCGGCCGGATCGTGACCATCGCCGATTCTGCCGCATCGCCTTCCGCCCGGACCCCATGCGCTTTCATCAACACCCACACCACAGCCAGCACGAGCAACCCCGCGGAAATCTTTTTCACGGTATTTTCCATCTCGTCTCCATCCCCCGGACTTGCCTGAAAATCCGAGCGAGCTTAGTGCTCCCTGCTTCCACTGTCAATCCTCAGTGGCAACGGCTGTGGGCTTCCGATGCTTTCCGTTGCTTGCTAATTTTCAGGAACTCAAGGAGGGTTCATCAAAATGGAGAAACCATTGCTCCAAAACGACATGGCGCGAAAACCATCGGCTCGCCAATAGAAATCGGGACACGGAACTTACCAGCCACGCAGGGAGATGCCCGCCGACGTCGAAAGCCCATTCTTTCTGCGACTTTCCAAAGCGCGCGGCGAGGAGCCTATTGTACGTTTTGCAGAGCGCTGGACCATTTTTCCCATCCGCGGCAAGAATGGCCTTCCCCGCGAGCAATCCTGACTCCACCGCCGGTCGTATCCCCTCACCACTTTGTGAATACGCCAAACCGGCTGAATCACCGACCAGCAGCACGCCGTCTCGGGCGACATCCCGGTTCGAATGCCCGTAGAGAAGGTAGGAGTGGCCCCGCAGGTGCGATGGCAAATCGAATCCGATTTTTCCCGATTTTTTCAGAAAATCCAAAAAACCGGTAACGTGCTCGGGGAGAGCATGCGGATCCAGCCTGCCTAATCCCACGTTCAGAAAATTATTTTTTCTGACGCACCATCCATAGCCTTTCATGTCTGGGCAAAAGTAGAGCTCGGGAAGTTCGGGCTGGATCGAACATTGTTTGCTCTGGCTTTCGGACATCTCGAATTCGGTTTCTTGCGCCGCAACGCTGATTTCGTTGCGTGCGTTGGCGCCTCGATATCGAGCTACAGGACAAAAATGTCCGCCGGCGCCCACCACGAGCCGGGCCCGAAATTGGTCATTTACAATCCAATGCTCGCCGGAGCGCTCCAGGCTTGTCAGAGGCGTTCCTTGCCAAATGCGCGCACCGCATCGCTTGAGCAAAAAATCATCAAACTCGCAGCGGCGGATTCCATAGCTAATGGGTTTGCCGTAATCAGATTCCACCTCAGCGCCGCCCATGAGGCTGATTCGAAATCCGTGGATTGGCTGCAGGACCCGGCATCGCGCATACTCGGCAAGATCGATCTTGAGTTCCTGCAGTACGGGAGGCGTGACCCATCCTCCGCATACTTTGTCGCGAGGGAAAATCTGCTTATCCAGGATCACCGTAGTCAGCCCGGAATCCCGCAATTTCCACGCGCAGGAGCTGCCGGCAGGCCCGGCGCCCACGATCAAGATATCGCACGAATCCATCGTGCTCCCTCTTCTTTATGTTGTTCCTCCAGATAGAGATGAGCGCGAGTCCACGGAATTTGCTGGCAAGCCGTCCGCGCAAAGACTATTTGAAAAAGTTGCAACGTGCCGGCGCGGAATCCGGCAATCGCCCCGGCGAGATAGAGCCGCCAGGTTCTCACGAAATCCGGACCGAACATTTCTCTCACTTGGTTGGCGGATTTCTCAAATTCATTCAGCCAATATTCCAGGGTCCGCGCATAGTGGAGCCGCAGATTTTCCACATCGCGGACGGACAAATCGTGCGGCTCAAAAATTTCCATCGCTTGACGAAGTGTGGGCGCGTAAGCTCCCGGGAAGATGCGCTTTCTGGTCCAGGTGCTGAAGGGGCAAGGTTTGTTCCGCCCGATGAAGTGGAGAAGCCCCCGCCCGGCCTTATCCAGCGAACCGTGGATGATGCTCCCCAGCTCCTTGTAGTGCTTTAACCCGACATGTTCCAGCATCCCCACGGACACAAACGCATCGCATTTCCCGGAGATGTTCCGGTAATCGTCTTCCACGAATTCCACCCGTTGGCTCAGTCCGAGTTGCCTTGCGCGCCAGCGCGCCCACAGGATTTGTTCATGGGAAATATTGAAGGCCCGAACGGTCACGCCGTAGTGCTTCGCCATGTAAAGCGCCAGCGCGCCCCACCCGCATCCCGCGTCCACAACGCGCTCGCTCGGGTGGAGCTGCAGTTTGCGGCACACATAATCCATTTTGGCAATCTGCGCTTCTTCCAGCGTCGCGGACGCATCAGGAAAATACGCGCAGGTGTACACCAGTTGAGGGTCGAGCCACAGCCGGTAGAAATCGGTTTTCAAATCGTAATGCTGGTGGATATTGTTGCGGGAGCCCCGCAAAGAGTTGCGTTGGAGATGCTCCATGAACTTCGAAACGATTCTGCTGTACCAGTTCTGATCGTCAACTGCCGGCACTGATTGATACAGCGTTTCGAGAGCGGCAATCAGATTTCCCTCGACCGTGATGCGGCCCTCGCTATATCCATCTCCAAAGCCAACCTCTGGATCGAGCGCCAATTTGAGGAGCGTTTCGCGATCGCGAAAGCAGATAGTAGCCACGGGTGAGGCAGTCAGTGGCGAAACTTCTTTGCCGTTTCCGAGCGTGAACCGGATTGGCGGACGCCCTGCCGAGCGATAAATCTTTCGAAGCAGCCATTCATCGAATTTGGAAAATCCGTTACCGTCAGACATCGTGGGAATCTCCATTCTGAGAAGTCATCGCTTGGCGCGATTATGGAACTTCCCGCTTCATCTCGCAATAGGATCGGTGACCCCAAATCATCCCGCATGGAAGACGAAGGCATCTCAGCGGTTCACATGCTTCTAGCATCCGCCCTTGGGGGTGGCTGTGAGCTACATCACGTTTCTCTGTGCCAGGTGTCACAGCCCGCATCCTGGATTTGAAATGGAAATAATTCAGGGGCAGCCGGGCGTGGCTCGTCGGAGTGCGAGTTTGACTCTTTCCACGCGCCTCGATACGAAGGAGATAAAACCGGAGGAAGTTTCGCTGTGCGCGGTCGTCACCTTTCTCATGCGAAGAACGCAGTTACGCTCACAAACGGCGTTTCACTGTACAATCCACCCTGCTGCGAAATGCCAAACTGGAGGAACATCATGAACGCCGGCCGGTGGTTTGCTGCCCTCTTCGCCACAGTTGCCGTGCTTTTATTGCAGCCCGCGTCTTTTGGCGCCGATACCCTCCTCATCCATGGACACATCTACACGGGAAACCCCAAGGCGCCGTGGGCGCAAGCGCTGGCTCTCACGGGAACCCGCATTGACGCCGTCGGGACCGATCAAGAAATCCTGACCCGCCGCCAGGACAAGACCCAGGTCATCGACCTACACGGACGAACGGTCATTCCCGGAATTTCCGATTCCCACACGCACCTGTGGTTCGGCGCACTGGCTCTCCACGGTTTCAATCTGTCCGCTCCGGACTCCAGCATTACTCCGGACAACCCGGATGCCTTGGTCGAAAAAATCAAGGCCTACGCCGCGAGTCATCCGAAGGACAAGGTGCTCTTTGGCCGCGCCGATTTTGGCACCGTGCCGCCTGCGACGCCCACGCATGAACTTCTGGATCGCGCTGTTCCCGACCGTCCTGTAGTCATTCACAACACCAGCGAACACGCCCTGTGGGTGAATTCCAAGGCCCTTGCTCTTGCCGGAATCACCGATCAACCCGTCGCCGATCCGTCGGAGGAGAGATACGTCATCCGCGACGCCAGCGGCCATCCGAGCGGCCTCCTTCTCGAAGCCGCCATGGAGCTCATCGAGCGCGCCGTCTTCGCGCAGTTGACTCTCGACGAAAAACTCGCTCTCCTCCGCGACGCCACCCAGTACATGAATCGCTATGGCATCACCAGCGTCGTCAACGCGACCGGAAGCCTCGCGGAGATTCAGCTCTACGCCGCTCTGCGCGACCGCGGCCAGCTCACCCTCCGCATTCGCTCCGCTTTCGGAGCGGTCGCCGTGAACCACCACCTGACACCCGAATTTCTCGCCGATCTGGAAAAAGCGCGCACCCTCTACCACGATGATTGGCTTTCCGCGAATCTCGTGAAATTCTTAGCCGATGGCGGCAGCGGAATGATTCCGCCCCTCACCTACGAACCCGCGGAATACAAAAAACTCGTCTTGGAATTGGATAAACGCGGCTATCAGATCATGACCCACTCTCTGCGCTCGGATTCCGCGCGCATGGTCTTGGACGCCTACGAGGAAATCGAAAAAACGAATGGCCCGAGAGACCGCCGCTTGCGCATGGAGCACGCGGATATTCTCGCTGCCGAAGACCTGCCTCGTTTTGCAAAGCTCTCGGTGCTCGTGAGCATGCAGCCAAGTTTCTGTTGCAGCGATGTCGGTGCAAACTTTGATCCGCAGGACAAAACGCCGACCGATCGATGGCAGAGCCTGCAACAGAGCGGGGCCACCCTCGCCTTCGGCAGCGATTGGCCGTGCACCTGGCCGCCCGACCCGTTCGTCAGCATCCAGGAAGCCGTCACCCGCCAGGTTTGGCGTTCTGCCTCCACGAACTCAATTGTGGGAGGAGTTTTCGACGGCGCCGGCCAGGCCGGCAGCGTTCCCACGCTCGAATCCTATGTGCCCGACGAGCGCATCACCGTGGAGCAAGCCGTCAACGCATACACGCGAGGCTCCGCCTACGCAAGATTCTCCGACGACCGCCTCGGCACGCTCGAGCCAGGGAAAGAAGCCGATCTCGCGATTCTCTCGCAAGATATTTTTGCCGTGCCTCACGACCAAATCGGCAAGACCAGAGTGTTGATGACCTTGGTCGCCGGCAAAATCGTCTTCACGGAACTAAAATAACCATACTTCTTACCCGCTTGCTTCAATAGCTGTAGCTCACCCCTTCAGGGGTGAGGCTTTGCGGTGTGTCCGCGCCACTACTTCAGTTTGGCGTACTCCGCCTTCGCCTCTTTCAGGACGGGAACGTCCGGGTCGGCGTCCTTCCAGAGCGTGAGGAAATCCTGATACGCGGTGCGACTTTTGGCTTGTGATTGTCGTCGGCTAGCGCGACGGAATTCGATAGAGGTTGCGCTGGATCACCTCACGGGAGAACGCATAGACGTCGGGCGTGGGGCCGAGATCGATGTCAGCTGCCTCGATGACGCGGACGTGTGGAGCATTCGTGATTTGATCTGGAGATTGGAACCCCCCGGGTGGAATCGCTGGAAACATTGTCCCCGGCCGCGTGGGTAGGATGTAGGTTCGACCGCTGCCGCCCAGGTTCATCCAGCCGGTGGGGATTGAAAAATATATGTATCTTCCGTCCGGCGCCCACCCCATCCTGCTGGGCGGATTGCAGAGTGGCACCCTCGGACCACCGCCAGTCGGGTATGCAAACTCGAAGGAACCCACCTCTCCAGCTTTCTCGCCCATACCCGCAACCCATTTGCCGTCCGGAGAAATAGCGTGAATTTCCGACATCGGCTCAGAACTCACTTTCGCGAGCCCTGTCCCATCTTCGTGAACCACAGAGAGAAAATTATTGTTGCCCTCCTCACTCACGAAGAACACCTCTCCACTACGGCCAAACACCGGCCAGTCCCCCTCCACGGAAGGGATTTGATGAGGCGACGATCGGCGGTCGAGCCGCGCCAGCCATAGGCGGACCTTGTTTTCCGCATCGAAGGCGCTGAAAACCAACCTACCGTCTTGAGAGAGGTGATACGTATTGACACGAAACCCGTGCACGAGACGTTCATTCGATCTAGAATCCAGATCCGTGAGCCAGATTTCGTTCTTCGTATCAAACCGCGACCGCCATGTGCCAGTCCGGTAGCCGACTTTGCGCCCCGCTAGGTAGAGCCTAGGCCAAAAAGCGTAACCTTCGAGCGAAATCTGGTGGTCCCCTGAAGTGTCGTGAAACCAGATCGGCCGCTGCCGCAACCCGACCGCGGTAATGAGAGACTTGCCGTCGAGAGTGACGGCGATTCCTTCTTCCTCGGTTGGACCGGAGGTAAGTTGCTGAGGCTCGCCATCTGGGAAGCTCTGACGCCAAATGTGGTAGTTATCTCCGGCATCCGCTGTCAGGTACATCCATCTTCCATCGGGAGACCAGGCGGCGGAAGTGCACGGAGCGCGAGGAGGCCCCACGGCTCGTCCATTCGAGCTACGGTCCATCGGCACCACGCGGCAGGGCATCCAGTTGCCCCTCCCGTCCATTTCGACCACCAGAATCCACTTGCGATCCGGCGAGACATAAGAGCGGTGTGCCATCGCGTTCTCCCCCACCGGAACATACACGTCTCGACTGTCGGCACGGCTCTCAGTGGAGGTCACGATGGCCATGTGCTGGCCTTGCTTGATCTCGGAGAAAAGTAACTGCTCGTTGTCGAGCCAGGTCAGTGCGGCAGCATTGGGCATCCACAGCCGAGGTTTTCCCCCGAGCACAGACACAATCCATGTATCCCAAGTGTTACGCGGCCCGAGAACGGTGTAAGCGACGCGGGAGCCGTCAGGAGAGAACATAGGGCTCATTTTGCGAGAGCCGTCCTGTGTGAGTTGCGCAGGCTCGCCGCTGGGCAACATTTTGACGTATACCTCTCCTGCACCGATGAATGTGTTTGGGCCGCGAATAAAGGCAATCATGCGCCCGTCAGATGACAGGGCAGGCTGATTGACCGCATCGGGGAGGCTCGTGAGCTGAACCCACTCCGGCCGTCCCGCGCGCTTGCTGGCGACATCGTGCCGCAGCAGGAGGATCGTTCCGATCGCCAGCACTGTGGCGCCAGTGATCGCCGCCCATCTGGTCCAAGTGGATTTCCGAGCAGCCTTCGACCCGGGCTCGGCTGTCGCAACCGCTGCACGGCCCGACTCGGTATCGCGCTTCAGCCGCTGCAAATCCGTGCGAATGTCGGCGGCGCTCTGGTATCGCAGCTTCCGGTCTTTCTCCAGCGCCTTGTTGACGATTTCTTCTAGCTTTGGCGGGAGTTCCGGCTTCAACCGTGCCACAGGGACAGGCGCCCGATTCAGAATTGCCTCATGTATGACGGCAGTGGTCTTGCCCGGAAAGGCCATCTTGCCTGTAGCCATCTCGTACAGAACCGCACCGAACGAGAACAAATCCGTGCGGGCGTCCAGTTCTTCTCCCCGCGCTTGCTCCGGCGACATATACGCGATGGTGCCCACGGCACTGCCGGGACTTGTGAGCAAGAAATCCTCGGTTGCAGTCGGCATCGGAGAGACACCACCCTCAGCGGCAGGGGCAAACTTTGCCAGTCCAAAATCGAGGACTTTGGCGTTGCCATGTTTGGTCACGAAAATGTTCGCGGGCTTGATGTCTCGGTGAATGATGCCTTCGGCATGTGCCGCCCTGAGCGCATCGGCCATTTGAATCGCCACTTCCAGCATCTCGTCGAACGGAAGCGGCTTGCCAGAAATCTTGTGCTTCAAGGTCGCGCCGTCGAGAAACTCCATGGCAATGAATTGCTGGCCGTCTTGCTCGCCGATGTCGTAAATAGTGCAGATGTTGGAGTGATTCAGCGCCGAAGCGGCCTGCGCTTCGCGCCGGAAGCGCTCGAGAGCGGCGGCGTCGTGGACCATCTCGGTAGGCAGAAATTTCAAACCCACGGCACGATGGAGCCGCGTGTCCTCGGCCTTGTACACCACACCCATTCCCCCTCCGCCGAGCTTTTCGAGAATGCGGTAGTGGGAGACGGTTTGCCCAATCATGAACGGCGCCTGCTTTGTGGGGAGTATAGTAGGAACAACGCTGAATTCAAGTCAAAGACAATTCAGCTCTGCCAAACCCAGCAACGTTTTGAAGATCTTCGAAGCTCGCGACACTTGCGTCCAGCGCTATCTTCAGAATTTGAATTGCAGATTCAATTGCATCCGCCGCGGCGGCTGCGCGGAAACGGCGCTTCCGAAAAAGGGCGATGTGATTGTCCCCACGAAAGTCGTGTCGTTCGTGTGGTTCAGAACGTTGAATGCATTAAGCGCTACCGTGATTCTTGGCCCTTCCTTTTTTGTCTTCGAGAGCAAAAAATCGTGCTCCACATTCAAATCCAGCTCGATCGTCCCCGGCCCGTGCAGCGTGTTGCGCGCGAACCCCGCCGGCCGGTCGTTGAGTACGCCATCATGATTGTCGTCGCCTCCCGTCGTCACATTGACGGGTCTGCCGGAATACAACGACAGCGCCGCTCCCACCGTGAAGAACCTGCTCGCCTGGGTCGAACCAAGCAAGTCAAACTTATGCCTGCGGTCAAAGTCCGAGCGCGCCCAATCCGCCGCCGGGTTGAAACTGTTCGCCGGGAAATAGGTGATCCCGCTCGTATTGTTGTACGTTTTCCCCAGTGTGTACTGCACCTGTCCGGTGAAGTACTTGCTTGGCCGCCCGCGGAACGTCAGCTCCAGGGTGTTGCTCTTCAGGTAGCCGTCCGATTCGATTTGCCGCACTTGCCCCAGCGCCGCATCGGGCCGCGCCAGAAAATCCGGTGGTGGCGGCGCATTGACGTCGCGCGAACGATACAGATCGATGCCACGCGATCCCACGTACGTCGCGCTGAACGTGCTCTTCTGCGTGACTTGCCGCTCCACTCCCATGCTGTACTGCACGGTGTACGGCATTCTCGACCGCGGATCCAGCAGCACCTCGCTCGTCGGCACTCCTGTCAATTCCACCGGCGTCACCGGGAACGTCGGATTCTCCACGATAAACCGCTGCAGATTCACTCCATTGAAATGCAGCAAGTCCCCAATGGGACGCGGTCCCGTGCGATCGAAAAACTCGCCCACCCCGCCGCGGAATATCGTCTTGCTGTTTTTCGTCGGCGCATAGGCAAAACCGAATCGCGGGGCAAGATTGTTCGCCTGGTCGTGAAAATAATTTTGCCAGTAGTACCTCGCACCCACTGTAACCGAAAAATTCGGCTTCAGCCGCACGGTGTCCTCGATGAATCCGGACAAAACTTTCTCCAGAAACACCAGATGCCCCTGCCCGCGCTGCTCGAAAAACGTCGCTGGCCGCCCCGCTTGAAAATCCACCAGGCTGGCGAACGTATACGTCCCGGCGAAATTCGTGAAATCGTCCATCCCGCGCCGGCTGATGTCCGGAACGTCGATCCCGAAATTCAGTTCGTGCTTCCCGCTCACGTACGTTACGATATCCGTTCCGTCGAAGTGATACTCCGTTCTCCGTGAATCCGCCTGCGCCCCTCCCCCGGTGAAAGCCCCGGAAACCACAATTTGAGGGTTTTCGTTCAGGCTGCTCGTCGGCACATTGTAATGCCCCACCAGAAATCGCAATTGGTTCACCCATTTCGTCGAAATGACGTGCCGGTCACTCACGTTGATTTCGTGTTCGAGGAACTCCGTGTTCGTGCCCGCTTCCGGAAGTACGTTTCCTCCGACGCCTACGTTCTTGTTGGATCCTTGTTCGTACGAGTATCCGATCCAGAATTGATCCCCATTCGCAAAGTCGTGAAAAATCCGCCCCGAACCGAAAAAGTGCCGCGTCGGCGCAGGCACATTTTCATTGATGGCTCCATTCAAGCCAGCCGCCACCACGATTTCCTGCTGGTCTTCCTCGTCCCGGTCCAGCGAAAGCAGAAACGTCGTCTTCTTGCTCTTCCCCACCGGCCCGGTCAGCGAGCCTTCGTAGTAGCGCCGCTGCTCCGCCGGCTTCACCAGCGCGAACGCGTTCCTCGCGTCAAACACGGAGTCGCGAAACATGAAGTTCACTGAGCCGTGATAATTCGGTGTGCCGCCCTTCATCGTAATTTCCAGCCTCGCTCGCCCCGGCCTCGCGAACCGCGCCGAGTACGGATTCTGGTTGATCTTCACCTCCTGCACCGCCGAAGGCGTCACTCCTGGTCCGTTCGCCTCGATCCCGTTGACGATCAGCGTGACCCCGTTCGTCCCCGTGCTGCTGTCGTCCAAAAACCGCGACATCGTCGTGATGTAGTCCTGATCGAACACCGGCACGCGATCCAGTGTCGAGCGGTCCAGCATGTTGGCATTCTGATTTTCCGAAACGTCCGCAGTGACCTGCGGCGCAAAATCCGTCGTCCCCACCGTTACTATTTCACTCTGTTCTTTTATGGTTAGATTAATCTGTACCGGCGCAGGCGCCTTCGCGCCCACACTTACTTCTGTCTTGAAATCCTGAAATCCCGCTGCCTGTACCCGAATCTGGTAATTGCCCTGTCCCGCTTTCTCGAAGCGAAATCCGCCGCTGGTGTCGGTAGTCGTGGCGCTGATAATTTCGCCGCCCGCCCCGGCCAGAATCACTTTCGCTCCCGCAACCGAAGCGCCCGAAGGATCCAACACTGTTCCGCTAATCGCCCGCACGACTTTCGCTTCCTGCTCCTCTGATTTTTCTGGAATCCTTGCGTGCGCTCGCGCGCTGGAATTTATCGCCAGCACCGTTATCATTACGGTCCACTGCACTGTTCGTTTTGTCCGGGTCATATCTATATCAAGACGGACGCGCACTTCTCCTGGTTTCAAATCATAGAGTACCTGCTTCCGCAATGAACTGAATTTTTAATGAATTATTTTTCAGGAATGAGCACGGGTGCGCGAGCAGATGCGAAGCGGAACTGGCGTCTCGCCTCAATTCAAAACGGCACAGTCTTGCAGGAACAGAAAAAGTTTCAGCGAGAGCGGTGTGCTTACCGCATGGCGCCTAGCGCTGGATGCTTACCTGCGGAGCATCCGCTTCGTAGCCTTCGTCCGCCAATGTCTTCTGCGCCGCGGAGCGCAGCGTCTGCTCGTCTGTATTTCTCACCAAATTGCTGTAGCGGCGAATCACCTCTTCGCCTGTTTGGATGCGGACCAGCCATTTGGATTTGCCGGCATCCCAGGAAACTTCCACTCGATCGGCATGCATGGTTTCCGCCCCCTTTCGTTCCCCGCAATATACACGACAATTCATTGCAGTTGGAGCGTACCAAGCCCAATCCTGCGCGGGGGCGGCCCTGTCTTCGTTCAATCCGCTGCGGCGGACGACTTGCTCGGATCAATCTCGATGCGGCCCTTGAACTGCGCGCCGTCTTCGATGGTGATCCGCGCCGTTGAAATGTCTCCGACGACCGAGCCATCCTTCTTCACGTCCACACGGTCGCGCGCGCGGAGATTTCCGATAACTTTTCCGTAGACCACGACCTCGCGCGCGTCAATTTCCGATTTGAGCTGCGCGGTTGAGCCCACGGTCAGCTCATGGCCTCGCAGCGAAATCGGGCCATCCACCTTGCCATCAATCTGCAAGTCTTCCGTGCCGGTGATATGCCCTTTGATTTCCAGGCTGGAACCCAGGCGCGCGGAACTGCGAGCGGCCGGGCTGCTTGGGCGCACGGCCGGCGGCGCGCTGATGGGCGTAACGCTAGGTTCTATTTTCGGGGCGGGTGAAAACCCGGGTACTTCTGCCAACTGTTGTTTGGTCCACATAATTCCTCCCTTATCCGATTCTATGAATGGAATCGGCCCCGGGCGGGAGGGACCAACTTGCATTCACTCTAGGCGCTCGCTGCAAATCGAAGCAAGCACGAAAAGGGATAGTCATGCGCAGTTCAGAAACTGACCGTCTGTACAGCTCGAGTTGAGCCGAAATCGCGCCACAAGCCGCGGACCCCGACAGGGCCGGGGTGCAAAAACCGCACTTCAGACCGTGTGGCAGCATGGCTTGCCCTTCATGGCTTCCCAACCTTCGCGCACAATCAATGGCAGCAAAGCTAACGCCGCAACCGGGTCTGCCCAATTTACTTTCCAAATCGCATTGACCGCCAGCCCTGCCAAAGCAATCAACGCCAGATAGCCGCACACGGCGGACTCGGTGGCATCGGCCCGCAACGCTGCGCTGCCGGTAGCCGCCGAGAGCTGCCTCTTTTGCTTCGCCAGCCAGGGCATCACCACTGCGGCAAGGATTACCAGTGCTATCCCAATGGGACTGGGCCGCGCTTCGATGTGTCCGAGAAATGTCAGGACTGAAGCAAGAAGTACAAATCCTGCTAAAACGAAGAGCAAACCGCCTGCGATTTTGGCCGCTCGCTCCTCCGCGTGGCTATCCTCAGAGGGACGAGAAAAGCGCCAAAGTACAACGGTCGCTGAGAGAAGTTCGACTGCGCTGTCGCCACCGAAACCAAGCAGCGCAGAACTTCGCGCCATCCAGGCCGCGCCCAACGAAACGACTGCTTCCACACTCATCCAGATCAGCGTAAGTCGCTGAATCCGGATGACACGGCGCGCAGTTTCCAGCGGCAAAGTCCTTGCCATAAAAGGCATGTTGGCATTATGCACAGGCAAGAGTGCCTGTACTACATGTCCACGTCGGAGATGGATTGGAGTAGTCATGTACGTTGGATAGCCGGTGAATATTCGTCGTTCTGGGAGCGATCGGGACGAGGGCCGTCCAAGATGATGTTGACGTGGTCGTCGGAGTGGCGCTCGTCGTCGTAATCAATGGCGCGGTGGGAGTGCAGGAGTTGGTTGGTGATATAGGCCAGAACAGAGGCGCGTCGCGGGGAGACGCGACCCTTGGTGACGAGGGCAAGGAGATTGGCGAGGAATTTGTTGATCGAGAGCGCGGACTCGAACTCGGAGAGTTCCCCGATGAGTTCGGCGGAGAGATCCGTGGAGTCGCTATGGGATAGTTGGCGAGAGGCGCCCACGGCGGCACTCAAGGTGAAATGGTGAAGGCAAAGACCAAAATGGGATTGGGAAGCGGAGTTGCGGCAGCGCTTGCCGTTGGCGAAACGATGTTGGCAGCGGTCGGAATCGCTCTTGGCCGGAACTGCTTGGACTTCAATGGTGGAGCTGAGGTTCGTTGTCTTGGAGTTCATGATTTCCTCGTAGAGGGGTACACCCCCATGAAAATGGAACGTTGTCAAAACAAAGGAGTTGCGGGAAGAGCATTTTGTAATTATTTGAAAAGAAAAGGGATGGAAGGGGGGAAAAGAGTGCTTTTGGCCGGGTCCCCGAGAGGTCCGGGGCAGGCGAAACGAGTGGGGGCAGGCCCCGAGAGGTCCAGGCGGGCGGCGCAGGTTGGAATCGAACAATCACAACGCATGATAGCATGGAACTGTTAACGTGTCAAGTATGATTATTATGTAGTACTCGTTCGAACGGGGAAAGGCAGAGGTTAGAGGGCGGAAGTTAGAGATTAGAAAGAAGTTGCGGCGGAAATCGGCGGAAAAAATGGATCGTGCGTTCGAATGGTTCTGTAGGCGGAACGTAGCGGCTAGCGGCTGGAAGGAGAAGAAAAGTAAGGGTTTGGAGGGGAGGGCATGGGGCGGAGAAGGGCGCTGATCGTTCGAATGAATGCACACACAGACCCGGCGTGATGGGCACCCGGCGGGGCCAGCAGTTATTCAGCCAGTGATTGTTTCTTCTTCAGAAGGTTCCAATTGACTTGGCCGCATTTACACCTCAGCGAGGAAGGGTTTTGGCCATCCATGGAAAGGAACAATACTCCATCGCAGGCGGGAGGGTGTAAATAAAACTGTGTAAATGGCCAATTGGAAAGGGAGAATGTGAGGACCTATGGCCATTGACCCGAAGTTGATCGATGAACTGCTGAGGGAGTACAAAAAGCCCGAAGATATCGTGGGCCAGAACGGGCTGCT
>JBIOGB010000061.1:0-15523 GCA_044447665.1 Candidatus Acidiferrales bacterium | reverse complement strand
CCTATACCCAGCGCGTCGACCACGAAGGCGAGCTCGCCGTCGTTATCGGCCGCCGCAGTGCGCATCTAAGCGATGCCGATGATCCCATGTCATGCGTATTCTGCTACACGTGCCTCAACGATGTCACTGCGCGCGACCTTCAGAAAAGTGACGTCCAGTTCGCTCGCGCCAAAGGCTTTGACACCTTTTGTCCTGTCGGCCCGCACATTGAAACGCAGCTCAATTCTTTGGATGTGCTCGTCGAAACGCACGTCAATGGCGTGCGCCGCCAGTCGGGCAGCACCTCGCTCATGATCTATCCCGTTGCTTTTCTGGTGCGTTATATCTCCCGCATGATGACGCTCCTCCCCGGCGACGTGATCGCCACCGGCACGCCTGCTGGCGTCGGCCCGCTCACCGCCGGAGACGTCGTGGAAATCAGCGTCGCCGGCGTTGGCACGTTGCGCAATCCGGTGCAAGCCTCGCGCGCCTAGTTGCACGCTCCTCACTTTATTTCGGTAAGATAAGCAGCAGCGGGGTCACACCGGGATGAGTTGTTTAGTCTGCTGTAACTTTTGCGAACTGTTTCGCAACCACGCCTCGCACACTGGTCGGTCCGCTCCGCGGGAGTCCGCTCGTTGAAATCTCTTTTGGCCGATTGGAAGCTCACGCTCGCCCTCGTTGGCGCAGCACTCGCCGCCATCGCCATGATTGCCTACGCCTTCAAACGCCCCACCGTGGATCCCGAAGAGGAAGAGCGTAAGCGCCGCTTGCACTTGAATCAGATTGGTCGCATCGCGGAAGGCCAGGTTGTCGAGCTCGTCGAGCAACCTCCCGAGCCGCAGAATCCGCGCAGGTCGTTGTTCAGTTCGCGCGCCCGGCCGCTCACGGCGGCATTGCCTCGCCACCTCGTTTCTTACAGCTACGCGATCTCCGGCGTCACCTATCAAACCGCACAGGATATTACCGGCCTCGAAAGCCAGATTCGCTTCGACCGCCTCGTCGCCGGACAGCCCGCCAGCGTCAAATATGATCCTTCCAATCCCAGCGACTCCATCCTCGTCGCCGACGACTGGTCCGGCTTGCGGTGAGTTTCGAACCGTTTGCCCTGAGTTTCAAGACTTTTCCGCTGACTTGACCTGTGGCATCTTCCGAGATAAGAACGGCAATCTCTCCCCATACTTGGCCTCATTTGCACTCTGTACGTTCTGATTTTTGCCCGATTGCGCTATCCTTTCCTCCGCAGCGTCAAAGAGGCGTCATCCCGGTCCCATGAAAGTGATTCTCGCGTTCGCCTTCACCGTCATCCTCATCGTGGCCATGACCCTCGCGGCCATGTTCACCCTGGTTCGCGCCACGGTTTACGTCACGTCGCTCGAATCCCCGCTGGACCGCGCCATGGCCATTGGTGCTGAACTGCTGCTCGGCGTTGTTCTTCTTCTGGGCACCGTTTGGCTTGCCACGCATCTTGCCGTGCGCATCTTCGCAACGAAAGAGCCGCCGTCCCCTGGAGGACCGCTTGCCTGAGAAAAACCCCGCTTCGGCCGCGTCTCCGAAACATAGCGACCTCCTCGAAGAATTGCGCCGGCGGGCCGCCGAAGCCGATGCTGGCGGCGGCCCCGAGCGGCGCGAGCGCGAGCACAAAGCCGGAAAACTCACCGCGCGCGAGCGCATCCATCTTCTCCTCGACGAGGGCACCTTCGAAGAGTTCGGCAAATTCGTCCGTCATCATTGCGTCGACTTCGGCATGCAGGAGCAGCGCCCCGCCGGCGACGGCTTCGTCACGGGTTTCGGCCGCATTGATGGCCGTCTCGTCTATGTTTTTGCCCAGGATTTTACCGTCTTCGGCGGCTCGCTTTCGGAAAGCAACGCGTTGAAAATCTGCAAGATCATGGACCTCGCTATGCGCGCTGGCGCTCCCGTCATCGGTCTCAATGATTCCGGCGGCGCGCGCATCCAGGAAGGCGTGATGTCTCTCGCCGGTTACGCCGACATTTTTCTGCGCAACACTCTCGCCAGCGGCGTCATTCCTCAAATCAGCGCCATCATGGGCCCTTGCGCCGGCGGCGCCGTCTATTCCCCGGCCATTACCGATTTCATCTTTATGACCCGCGAAACCTCCTACATGTTCGTCACCGGCCCCGACGTCATCAAGGCCGTCACGCACGAAGAAGTCACCAAGCAGGAGCTCGGCGGCGCCATGACCCACAACGAAAAAAGCGGCGTCGCTCACTTCATCGCCACTGACGACGCCGATTGCCTCGCCATGATCCGCGAGCTGATGAGCTTTCTCCCTTCGAATAATCTCGACGATCCGCCGCGCAAGGCAACTTCCGACCCGCCCGCCCGCCGAGAAGAATCATTGAATTCGCTCGTCCCTGAAGATCCGCAAAAGCCCTACGACATGAAGGATGCCATTCACGCCATCGTTGACGACGGTTACTTCTTCGAAGTCCACGAACACTTTGCGAAAAATCTCGTCGTCGGCTTCGCCCGCCTCGATGGCCGCCCCGTCGGCATCGTCGCGAATCAACCTGCCTTCCTCGCCGGCGTTCTCGATATCAACGCCTCGGTGAAAGGCGCGCGCTTCGTCCGATTCTGCGACGCATTCAACATTCCGCTCGTCACTTTCGAAGATGTTCCCGGCTTTCTTCCCGGTACGCAGCAGGAATTCGGCGGCATCATCAAGCACGGGGCCAAGCTTCTGTTTGCCTTTGCCGAAGCCACCGTGCCGAAAATCACCGTCATCACCCGCAAAGCCTACGGCGGCGCCTACTGCGTCATGTCCAGCAAGCACATCCGCACCGACGCCAACTTTGCCTGGCCCATGGCCGAAATCGCGGTGAT
Source organism: Candidatus Acidiferrales bacterium (assembly GCA_044447665.1). Taxonomy (GTDB): domain Bacteria; phylum Acidobacteriota; class Terriglobia; order Acidiferrales; family UBA7541; genus Acidiferrum. Next base: position 12,697 of record JBIOGB010000061.1, on the reverse strand, counting down.
GGGTCCCGAAGGCGCGGTCAACATCGTCTACAAGCGCGACCTCGACAAGGCTTCAGAATCCGAACGCGAAAAGCTCCGCCAGGAAAAAATCGCCGAGTTCCGCGATCGCTTCGCCAACCCCTATGTCGCCGCCGAGCGCGGCTACATTGACGCCGTCATCGAGCCCGCCGAAACCCGCGCCCGCATCATCACTTCTCTCCGCGCCCTCGAAAACAAGCGCGACACCAACCCCAAGAAAAAGCACGGCAACATCCCGCTGTAACATATCGGAACTCACGCTTTCCACGTCTTCCGTGGCTCTGCTAGAATCAAAGCATGAAACACCAATTTACCTCTGTCATCGAAAAGCGCGGACGCTGGTACGTCGCATATATTGAGGAAATCCCCGGTGTAAACACACAAGGCCGCACAGTCACTGAGGCTCGCCGAAATCTGAAAGAAGCGCTTACCCTCGTTATTGAAGCCAATCGTGAGTTAGCCGCTAGGGATCGCTCACGGGACGCGAAACGCGAGCCAATAACCGTTTCCTTTTGAGTCTTCGCCGATGAAGCGGCGCGATTTTCTCCGTCACCTCACCGCCCGTGGATGTGAACTGCTTCGCGAGGGTAGCTGACACTCCATCTATTACAATCCACGTACGGGTGCCACTTCGAGCATACCTCGGCATTCTGAAATCAATGACTTTCTCGCGCGTAAGATATGTCGTGACCTAGGGATACCCGTCCCTGAATGAGGTTGGACTCCTGCGCGAAACTCCTAACTAAGCCTATCCGCCGGCCATGCTAAGATCTCCCTACACGTCAAACCCAGCATGTTCAAAAAAATCCTGATCGCCAATCGCGGTGAAATTGCCGTGCGCATTCTGCGCGCCTGCCGCGAACTCGGCATTCGCTCCGCCGCCGTCTTCAGCGAAGTCGACCGCACCAGCCTGCACGTCCGCCTCGCCGACGAAGCCTATCCTATCGGCCCCGCGCCCTCGCGCGATAGCTATCTCCGCATTGATAAGCTCATGGACGTGGCCCGCCGCGCCGGATGCGACGCGGTCCATCCGGGCTACGGTTTTCTCGCGGAAAACGCTGCACTCCCGCGCGCCTGCACCGCCGCGGGTCTCACCTTCATCGGTCCGTCGCCCGAAGCCATGGAAGCGCTCGGCTCAAAAACCTCCGGCCGCCAGCTCGCCCGCCGCTCCGGTGTCCCCACGGTTCCCGGCTCCGCCGATGCCCTTGAAACCCCCGAGGAAGCGCAAGCCCTGGCGCAAAACATGGGTTATCCCGTCTTGCTGAAGGCTGTCGCCGGTGGCGGCGGCAAAGGCATGCGCATCGTCGCTCGCGACGCCGAATTTGCCTCCGCCTGGCGTGACGCCTCTTCCGAAGCCACGAACGCTTTCAATGATCCGCGCCTCTATCTCGAAAAATTTCTCGAGAAGCCCCGCCACATCGAAATCCAGATCCTCGCCGACGCTCATGGCCGCGTCGTTTCTCTCGGCGAGCGCGAATGCTCCGTTCAGCGCCGCCACCAGAAAGTCATCGAAGAAGCGCCCTCGCCCATCATGACGCCCGACTTGCGCAAAAAGATGAGCGACGCCGCTGTCCTTCTCGCCCGCGCCGGCGGCTACACCAACGCCGGAACCGTCGAATTTCTCGTCGACGCCCACAACAATTTTTATTTCCTCGAAGTCAACGCACGCCTGCAGGTCGAGCATCCCGTCACTGAACAGGTCACTGGCCTCGATCTCGTCAAGCTCCAAATCGCCATCGCTGCCGGCCACCGTCTTCCCTTCGCCTGGGAAACCATCACGCCGCGCGGCCATGCCATCGAAGTCCGCATATACGCCGAGGATCCCGAAAATAATTTCTTCCCCTCTCCCGGAAAAATTCTTTCTCGCCGTGCGCCCAGCGGCCCCGGCATCCGTCTCGATGAAGGCGTTTATTCCGGCTGGACCGTCCCCATGGATTACGACCCTCTCCTCTCGAAGCTGATCGCTTGGGGCAACAGCCGCGAGGAGGCCATCGCCCGTCTCCGCCGCGCCCTCGAGGAATACTCCGTCACGGGAATCAAAACCAACGCCGCACTCTTCCGCCGCATCCTTGCGGAACCCGATTTTCTCCATGCCGACATTCACACCAAGTGGCTCGATGAACTTCTTCTTCGTCCGCCCGCCGCGGCGAACAACCTCACCGCGCATTTCAGTGCCGAAGAACAGAAAAGCAGCGCCGCCGATGCCGCCGCCATCGCTGCCGCCGTCTGGCAAGCCAATCAGTCGGACAGGCATTCCCGCCCGTCCTCTTCAGCAACGGATTCCGGCCAGCCCTCCGGCTGGAAACTCGAAGGCCGCCGCGATCTACTGGACCGCGCTCCATGAAGTATGAAATCCGCATCGGCAACAAGACTCGCATCATCGAGCTCGAACGCAACGCCGATCATTGGCGCTTCACACTTGATGGTCAGCCCCTTGACGCCGACGCCGTCGAAATCGCACCCAATACGTTCTCCATTCTCCTTTGCGGCCAATCCCACGAAATCCGCGTCACTCCCTCTCCCAACGGCACGCTCACCCTGCAAACCGGCCTCGAAGAATTCACCGCCGAAGTTCTCGATCCCCGCGCCTGGAGCGGTCGCCGTCACAACGCTATCGAAGCCACAGGCCGCCAGCAGGTCGTCGCTCCCATGCCTGGCAAAGTCGTCCGCCTCCTTGTCAAAGCAGGCGACACCGTCGAAGCCGGCCAGGGCCTCTTCGTCGTCGAAGCCATGAAAATGCAAAATGAAATCCGCTCGCCCAAATCCGGCGTTGTCGAGCGCCTCTTCGCGCAAGAAGGCCAGCCCGTCAACGCAGGCGAAATCCTCGCTTGGGTCGAGTGACGCGAAGAAATCTTGGATTGCGGAGAAATTCGCTGCTACGGCTGGACTGGCTGCGGTCTGGGCGGCAAAGTCGACTTTGCCGCGTCCGGCAATTTGCCGGCGGCTTCGATGACCTGTTCGGCAAGATAATTCGTCACGCGCACTTCATCGCGCGCGATCGCCAGATAGGCCGCGCGCAAGAGTTGCTCTTTCCGGTTGCGCAGCGTGTCGCGAATGGTCTGCTGCACCTGCGGGTCGGCCAGCCCGCGCAGTCCCGGTGACTCGCGCGTAATGAGTTTCAGAATCCGGTAGCCGTCTTTCAATTGAATCGGCGAGCTCACCTGCCCGGGCTTCAATCCCATGACGGTTTTCTTCAGCAGCGGATCCACCTGCGGCGGGTTAAGCCCGGATTCCGGCACGTACCCCAGATCTCCGCCCGTCCCAGCCGTGTTCATGTCCTCGGAATAATCCATCGCCAATTGCGCAAAGTCCGCGCCGCTGTTCAGCCGGTCCATCAGCATTTTGACTTTCCGTTGCGCCTCGGCTTCGTTCGTCGCATCGTCGTTTTTGCGGTTGCGCAGTTGCGGCTCTTTTCGCGGCGTAACCAGAATCTGCGCGATGTGGTATTGCGGCTCCGCCACGTTGAACTGTGCCTTGTTCGTGTTGTAAAAGTCGTTCACGTCCTGGTCGGTGATGCTGATTTTCGCCACCACCTCGCGGTTCATCAGCTTCTGGATCGAAAGTTGCCGTCGCAGGTCGCCCTTCAGGTCGTTTACCGAAACGCCGCGGTCCTTCAATTGCCTCTGAAATTCATCTTCCGTATACGGGCTCTTCAGCTCGGTGAACTTGTCTTCCACCTCGCCGTCGCTGGCCTCCAGGTTCAGCTTCTTCGCCCGCTCCAGCAGGATTTCGTTGTTGATCAGCTCGTCCAGGACGTTCAGCTTCAGCGACAGCGCCTCTTCCTGCGAAGGTTCCTGCCCTTCCGGATTGACCCGCGTCCGGTAATACTTCTCCACTTCGTCGCGTTTGATCTCATTCCCGTTCACTACCGCCCACACGTCGGGTGCATGCGGCGTCTGTTTATTGCATCCTGCGCCGCCCAAAAGCAGAACCGCCGGCACGGCAAGCAGCGGCAGCCGCGCCGCCGCGCTCGCGAATCCCCGGAAAGTCGGATTCAGACGCAATGGATTCAATGTTGGATTCTCAGGCAGCTTTCTTTACGCGGCCTTCGCGGATGCAAGCCGTGCACACGCGCATCCGCTTCGTCACGCTGCCCACGACCGCGCGCACGCGCTTCAAGTTCGGATTCCACCGCCGCCGCCGCGTATTGTTCGCGTGGCTGATTACGTTGCCGTAGTGCGGCATTTTGCCGCACAGTTCACACTTCGATGCCATAATTCGTCCTATTCGCGCTAAGTTTACGCGCTGAAATCTTCCACTCAAAAATGTCGCAAACCGAGCCTCTCATTCTAGCAGACCCCGCTCACTCGAACAAAGTATGCCTTTTATATCCCGGACGATCTTGCGGGACGCGCCGCCCGTTCTTTACCGCACCGCCCCTCGTGGAGGAATTTGTAGCGGCGAGTTCATCTCGCCACTCTTCCTGAGCAACTTTGTAGTTGCCGCTTTCCTAAGCGGGCGCCTTTGACTTTGTAGCGCCGGGCGGCGCCTGTCCCGACCCAGTCGGGAGCCCGGTTTGTGGGGCGTGCCTTCTGCGTCCCGGCTCCCTTTACCGGGAACTCCCCGCATTCTTTGCCGGAAGAGCTTGGCATCTCCCAAATGCCGCACCCTTTGATAAACGAAACCCCAAAGAGTGCGCCACCCAATTCAAAAGCCTTTTCCATCCACCCGACAACCAAATCGCTAGGCTCAGTAGTCTCTTCTTGGGCGATTTCTGCTATGACGCATAGGGTAAACCGGCCTCGGCATTTGGTGGCGCTTTCTCAAATCGTAACTGAGGTCTTTGTGCTTGCCACACTGATAGAAACCATTGCCGAGTGGGATCAGGTGAACTGGGCAATGGTCGACGTCCATACACACCGAGCAGTAAGGGCCAGTGCCGTCTTTGTGCCAGTAAACCCCCTCTTCCTGAGAATGAGTGAACTTGCTCTTGAGACTTTCAAACGATTCGTACTCCGCGATTTTCCTCGTTGCGGCCTCTAGCTCACTCCGAAGTCTATGAATTTCCTGTTCTTGTCGTCTGGATTTCGTGAGCCAAGCCTCCAGCGATTTCAGTCCCAGCTTTCCAGCTCCCGTGATCAGCCAATTCGGTACGTACACGTTGTTCCCTTTCTGCCGGGCGCCGCACTTCCTTCAGTTGCAGCCCGTCTTGGCGATTGTCCCGCGGGAGGGACCAGAGGTACATAGCGCGAGCTAAACTATTTTCGGAGAGCAAAAACTACGTTTCAGCCCCCGCCGCGCGCCGCCTGGACCGGGCCTGAGCAAGCGTTAGCGCATCGAACTCGTAATCCTCTCCTAGTGCAAGGGCAGCCGCGTTGAGCAGTTCTGCGACTTCCCTATCGCGAAACCGTCCAGTGACCATTTTTATGCTCCCGGATAGAAGGAATACGAAATCCGAGTGACCGTGAGTTGGCGGAGGGTAGGCCTGCGCAGTCAGGGTAGGTAGCCTCCCGATTAGAAGTTCAAGACCTGCTGCGTACAGGCACAAGAGACCGGGTAGCTGCGCGAAGCGACGACGCACAATTCTGGCATCAGTAGTTTCTTTGGTGATCCAAAACGATGGACTGAAAAAAGGGTTAGAGTTTACTCGTTCCACTTCATCGGCAATTCTTCGAATCCGCCTTGGAAAATCCTTTATGGCTTTCCAGGTCTTACCAGTTCCCGTAGGCCAAAACCGCTCCCACGTTTCCCTCCGGGAGGACTTACGTTTGGTCATGATGGCGAGGCAGGCAAGCAGAGGCAGTAACTCCACGAGCGGCAGATCCTTGAAGGTATCGCGCCGAACCCTACCGAGAGCATCCGCCGCCGAGCTAAAGCGCGAATCGGACATCACCCGGCCGACATTGTCGCGCAAGAGTCGCTTGGCTCGATCCTCGATACTCGGTTCCGCGACAGCGGCATCCAGTGGGGGTGATATTCCGAAGAGAGAGGATAATCCGGGCATACGAGTCCACCGCCAAATATTCTACACATGTCTGAGCGGGTTATTCGATTAGCGAATCCGATTCACGGAATACGGAGAGCTTTGTTAGTCTTCAGATGTGGAGATTCACAGCAAGTGCTGTATCCGAACGGCTTTTGCGACCGTTGCGAATTGCCTGGTCTCAGCCGTTTGCTTTGCGCAAGTGGCACCGCAGATTTCGGCCGCAGCCATTTACGAGCACGCCCACTCATCCGTTGTAGTCGTGATCGTTAGCGACAGAGACTCCAAGCCGGTCGGTCAGGGGTCGGGATTCATCGTTGCCAAGAACAGGATTGTCACCAACCATCATGTGGTGGAAGGGGCGGGGGCCGCGTCGGTCGTTTTTTCGGATGGGACTTCTGAACTGGTTGAGGGTGTCGCTTCAGATAGCCCGGCTCGCGACTTGGCGATTCTCGCTGTGAAGACGGGCGCGCGTTTGCCGTTGAAACTCGGAGACGAGCTTTCGGCGCGGCAGGGTGATTCGGTATATGCCTTGGGAGCGCCCCGAGGCCGGGTGCCGCACCCTTCGCTTTTGAGGGTGCGGGTTTTGACTTTGGTTTTTCCTTGTTCGCCTTGCTCCCGCCTGCACCGTTCAACCCGCCCCATTGCCGTTCACCCCTCAATTCTCGCCGTTCCCTGCTTATTACTTAACCAATCCGTACTGGCATGCTATCTTCTCCCGTGTATATCGAATCTCATCCTCCCCGAAGCACGGTCTTTGTGTCCCGGATTGGGTTGCGGGATGCTGCCTTTGCATCCCGAATGAATCTCCGGGACGCCAGCCCCGATCTGTTCCCCCAGCCGCTCCCCGCGCTTCCACACCGGCGACTGGCCAGACCGTTTGCAAAGTAGTTACGCTAAGGACTCCGACGGACGCTTGTATCCCTTTTCTTTTCAATCGCTCGTCGGTCCTTCGTCTCCGTTGTCGTCCCACGGGAAGCGACGTATCCCCTTTGTTGCCTTCTCTTTGCGGACACTTTCCTTCGCAACAGGGGGGTACAGAGTCTGTGTGGCAACTACAACTCGTGGCCACAAATTGTGTGAGGCCAACCACTCTTTCACAATATGTTGTGGTCGCGACGAGCAAAAACCGAGTATCCACACAGACTCGTACACCCCTTTACCCAGAGCGTTCTCCGCGAAGGGCCCCATCTTCATCGAGCGCCAATGGCCTTCCCCTCACCCCAGAAAGCACTCAAGTACTGGAGATTCGACCCAGATGGGAGCCCTGGCTATCCTTCTTAACGTTCCACGGGACACGGCCCCCAACCCCCTGCACTCTACCCCTCCACCGGTTTACAACATCCAACCGTGCTGGGGAGGCCGCAGTTGGGTTACCCTATGCCCCTGCCCATCGTTCCAATCGCCGGCGGAGCAAGCACCTGGGAGGGCTGACATGACGCAAACGCGCAAGACCAGCATCAGCGATCTTCCGGAGTGCTGGCCGGCTCTGCCGCTCGAAGCATGGAAGGACACCTGCGCCACGCTCCACATGTGGACGCAAATCGTGGGAAAAGTCCGCCTCGCGCTCACGCCCCTGGTGAATCATTGGTGGAATGTGCCGCTGTACGTCAGCGCCCGCGGCCTCACCACCTCGGCGATCCCCTATGCCGGGCGCGTCTTCGAAGTGTATTTCGATTTCCTGGAACACCAGCTCGTGCTCCAGACGAATGACGGCCTGCGCAAAACGCTCCCGCTGGCGCCGCGCTCCGTCGCCGATTTCTACCGGGAATTCATGGCGCTGCTGCACTCCGCGGGCATCCAGGTGAAGATCTGGAAAATGCCGGTGGAAATTCCCGCGCCGATTCCTTTTGACCAGGACCGCGTTCACGCTTCCTACGATCCGGAATACGCGCGCAGGTTCTGGCAAATCCTGGTGTCGGCGGACCGCGTGTTCAACGAGTTCAGGTCGCGCTTCATCGGCAAGTGCAGCCCGGTGCATTTTTTCTGGGGGAGCTTCGACCTTGCGGTGACGCGCTTTTCCGGCCGCCGCGCCCCGGAACGCCAGGGCGCCGACGTCATCACCCGGGAAGCCTATTCGCACGAAGTCAGCAGCGTCGGCTTTTGGCCCGGCGGCGGCGACATCAAAGGCGCGGCGTTTTATTCCTACATGGCTCCCGCGCCGCAGGGTTTCGGCGAATCGCGCGTCCGGCCGGACGCGGCTTTTTACCACCAGCAGCTCGGCGAATTTCTTTTGATGTATGACGACGTGCGCGCTGCCGCTTCTCCCAGCACGGCGCTGCTGGAATTTTGCCAGAACACCTATGAAGCGGGAGCGAAGCTCGCGAACTGGGATCGCGAAGCGCTCGAGAAAATTTCGCAGTCATCTGCCAGCGCCGCCTGAATAAAAAGTTCGCGGCGCGCAGAAAGCTCAGGGGAAGGAAGGACCCATGCCGGAAACGTGCAACCATCTCAATCAAATTAAATTCACCCGCACCGACAAACACGTTTGCGAGGATTGCATCAAGATCGGCGACACCTGGGTGCACCTGCGCCTCTGCCTGGAGTGCGGCCACGTAGGCTGTTGTGATTCCTCGAAGAACAAACACGCGACGAAACATTTCCACCAAACGCATCATCCGCTGGTGCGCTCCATCGAGCCGGGCGAAAACTGGGTGTGGTGTTATGCGGACGAGATTGCTCCGGGAGAGATTCGCGCCCAAGGCTTCGTCGCGATTGCCGAGTAGGGAAGCCCGGCCAAGCATGAGTCGGGTACACGGACTATTGGTCGTGAGTCATGCCGGCCATTTCATGCGGCGGCGCGGCTTTGTGGCGAAGCGCGGCCAGCGCCGCATCGTTCGCGGGCGCGAAATATCCGACCACGATGCCCATGGCTCCATCGCGCAGCATTTCGCCGGTCGGATTTTCGTAGGTCGCGGTGATTTTCAGCGTGTCACCGGCGGCGAATTTGTAACCGCCTCGATCGAAGAACGTCACGACCGGCATGCTCAGCAATTCGCCCTGCTCGTCCAGCTTGGCATCGAGCGTCGCGACGGTTTCCTTGCGCGTCGCATCCTCAAGAACAATTTCCTTCGCGTAGTCGTGCATGTGCCCACCGACGCCGAGAAGAACGCCGTCGTATTTCACGGGCACTGTCCCGGTAGTCACATTTTCCCCGGGCTTCAGGTCGTATCCGGAATTTCCGCACGATTCGACGTCCATCCACGCGGGATAAACGCTCTTCACCGTCTGCGCTCCCGTTGCGTTGGTCTCTTGAAACGGGATTCGCACTTCGAGGAAAACGGAATCATATCCCGTGTCCGTCGGATTATGGACCATCGTCTCGATCCGGATCTTGTCGCCCTTCTGCACGCGATAACCGTAGCCGGGAATTTCAACCCAATTCGTCATTTCGCTGTCCGCGCCGAAAATGTGTTCTTCTTTATTCGGACAAAGAAAATCAGATCGGTTTTCATTCCAGAAGGCGACATGGTGCAGAACGCGACCAGGCACTTCGTTGCCGCTGGAGTCCACGAGTTTCGGCGTGTAGGCAAGCAGCCACGCATCCACGGGAATCGTCCAGAAAAGATCGGGCGGCTGCGGCATTTTGTGATGACTGGTGCGCGCCGGAAGCGCCATCGGTCCAACGCGCAGCGTGATCGTGTGGGTTGCGGCGTCGATTTTCTCTTCGAGCTTCACACCCTTCGCCATCGCGTGATGCATGCCACCCTGCATGAAGCCGCCGTGTTCCATTGCGGCACTCCTGGGGAGGATTCGATTCCACGTTTCTCGCCACGCACACAACGGACATGTTTGCAGCCGCGGTGGCGGGAGCTCCGATCACGGATTTGGTGAGCAATTACGGAAACCACCACTGGAGCTCCGGCATCGCCGAGACCGATCACATCGAAACGGGGCAGCAGCGCATGGAAGTGCCGTTGTGGGAAGATCTGCAGGCGTACATACGAAACTCAGCGGTGTTCAACGTGCAGAACATGACCACGCCGTTGATGATCGAGGTCGGGGACAGCGACGGCACGGTCTTCTTTCACCAGGGCGTGGAGCTGTATAACATCGCGCGGCGCGCGAAAAAGAATGTGGTGCTGCTCGAATACGCCGGTGAAGACCATGGTTTGCGCAAGAAAGCGGACCAGATAGATTACCAGCGCCGCATCTTCGCCTGGTTCGGTCACTATTTGAAGGATGAGCCGGCGCCAACGTGGATCACGAACGGCGAGAGTTATCTGGAACACGAGCGCGAACTGAAGAAACTCAAGGCGGAGAACGGGAAGAGCTGAGAGGTGCGCAGCGATTCTGGCACGGATCTGCCAGGAATGAAGATGAACGGATTTTGAAAATACTCTAAACTTGATGCATACCGCGTTGGGCGTGTAGCTCAGCTGGGAGAGCACCTGCTTTGCAAGCAGGGGGTCAGGGGTTCGAATCCCCTCACGTCCACCAACGCCACTTGCAAATTCAATAAGTTGCTAATTCGGCCTTTGTCCAACATCCACAAATTTGAGAACACTTGGGAGCAGTAAGGATTCCAAGTAATCCACGGCTTGTCTCTATGCACTTCCGCTGGCATGGGTGCAAACCTGGAATGTGGTCGTCATGTGCGAATGGCCGAGTGGCGCTTGAGCCACTCGTAGAGGAGTTTCTTGCTCGTGGAGCAACGTCCCATGCGTGTGCCGCAGAGAATGCCAAGTTATCAATATATCTCGGCCGTGCGCAGCGGCTCAGAGCGCCGGGAACTGAGTGTCGTCATCTCCATTGGCAGGGCACCGCATTGCACGATCGTTTCTTGAATAATGACAAAAATCTTACAGTTAATGACGCCCTGCTATGAGAAAATGTGAAGCGTGAACAGTTATCCGACCATCATTCAGGGTGGCATGGGGGCGGGGGTCTCCCACTGGATGCTTGCCCGGGCGGTATCCCGGCTCGGTCAGCTTGGCGTTGTCTCCGGAACGGCGCTCGATCAGATTTTCGTCAGACGATTGCAAGACGGCGATCCCGGCGGGCACATGCGCAGCGGCCTTGATCGTTTTCCTTTCCGCAAAATGGCGGAGCGCATTTGGGAAACGTATTACATCCCCGGCGGCAAAACAGAAAACCAGCCCTATAAGACCCTGCCGAAGCATTCCAAGCATAGTCCTCGCGAGCTGATCGAGTTGTGCATCGTTGCCAACTTTGTCGAGGTAAATCTGGCGCGAGAAGGTCATGACAACCCTGTGGGAATCAACTATCTGGAAAAGGTTCAGATTCCACACTTGCCTTCCCTTTACGGAGCCATGCTCGCGGGCGTCGCGTTTGTACTGATGGGCGCGGGCATCCCGCTTAAAATTCCCGGGGTCCTCGACCGTTTGGCCAATCACGAGCCCGCCAGCTACGAGCTGCAGGTCACGGGCGCAGAGGATGGTGATGACACCACGATCACTTTTGTGCCGCGGGATTTTGCGGAGGGTGAGCTTCCGCCGCTGCTGCGCCCAAAGTTTCTCGCCATCGTCGCGTCGAACACGCTTGCCGTAACGTTGCTGAGGAAGGCGAACGGCAGGGTCGACGGATTCGTTGTCGAAGGGCCTACGGCCGGTGGACACAATGCTCCGCCCCGCGGGAAGCTGCAGCTGAACGAAGCGGGTGAACCGATCTATGGAGACCGCGACAAAGTTGACCTGGAGAAGATGCGAGAACTGGGAGTGCCCTTCTGGCTGGCCGGAGGATACGGCAGCGCCGAAAAACTCCGCGAAGCCCTGGCTGCGGGCGCAACCGGGGTGCAAGTCGGTACCGCATTTGCCTTCTGCATCGAGTCGGGCTTGCGGGACGATTATAAGCAGGCGCTCTTGAAGAAAGCGATTTCCGGGGAGGCCAAGGTTTTCACCGATCCTTTGGCTTCTCCCACAGGTTACCCATTCAAGACCGCGCAGTTGGAAGGCACGGTTTCGGAGCGCGAAGTCTACCTGGCCAGACCGCGCATCTGCGATCTCGGCTATCTCCGCGAGGCTTACAGGACGGCAGCAGGCACGATTGATTATCGCTGCCCTGGAGAGCCGGTGAGCGTGTACCTGTCCAAGGGAGGAAGGGTAGAGGACACGGTGGGCCGAAAGTGCCTGTGCAACGCGCTGGTGGCGAACATCGGATATCCTCAGGTACGCGCCGGCAAATACGTTGAAACAGGACTGGTCACCTCCGGAGACGATCTTAGAGAAATTCCATCGTTTTTGCTGCCAGACAGATTCGTTTACAACGCTTCCGATGTGATTGCAAAACTGCTGGCCGCTTGATCCTGCGCGCGCTCCGGCTGGGCGAAGTGCTTTCCCGCTCGGAAAATCTCTACCGAGAAGCTAAGTTCCCTTTAGCAAGCATCACAGCATTCTCACAGTGCCTGGAGGATCGGCTTTCACCCCCAAATTCGGGAACAGCATGGGAACATTTAGCGCCAAACACCCCCTAAAACCGTGTTTGATGACATAAGTAAAGGCTAGAAGAATCAACCACATAGCGTTTCTGAACGTGCTTTGCAAGTAGGGGGTCAGGGGTTCGAATCCCCTCACGTCCACCAAAGTTTTCCCGGAAAATCAGATTGCAGCTCGGAGCGACCAGTTTGCTTCCTCGCACTCGTGTATCCCACGATGCGAGGTATCTGGCTCGGCACGGGGTGCGCAAAAAGAGGACGAGGACGGAAGGGCTCGGCTATCGTGGAGAGATAGATAGTTTGAGGTGCGGCGCGGGCGCTTGGTGGGGAGCTTGATGAAGAAGTGGATATTGCTCTGGTTT
>JBIOGB010000060.1:0-17277 GCA_044447665.1 Candidatus Acidiferrales bacterium | reverse complement strand
GCAACTCTGGCGCCGCACGGTCACTTCGATGAGCGCCGTCTACCCGGCGGTGAAGCTCGAGCACATGTATGTGGACAACGCGGCCATGCAGCTCATTTTGCGGCCGTCGCAGTTCGACGTGATCCTGACCTCCAACATGTTTGGCGATATTCTGAGCGATGCCGCTGCAGCTCTGGTCGGCTCGATCGGGTTGGTTCCTTCGGCCAGCTTTGGTTCGAGCGCCCCTCTCTTCGAGCCTATTCACGGTTCCGCGCCGTCGCTCGCCGGCACCGATACCGCGAATCCCATCGGTTCGATTCTCAGCGTAACAATGATGTTGCGCGACGCGTTTGGCCTCTCTCTCGAAGCCGACTGGATCGAACAGTCTCTTGTCCGCGTTCTCTCCGGCGGTTACCGCACGCCCGACATTACCGAGCCGGGCGCACGAGCCGTCGGCGGTTCGGTCTTCGCCGAAATCTTGCGCGAAGAGATGCAGCGCACCCTCGAACATGCCGAGCGCTACGGCTGGGGCGTTTAGCGCCTGCCCATCAATTTCCGCATTTTGACCGGTCAGGATCGCTTTGTTCCCGAGCGCTCTGGTCGTCTTGCGAGAACCCGCCGGGAATGCTACTTTTACCCTTTCCCAATCAGTTGGCGGCCGCCCGCCGCGACGGGCTGTGGTCCTGTGGCGGGATCGCTGGCTGAAAATCCGGATCAGGCCGAAATCAACAAGAAGGGGCGCATCATCAGCGATTGCCCGGCAGTTGAACTTTACGGATCAAGAGTCACCATTCGATAGCCACCCGACCGGCATGGCAGGCTCAAATTCCAATTCGCAGGGTATTCTGGCGTCTAAAGCTCACGATGTGACTTTTTGGCGCGTCGAAGGCTCACTGCTGCAGATGGGTGCGTTGCGCCCCGTCGGCTTTTTCACTTGGAACGCGCAGAGCTTCGCCGAGCGATGGGCGCGCCGCGCGGGCATGGCGGCGATGGCCCTCACTCGGCCGGTGGCCTACGCCACGAACCGCACTTTTGCCACGCGGCTTCTACATATGCTTCTTCGTGGGACGAGCCGCGATCGCCTCGATTTGCTTGGTGAAGAATATTTTCACTATGTCTTGAAGCCGCAACTCCGCCGCGAATCCGCCCAAATTCTGATTGATGCCGTGCGCAGCGGCGAACGCATTGTCCTCGTCGGGCAAGCCCTGGAACATATCTTGCGGCCGCTCGCACGGCATTTTGGCGTGGAAGCTTTCATCGCTAACCGTCTGGAATTTCGCGATGGGCGTGCAACCGGCAGGCTCCTTGATCCGATTGTGCGTCCGCGGGGTCCCTTCGCGTGGCTGACCAGCGGGCCGGCCGACGGCCGCATGCCCAAGGAAAAACTCCTCGCGCAGCTTGGTTGGAGGAACGCTCCGGAACGGCTCCAATCTGCTGCGCAATCCACCACGCGCCCCACGCCTCGGGGCGGTAAACCTGTCGCGATCTTCGGCGAAAAGCCCCGCGTCGACCGCCTCTCTGTCCGCGAAGCGTTGGCTGGCCGGCACATCCTGCTCATTGGCGTGACTGGTTTCATCGGCAAGGTCTGGCTCGTGGACTTGCTCGAAAATATTCCGGAAATCGCCAGGATTACGCTGCTGATCCGGAGGAACCGCACGACCTCGGCGCAGCGGCGTTTCGAGAAAATTGTCGAAGAATCACCCGCCTTGGATACACTTCACGAGCGTCACGGCCGGAAACTGGGCACTTATCTGAGGGAGAAGATAGAAGTCGTGGAGGGCGACGTCAGCCAGCCGGGCCTGGGCCTTGATGATGCAACTCAGGCGCGGCTCGCGAAATCACTCGACCTGATTGTCAACAGCGCGGGCCTCACCGATTTCAACCCTGATCTGCGCGACGCTCTTTCCTCGAACGTGGATTCCGCGCTCCATCTGCTCGAATTTCTCCGCCGTTGCAGCCACGCTGGCTTGATGCACCTCTCCACGTGTTATGTGACGGGAATGCGTGATGGCCGGGTCAGCGAAGAGCTAAAGGAAAATTACAATCCTTTGGCCATCTCCGGCTTCGAGGCCGAGAAGGAAATTCAATCTCTGCGCGAAACGATCCGCTGCATCGAACAGCGCGCCGAAAGCCCCGAACTCACCAAGGCGCTTCGCCGGCAGGCGCTCGGGCGAGGCGGCGATGCTTCCAGAGTTGCGGCCGACGAGCTCGTCGGCGTGCTGAAGCGTAATCGTGTCCGCTGGGCGCGCAACCGGCTGGTCCGTGTGGGCATGCGCCGTGCGCAGCATCTTGGCTGGCCCAATACCTACACTTTCACCAAAAGCCTGGGCGAAT
Organism: Candidatus Acidiferrales bacterium; assembly: GCA_044447665.1. Classification (GTDB taxonomy): domain Bacteria; phylum Acidobacteriota; class Terriglobia; order Acidiferrales; family UBA7541; genus Acidiferrum. The sequence goes on along the minus strand of JBIOGB010000060.1, from coordinate 14,964 downwards.
CCATCCTCGCGCGCCACGGCCGCGATCTCCCGATCGCCATCGTTCGGCCTTCCATTGTAGAAAGTTCGGAGCACTCGCCATTTTCCGGCTGGAACGAAGGCATCAATACGTCCGGCCCGCTTTCTTATTTGTTGGGCACCAATTTCCGCCAATTGCCGACCAACAAACGTAAATGCCTCGATGTCATTCCCGTGGACATGGTCTCCCGGGGCATGACGCTCATCGCCGCCGCGGTCATCGCCCGGCGCCACGCGCGTCTCTACCAGCTCGCCACCTCCGCGATCAATCCGGTCAATATGGGCCGCAGCATCGAGCTCACAGGCCTCGCGCACCGCAAACACTACAAGACGCAGCAGGGCATCGAACACTGGCTGAAATTGAAGTTTGAAACCATTCCGGTGTCCAAACAGCGCTACGAGCGCCTCTCCATTCCCATGCAGAAGGCCGTCGTTTCCGGCATAAACCGCGTGGCCGGCTGGCTGCGCATGAAAAAACCTCCGTTTGCCAAGGCCGAGCGCGACCTCAATCGCGCCGAAAAGCTCATTGAGCTTTACGAGCCGTTCATTCTTCACAATGAACATGTTTTCGAGTGCGAAAACACTCGCTTGCTCTCGGCCGCGCTTCCGCCCGAGGAACGGCCGCTCTTCGAATTCGATCCAGAATCCATCGACTGGTGGGACTACTGGATCAACGTTCACATTCCTGCGCTGCGCCGGTGGTGCTATCCGTTGATGGAGGGCCGGCCGCTGGAATCCCGCACTCCCCGCGATATTGATTGGTCCGTCGAGCCCGCGGCAGTGCGCGCTCTTTCCAAATCCGCGACGTCTCCCGACTCGCTATGGCGATCTTCTTAACTGGCTCGACTGGCTACCTGGGCAGTTACCTGGCGGCTGGATTGCTCACCGGGCACATTGAAAAGCTGAATCTCCTGGTTCGCGCAAAATCCGGGCAGGAAGCGCGCGAGCGGCTCTGGCAATCGCTCCAGCTTCATTTCGATTTTCCGGAATTCCTTGAGCGCTTGAATTCCCGCTTCCGTATCTTCCGCGGCGACCTGACCGAGGAGCGCTTTGGCCTCCCCGACGACGACTACCACGCGCTCGTCGACACTACCTCCTCGATCCTTCATTGCGCCGCTTCGCTGAACCGGAAATCCGAGCGGCAGTGCCTCAACGTCAATCTACGCGGATCGCTCGAAGTCATCCAGCTCGCCCGCCGCGTTCAGAATCGTAATGGTTTGCGCCGGTACTCCCACGTTTCGACGGTTGCGGTCGCCGGCAAGCGCCAGGATGAAGTCGTAACGGAGGATTTGGCCATCGACTGGGCGCGCTCCGATTACGATCCTTACGCGCGAACGAAGAAGTTCTCTGAGCACATGATCCACCGGCTATTGCCCGACGTGCCCAAAACGATTTTTCGTCCCGCCATCGTGCTGGGCGATAGCCGCCGCCCGGAAACCACTCAATTCGACATGGTTCAAGCGTTCGACGTGCTTGCTCGTCTGCCTGTTCTTCCGCTCCGCCCTCGCGATAAAATCGACATCGTGCCTGCAAATTACGTCAGCAAAGCCATCGTGTTCATTCACCAGAAAGATGCTCCCGTCCACTCCGTCTATCATCTGTCTTCCGGCGCGGGTTCGCAGACCTACATTGAGCTGACGGACGCCCTCGCCCAGGCGGGAGGCTGGCGCAGGCCGGCCTATATGCCTTCCTTCGGACATACTTTTTCCAGTGCTGTCAATTTTCTCGCTCGGCGAGGCGGCGCCTTGGGGCATGGCGCCTCCCTCCTGAAAGTTTTCTGGCCTTATCTTACTTGGAATACCGTCTTCGACAACTCGCGCGTCGTTGCCGAACTCGGCGAGACGCCGGCGAAATTTTCGGATTACGGCTACCCACTCCTGATGTTCAGCCGCAAAAATAAATTCCGCTATCCCGCAAAGCCCTGGCCGGAACACGTGTCGGAAACCACACCCGCGAAAAAGATGGCAGGGGGAGTCGGAGCATGACGGACTTCCTTCTCATCGCCTGGGTAAGCGCGCTCATTGAAATCACGCGGGTCGGCGCGGTCTTCGGCCTCGGTCGCCGCTGGGCTCCCGGCGAAAAACTCAAGCTGCTCTTTGCCACCTACAACGGCACGCGCAATACCGGCGCGGACGTGCGCGTGCAAGAGACGCTCCGTCAGGCGCGCCATGTTCTCGGAACCGACAACGTCGATTTCAGCGTCATGACGCAAAACTTTGATCGCTCCCGCGGCTACTTCGATGGTACCCGCCAGGTGCATCTCCCCGACGTTTACCCGCCGTTCCTTTTTCACGAGGTGCGGCAGAATCACGGCGTCATCGCCTGCGAAGGCTCGATGTTCAAAAGCAAATTCGCTAATGCCTTGACGACGATGACGATCGGCTCTCTGGGCATCGCCGCTGCGGAAAACAAGCTCTCTCTCGGCTATGGCGGGGAAGCCGGCTACATGGACCCGCTCATCGAGCGCATGTGCGAGCGGTTTGTTCACGATTCCCTGATCATTACCCGCAATCCGGAATCACAGTCCGTTCTGGCGCGGCTGGGCATTTCCACCGAACTCGGCACCGACACCGCATGGACTTTTGAGCCGCATCCGCCCGAGTATGGCCGAAAGGTGCTCCGCGAGGCGGGCTGGGACGAGAAAACCCCCGTGCTGGTCCTCTGCCCGATTCACCCTTTCTGGTGGCCGGTGAACGCATCCATTGCCAAATATCTCGCCCGCATCACGACCGGCGCGTTCAAGGACAGCCAGTACCGCACAGTCTATTTCCACGCCTCCGGCGCGGATGTGGACGCGAAATACAAACGCTATATCTCCGCCTTTGCCAAGGCTACAGCGGCCTTTCGCGAACGCCGCCGGGTGTTTCCTGTTCTCGTGAACATGGAGCGCCTCGACGTCCGCGCTTGTCACGATGTTGCCGCACTGCTTCCCGGCACGCCGGTTTTTGCTGCCGATGACTACGACATGTTCCAGCTCGTGAGCATCCTTCGCAATTGTTCCCTGATGGTTTCCTCCCGTTATCACGGAATTGTAACTTGCATGCCGAGTTTGGTTGCCTCGGCTGGGGTCACCATGGACGAGCGCATCCGCAATCTCATGGTCGAGCGCGGTCATCAGCACCTCCTTCTCGCCGTCGAGGATCCTGAGCTTGAGACCAAATTGCTCAAGACGATGGAAACTCTTTACACGGAAGCCGATGCTGTCCGCGACGGCGTCGCCAGAACGGTTGTCCGCAATCTGAAAGTCATGGCGCGCATGGGTACTTTTCTCGAGGACGCCGTGCGCCGCCAGTATCCGGAATTTCCGCTGCGCTCCGGCGTTCTTTCCTGGGAAGATTACCTCCCTCCCCTCAGTCCCAATCTGCGCTCGTTGGTCGAGAAGTACGATTCCGCGCCGAGCGCGTTGGCGGCGCGCATCTGATTTCTCATGCCCAATTTTCTTGACGCGATTTTTTCTCAGCTCCAGCGCTCGGCTGGCCGTGTGGTCCTCCGCGAAATTCGCGGCGAACATTTCATCAGCTTCACGGGAAGGGAATTGCTCGACCAGGTCCAGCTCGTTCGCAGCTACCTGCGGGGAGCCGGACTCCAGCAGGGCGACCGCTGCGCCTTGTTTGGGCCTAACTCCATGCGCTGGATCGCTTTTGATCTTGCCCTCTTGGCCGAAGGAATCACTGTCGTGCCGCTTTATTCGCGCCAGTCTCCAGCCGACCTTGTCGGCATGTTGAAGGATTGCCAGCCACGCTTGGTGTTTGTCGGCGACGCATCACTCGCCGAATCCCTTGCGACGGCTTGGCCTGCGGGCGGCTCACCTGTACCGCCTCGCATTCTCTTCGAAGCAGTCTTGTCTAAGCCCGCTTCTCAGCCTCCGCTCACGGATGCGCCGAATCCCCGCAGCAACGCCGACATTGTCACCATCATCTACACCTCCGGCACTTCAGGGGAATCCAAGGGCGTCTGCCTTAACGCCGGCAATCTGACGCACATGCTGGCTTGCACGAACGAGCGTCTGGATCAGCTCATGGGCCGGCTTCTCGTCACCTCCCGCGAGCCCGACCGCGTTTTTCACTATCTCCCCTTTAATTTTGCCGCATCCTGGATCCTGGTTCTCTCTTGCCTCTCCCGCGAAAGCGTGCTCACGCTCTCAACCGACCTCAGCCGCCTCGCCGAGGAAATCCGGCTCGCGGCCCCCAACTACTTCCTCAATGTGCCCACGCTTCTCGAGCGCGTCCGGCGCGGCGTTGAAGACGCGCTCTCGAAGCGCAACCCGCTGATTCGCGCCTTTTTTGCGAGGGCCGGCGACGCTTGGCAGCGCCAGCATGTCGGACGGGGCCGAGCCTCCGATGCTCTCTGGCTTGCACTCGGGCGCAACCTCATCTTCCGCAAGATCAGGGAGCGTTTCGGCCCGCATCTTCGCGCCCTCATCTGCGGCTCCGCTCCGCTTGCCCCGGAAACACAGCAGTTTTTTCTAATGCTCGGCATTCCGGTGCTGCAGGGCTACGGCCTCACGGAAACGACGGGGATCTGCACCCTGGACGATCCGCGACGTCCCGTCGAGCCGGGTTGTGTGGGCTCCGCCATCGCCGGGATAGAAATGAAAATCGGCGACAACGAAGAAATCCTCGTGCGCGGCGCGCACATTTTTCCCGGTTATTGGAATCGTCCGGAAGAAACCTCCCGCGTTCTCGAGGATGGCTGGCTTCACACCGGGGATCAGGGCGAAGTCAATGTCCGGGGTAACTGGCGCATCATCGGCCGCATCAAAAACCTCATCATTCTCAACTCCGGCCACAACATCGCACCCGAGCCCCTGGAAGAAAAAATTGCCCAGCTTCTTCCCGGCGCCCAGCAGGTCGTTCTTGTCGGAAATGGGCGTGGCTACCTTTGCGCTTTAGTCACCGGTGGCGTCGAGCCTGCCGCCGTGCAATCCACCCTGGACGACGTGAATCCCAGTCTCCCGCACTATCGCCAGATCCGAAATTTTCACATCCTTCACTATCCCTTCACTCCGGAAAACGGTCTCCTCACTGCCAACGGCAAGCTCCGCCGCGACGCCATCAATGCGCGTTATGCCGCCGAGATCGGTGCCATGTACGATAGGATTCCATCATCATGAAATCTTTTACGGGCAAGACGCTGCGCTGGGAATGGCGAGATGGAATCATCGAGCTCACTCTCGACCTCGAGCCCGCCAACGAAATCGGCACGGCCACGCTCGCCGAACTGGAACGATTCGTCTCGGCCTTCAGTGCGCTCGCGCCGGAAACGGCGGTCTGCATCATTTCCAGCGCCCGCAAACATGGGTTTTCTGCAGGCGCTGACCTCCGCGAGCTCTATCGCACGGCCGCCCCTCTCTCCGAAAAAGAGCGCCTCACTCGTACGCGCGAATTTCTCGAGCGCATCCACGCGGTGCTCAACACGATTGACGCCGCGCCATTCGTTACCATCGCCGCCGTGCACGGCGTCTGTTTCGGAGGCGGCTTCGAGCTGGCCCTGGCCTGTGACATCATCGTCGCCGACAAAATGGCGCGCTTCGCTTTTCCCGAGCTTCGCCTGGGTCTCATTCCCGGCTGGGGCGGCATTCCCCGCCTCAAGCGCGACCTGGGCAACGCATTCGTCCGCGATCTGCTCCTGACCGGCCGCAGCGTCAACGCTGCTCGTGCCCATGCCGTCGGTCTGGTAGCCCAGCTTGCCGCGGAAGGCGAAGCTCTCCGCATCGCCCGGGCGACCGCCGGGCAAATCACCAAGTTCGATGCCGCCACGCGCGCCGCTGCCAAGAAATTCATCAAACCCATTCCGCACGAAGAGCTTCACCGGGAGATCGATCTGTTTTGCGAACTCTTCGCCCGCCCCGCGGTGATGGCCGCCCTCAAAAGATTCGTCGAAGACTCCGGTCCGATGCCCTACCTTCCATAACCCAGCGCGGGCCATCGCTCGATTTTGCCCGGCCCTCCCGCATTTTCTTTCCGCTTGCGAAAAATGTTAAATTGATCTCCGTATGCGCACTCTCGAACAAACCACGCAGGAAGTTCTCGACCTGGCTTCGAAGCATTTCCATGTGCCTGCTGGCTCGCTCGCGCCCGGCGACGATTTCTTCAAGAAGCTCGGCATCGACAGCCTCCAGGCGCTCGAGCTTCTCAGCCGTCTCGAGAATCATTTCGCCATCGAGCTGCCCGACTACGAAGTCCAGGGCGTCAGCGACTTCCGCACCCTGGCCTCGCGCATCCAGTCCCGCCTGTGATGCTCGACCTCTCTAAGTACCAATCGATGGGCGCTGCGCTGAAGGATGCGCTCGACCAATTCGCGAATGAGGTCTGCCTGATCGAATCCGATCGCGAGCGGGAGAAAGAACGCCTTACCTACCGTGCTTTTCGTGATCGAGCCTGTCCGCTGGCTAAGGCGCTGCAGGACGCTGGCTTCAAAGCCGGCGATCGTGCTGCGATTATCATGACCAATCAATCCAAATGGCTGATTTCCGCGTATGCCATTTTGTATTGCGGCGGAGTGCTCGTGCCTCTGGACTACAAGCTCATACCGGACGAACTGTGGCAACTCCTCAAGCATTCCAGCGCCGGAACTCTCTTCACCGAGTACCCCATCTGGCGGCAGCTTGCAGCCGCAGCGGCTCGCAGTTCCGCAACTAACCTCAAAACCATCCTCGTTACGGAAACTCCTTCTAATGCACCTCTGGGCGGCGCGCAACGCTGGGAAGATTTCCAGCGCCCCGGAGAGCCTGCGTTTGTTCCCCGCCACCGTACCGACATCGCTTCCATCGTCTATTCCTCCGGGACCGGCGGCCGCCCCAAGGGCTGCATGACGACACACGAGAATTATCTCGAGCAGGGCCATGCCATCACTCAGGTGATCGCGTTTGAGCCGGGAATTCGGTACCTCAGCATTCTTCCGACCAACCACGTGGTTGACTTCATGATGGGCTTCCTTCTGCCGTTCACCTCCGGTGCCACGGTGGTCCATCTGCGCACGCTGCGGCCGGAGTTCGTGCGCGACGCGTTCACCCGCTACAAGATTTCTTACATGATGCTCGTGCCGCTCATTCTGAAAAATCTTCAAAAGGGGCTGGAGGCGAAATTCGCAGCTCTGCCAAAAGGCAAACGTGCCGCGCTGAATGCACTCATCCGGGTAAATCGAGCGCTGACGCGGGATCGCCCCAGACTCTGGCTCAGCCGCAGGCTGCTCGGCCAGGTACACAGCGCATTTGGAGGTGAATTTCGCGCGTTCGGTGTGGGAAGCGCGTTCATCGAGCCGGCGACGCTCCAGTTTTTTCTTGATTTGGGGATTCCCGTCGCAAACTCCTACGGCCTTACCGAAGCGGGCACCGCAGTCGCCGTCAATGATCCTCGTGCGCCGCGCACAGACACGGTCGGCAAGCCGCTCTCCGGCACTGAAGTGCAAATCGTGAATCCGGGCGCGGACGGAATCGGCGAAGTCGCCGTCCGCAGTAAAACCGTCATGTCCGGCTACCTCGATGACCCGGAACTCACCGCGGAAACCATCGTTGACGGCTGGCTCATGACCGGTGACCTCGGCAAACTCGATCCAACCGGCCACTTGCAACTTTTCGGCCGCAAGAAAAACATGATCGTCACCGCAGAAGGAAAGAATGTCTATCCCGAAGACATCGAAACCGTCTTCGAAGGTCTTCCCGTCAAGGAATTCTGTATCTTGGCCGCAAACTACATTTGGCCGCAGCGTTCCCTGGTTGGCGAGCAACTTGTTCTCGCGCTCCATCTCGAGCCGGGCCAGAACTACAGCGAAGGTCTTCGTAGCGAAATCACCGCCCGTAACAATCGCCTGTTAAACTACAAGCGTATTCACGGGGTCGTCCTCTTCGAAGAGGATTTTCCCCGTACAGCCTCGACGAAGATCAAAAGGAGTGCGCTTGCGGAACGCCTCGCGCGGCTGGACCGCGCCACTGCGATCCTACCGCTCTGAGGCTGTAAAGCACTCGATGATTCGACCTTTCGTGCGGACGTGAAGGAACGCTTTATTGCTATCGTCAATCCGGCGGCCGGCGGCGGCCGTTCCGTCAAACTTGCCGGGCCTATAATCGCGCGCTTGCGTGAAAAAGGATTGCAGGTTGACGTAATTGCCTCGACAGGGCCCGGTCATGCCGTCGAGCTCGCGCGCGAAGCCTATGACCAGGGCTATCGCCGCTTTCTCGCCATCGGCGGCGACGGCACCGCTCACGAAATTCTTAACGGCGTTTTCGTGGGCCGCAACATTACCAAGCGCATTTCTCTTGGCCTCTTGCCGCTCGGCACCGGAAACTCATTTCTCCGCGATTTCTCCTCAGACGGCGCCGAATCTTCCCTGCAAGCGATTCTCGAAGGCCGCACGCGTCCCGTTGATCTTCTCCGACTTACCCATGCCAGCGGAGAGATCTACTCGTTCAATCTCCTCAGTGTGGGTTTCACCGCTGATGTCGCTGCGCTTACCAATCGCGCCTTCAAGCGGCTCGGCCATCTCGGTTACCTGCTCGGCGTCTTCGTTCGCCTGGCTCAGTTGCGCCGCCGCTCCTTCGCTCTCCGTTGCGACGCCGATGAAACCTGGGACGAACGCCGTTGCCTCTTTCTCGCTTTCAGCAACAGCAAATTCACCGGCGGCACCATGCTCATCGCGCCCCACGCCGATCCTTCCGACGGCCTCATCGAATTTGTCCGCTGGGGTCCGATCGGCCGTCTGGGATTGCTCCGTACCCTGCCGAAGCTTTACGACGGGACGCACATCTCTCACCCGCTCGCCTCGCACCGCGCCGTCCGCCACGTCGAATTCAATGTGGGCGGTCCCATTGATGTCATGATTGACGGCGAAATCGCCACGCTGGAGGTCCGCTCCCTCGATATTCTTCCCGCTGCCGTGGATCTCTACATATGAGGCGCGCCCTTCTCGCCCTGCGCAGCGCGTTTCTTTGGTTCGTCAGCATCCTCCATTTTTTCTTCGTCGCGCCGTCCCTCGTGTTCCTCGGCATCTTCCTTGATCCCCACAAACACGACTGGCTCCAGAGAAGTTTCTGCCGCCGCATCGCCTATTTTTCCGGTGTCCGCGTCGAAGTTCACCGCTCTCCCGGTTTCGACCCCCGGCGCACGAGCTTCTTCATGGTCAATCACGTCAATCTCTTCGACCCGTTCATTTTGTACTGCGCCATTCCGCAGTACGTGCGCGGCTGGGAGCTGGAGTCTCACTTCAAGATTCCGGCTTACGGCTGGCTGATGAAGCGTTTCGGCAACGTGCCCGTTCCGGATATCCGTCGCCCTTCTGACCTGAAGCGCATGTGGCGTCTGACGCAGGACGCCATCAACGGCGGCACCAGTCTGATTATTTTTCCCGAAGCGAAGCGCACACGCGACGGCCGCGTCGATGAATTTCAGGACGGCGGCTTCCGCGTCGCCCAGCAGCTCGGCGTCCCCATTGTCCCCGTCAGCCTCGTCGGCTCGTTCCAGCATCACCGCACTGGCCATTGGATGCTCTGGCCCGCCGCGGTTACCGTTCACCTCCACGACACCATCGAAACCAAGGGCCTTACCAAAGAGGACGTGCCCGCGCTCCGCGACCGCGTCCGCGCAATCATTAGCGCACCCGTGGAATCTTTGATGAATTCGGAATTTGCAAAGCTGGAGGAATCGGATCTGAAGGCAAGTGTTACAGACTGAGCTTGATTCCCGGAATCGTGCGCCCCGCACGCGTTTCCTGCCACGTGTACACAATCCGGTGGATCACGGTGATGGTGGACACTACCGCAATCACCCAGAGCACCGGCCCCATCCGCGTAAATAATCCGCCGATGATCAGCAGCACCAGCCGCTCGGGGCGTTCCATGAAGCCAACCTTGCACTGCGGAATCAGCGACTCTGCGCGCGCCCGCGTGTAGCTCACCATCACCGAGCCCGCCGTCGCCACCGCCGCCAGCGCCACGTACGGCGTCCGCCCGCTCACCGAGTAATACACCAGCAGGCCCATGTACAGCGCCATGTCCGCGTAGCGGTCCAGCGTCGAATCGTAAAACGCCCCGAACGCCGTCACGCGGTTCTGCCGTCGCGCCACTTGCCCGTCGAGCATGTCCAGGAAGCCGGCAAAGAAAATAATCAGCGCGCCTGTCCGGAAATTTCCCACCGCGAAGTTGGCCGCCGCCCCGAAATTTACCAGCAGCCCGAGAAACGTCAAAAAATTTGGATTGACACCTGTGGCCGCCAGCGCTCCGACAATTTTGTCGAGCAGCCACTTGCTACCGCTACCGATTGCTCCTGTCAGCGTTGCCATTCGTTCGTTTTAATCGCGCGAATTCCGCGTATCGCGGCGTTTCTGCGAAATCCTACACTAGCCACTCGTGGCACCGCAAACTCTCTGTCATTTTGGCCCGAGCCTTTTCTCCTTGACGCTGATTACCCGCCAAAGTACAGTTTCTCGACAGCAAGACGACACGCCCGCATGGACAACGCACTTTCCCGCCGACGGTTTCTCTCACACAGCCTAACGGGTTTATCCAGTGCTTGGCTCGCGACCCATTGGCCCGCGGTCGCCGCCGCCGCGGACCACGCCCGTCGCGCAGCGCAGTCGGCTACCCCGTCCAAATTTGAATTTTTCTCTCCCGAGCAAGCCACCGAGATTGATGCCATCAGCGCCCGCATTATCCCCACCGACGATATGCCCGGCGCCCGCGAAGCGGGAGTCGTGTACTTCATTGATCGCGCCCTGACCACGTTTGCCAGCGAAGACCAGAAAATTTACAAAGCAGGCCTGCCCGAATTGCAGGCCAGGGTGCGTGAACTTTTCCCGGCGGTTGAGAAATTTTCCTCCGCCACCCCCGAACAACAGGACGAGGTTTTGCGCTCTCTCGACCAGCAGGCCGCCGCGTCACCCCGCCCGTTCCGCCGCCGCCCGGACGCGCAGACCTTTTTCGAAACGCTTCGCCAGCACACCATCGCTGGCTTCCTGATCGATCCTGACGCCGGCGGTAATCGCGATGGCGTTGGTTGGAAGGTCATTGGCCGCGAACGCGAACACATGTTCCAGCCGCCCTTCGGATACTACGACAAGGACTATCCCGGCTGGCAGCCTCCGGCTAAGGACGCTGACAATAAATGAGGCCCGACCAGCCCAAGTATAAGACCTCCGAGGAAGTAGATTTCGTCATCATCGGTTCCGGGGCCGCCGGCGGCATTCTGGCCAAAGAGCTCTCGACCAACGGTTTCCGTGTCGTCGTTCTGGAACAGGGGCCGTATCTGACAGAGGCCGATTTTACTCACAACGAAATCGAAATTCTCGCTCAAGACAAGCTGACAAACCATCCGAAGCTCCAGCCGAACACCTTCCGCAAGACGCCCGATGAAAAAGCCAAACACCAGCGCGCGCTCGTCTACGGGCGTTGCGTTGGCGGCACCAGCGTGCACTTTACGGCCAACTTCTGGCGTTTCCACGAAATCGATTTTATCGAGCGCAGCAAGACCGGCCCGATCTCCGGCACAACCTTCGCCGATTGGCCCATCACCTACGCTGATCTCGAGCCGTACTACACCAAAGTCGAATGGGAAGTCGGCGTTTCCGGACTTGCGGGCGCCAGCCCTTTTGATCCGCCGCGCTCCAAGCCTTATCCGATGCCGCCGTTGCCGGTGAAATCTTCCGGCGTGATCTTCGAGCGTGCCGCCCGCAAGCTCGGCTGGCATCCCTTTCCAGCGCCCATGGCGATTCTTTCGCAGCCTCGCCCAGGACGCAGCGCTTGCGTGAACTGCGGCTTCTGCCTCGGCTTTGGATGCGAGGTTGGCGCGAAGTCCAGCTCTCTCGCCAGCATGATTCCTCTCGCGGAGCGCTCCGGTAAATGCGAAATTCGCCCGAACAGCTACGTCCATCGCATCGAACTGGACGGCCATGGCCGCGCTACCGGCGCTGTCTATTTCGACGAGCAACGCAACACGCATCTGCAAAAAGCCAAAGCCGTGGTCGTGTGCGCGAATGGCGCGGAAACCCCTCGGCTCCTCTTGCTCTCCGCCAACAAACAATTTCCCGATGGCCTCGCGAATTCCAGCGGCTACGTCGGCAAAAATCTGATGTTCAATTCCGGCGCGATTTCCTTGGGAGTCTTCGAGCATCCACTTAATGACTACAAGGGCTTTGCCGTCAGCCGCATCCTTCACGATTTCTACGAACTTGATCCGCAGAAAGTTGGCTTCTACGGGGGTGGCGGCCTCGATGCCCGTTTCGATATGACTCCCATCGGCTTTGCCATGAGTAGTCTCCCGCCCGGCACTCCGCGCTGGGGAAAACAGTTCAAATCCACTCTTGCCAGCAACTTCACGCGGACCTTCGAAGTCTTTGGCCACGGCACTTCTTTGCCCGTTGAAAACAACAGCTTCTCTCTAGATCCCGATCTCAAGGATGCCTGGGACCTCCCCGCACTCCGCCTCACTTACAAGGATCATCCCGACGATCTCAAACTCGCGCACTGGCTTGCCGATCGGTCTATGGAACTCCTCGATGCTGCCGGAGCCAAACAAAAATGGGGCTTTCCCATCGATGAGCAGCAGTTCGGCGTCCACCTGCTCGGCACGTGTCGCATGGGCGCCGATCCCAGGACCTCGGTCATCAACCCTGACCACCGCACTCACGACGTCAAAAATCTTTTTCTCTGCGACGGCAGCAGTCTTGTCACCTCCGGCCGCGGCCAGCCCACCATGACCATCGAAGCGCTCGCTTTCCGCGCCGCCGACCGCATCACCGCCCTCGCCAGGCGCGGCGAACTCGGCGCCTAATTTTTTCGCGAATGATTAGAAACGGAAGATCAGTCCGCCTGTAAAATTCCCCCGCTCGAAATAGTTCGATACGCGCCCTTGCGTACAGAACCCGAACGGATCGCAGATAACACCCGGCGTCCTATTGCCGTAGGTGGGCACCCACCGCGCATCTCCGCGCAGGCCGATGTGCCGGTTGAGATAGTATTTCACGCCGCCGCCGAGTCCGTAGGAGAACCCGGTGGTGTTCGAATTATTGCCGCTGTTGGAATTGTGCGTGGCGCCGATCCCTCCGGCGATGAACGGCCGCAGTTTCTTTTCGCTGTTGCGCAGCATATAGAGCAATCCGAAATGAAACTGGTCGATATCCGAATTGAATACCTTCGAGTAGAATCCGTTGACTGCATTGCGTTCGCTGAACGAAGTCATGTTGCGGTTCCACATCAACTCCGCTTGCGCATTTTCTGTTAGCCGGTAATCCACAAAAGTGCCAAAGCTCGTTCCGCTGTTGACGCGCAGGCGGTCTACAAACAACGAATTAGTCACCGGAACCGACCCGCTCGTTTCAAAACCGACGAACGGTGCTACTTCCCATTTCTCGAATCCGTACTGCGCCTTCGCCGGCGCGCTTGCCACCAGGCAGATCAGACCGATGAACAGCAGCGGCACACGAATTCGCATATTTCCTCCCTGGTCCATCTGTAATTAACCCTGCGTTTCCGCAAAAGTTTCATCTTCTCAGGAATTAGACGCTCTCTCGGGGCGCTTGCGTTGTTTGGCATGTGTCAGGAATTCATGCTTGCGGCAGCGAGCCATTCTTCCAGGCAGAACCCTTACGATTAAATTCCAAAATGACGGGTGGCGCGCGATGTTCACCAAAGGTAGAATGAAGATCCCAGCCGGAAGGAGACGATTATGCCCAAGACAAAGGAGCGTTCCTCGTCGGCTGCGAGGCAGCCGCGAACTGCCAGGACCCCTCCCACGCGGGAGGAGATCGCGCTGCATGCCTACCATATTTATCTCGAACGCGGCAGCGCGCCGGGAAATGAGCTTGCGGATTGGGTACGCGCTGAGCGCGAGTTACTCGAGCAAACCGGGACGGTCCGCCCCAAGGAAGCGCCGAAATCCCTAGCTGAGAAGGTTCGACTGATTGCATAGCGGCGCCGGCTCTCAGCGGTTAAGTAGACTCGCCCCCCGCTCTCCGCGGGCTGCACCTCCTTGCGCCCTCTCACAGACCGCTTCCCCTTGACGGGACTCCTTCCGGGCCCTTCTTCTCATCTTGCCTAGTGGCACAGCCATTCTTGGCTGTGCTGTGGTTAGATAACTTAAGATATAAGCGCCCAACCCTCGTTATGTTATAAATTCACATTTCAGGTCTCTGCATCGCTCATCATGACCTTCTAACGTCGCAACCTTCCGCACTGGCATCCCGAGGGCAAGGCCTTGTTCCTGACCTGGAGACTTTATGGCTCCCTGCCCGTTGCTGTGCTTCGTGCTGTGAGAGCCAGTGCCGCTAATCCACAGAGCACAGCCAAGAATGGCTGTGCCACTAACGACTCTCCTGGCAGGAGTTTCGAGCTCTTGGATGCGGCTTTGGACAAGGGCAGCTCCGGCCCTCGCTGGTTGGCAGATCCGGAGATAGCTGCTTACACCGAATGCCCCATCCTGCGCTGCGCCGAGCTCGGCCGCTACGTTTTGCACGCCTACGTCATCATGCCCAATCATGTCCACATGTTGCTTGAGCCTCGCGTCCCGCTTGCAAAGATCACAGGTGTCCTGAAAGGTGTAGCCGCCCGCGACGCCAATGCAACCTTGGATCGCATTGGCAGGCCCTTCTGGCAAGATGAGACTTTCGATCATTGGCTCAGGAACCCCGCTGAATTCGAGCGCATCCGCCACTACATTGAATGGAATCCCGTTAGCGCAGGGCTCGCAGCCAAACCGGAACATTGGGAATGGTCCAGCGCCAGCAGCAAATTCCTCAGTGGCAGACCAATTCTTGGCTGTGTGCTTTACTCCTTTGCCCTAGTGGCACAGCCATTCCTGGCTGTGTTCTTTGCGCCTTTGCCTTGGTGGCACAGCCATTCCTGGCTGTGTGCTTTACTCCTTTGCCTTGGTGGCACAGCCATCCCTGGCTGTGTGCTTTACTCCTTTGCCTTGGTGGCACAGCCATCCCTGGCTGTGTGCTTTACTCCTTTGCCTTGGTG
>JBIOGB010000059.1:0-18439 GCA_044447665.1 Candidatus Acidiferrales bacterium | reverse complement strand
GGTCAGGATCACGTCGAACTGCGACGGCCGCAAAATGAGCTGCATGGCCGCGTTGTCCACATACATGTGCTCGAGCTTCACCGCCGGGTAGACGGCGCTCATCGAAGTGACCGTGCGGCGCCAGAGTTGCGAACTCGAAAGGACGTTGGCCTTGTCCACGGAGCAGAGGCGGCGGGAGCGGCTCTCCGCGCGCGCGTAGCCGAACGTGGCGATGCGCTCGATTTCTTTCGTGGAATAAGACTCCGTATCAAAGGCGCGCTCGACGCCTTTCTCGGTGACGTTGCCGCGCTCGCCGAAATATATCCCGCCGGCGAGCTCGCGCACGATTTCGAGATCCAGCTCGCCAATTTTTTCAGGTCTCAGCGGCGAAATCCCTCGGAGTGGCTCGAGCAATTTGACCGGACGCACGTTGACGTAGAGTCCCAGCCCTTTGCGCAAATCCAGCAGGCCGCTTTCCGGACGCTTCCCCACAGGAAGCGAATCCCACTTCGGCCCGCCAACCGCGCCAAGGAAAACGGCGTCAGCCTTGCGGCAGGCGTCAATCGTGGAGACGGGTAGCGGAGTGCCCGTTGCGTCGATGGCTGCTCCGCCAACAGGAAATTCGTGCAGCTCGAATTGGTGATTAAATTCATGCGCAGTTTCGCGCAGGACGATAGCGGCTGCGCGCGTAACCTCGGGCCCGATGCCGTCTCCCGGAAGAAGGACAATAGTTTTTTTCATCTGATTCCCTGACAAAAACAATAACCTCAAAAGCGGCCTGAAACCAACGTGGCCGCTCCAATCAAAACTGCGAAGCCGCGGGGGACAATGGCCGGATGGCGCGGCGTCCGGTCAAGCGGCGGGCGACGCTTCTCTTGCGACCGCGGTTGTTCCGCGGCGCATCACTTCGTGCGCGATGGCAAGGACGTCGCGCTGGCGAATTTGCTTCGCCTGGTCAGCGAGAGCGGTGACGCGCCGATAGCACTCCGCGAGCTCCGCGTCGCTCGGGTCATAGCCGAGGTCATGCAGGTGCATGCGCAGCGCGTTGCGCCCGGAATGCTTGCCGAGGACCATCGAGCGCGACGGAACACCGACTGCCTGCGGCGAAATAATTTCATAGGTAAGCGGATTCTTGATGATGCCGTCCTGATGGATGCCCGCTTCGTGCGCGAAAGCGTTGGCGCCCACGACGGCCTTGTTCGGCGCGACCTGCGCACCGGTGATTTCCGTGAGCATGCGGCTGGTGCGGAAAAGCTCCTCGAGGCGCACTCCCGTTGTAACGCCGAAACTTTCTTTGCGCACGGCCAGCGCGACGACAATTTCTTCGAGCGCGGCGTTTCCAGCACGTTCGCCGATTCCGTTGATGGTGCACTCAATCTGCCGAACACCCGCCTGAACCGCCGCCAAGGAGTTGGCGACCGCCAGGCCCAAGTCGTCATGGCAATGAGCGCTGAGAGTAACGCCCGCAGGGTCGCCCAGGTATTCCCGCACTCGCCGGAACATCGCGCCGTACTCTTCCGGCACGGCGTAACCCACGGTGTCAGGCAGATTCAGGACGGTTGCGCCGGCGTCCACCGCCACGCGGCAAACCTGGCAAAGAAAATCAATGTCCGTGCGGCCGGCATCTTCGGCGGAGAACTCGACTTCGCCGACATGTTGCCGCCCCAAACGTATCATCGACCCGATCGCTTCGAGGGCCTGCTCCCGCGTGATATTCAGTTTTGCGCGAAGGTGCAAGTCTGAGGTAGCAAGAAAAACATGTAAGCGTGGCGCTGCCGCGGGCTCCAGAGCATCGAGCGCGGCGGTGACGTCTTCCTTCTTGGCGCGAGCAAGCGCCGCAATGGGGACATCGCGTATTTCCTGGGCCACCAGACGTACCGCTTCGAGGTCGCCGCGAGAAGCGATGGGGAATCCGGCTTCGATGATGTCCACGCCCAGCGCGGCGAGCTGCCGGGCCATGCGGATCTTCTCCGCGGTGTTCATCGAGAAGCCAGGGGACTGCTCGCCGTCCCGGAGGGTGGTGTCGAAGATGCGTACGGTGTCCATAGGAGTTTCCCTGCCTTAAGTAACGCAGAAAAGGCGCCCTCTGGTCAAATTTATCTTTATTCTACTTTTGATAACGCCGCCTTATACTGGGCGGGAGGCAAAACACCATGGATCTGAGCGAATTGCAGGTGTTTCTCATGGTCGCGAAGGAAGGGAGCTTTTCGCGAGCCGCGGAGCGCCTGTACCGCACGCAGCCCGCGGTCAGCCTGGCGATCCGCAAGCTCGAGGACTCTCTGGGGCAGCCGCTGTTTGTTCGCGGAGCGCGGCCGGTGAGGATGACGGACGCGGGTACCTTGCTCCGCGAATACGCCGAACGGCTACTGAACTTGCGCGATGAAGTTAAGAAGGGGCTTACCGAGCTGCAGGGACTGGAGCGCGGCGAGCTTTCCCTGGGAGTGAACGAAAGCTCGATCCATGCGCTTCTGCCGGCGCTGGGAAAATTCCGCGAAATGCATCCGGGCGTGCAGGTGCGGGTTCACCGGATGTTTTCGCGTGACATTCCCCATGAGGTGCTCAACTACCGTCTGGACCTCGGCGCGATTTCCTTTGTGCCGCGTGATCCCAAGTTGCTGGCCACGGAGATCCTGAAGGATGAGCTGACACTGGTGGTGCCGCCAAAACATGTGCTAGCAAAAAAGCGCGAAGTGGACGTCGCGGATCTGGGGAAAGAAGATTTCGTCGCGCACATCGTGGAATCGCCGTACCGGCGGCGCGTCATCGAGCTTTTTGCCCGCCATCGCACGGCGCTGAATATGCCGATCGAAATGCCCACGATCGAGAGCATCAAGCGCTTCGTGCAAATGGGCATGGGAGTGGCCATCGTGCCGCGCATGTGCGTGCGCTGGGAGATCGAGCGCGGCTGGATGAAAGAGGTCAAGATACGGCAGTTGAATATGCCGCGCCACGTCTATCTGGTATCCCGCCGCGGCGCACGCTTGCCCCACGCAGCCGCCGAGTTAGTGCGGATTCTCAAACAGGAGTGAACGCAAAGAAGCCGTGCGCGTTTTCCCATCGTCAGGTATGCTGCGAGGCGCACGAATAGCAGCGGAAGGATTCGATGACCAGCGGATTGGCCATCCTGGCGATTGGATTTTTTCTGGGGATGCGGCATGCCACCGACCCGGATCACGTGATCGCCGTGTCGACAATCGTGAGCCGCGAACAGTCGATCGGAAAAGCCGGATTGATCGGCATGCTGTGGGGCGTAGGACACACGGTGACGATTTTGGCCGTGGGCATGGGAATAATCCTCTTCGGGCTGGCGATTCCCTCGCGCCTGGGCTTGACAATGGAATTTTCCGTCGGGGTGACGCTCATCCTCCTCGGAGTGTTGAATCTTTCCGGAGCGATGAAGTGTGTGACCGAGAAATTTGCTCCCGCGCATCCGCCACACCTAGGTCAACACGTCCACGGGCACGGCGCGCACGTGCACTTCCACCGGCACACGCACGGGCCGGGTGAAGAACATCATAGTGCAACCCTTCTGGCTCCACGCTGGCTGCGCGTTTCGTTCGCAAAGCTTGGTCTGTATCAATCGCTGCGGCCGCTGCTGATCGGGATCGTGCACGGCCTGGCAGGGTCCGCCGCCGTCGCCCTGCTGGTTCTTGGCGCGATCCACGAGCCGCGCTGGGCCGTGTTTTACTTGCTTGTTTTTGGCGTGGGAACAATCGCGGGGATGATGCTGATCACCGCGGCGATCGCGCTTCCCTTCTCGTTCGCAAGCTACAAAATGGTTTGGCTCCACCGCGGCCTGGTGACCGGGTCAGGCCTGCTCAGCCTCGTCTTCGGTCTTTTTGTTTCCTACCATATCGGGTTCGTGGACGGGCTATTCAGCAATCATCCTAGCTGGACTTCTCACTAACGATTCTTTGTTTCGACGAACTTGCACGACAAACTCACGATTGTCGCGAGTGCAGATTATGCGCGCGGCACTAAGGCTTGTTCCACGGAGGGATACACCGGCAATAGCTTCAGCAAGCCGGCAACCTGCAACACGGCGGCGCCCTGCACCGTGAGTGCAGCCAGGGCCAGAGTTTTGCCTTGATTACGCCGGCTCGCAAAAAGGGCAACGAGCGCGCCGACACCCGCGGAGTCCAGAAACGATAACCCGCTCATATCGAGAATAAGATGAGCAGCAGGCTCCGGCCGAAGCGTCGTGATGAAGCGGGGAGCGTTTTCGAAGCTCAGCTTGCCAATGAGCCGGATGATGAGCGAATTGCCGGCGGCGGGTTGCTTTTCGAGTATCAGACCTGGAGTTTGCATCAGCAACTAAGGCTAGCTCAATCGGGGCCCGTGGTGGTTAGCATTTCTTGATTCGGACCAATTTTTCTTCAGTCAAAGCGCCCTGTTCCTCGAATTCTCATCCCTCTATAAGAATCGTATACGGTACTCTTGCGTTTATTACTAGTGATTGACGTACTCGGATTGAAGCTCTACAGTAGCGGTGAATCGGTTCCCTCTCAGAACCCAGACCGAGCCGAAGTTTGGCGGCCAAGGAAGACTTATGGCTACACGCTTTCTTTCAGTCTTTTCTTCGCTTGGGGTTTGGCGTAGTTCCGCTCTGCGCCGTTCGAAAGCATCCGCAGTCCTCCTTCTGCCAGTCGCTCTGCTTTGCGGCAACGATTCTTCCGCCCAGACCTCGCAACAGACTGTTTATGTCTCCAGCCCCACCTCGACCACGAATTCCGTCGTAGCCGGTTTGGCCAAGAACGCTCAGACCGGCGCGCTCTCCTCCATTCAAGGATCTCCCTTCCTGGAGCGTCTGGAAGGCGGCCAGTTGGCGATTGATGGCCAAGGCAGATTCCTCTTCGTGCTCAACCCATCGAGCAACAACATCTCGATGTTTCAGATCGACCAGACCACGGGTGCTCTCACCGAGGTGCACAATTCTCCCTTTGCCGAGGGGCCTAGCAGCAATCCGAATGTTGCTCCCAGCTATCCCACTTGTGTTGCTGGAGAAAAATCCGGGCAGTACCTTTACGTAGGTTATCGCTTCGGGAGCGTTTCGCCCAATGGTGCCGTCAATCTATTCCAAATTGACTCCGCGAATCTGCGATTGATCCCCAACCCCGCGTCGCCCAGCATCGATGTTGCTTCCAACCCGATCGGGATGTTCGCAGATCCCAAAGGCCTGCACCTTTATGTTGGGCTTGGCCCCAATTTCACTTCGGGAACGCAAGACAACACAACCAATGTTTATTCCATTGATTCAGTGACCGGAAATTTAAACTCTGTGGGATCTGCCGGGGGCGGTACGGAGACGGGCCGATCCATTGCAATCGATCCGCAAGGACGCTTCTTCTTCAATGGATGGGGATCTGTCCAGGGCTTCATCAATAGCGGGCTGATTTCTCCCGTGGACGGCACGAGCAATGGAACGCTTTCCATCAGCCTGGGAATGGGTAATTTTCCAAGCGCGATGCTTGTCGATGGCAGCGGAAAATTTCTGTACGTCGAGCAACAAGGCGGGGTGTTTGTTTACTCTATTGACCAGACTACTGGCGCATTGACGCTCCTTCCCGGCGGACCAGTGGCGCTGAGTTTTTCCAGGGGCATGGC
Organism: Candidatus Acidiferrales bacterium; assembly: GCA_044447665.1. Taxonomy (GTDB): domain Bacteria; phylum Acidobacteriota; class Terriglobia; order Acidiferrales; family UBA7541; genus Acidiferrum. The sequence continues at coordinate 12,856 of JBIOGB010000059.1, read as the reverse complement.
TGTGGCGGATCCAATGGGGCCTTACATCTACGAAGTCACGGGCAACGCTCTGGAGGGGTTTCAAGTCGATCCCGTAACAGGGGGCCTCACAAGTATTGCGACGGCGTCCAGCGGCGGCCAAGCAGTCACGATTTCCGGGCAACCGGTTCAGGCGGTGAGTGGGCCGGTGGCACTACTTTTCCCTTCTTCGTTTGACTTTGGTGGTGCCACGGTGGGACAGCCAGGCGTCGCCAGAATTGTGCATCTCGTGAATTCCGGCAATCAGCCGCTGAGCGTGAACAAAATTGCGATGACAGGAACCGACTCGGGCGATTTCACGGCAACTCCTGCAGCTTCGTGCCAGCCACCTACCGTGCTCCTGCCGAATGCGAACTGCCCAATCAGCCTGATCTTCACGCCCGCAGCCGCCGGCTTGCGGCAGGCGCTGCTGACGGCTACGGATAACGCACCCGGAAATCCGCAATCGATTCCCATCAGCGGCACAGGTGTCCCTGCCGCATCGGCGGTGACACTCGTCCCCGGCACCGTTTCGTTCCCAGCCATCACGCAGGGAACAACCGGAATGCCGGAGAATGTCAGCTTGACCAATTCTGGAAGCGCAAAACTGAATATATTCTCCACAATCCTCGACGGCGCAAACCCGAAAGACTTTAGTATGGTTAACGGATGCAGCGGTTCTCTTGCGGTCAATGCGAGTTGCTTGATCACGGTGACGTTCGCGCCTTTGGCCGCAGGCGGACGCGCCGCGACGGTAACCATCACCGACGATGCGCCCGGTTCGCCGCAAGTCCTTGCGCTCAGCGGGAACGCAGCGCGTGCGTTCACAGTCACTCCAAGCGCATCAGGCTCGACGTCAGCCACTGTCGCCGCCGGTCAGACGGCTCAATTCAATTTGCAATTATCGCCAGGAACAGGTTTCAGCGGCGACGTTTCCCTTGTCTGCGCTGGCGCTCCCATGGCTGCCACGTGCACAGCGCCTTCCGTGCTGCATGTGATTAACGGAAGTCCTATGCCTTTCTCTGTCGCGGTCATGACCAGTGGCAGCGGCGCGGTGACTCCTGTCTCGCCTTGGCCGCGCATAGAAACATTTGCAAACTGGCGCTCACTGCCGCTCTTTGTGATGTGGCTTCTGCTTCTGGTGGCGTGCGCGCGGAGAACGCTGCGGGAAAATTTCGGTCCTGCCCGGCGCCGGGCACTCGGCGGGCTGCTAACTACTGTAGTTCTGCTGGCGGCGTATGGCTCGGCAGGATGCGGAGGCGGAAGCAGCGTTTCTTCAGCTCTAGTGCAGACGCCAACAGTGACGCCGACGGGTACGTCAACCCTGACACTCGCGATGACCGTTTCAACAGCAGGCGGAAAACAACTTACGCCCCCGCCGCCAATTCAGCTCACGCTGACTGTGAAGTAGAAAGTGGCGAAACTTTGAATTTGTGCGCTTATAGTGTTGCATAGGGGGATCGCTACTTCGCGACGGAAACGCGATAGATCACGCCCGCACCATCGTCTGACACGAGCAAAGAACCGTCCGGCGCGACAGTGACGCCCGCGGGGCGTCCATAGACATCCTCCGATTTTGGATCCGGCACAAGCCCCGACAAGAACGGAACAGGATCCGCCGAAGGCTTGCCGTCCTTAAACGCCACGAATGCGATCTGATATCCCGAACGAGTAGCGCGGTTCCACGAACCATGCTCGGCGATGAAGGCCCCGCCGCGATAGCTCTCCGGAAATTGCTTACCGGTGTAAAACGTAAATTGCAGCGGCGCCACGTGCGCGCCGATCAGAACATCGGGAATGATGGCACGCGCCACCAGGTCCGGCCGCTGCGGCTTCACTCGAGAATCGACATTGTCCCCAATGTAGCTGTACGGCCAGCCATAAAATCCGCCGTCCTTCACGGAGGTAAAGTAATCAGGAGGAAGATCGTCTCCGAGTTCGTCGCGTTCGTTGACGGTGGTCCAGAGCTCACCCGTCTCCGGTTCAATCGCCAGGCCCACGGGATTCCGCAAACCTGTCGCGAACAGACGGGCATTCTTGCCGTCAGGATCGCAAATCGTGATGGCGGCCCGTATGGGTGGATTGTTTACACTAATGTTTCCGTCCGAACCGACCGCAACGTAGAGATGCTTGCCATCGACGCTGAACGCCAGCGTACGCGTCCAATGCCCCCCCGGCGGCAAATCCATGAGTTTCTCGGCTTCACCCGTGCGCTTGGAAGTCTTTGCGTCGTAGTGATATCTCACCACACGCTTCATTTCTCCCACGTAGACGTAGTCATCATGAAATGCGATCCCAAAGGGACGCGTCAGACCGTTCGCAAAGACTTCGCGCTCCTGCGCTCCCCAAGTATTTTGTGGATCGCGGAAAACATCGATGGTGCCCGCTCCGGTCTCTGCCAGAAAAATGTCGCCATTGGGCGCCAAGGTCAGCCAGCGCGGGGCCTTGAAGTCCGAGGCATACAAGTTTACCCGAAATCCCGCCGGCACCGTGGGCAGAAATCCCTCGGGCGGCTTCGTTCGATTCGGCCCGTTCCCCGCTGATTTAGTGGCAAACGGCGGGGGAAGCTTCGGCTTCTGCCCGTGTGTGATTTGCGCGGAGAGCAGGGCAGGCGTGCTGACAAATAAAGAGGCGAAAAAGAATGTGCGGATGTAAGCGGACATGATTTCCCTCAATTCAAAATATGTTCAGGCAGAGCTAGGATGCCTCAAAGCTTGCTCGCGTTCCAGTGATGTCTCGATATCCATACCTGCAAAGACCGTTTCTTGCATCTCATGCGAGGATATGGCCTTCCATCGTATTGACCTGGTGTACTATTTCTCGGCCGGGCGTTCCGTCACTGTTTTGCTCCCCGGGCCGGGCAAGGAAGCTTTCGTGCCGCCTCTGGCTTCTCCTTCCAATAGCGCTGCAAGGCCCCCGTAAGCATAGATCGTCGGCGCATGATTCTGCATGAGGCCGCCGGTGTCCGCGGTCGGACCATAGTTGCTGTGCACCGCGCGCCCAAGCATCCTCAGCATGGCCATCTGCTGGCCGCGGTGGTGTGAAGTGTGGGTCAAGCGGCGGGTCATCACCCAGGCGCGTGAACGCTCAACGTCGAAAAATTGCGTCTCGCCTTCCCACCAGGATTCATCTCTCGTCCGCAGCACAGCGAGGCGCTTGCCGCTGTCCTCGGCATACCGCTTTATGAATTCCAAGCGCGTCTCGCTGGCCGGCAATGGGGGCGCGCCCACGTCGATGCCAAGCATTGTGCGGAACCACAAGTCTTCGCTCACGCACTGATGCACCATTTGTTCACGCACGCTGCGTCCGCGCGGATCCGTCTCGCGCGGACGGAAAGAAAGATCATCGTCTCGAAACTCGCTCCAAACACTGACTACCTTGATCCGTTCGGTTTCGTACGTTTCAACGAGAAATTCGTATTTCATGGAAATCGATCCCCAGATATAAATTCTCTCGGGCGTCGCTATCCCGACGGTGCTGACGTCATCCCCGTGCCGCCAGCAGTTCACCGACGGCGCGATGGGCCTGGTCGATCGCGGTATCCGTCTCCGCGCTAGCCCCGGCGTCGGAATTGGCGATCGCAATCCGGCCGAAGGTTTTCCGTCCAATGACCCATGGCTGCTCCCCTTCCTTCCAATCTGGATCGAAGAGAGTGTCCGCCGGGTTATATTCATAAGCGTAGCCGTGAGCCCAACGATTCACAGTGATGGCTTCAATGTCCCGCGCAGGATCGAAATCCGCGCTGCCCAGCATCCTTCCCAGCTGATCGCGGATATTGCGTTCAAATTTCGCAAATGGGGTTTGCATCAGCTCGTAACGTCCCGCACGATTCTGTTCGCGCGCCGGCAAACCCGGTTTGCACGGAGTGCGGAGCATGAACAGGACCATGGGTTCTTCCGGCTTGCCCGGAAAGTGATACTCACCGAGACTAACGGGAAGATCGAGCATGGCATAACTGTGATAACAACCCGGCGAAACGATGTGGCGCACTCCCAGCTTGTGGAAGGAAGTCCAATTCCGAATCGCGACATGCGTATAGACCAGGGGCTTTTTCACAAGAAATGCGAGCGCTTCTTTTTGCTTCTCCGGAAGCTCGGGACACAAATATGGGATCATGGAGTTGAAGCAAGCCAGCACGCAGTTCTTCCCTCGCACGGATTGGAGTTTTCCGCCGCGCACGTAACTGACTTCGACTTCCTTCATTGAGTCCTTCTTGTCCTCGTTCACAACACGTACCACCGTACTATTCAGGCGAATCCGCACGGGTGAATTCGCATCGTCCAGCTTGCTGTAGTCCGCGTGCGCCGTGACGATGTCATCCATCGTGTGCCTAGGGATCGCCGCGGGAATCATGGAACGCACGAGCATCCTTGCGATCGAGGCATTGCCGTCGGGGAAATGGAAGACGTACGGTTCTTCGTCTTCTTTTTCATCGATCCCCAGCGCGTCGAAGCCAGGATAAGTGAAAGACTTGAAGTCATCTGCCGCATAAAAGCAGGCCAGCGCCGAGACGGCATCAATGCCCACACAAAACAAATCATGGGGAATCGTCTGGAAAAAAGGGAGGGCATCCGGGCTGACTTTGCAGTATTGCGTGAGGTAATCGGCGTAGCTCGTCTTCGACAGTTTGGCTAGCTTTTGCTGTTTGGATAGGCCCACCAGATAGTCGGTTTTCGCCACGTAAACTCGGGCGATATCGCGCCGCGCTGCTTCAGAAAGAGGGGTTTTCGCCAGGAATTCCGGCCACGGCGTGGTGTTCATCCCTGTGACGAGACGATCCTCGCCAAAGGTCTCTTTGTCAAAGAAGCAACCGACGCCCAACTTCGAATATAATTTCTGGTCGTAGGCTTTATAGAAGCGCTGGGTATCAATGCCGAGTTCCTGAAGAAGACCCTTGGCGACCTGGCTGTACTTGGCAGGACGCTCGATGGCCAGCGTGCCGCCATTGCTCAGCAGCGTGCGGTTCCCGACGCGAAATTCGTTCCGCTTGGCGTGGCCTCCAAAATCGTCGTGATTGTCGAGGATGAGGATGCGCGCATCCGTGCCGGCCTTTTTGCGGAAAAAATGCGCCGCGGCCAGGCCGCTGATCCCGCCGCCGACAACCACCAGATCGTAGTTTTCGCCGGTTTTTTCGGGCGTCCCCATCGAATCAGGGCTTTCGCCATCGCGGAGACGGTGCGCGAACGTAAAAGAGCCGTCGTGGTCGCCGCGCATCCCTGTCCGAGATGGAGGATAGTAGTCAGCCGCTTTTTCCGGCGCGAAGTCTTCCGGGCCGAACGCTGCAAGGAGTGGATCGCCCAGCAGGGAACCGCCCACTCCGAGCGCGACGCCATTCAGAAAATCCCGCCGCGTGATCGGGCAGTGCATGCCTAGTTCGCGATCTTTTTTGTCCATGTCCATCCCCAGGCCTCTTTACTCAATCAAGCTCAAAGATTATAGGCCGCGAGGCTATTCCAGGCGAAGCGCGATCCTTCGCCGGGCAGTTATTGACTTAATCAGTAAGAAAGAGTATTTAGTTTCCTGCGCGCTCCCGAACGTTCCCGCCTCTACTGAGTGCGCCAATCCACAAACGAAGGAGAATTCTATGTCGAATCCAGTTCGCCCGATCCCCCAGGGCTATCATTCGCTTACCCCAGCAATTACTTGCAAGAACGCCAGTCAAGCTATCGATTTCTATAAGAACGTGCTCGGCGCCAGCGAAATCAACCGGATGGCGGGCCCGGGCGGCATGGTCATGCACGCGGAGCTGAGGATCGGCGACTCCGTAATTTTCGTTTCCGATGAATTTCCCGGCATGTCTGCCGCGCCATCGGGTTCCGGACCCGTTTCGTCTTATCTTTTCCTGTACACGGACAATGTGGACACGGTCTTCAACCGCGCGGTCACTGGCGGCTGCCGCGTGGACATGCCTTTGGACAATATGTTCTGGGGCGACCGCTACGGCAAAGTGACCGACCCGTTCGGCCACCACTGGGGTCTTGCGCAGCATGTGGAGGATGTGGCTCCAGAAGAAATGAAGCGGCGTTCCGCCGAATGGTCCGCGAAGATGGCCAAAGCCGCAGGCCAAAGCTGAACGGTTCATTTGACAGTCAATGCGAATCACGGCCTCGCCCTTGTATTCCAGAGGCGAGGCCGCTCTGCGTTATGTGCGGTTTTATGCCTGTGCGGTCAGCGAGCAGCGGTGCCCTTCGGCTGTCCGATGGCAGGAACGACGCCGAGTTGTTGCATCATGCCCAGTGCGTCCCAGCTGATGTCAGAATCCATAATTTTTCCGCTGGCGAGATGATGGATTGTGATTCCCTCTAGAGACATTCTCTTGCCTGTGGGAGGAATTCCCCAGAATTCGCCTTTGTGAGTACCGGAAATAATCCAGGAGACAGCCACCTTATCGTCTTCGGCAAGCATGTCCTCGACAGTGAAGCGCAGATCGGGGAAGCCGGCAACGAAACGTGCGACCTCTCGCTTGTACCCTTCGGGGCCGATCTGCGAAGGGGAAAGCTGGGGGTCTTGGAGATGAAGCGCGTGGCTGGGAGATATCAGCGCGTCTAGAAGCTCTACCTTGCGCTTGTTCCAGACTTCTTCATAGAGGCGGCGAACGATGGCCTTGTTTTCAGATGCCATTGGAACTGTCCTCCTCCCCCGGATGGTTCGTTCCAGTATCTTCGGCGCTGGGACCGTGCCTCACGGATAAAATAGGGTGCAGCGGCGGGAAAGACGTGAGGCTCGTGAGAGCGTACTCTGAATAAGTTAGTCTTGCAATCCACTCGTTTTGTACAGCACGATGGCGCAAGAATGGCCCCGTGAACGGAAATTACGGCGCTACGGCGGCCGGATTAGCACGTAAGAGAGCGGTCCCTCAGTTCTGCTCGGGATAAAAAGTCTACGCGACCGACTTCTTCAGCAGCCTGCCAGCCAATGCCGGGTCAGTGGAAGCCTTCGGTGGGCTGGAAAACTCCAAGGCGCCATCGTCAACGGAGGCCCACTTCAGGCTGACAAAATCACGAAAATAATTTTGATAAACGCGCCAGGGCGGCTTCGATCCTTGCTTCGGCCAGTTCGCCACCGCCCGTTTTACGTAGCCAGACGTGAAATTTTCCACGAAATTCGCCACGGCACTTTCGCCCCGGTTTTTGGGTGTGACCTGACGCACTCCTTTACGGTCCATGAAGTTCAGTAACCGGCACACATAGCTGCAAATCAAATCGGCCTTAAGCGTCCAGGACGCGTTGATGTAACCGAACACGGAAGCGAGGTTGGGAACGCCGGAAATCATTACGCCTTTGTAGGCGAGCGACGCGCCGGGATCAACGCGTTGTCCGTCGACAGAAAGCTCGATTCCGCCAAAGGTCTGCATTACCAGACCGGTCGCAGTAACGATGATGTCGGCTTCGAGCTCTTTGCCGGATTTGAGCAAGATGCCCTTTTCCGTGAACATCTCGATTTGGTCAGTGACCACGCTGGCGCGATTCGATTTGATGGCCTCGAAGAGATCTGCGTCAGGCACCAGGCAGAGTCGCTGTGTCCAAGGCCTGTAGCGCGGATTGAAATGTGTTTCCACATCGTAATCCGGCCCCAAATACTCGCGCACTTTCTTGAGGATGCCTTTCTTGACGAAATTCGGATAATGCCGCGCCAACTGGTACACGTAAGTCATGTAGGCGACGTTTTTCCAGCGGCTAAGCCGATAGGCCCACATCGCCGGCAGGAAGCGACGCAGCCAATTGTGGATCCTGTCCTGTTCGGGCATCGAAACAATATAGGTGGGCGAGCGCTGGAGCATGGTTACATGCCTCGCCGTCCTGGCCATCGCGGGGATCAGCGTCACGGCCGTGGCACCGCTGCCGATAACGACTACACATTTTCCGGTATAGTCCAAATCCTCCGGCCAGGCTTGCGGGTGAACAATGCGTCCCTGGAAGCGGCTGGCGTTAGGAAACTCCGGCGAGTATCCGGCGGAATAACGGTAATAGCCCGCGCAGGACAGCAAGAAATTGCAGGTTAGCGTCACCGGCTCTTCACCCCCATCGGGCAATTTGCGCACGGCGGCGACGGCCCAATTCGCCAGTTGTGAAGACCACGAGGCACTCTTGATTTTATGCAGAAACCTGATATTGCGGTCGATACCTTCGTCGCGCGCCGTGTCGGCGATGTAGCTGCGGATGTCGTCGCCCGGGGAAATCGCCCTGGGATGGGTCCACGGGCGGAACGAATAGCCCATGGTGAGCATGTCCGAGTCGGAGCGAATCCCTGGATAGCGGAACAGGTCCCAGGTGCCGCCGATCTGCTTCCGCTGTTCGAGAATGACGTAGCTTTTGTTGGGGCAGAGTTTTTGCAGGTGATAGCCGGCGCCGATTCCGGAAAGTCCTGCCCCCATGATCAGGACATCGAAATGTTCGGGGGCCATCGGTTGCTCCAACATATGGCGCTAGGAATGAAACATAACACAGGGCCGAAAGGCGACCAAGGGTCGGGTTGCAAGTTTTCGGCAGTGTCAGGTATCCTCGCGGCCCATTCTGTCAGGGATGCGCCCGGTCCGTACCGTTAACAATAAGCCCCCCTCCCCCTATGTTTTTTATAAGTGTTCATTCCAGGCAGTTTAAAGCTCTTTAGAATCAACACTTCTATAAGTGCGGATTCTAAAGGGGTTACGATGCACAAAAACTGTGCAATTTCGGGGTCTGTTTGGGAGTGAGATGGGGCTGCTGCGACTGCCAAAAAAATCGGCGATGGGTGTACCCAGAAGGCATAGTACCAGGGAAATATAAGTTCGGCAAGAGGAATCTGGGAAGAAAAAGCCACACGCCCGCCCCGGCGAGCATGCGGCACCCGGCTTTTCGGCCAGTACCCTTTGTGGAATCCTGACCCTCGTGCCGTTTGACGAACACCTCTCCAGGCTTGATAAAGGTCTTAAGGGCTCGACGTGTCCCCGGGCCGAGGAGGGGGCGATGCTACTCAATCGGTTGCTTATTCTGCTGGGCGGATGTTTTCTTACGGCTTCAGCCGCTTGGGCTGATGACGTGGGTTACGTCGATTGTTCCAATCATTCAGAAGGCACACAAGTTTTCGGAAAGGCCAGGAAGTCTCCGGACGTGGTGACAACTTTGCCTTGCGGGGAGCGCTTCACGATCTTGGTCTACGGGTTTGTCTTCTCCAGGATTCAGACGAGAGACGGGAAAGTAGGCTACGTCTATTCGAACCTGATCGCGGTGGATCGTTCTGCAAATCCGGTGCTACAGCCGGCATCAACGCGAACCCCCGTCTACAGACCGAGTACCCCGGAAACAACGGCGAGCGTCGCGCAGCCTAATCCGCCTGCGCCTGCACAAAATCAGCCCACATCAGTTCAGCCGGTCCCGACACAGGCGCCACACACCCAAGCGTCCGCACCGGCATCGAATGTACCGGAAACAACTGCGACTGTCGCGCAGCCTGATCCGTCCGCGCCAGAGCAGCCTCAACCCGCGCCGGCTCAGCCCGCACCGGCTCAACCTGCTCCGACACAACCTGCCGTACGCACATCGAGTGCTGCGGAGACAACTGCGACTGTCGTGCAGCCTGACGCGTCCGCGGCTGCGCAGCCTCAACCTACGAGGGCTCAGCCCGCACCGGAACAGCCGGCCTCGGCAGAGGCGGAAGCACCCGCTATCCGACCCGCAGACTCGAGGACCGGATGGGAGAGACCCCGCCCGAGTGTTCGCACAGCGCCCTTGATGGAAGTCTACGGCGGCTATGCCTTTGCACGGCTGGTCAGCGGGGGAACTGGGAGCAACTTAAACGGCGCAATGGGGTCGTTTGGCTACAATATAAAACCGTGGTTGCAGCTTGTCGCGGATAGCAGCTATAGCTTCGTGACGACCAGTGGCACCAAGAATGTCCTCTATGGAAATCACTTCGGGCCCCGCTTCTTCCGCCGAGGGCGAAATCGATGGAGCGCAACCCCGTTTGTGGAAGCCCTGGTCGGGGGATCGCGCGCAGACACTACCGTCAGCGGGGCCGGCGGTTACAAGACTTCCGAAAACTGTTTTTCGATTAAAGCGGGTGGCGGAATAGACGTCCATCCGTCCCGACGCCTGGACATCCGTTTGTTCGATGTCGACTACTACAGGACCTCGTTCGGCACCAATCTTCATCAGAACAACTATTGGGTCTCCACCGGAATCGTCCTGCGGCTCTTCGGAGGGGGATCCGAGTAATTTGCCTGAGGGGCATAGAGAAGTATCAGCTCGGCAAGAGAAATCTGCTAAGAAAAAACCGCAAAGCATCGGCACCCGGCAAGTCAGGGCGCAACTTGGTCGGGCTTGCCGCTCATAAACGACCCTTGAGAATCTGTTCCACGTCGCGGCGGCCGTGGAGAATAGACACGATCTGCAGCGGCTTCGTTTCGGGCCGATAGACGATGAGGTAAGAATAGACAGGGAAAAATTTCACATCCTGGCCTGTTAAACTCCTGCGGCGGTGTCCGGCCTCAGGTGACCCCGCGAGGAAAACGAATTTGTCGCGGATGACCGATTCCACCCGATCCGCCATCTCAACGCTGCTCCGCTCCCCGATATAGCGCCAGATTTCGACAAGATCAACCGCCGCCTGGGGCGCAAGAACTTATCGCACGCTCATTCAGGCTTGGCTTTCAGTTTGGCCAGATGAGCGTCGAACTGGTTTTCGGGGATTCCTTCGCCTCTATCGAGTTGCTCCATCCCGCGGCGGAAATTCGCATCGATGGCTTGCCGGTTCTCTGAAAGCCAGCGGTCTTGCTCTTCTTGTGTTTCCAGCAGGCGGAGCAGAACTTCCTCAACGGTGCGGGAGCCGGTCGATTGGAGTTGCCTTTGGAGTCTGGCTTCCAGAGTGGGATCGCGGATTACAATGGGCATGACTCGATCCTCCTGCGTCGAAAGTGGGATTCCTTTTTCTCTTGTCCCTGGCTAATTATACGCTCCTAAGAGGAGAAACCCCCAAACCACGACCCCGTCAAGGCAGGTGGTGCACGGCCTCAATCCGGAATAACCTCTTCCTAGGCCAGGTGAAGGCGGATGACTCTTGGTTTTTCGGCGAGGTCGAAATGGCAGGAGACGGCGTCGCGAATCATCGTTTTCAATTCGTCGAGACTATCGGCTTCGGTGAAAATGGAAAAGCCGAGTGCGCGGGCCTGGTAGCCACCTTCCGGCGACTCTTGGACGGAGAAGATAATTTCGCTCTGGGGCATGTCTGTCATCCTTCATCGACTATACGCCGCGTGGAAGTGTAAGCCCGCACGCTTTGCAAAAAGCGCAAAGCATGCGGCACCCGGCCACTGTTGAGACAGTCGGTTTAGCTCAAGCTCTTGACTGGCCCGAGCTTGTAAACTTTCAAGTCGTCTGGCCAGTGCGGGCGAGCAGTCGTCCCCGGGACAACCGCGTAGCTCGGTTGTGCTCCATCTTCGACTAGTGGAGAATATTTACCGGGTCGGGACGCATAGAGTCCAACCATGAAGTTGATACTGCCGTCCGGATCGAACACAAGGTTCAGTCCCGTGCAACCATTCTTGCTCCGGCTATACTCACTTACACTTTCATTCGGCCAATAAACGCGGAACCCGGCTAGCATCGGCTCATCGTCGAAAACGAGCTGCAGCACTCCCTTGTAATGCCCGTCGTAAGGCAAGAAAGCGCCCTGGAAATCGCCGAACGACCTGCGGCACCTTTCATAAAGGGCAAAAAAAGCCCTATAGAAGGCGAATGTCTCGACAACCAGGCTATTCAATTCATCAAGCTCAACGACAGGTGTGTACGCTCCCTCCTTTTTTGAAAAGCGCGTGCCTGCCAGCAATCGCAGTTCCTTGTCAGTGAGTGTGTAATCGGAGTGATAGACGGCATTTCTAATCGCGCTGTCATATATCCCTTCGAGAGCTTGAGCAAGTTCTGGAAACTGCGCTTTCTTAGAAAGCTCGGATATCCGCTGAATCTTCTTGCGGGGAGAAGGCAGGATCAGTCTCGCTTTGTGTCCTTTACCCGTGAAACGGGCCATGTCACGAAAGGGGTTAATATCGTATTTTTCGCCAAGTCTAAGACGCAGTAGGTTCGCCAACAGAGCGTACGGCAGGTCCATTTCTGTGACGTGGCAGTACGAAAGCAGGCCGAGCCGGAGCCGTGTGCGGTTGGCTTCGGGAAATTTGTCTGCGGGGAGCTCAAGAGTTGCGAGCGCTAGCAAGTCGTTTAGAATCGCTTGAGATTCGTACCAGGGGTCCCACCCCGTATCCTGTATTCCAGACGAGCGAACGAGAACGCACACGAACTCGAAGAATCGGTTCGTGTCCATGTGCGGTTTTGGATCGAAAAGCGGATTCAGGATTTCTGCGTAATGCCGAATGCGAGCGCTGAACGCCTCTTGGGGAGCTTCGTTTTTCATTTGCCTCTCAAGCTACCCCCGTGCGCAATGTTGCGCAACAGTCTCCTGAGGCTCGCCGAATCGCAAAACTGCTAGCGAAAACAAAAAGAGCCCCGAAAGAATCGGGGCCCTTCGCACACTCATAAATTTATTCGCTCTTTGAATGGGGCGCAGCATGCTGCGCCCCTACAATCGAATACAATCTGTCAGAATCCGCCCAAAGTTGCAAACCGAACGTGCATCTTGCGGCCCGTGAGAGCTTTAGGATGCATTGCGTGGCATGACCCGCACACCATAGCGGGTTGAGCCACGACTACTTTAGAAAGGAGGTGATCCAGCCGCAGGTTCTCCTACGGCTACCTTGTTACGACTTCACCCCAATCGTGGGCCATACCATGGGCGCCTGCCTCTCGCCGTGCGGCCCGTTATCACTGCGAAATATATTACAACACACATTGGTGAAGTTGAGGGCGGGGTGTACAACGCCCCGGACCGGATT
>JBIOGB010000058.1:0-18796 GCA_044447665.1 Candidatus Acidiferrales bacterium | reverse complement strand
ACATGTGGATCCGGTGACTGGACGATGCCTCGGTATCGAGGCGCCCATGCAACGGTTGCAGCACCAGCACAAAACACCAGCAGGCGACAGCGCTGACCAGCATTGTGCCACGCCAGCCCAGTGATTGGGCGAGGGTGGGGGCGATGGCGCGCATGTCCATGAGGCCGAGAGAGTGCGCGGCGGGGATGCCGGGGCCGAGGATGAAAAAAGAGGCATTCATTTCGGGGAGATCGGGCCAGTAGCCGTGCATGCCGTGGGAGCTGGTGGAGGGCGTGACGACGTTGCCGGAGACGGCGTCACCGGTGACGAAGCCGGGGCGCAAGGTGACAAGGAACGCGGCGCCGGGAAAACCGCCGCGGGCGTGGAACTCGCTTTCGGGGACAATGCGGTCGACGCCGTTGGCGGGATCGGCGGCGAGCTTGGCGAGCAGAGCGGCGACTTTTGATTTTGTCGCGGCGTCGTTTTTGTCGTGAAGGACGATGGCGGCGGAGCCTCCCGCGCCCCAAATCGTGGCTTTCCAGGATTTGATTTGTTCGCCGGAGGATGCAGAGGCGGAGGCAGCGGGCGGGCCGAATTCGATGAGGCCGGCGTTGCGGAAGGCCACAGCGAGATTCAGGGCTTTGTCGGCGGAGACGAAGCCGTGATCGGAAACGATGCAGACGACGGCGCGATCGCCGTAGGTGCGCTGGATGGATGTGAGGATGGCGGAGACGGCGGCGTCAATGCGCTCGAGGGTGGCGTTGCTCTGTGGGCTGAAGGGGCCGGAGGCGTGCTGCTCGTGGTCGAGGGCGGTGAGATAGATGGTCGCGAAGGCGGGATGCTTGAGCTCGAGAAGGCGCGCGGCAAATTTGGCGCGGTTTTCGTCGCCGGTGATGGTTTCATCGATGCCGTCGGCGTAAGGGCCGAGATCTTTTTCGAGAACGTCGAGAAGGCCGGGCGTGGCGAGGATGCGGAGAAGTTTGCGGTCGTCGGGCGTGCCGGCGCGCCAGTATTGCGGGAGATTCCAGGTGATGTGCGCGGCGACGCTGACGGGCCAGTGCACGTTGGCGGTCGAGAGGCCGGCATCGGCGGCGGCGTCCCAAAGAGTGGGAACTTTGATGTCCTCGGCGTACCAATACCAGCCGCCGAAATTTTTGCGGAGCGGATCGAAGGTGGTGTTGGCGTAGATGCCGTGTTTGGCGGGAGTGACGCCGGTGATGAGCGTGGTGTGGCTGGGATAGGTGACGGTGGGAACGACGCCATGAACTCCGGTAGAGTACGCGCCCTCGCGGAGGAAGCGGCGAAGCGTGGGGATTTTCAGGCCGTGGGCGTCGGCGTCGAGAACGTATTCGGGCTTCAGGCCGTCAATGGAGATGAGAATGACGGCGGGACGCACGGGTGACTCCTGCGCGCTAGCGGGCAGCGTGGAGGGCAGTGCATAAAGAGCGGCGAGCGAGAGTCGAAGCCAGAGACGGCGGGAGATTTTCATCAGCGAGATCCTTGCGTGACGCAACAGGATAAACGAAAGCCGGGCGCAACGGCGCTAAACGGTGACAACGAAGCTGGCGTCGGGGGCGACGTAGCCGTAGGCCATGCGGGGAGTGTTGAAGGCGGAGCCGGGGTTGCCGGAGTGGTCGAGGAGAATGATCCCTCCGGTGGCGCGGGTGCGTTTGGCGAGAAGATGCACGGCTTCGCGGGCGGCGAGATTGGCGGTGGAAATATCGCAGTGCGCTGCAGCCGGAGAATCAACACAAGTTTCGGGACGGCGAAGGAAATCAACGGCAGTTTTGGCCATGACGATTTTCATGATGGCTTCGCCGTAGCCGGTGCAGGAGACGCCGCCGGCTTCCGCATCGGCGTAACACCCGCAGCCGATGAGCGGCGAATCGCCGACACGGCCGGGAAGTTTGCAGCAGGTACCGCCCGTGGAAGTGGCCGCAAAAAGGCGGCCGTGGCTGTCCATCGCGACGGCGCCAACGGTGCCTTGCTCGTGCCCCCGATGATGCTCGGCCGCGTGTTTGTTTTCCTTACAGTGTGACCAGGCTTCGCGTTCGGCCGGGCTGACAAGATCTTCCGGTGCGCAGAGGGGGATTCCCTGGTTTTTAGCGAAACGTTCCGCGCCTTCGCCCACGAGCATCATGTGCGGAGAATTTTCCAAGACAGCGCGAGCCAGGCGAATGGGGTTGCGAATGCGCTGCAATGCGGCGACGGCGCCGGCACGGAGCGTGGCGCCATCCATGACGATGGCGTCGCATTCGACGCGGCCATCCAGATTGAGATGAGAACCGAATCCGGCGTCGAAGACGGGCTCGTCCTCCAGCACGACGAGGGCGGCTTCGACCGCGTCAAGCGCGGAGCCGCCGCGGGCGAGAATGGACCATCCCGCGGCGAGAGCGCGCCGACAGCCGGAGTTACTGGCTTCGACGGCCTCGTCGGGAATGTCCCACGCACCGCCATGAACGATCAAAGAAGGTTTCATAAGAGCCCGCACGGAAAGCAGCGCGAATGACCGGGACGCCTGGAAAAGTCAACGGGTTACTCTTCTTCGTGAATGGTGATGAGCCGGACGACTTCGAATTCCTTCTTGCCCGCCGGGGTGGCGACCTGAACTTCATCGCCGACCTTGCGATTGAGCAAAGCTTTTCCGATCGGAGAAGTCGTGGAGATGTGGCCCTTTTCGGCGTCAGCTTCTTCGGTGCTGACGAGCTTGTACTCGATCCTCACCTCGCGATGGATATCGAGCACGAGGATGCGAGAGCCGTAGCCGGCACGGTCTTTTGGAATATTGCCGAGGTTGAGCATGCCGAGATCGCCCATGCGCTTCTTGAGCTGGGCGATGCGGGCGTTGACGTAGCCCTGGCGCTCCTTGGCGAACTTGTACTCGGCGTTTTCGGAGAGGTCGCCGTGGGCGCGGGCGACGGCAATCTCTTTGGGAAGCTCGACGCCTAGCTCATGCTCGAGCGCTTTGATTTCTTCCTGGAGCTTGTGCTTAATTTTCTTGAGTGGGTCGGACATATTCGCCGTTCACCCGGAACGCGTCACTAAAAATGTTCGCGGAGTCCGGGTTTGCCAGATGGTTCGCCGGACCCCGCGCAAGACACCATTATAGATGCGGTTGAATTGCGGCCACAAGGGGAAGCAACGAAGTCCACAAGAGAGGCGTGCCCTTTAATGGACCTTCACTTCCACGGTCTGGGACTTGGTGTTACCCGCGGCGTCCTCGATGGTCAGCGTGTAGGTCGTGGTCTTAGCGGGGGCGACTTCGACGCAACGAGAGTGTGACGGCCAGACAGGGTTGGATTGAGGCTCGAGCTTCACGGTCTTTGCGTTGGCAACGCCATAACATAGCCGGGTTGATTCTCCGCGGCGGATGACGCCGGGGCTGGCATAAAACATTTGAATCGCGAACTCATTGCCGCCGAGCAGTTCGACGGAAGCGCGATCGTTTTCCCGTTGCTTTTGCGCCGCCTCGTCTTTCGTCTTTTGCTCGATGGCACGGTTTTCCTGCCAGCGGGAAAAGAAGACCCAGCCGACATAGAGCAGCGCGATTGCGACGGCAATCGAGGAATAAAACAAAGGGTTCTTGCGGGCGGGCCTGGATTCGGACTTCGGATCCAAATGCATCTGTGATCCTTCGTGACTTATTGGGCCAGTCAATCCTCTATGTGGTCCGGAAATTCCTGGCGGCTTCGGCGAGCGAAGGGTAGAAGGGCATGATCTTGTGGACGTTGGTCATCTTCAAGGTTTCTTCGACCATGCCATTTGCGCCGGAGATATGAAGGTCTCCTCCCGCCTTTCGTACCTTTGCGTAGCACATCACGATAATACCCACACCAGTGCTGTCCAAGACGCTGACGCCCGAGAGATCAAAAACGATTTTCTTCTGGTTTTGTTTGAGAAGGTCCGCGAGAGACCATTCCACCTGCTGGCTGGCGCTCCCCAGGCAGATTCGTCCGGCCATTTCAAGTACGGCGATGTCGGGGTCGAGTTGTTTGCGCTCGATGGTGAGAATCATGGCGGCCTCGCCACAGGCACAGCGATTGGCAGTGCATGTTAGGCCAGCAAGGGTGGGGAGTCAACGGAAGAGGTCTGAACGGGATCAGGCCGACATGGTTGTAGATTCGGGGGAAGCTAGGAGCAAAACGTCTATCCAGCCAGTTGCGAACCGGCGGCGGGCAGAGGTTCCGCAAGAGTGCGAGAAGTGACGGGGGAAGTCACGACTTCGGAAAGCGGCATTCTCAAGAATTCGGTCCCCGCGACAGTAACCGCGCAGCAGATCCACGGAAGGAAAGGTGACAGCCAGAAAAACTTCAAACCAAAGCGGAGCGTCACGAACCAGCTGAGCGTCGCAAAGAGCCCGCAGAGGAGAGAAAGCTGACGGCGCTTGTCACTCCAGGGTAATGCGGTTGTGCAGAGCGCCAGCATGAAAAGGGCAAAGGGGAAAGCGACGATCAGGTCGATGAAATAGTGTTCGCCGGTGCCCAGGGTTGAGCAGGCGGTGAAGACAACAAACGCGAAGGCGATCGAACGTTCAAGGGCGGAAAGCCCGCGCGAGTACCAGAAGGCCAAAAGCACCCAGGCCATGTGCAGCGAGGGGATGGCGTTGCGGAGGCCGGGGACCGGGACAGGTTCCAGGAAAAGGCGTTTTGCCTCACCGGTGGTCAGCGGATGCCAGGGGAATCTGTCAACGAAGATGTGGAGCGGGCCCAGAGCCGGAAAGAGATTGTAGAAAAGGATGCCGAAGGGACCCGCGAGAAAGAGGGCGGCAAAGATGGGAATGGCTTTTTCGCGGATGCGCACTACCTGGCCGGCGTATGCGATGGCGATGGCAAACGGCAAGCCAATGTAAAAAAGCATGCCGAATTTACGGAACCAATTCCATGAGGCGAACGCCTGCCCCAGACGAAAAGCAAATTGGACCCAGAGACTGCTATCAAAGGAATAGAGATAGAGGTCCAGGACTTTGGGATGCGCTTTTTCCGTTAAGAGATGGGAGTAACCAACGAAAAAGTTCGAGGCCGCAATGAGAATCGAGGGGATAAGAGCCAGCAGCGCCATTCGCCGCTGCTCGTCCTCTAGCCAGATCGCGCGGAGTCCCATCACAAAGAGGCTGCCCATTCCGACGAACGAGATCGAAGCGATCACATAAAACTGGTAATGGAGAAAAACGAGATCGATGAGAGCGAACATTCCGGCAGCGAGGACGATACCCACGGCATCGCGCCAATCCGGGCGCACCCGCAGGTGGATGAGGACGATGCTTGCAAGCATCCAGGCGAAAAATTCTTCGGACATGCCGTAAAGATAGAACGGAGTGCGGGTGACGACTCCGATGGCCGCGGCCAGGAGAAGCAGGGAAAGCACGACCTTCGAGGTACGCGAGGCGACCATGGGTTGCCGTTCTCCAGGAGGCGTTTCCACGCAGCGGGTTCGTTTCTTTTTGAGGCTGCGAAGAGCTTGAAGTTCATTTCACCACGGAAGGCGGCGGGGCAGTACCGCGCGCGAGGGGCTGTGCTTAAACCGTGAACGCAGGAAGCTCTGCGGCACGTACAAAGCCGCGCTCTGACTCGCGGAAACCATGGGAAGAGTTGTAGTGCCCTAGTTGTTATTACTGGAATTTGGCCACCGGGCCGTGAAATCCGCCGGCACAATCTTCGTTGCGAGAAAATATCGGAGTCCGCGGGCTGGTGCGGACGGAAAATATTGTGCAACGTTAGAGGACTATGAATACTGCGCCGGTCATTGCACTGCTGTTGTTGAATGCGATCCTTCTCCTGGGCGCCACGTTCGTTTTCGACAGGGCGCACCGGCAGAAGGACGCGGTCTTTCTGAGCCTGCTTTTTTTCTGCTCCGGAATGCCCGCGCTGATTTATCAAATTGTGTGGCAGCGCGCGCTGTTCGCGATGTACGGGGTGAACGCGCAGTCCGTGGCCGTGGTGGTGACAGCTTTCATGCTGGGGCTGGGGCTCGGGAGCCTGGTGGGAGGGCGGCTTTCGGCGCGATTTCCTCGGCACGGAATCTTGATTTTTGGCCTTGCGGAACTGGGCGTCGCCGTTTTCGGTTTGTGTTCACTTTCCCTGTTTCATTGGATGGCGGCGCGCACCGCCGGCGCAGACCTTCCCTCCGTCATTCTCTTCAGTTTGCTGCTGCTCCTGATTCCCACGATTCTGATGGGCGCAACGCTGCCGATTCTGGTGGAGCATCTAGTGTGGCGCACCAGCCGAGTCGGGGCGTCGGTGGCTACGCTTTATTTCGTGAATACTTTCGGTTCCGCGGTGGCTTGCTATCTGTGCGCGAGCTTTCTGCTGCGCGACTACGGTCAATCCGGAGCGGTGAATTTTGCGGCAATACTCAACGCGCTGGTTGGCGGTTCGGCTTATCTTTACGCACGCGGGCCCGGGCAAAAAGCGCAGCCGATCTCGAACGAGGCGGAGAGCCCGGCGAAGCCAAGTTCGCATGCTTTGCCGCTCGGGCTGGCAATGCTGCTGGCGGGGTTGTCCGGGTTGATCGCGCTGGGATTCGAGATCCTGTGGTTCCGCGTATTCGCGCTGGCCTCTTCGGATCGGGCGCCGGCCTTCGCGTTGCTGCTTTCGACTTATCTTTCCGGGATCGCGGCGGGGAGCTTTGTTTCTGAAAAATGGACCGAGAAGCGCGGCGCAACAACAATCCTACAGGTTATCGGAGTGTTGTTGCTTCTTGCCGGGGCAATTTCCGTCTATCTTCCGCCGCTGGTGGCATCGCTGATGACGCACAAGATTGCATTTTTGTTCAGCGCGCCAGCGTTTTTTGTGGTTGCCGCGGCGGTAGGCTCTGTGCTTCCACTGCTGTGTCAATTGGCTATCGCTCCGGACCGCGCGGCCGGGCGGGGCGTGAGTTTCGTTTATGTTTCGAACATTCTTGGATCCGCTGCGGGCAGCTTGGGGATCGGATTTGTGTTGATGCAATACTTCGGTTTGCGGCAGGTGTCGCTGGGTCTGGGATTGACCGCGGTTGTGCTCGGCGCCTGCGTATTGCTCTTCAGCAAGGGAAAGCCGGCGATGCCGCCGGTGTGGGCAGCAGGGGTGATTGCTGCTTCATTGATCGCGGTTCCCGCTTCGTCGGGATTGTACACGCTGCTTTTCGAACGGCTGATCTTCGGCAGTCGGGCGGAAGCGAGCACGCCGTTCATCAATGTGGTGGAGAACCGCAATGGCGTGATTGGAGTCACTTCGGGGGGCGCGGTCTTCGGCGGGGGAGTCTACGATGGATTCTTCAACGTGGATCCGCTGACGGACGTGAACATCGTCGAGCGCGTGTACGCGTTGAGCGCCTTCTGCGCCGCGCCGAAACGCATTCTCGTGATCGGCCTGGCTTCCGGCTCGTGGGCGCAAATCCTAGCGAACCATCCGCAACTGGAGTTGATGGACGCGGTGGAAATCAATCCCGGTTATCTGAAGTTGATTCCCCAGTACGGTGTCGTGCAATCGTTGATTCTGAATCCGAAGGTGCACATTTACCTGGACGACGGCAGGCGGTGGCTGCTGGCGCACCCGGAAGCGCGCTACGACGTCGTGGTCGCGAACACGAGCTTTCACTGGCGCGACCACAGCTCCGGGCTATTTTCGGTCGAATTTCTGGAACTGGTCCGCGCGCATCTCAATCCCGGGGGCATTTATTATTTCAACAGCACGGAGTCTGACGACACGATCGCGACGGCTTTGAAGGTTTTCCCCCAGGGTCTTCGCGTGATCAATTTTCTTGCGGCGAGCGATGCACCGATCACGATTGACAAGAAGCGATGGCTCGACATTCTCCGCCGTTACCGAATCGATGGCAGGGTGATTTTCGATCCGGCGAATCCCGCCGCCGAGAAGGTGCTGGCGAGCTATATGGCCCTGGCGGATTCGATTAGTTTGCCGCCCGCTTTTGTCGGAATGGAAACTTCCGATTCGCTCCGGGCACGGCTGGGACGCCGCTTGATCATCACGGACGACAACATGGGGCTCGAGTGGCGCGGCGGCGTGTCGATTCCCTGGCATTAGCGTTCCGCTATCCGGCACAAACGAGTCTCCCGCCACAGCGGCGGGCAGCGGGGAATGCCCAAATTTTATTGGGAAGGTTGTTTGCCGGAATCCGCGGAGTTTGCGCCGGGGGATTTGCTGTTCAGCTGCTTGAGGTGATCCTGGAGGGCTTTCAATTCCTGCTGGGAAGTTTGCACGCCGGCGGTGTGGCGGTCTATCTCTCTTTGAATCCCGGCTTTCTGTTCATCGGGCGCGGATGCGAATTCTTTGTTCAGGCGATCGAGTGCGTCGTTTTGGTCATTGATGTCCTGGGTCGTGTCGTCGATGGCGCGCTGGGTTTCATCGGCCGTGGGCGGCATCTTGACGTCCAGGGGAAGCTGCGAGGAAAGTGCGGCGTCGGCAGCAGCCTGAGCGGCGGCCTCAGCTTCGCGCACTTCTTTGTCGAGGAAATATTGATCCATGGGCGAGCGCGAGGATTCCAGGTCGTCGTTCGTCCAGACCTTTTTGGTTTTCGTGAGCGGAAGTTGCAGGTCTTGCGTGACGATGGAAGGGGGAGGCTGCTGCAGTGGCTCTTGCGCGGCAGCAGAGGGTAGAGGCGGAGTCTCCGGGTCCTGCGCGACAGCAGCGGGCAACGCGGATTGGAGAAGGAAAAGAAACGCGCCCGCGAGAACCGCGCGCGGGGCGGAGAAGATCCGAAAGCAAGACTTCCTTCTCATTACGAGTATCTTCCTATTGCCCAATTTCGCGGTACGAAAGGGCTTTGTAGCTCAGCACGGGTTGCGCGGAATTGATCCAGCAACTGTTGTAGTTGATTCCACTGCCCCCGCTTCCGGTGATGTCGAAAGTGGCCTGCCCCAGGGAAGCAAGTTCGTTTCCCAACGTGTCTTGTGTCTTGGCGACAAGAATGGCGCCGTCGAACTCATTTCCACCAAAGCCGCTTCCAGTGGCGGTGCCCTGTCCGATAACGAGGACCATCCCACGCCAACCGCTGCTTGCACTGAAACTGAAATCTCCGGTCACCACAAGCAACCCATAACCGGTGAAGCTGCCGGATTGGCTGTAGTCACCGTCAACGACCACTGTCATCGGGTGCGTGGGAGACATGCCCGCAGGCAAATCGCCGGGATCGGCGTGGGTGCCGCTTGCCGGCGTAAGGACGGCATCCGCGTTTTGCGTGATGAGCTGCACCAACTGATCCAGGCTGGTGGGCGTCTGCAGGCTGGGAGAAAGAGAGCCGGCGACATTGATGACGCTGGGAGTTGGCGGAGCGGGCCACGGAGGTGTGGCACCAATGTAGTGATTCGAGTAGGGAAGTAGTCCGCTCTTGATGTTGTTGTAATTTGTGGAGCCGCCGCCATCGTACCCAATGGCAGGCAAAGGAAGTGCGGCGGCATTGCACTGGTCCTGGCCATTGATTTGGTAACCGCTGGAGCTCCCGCCATTCATCGCGGCGTTATTCGTGTTGAGGGTCAGAGCCGAGGGGAGCTGCAGATTCAAGGTGACCGGCGCAACGACATATTGCAGGAGCTTCTGGCTGCCGTTCGGAAGAACGGCCAAAGCAGTGAGTTCGAACACCTGAACGGCGGTGGCGGGCGGTGCAGCGGAAACAATGAGACTTGGCGAGGGATTGCCGCCGGCGTCCAGGTGCGCGGGATCGTAGTAGAGAGGGATTGTGTTGTTGTTCGGGTTGCCGTCAGCATCGACGTCGACGCCGATCGATTGTTCCGTGGCGGGATTGATGCGGACCCACTTGAAGAGCGGGCCTTGATACGTTGTGCCGCCCGACGTCACGGTGGAGACGGAGGGGATGGTCTGGACATTCCCGGCGCCGGATGCGGCGGCAAGAGAACCTGCGCCAAATTCCTTGTCGTATTGGGTGTCCGGATAGACGGTCAGGACATTTTCGGCGGCAATGGGGTTGGTGATGTAGCGAACCTGACCCACGGCAAGGAGAGGAGCGCCGGTGGTGGGGATGAAGTTGGCGATAGTGTTGTTGAAGAAATCGGGATTCTTCGATAGCAGGCGCCCGCGCGCTTCTTCGAGGCCGGCCGAAGCCGCGTAGTAGGCACTCGCCGAGGAACGATAGTTGCCCGCGAGAGCGGTTTCCGTACCCGCAGAAAGGATCAAGGAGATGGCGGCGAGACTCACCAGCAACACGGCGAACATGGCAATGAGCAGAGCAACGCCTGCTTCCGAGCGCCGGGGGGCGAATTTGCGAACTTTGTTCGTGGCGGTCTCCATTATTGGTTCGGGTTGACGCGATGGCCGCGGCCGTTCAATTCGACGAGGTGAATCTGATTGGTCTGAGCGTCGGTATTGGGCGTCATCACGATCAGGGTGATGTCCACATCGCGAACGTTGGCGGGAGAGTTGCTGACCCCGGCGTTCTGACAGAGCACGGGCCCGGCCGGCGTATCGCAGGTAAATTGAAACAGAGGCTGAGGATTTCCACCGAGAAACATCGCTGGAAAGGCGGCCTGGAATTGCGCAATCTGCGCGGGCGCTGCGTTGTTCATTACGTTGAGGACATAGGGAAGCATCACGCCACTAGCGGGAGAAGTAGCTCCGACGGGATCGTTCGCAACCTTGGGGGTCACACCGCGAAAGAGAGTTGTGCCCTGCAATTGATAACGGATCCATTCGACGCCCGAACCGTCTACGTCGCCCTCGACGATCAGGTCAAAGTCTCCTGGAGTGATGCACGTGCCGCCGCCTGCGGTGCCAATCTGACAGGGAATGGAGGGTGTGGGAAGGTATTGGGGGCTCCAGGCGATCGGTGAGCCGGCAAAGGCAGTGACAGCAACCGTAGCGGAGAAATGATTTTGCGGGGGATAACCCGCATCGTTGACGTCACGCACGATTTGGTCAAGACCCAACCGCGCCTCTTCGAACGCGTTGAGAACCTGCGATTCGGTCCGGAAGCGGTTCTGCGTGGTTCCCATCAATTCGAATATCGCTCCGCAGATCAGAACGAAGATGGCCACGGAGACCATCAGCTCGATGAGGGTGAATCCGGATTGCACTTTGCGTGTTCGAAAAGGTCTCATTTTTCCACCATGGTGTCGAGCGTTAAGGGCAGAAAGGTGGTGTTGACGCTTCGCCGGAGAGCGCCGAGGATGAATCGTTTGGCGGTAGGGTTTCCTCCGTTTGCATAGGTGATGACCGCCCAGCGAACGTCGTAGGTGATCGCGTAAGGATCGTTGCGATCGATGTAGTTAAAGCTGTAGCCGGGCACTTGCGCTGCGCTGTAGTCGATCTGGGGCCGGTTGTTGATCATCAGGACGGGACTGCCGACGAGCACCTTGGGCTGCGTGGGATCGCCGAGATTGCAGACGGCAAGCAGAGGGCAATGAACTCCATTCGGGTCGGTGAACGTGAGGTTGCCAATTGGCTGCTCTATCAAGGCGTCCAATTCCCTTTGCGCAAAAGCCATGGCGGTGGAGTCATTCCGATTACCGGAATTCAAGCGGACGGACATGGGCACGAGCTGCGCTACCGCGACGAGGCCGATCATCAAAACCGCCATGGCGACCAGGAGTTCTATGAGGGTAAAGCCGCGCGGTTTCTCTTGAATCACGTGAATTTGCTTTTGCATTGTATTTCTCTCTGTCAGCCGAGCGAGACCCAATTTCCAAGGGAATCCGCTTTCCAAAGTTGTATGGAGCCGGAGGGAAGCAGGATGACGGCCCGTGCGCCGACACTGGTATCATTCAGGTTGATGAGATAGAAGGCGTAAACCTGCGCGGGATTCACGGCGCCACGGCGATCAAAGGTAATGACGCCGGCAGCCAAAGGAACGGTCGCCAGCGCGGGAACGCCCGCAGCGGTGGCCAGACCTGCCGCATTGGGCACCGCGGCAGCTGGGACGAGATTCACGATGCCGCTGAATAAAAGTTGCTTTTCACTCGGGTCCTCGACGCCATCCTGAGGGGTCGGCAACGAATCCGCCCACATATTGGTCACGGGAGGAACCGAGGCCGTCTGCTGAATCAGGCAGTTTACGTTCGTATTCAGGCGAATGGCTTCAAAGCGCGTGAACTTCAATAATCCGGCGAATTGCGTAGCGGCGTCAGTCAGCTGGTAGGTTCTGTAGGCAGACACAAAAGCGGGCAGTGCAATAGCCGAGAGGATGAGAATCACAGCCAGAGCAATGACAACTTCGATCAAACTGAACCCGTGGGACGGGATTCGCTTTGAGCCCAAGAGCGCTGTGCGCCTCATCGCGTAACTGCCTTCCTAGCTCCACATCGGAACTCACGAGGCCGACTCTTCGCCTGGCTGGATAGAAGAACAGGCAGCATACGAAGGGCCAGCCGATGATTAGAGCTAACTGTATCAACCAGAAACAATTCCCTTGTAAGATGCTCCAGAGAGGACAAATGGGACGCCATCCAAGGGTAAAAAAGTGACCACCCCAGTACTGGTTTGGCTCAACTTAATTATAACGCTCAATCCTTCACCTGCTGTAAATCCGATGCTTTCCGATGTATTTAATACGACAAACGCGGAAAGCATCGAAGCCTCCGGCTCTTCAGCGACAAACTGGTGCGCTGCCATCCAGGTTCGCTCGCGCGATCCCGTGTAGCAAGGCCACAGCCTGACGCCTGCCAAAATCGTCAAAGAGTTGAGCGCGCACGAGGTGATGGCATTGCTGCCCACCCTGGCCGCCCAGCTCGATTGTTCCCGAAAATGCGCCGTTCGATATTGCTGGGACAATTTTCCCGCCTTGGGGATACCAACGGTTCGTAAAGACATCCAAGAGCACGAACGAGCCAGGGCGTGCGCCTCGCGAAACACCTTGCACAGAAGTAGTCGTCGCGGTGGTCTTAACCACACTTTGAGTGGCGGGGGAAAGGATCTCAATTTGCGGGCTGGTGGCGGAAGGCGCCGCGTTCACGAGGTCGAAGCGTTCGTAAATCGCGATGTCCTGATGCAAATTTGGATCCGGCATGTTCAACCGCAGCTCGTAGTGGGCGGGCAACTCCGGCTGGATCACCGCGCGCAAACGGCGGGCAGAGCCATCCATGCCGCCGTCGAGGGCAATGTAAGAAAAGTAGCCATCGCGAACGGCAGAAGAATAAGCGGGTTCACCCGTCAGATTCTGATAGTGAAAGTAGTATTGATCGGTGATTTTCCACTGGCGGAGCGCTGGATGGAGATAGTAGCGGAGGACGGTGTCGTCCGTGAGGACAGCGCTTTCGGCGGAGAGACGGCCATCCAAATAAGCGACGATTGGCTCCACATTTGGCCAGAACACGGCGCGGTCCGTTTTCCACGCATCGCCATGCCATCCCAACGCTAGCGCCAGCGCGGCGACGGCTCCGGAGCTTGCGACCGCGGAAAAACTGCCGGACATTCTGCGCAGAACATAGAGGAGACCTTGCATTGCGACGGGAACCAGGAACAAAAAGGAATAGTTGACGTGCTTCCAGTAGTCGTAGTCGGCGCGAGAGTAGAGCTGGAAGAGAGGAAGGATGGCTGCGCCAAGCCACAGCAATGAGATGCTGCGCCGGGACGTGCCGCGGAGCGATTTCCAGGCCGCCAGTGAGAGCAGCAGGAGAATCCAGAAGTCGAGGCGCTCTGTGAAATAGATTTTCCACGCCTCGGCCGCAGGCGCCTTGAGCGAGCCGTAGGCGCGGGCGTAGGTCAACAGGGCAGCGAGGTCGCGGAAATGCCAGAGTCCGTAGCCAGCACAAGAAAGGGAAAGCGGAAAAGCGAAGCGCAGCCCTGCGTGCTTGCCTTTGCGCAACGCTAGCAGCACAAGAAACGGAAAGTAGATGGCGACGAGGTATTTGCAGAGAAAGGCGGCAAAGAAACAGAGCGAGGACACAACCCACACGCGATTTTCCTCTTCCTGCCAGGCACGGACGTAAGCCCAGAGGCCCAGCGCGAAAAAGGTGATTGCTCCGGCATCGCGGGTCGCAATTCGTGAAGCGAGAACGGCTGGCCCGAGAAACGCGAAAATGGCGGCCGAGGCAAGTCCAACCGCCGGGGAGAACAGGCGGCGAGCGAAGCCGAATACGGCCGACACGGTGATGACACTCAGGGCCGCGGCCAATTCACGGACGCCGGCCAATCCTCCAATGCGGTCCGCCGTTGCCGCCAGCACGGGCCAGAGATACCAGCCGAAACTGAAATGCAAGGGATGATCGAGCGGAGCTTCGAAGTGCCCGGTTAGAAACATCCTCCCGTAGACGATGTAAATGGATTCGTCCATGAACGCCGAGGAATAATTCGGATCGCGGGCGCGCAAATACCACGCGAAGGCGAGGATGATCAGCAGCGCCCAGCCATAGCTGGCGAAGAAGTGACCTGCAGCCGACAAACCGGAACGGCGCTCGGGGTCAAAATGCAGTGCCGGCAGCGGGTGACTCGATGCCCCGGCTACCGGTGGAGGGGACAGGAGGATTTGAGAGGACATATTAAAAATAGTGCCGCCAGGAAAACCGGAACAGATGCCGGTGAAACGCGTTGTAGACGTCGAGGAAATCGTAGCCTGTCCGGAATTCGTTTTTCGAATTCACCGCCCAAGTGAGATGCGCCGAGAAAGTCGCGGCAAATTGCGCCGAAGAAAAAGAAGAAAACGTCGTTTGGGAATTTTGAACGCCGAGCGTTCCTCCGGCGTCCCAGCGGACGCGGCGTCCCAAATCGTGCGAAACGAAGACCTGCCCGGAATTCAGCAGATACCTGGTGGGGCTGAAGTATCCGCCGGTGACTCTGGAAGAAGCGGCGCCGGGTTGAAAGTCCTCGTCGTGATCGAAACTCAAATAGGTGATGCCGTAGGCGATGCGCACGTAGGGGTGATAGCTGTGCAGGGATTTTCCGATGTTAGCGTCCAGGCTCCATCGGCGGTTGGAGTCGAGATTGCGGCCTGTGTAGATGCCATCGCTATATGAGAGGGAGACATCGTAATTTTTTTCACGATTCGAATAATCTCCGCCCACGGTCGCGAGGTTCGAGCGAACCTGGCCCAGGAACAATCCCCCCGCAAGCTCACCGCTGGTAGAGAGCAAAGAATCGTCAACAATCTCGCGTTGCGCCTTGGCTTCGAGCTGTAAGGAAGGCTGAATTCGGTATTTGACGTCGAGCATCCCGTCCGCCTGCGCGGGCGCGCCAAAATATTCTTCGCCATCCAACTCAGCATGCGTGGTGAGTTTTTCGGAAGGCTCTGAATCCAGCATCAGGGCAAAGTAGTTCGAATGGAAATCCTGCTGCTGCGAGCGGAAAAAAGTCGGCTGATAGAGCAAGCTGATTCGGTTCGACGAGCCGAGCCGCGTGGAAACCAGGGTTTCCAGTCGATCGTAGTCAAGCCGCTGGCGATTGCGGCGCATACCATAGCCAAGCTCCACATACGTTCCCAGGGCCTGGCTGATTCCTCGCTGGAGGTCTTCCGTTTCCGGACCTGGCGCGCCCACTCGCGCCATCTCGTGCTGTGCTTCTTCGTAATGATGCAGACCGTAATCCGCGCGCGCCAGCTCGGTAATGGTTCGCTCATCGGGGGGTGCGAACTGCATGGCGCGTGCAATCAACACTCGCGCTTCTTCGTGACGGCCGCGCCAATTGAGAATCTCAGCCTTTCCGCGCAGGGCGCCGACATCGGCAGGGTCGGAGGAGAGTACCTCATCATAAAGCGCCAGAGCGCGATCGGATTCTCCGGCCCACGCGAGGAGTTGCGCCTCGCCATCGAGGGCGCGAAGGTTCCGCGGATTCTGGCGCAGCACTTGCTCATAGTAGCTTTGGGCCTGCGGCCGCGTAGCACGGCTCCAGGAAAGAACTTCCGCGTAACTCACCAGGATTTCTTCGTTCTTCGGGTCCGCTTGAAGCGCGCGGGCAAACAGTTTGAGCGCTTCGGGGCGTGTGTCGTTTTGCCAGCTTTTCATGCGGGCAAGCCGGAGGAGCGCTGAAGAATTATTCGGCTGAATTTCGATGAGACGGGAAAGATACGGCATGGCATCGCGCCAGCGGCCCTCCGCTTCGAGGGACTCGGCCAATCCTGAGAGCGCCGCGGTGTTGTTCGGATCAACGTGCAGGATTTTGCGGTAGTCTTCTTCAGCCTGGGCGAGCTTGCCGGCAGCAGCTTCTGCTCGCGCTTGTTCCAGGGGCGACGGCTGTTGCGCTCCCGTTGTGTCAGCGAGCGCACCCGCCGTCAAGAGGGAGAAAAACGTTTGACGTAAGAGGATCTTGCAATTCAAGAGTTGGGCTCCAAATTCTGAGTTGTGTGCGTCAAGCGCAATTGCTGGCCGTGACGCGGAGCAACCTCCCAGAACAGGTATTTCGAAATTTCGTCCTGGTCCACGGGATCGATCTGCACGAACCGCACGCCATTGGCTACGCGTATAGTCTTTTCCTGCGCATAGTCTTGGTGGCGAATGACCTGCGCTTGAGCATGAATGGTGCACCCCGGAAGGCTGAGCTCAACCTCCAGACGCGTTCCCTTGGGAATCGAGCCCGCCTGGGTGATCGAAAATCCTCCGCGGTTCAGGTTGCGCGCAAACCCGCGTGTAGATACTCTCTGCCCGGTGATTGAAGTAAACGAGTACGCCACCGGGATTTCCAGGGGGCTCGGAAAGCGGTACGAGGCACGAAGCTCCCTGCGATTCATCGCGCGCCACACAACCGGCGAGAAGAGAAGCACGTAGAGAAAGGCCCAAATCAGATTTACGAGCGTGGCCCAGAAAGGAAAGCCAGAGTCCGCGCGGTACAGCCTGAAACTTCCGACCACCACGCCGGCCACCAAAGTTGCCAGGAGAGTCAGCTGCAAACCAACGTCGCTCCAGTGCGCCGCGCCGGCGGTGGATTTGGGCGTGACGGAGAATTTCTTCTCCTTACCAAACAGTCCGAAAAGGGATTTCATGAGGAGAGGAATCTTCATCATGTTGTACTGCTCGCTTAACGTGAAGCTCTCCACGCCGCCTTGCAACGCGGATGAAGCCAGGACGTTCAGCAAAAAATACGGCAGGAAATATGCGGCGAACACGGCTGGATCCGCCACCAGAGGAAATAGTCCCGTTATCAGACAAAACGGCGGAACGAGCATGTAGATGAGTTTCTGGAAGCTCATCCAGTAGTAGTAGTAGGAGGAAAAGTAGCAGACGCGCTGGCCGAAAGTGAGTTCCCCGCCGAGCAGAACCTGTTCCTTGCGCAGAACCTGCATTGCGCCCTGTCCCCAGCGCCGCCATTGTGTGGCGAATCCCGTAAACGTTTGTGGCGCCAGGCCGCGGGCGACGGTGCGGTTGAAATAGATCGTTCGCCAGCCTTTTTTCTGCAGGCGCAGTCCGGTGTGCATGTCTTCGGTGATGGACTCGGTGGCGAATCCGTGAATCTCCTCGAGCGCCTTGCGGCGGAGCATCGCGGGGCTCCCGCAGTAGAACGCGGCGTTGTAGCCATCTTTGCCGGGTTGAATCACGCTGAAGAAGAGTTCCTGCTGCTGCCAGGCATGCCGGTGTTCCCACTGGCTGAGATGCTGGAAGGAGTCGAGATTGTAAAAATCCTGGGCCGTCTGCACCGCGGCGACCTTGGGATCCGCGAAAAAGCCCGCCAACTGATCGATGAGGTCAGGCATGGGAACGTGATCGGCGTCCAAAGTAACGATGAACTCGCCATCGGTTTGCTGAAGAGCGTTGTTAAGGTTGCCCGCCTTTGCGTGGACGCGGTTTTCGCGCGTGATGTAAGCGCAGCCGAGTTCGGCGGCGAGGGAGCGCACCTCAGGCCGGTTGCCGTCGTCCAGAACGTAGGTTTTGTGCGGATACTGAACGCTGACCGCGCATACCAGAGTTTCGCGCAGGAGGTGCACAGGCTCGTCGTACGTAGTAACCAGAATGTCCACGGTGCGTCCCGGAAGGAGAGCGGGCCTGGCATGGTGGACAGGCTTCCAGGTAGTAAAGTAAAAGAGCAGCGCTTCCAGGAAATTCAGCAGCTCCGCGGTGAGAAACAGATAGAAAAACCACCGGGCCACGGGATTCATGGTCATCCCGGCGCGCCAATAGAAATAACGGATAGAGAAAGGGATTGCGAGAACGACAAGCAACCGCGCGAAAGCCAAGCGCGTCATTTGGCGGGATCTGCGCCGCGAAGCCAGAATATCGCGAATGTCGAGGGTCGCCATCGTTCCTTTCCGCGTTCAAACAATCGTACTTGCGGCCAAAGTGGTCAGATCGAGATCTGACGACTGACGTCCCATTCTTGCCGTGCACAGCTTGGTCCACAATGTGATAAGAGTTGGTTTGTGAGAGACCGGAAGTATTAGAATTTTAGTAGTACGTTGGTAAGGGTTTCTATAGGACTACCCGAGAAGGCTCTCGAACCAATACGTGACCGAACAGGAGCGGCGCCAGAAGCCTAGTCAACATCCGCATGGACACTCGCCTAAGTGCCTTAGAATGAGCAGTTAGCGGACAGGGGGCCTGGATCCCAAGTTCTACGGCAGTCCTGTTTCACGAAAAAAATTGTCGCCATCTCTTTTACCTCCGCGCACTGCATTCTTTACAAACAATACGCAGCGAGGCCTACGAATGGCAAGGTGTGCGACGATACAGTAGCCCGGACGAGGAGCCTCGAGATTTTCCCGACTCGGGACTCCTCTTCCACGCGGCTCGTTTTCGGTCAGCCGCCATGTGAGGGTCGCCCTGATTCGAACCGCAGCAGTGACTGCCAGCGAAAGCAGATCCCAAGTTTCCGGGCCGATGGCTGGAGTTGTTCTTCGACTTCCAAAGTGAAGCGGTAAGCCAGAGAAGGTCTGACGAAGGTGTGTCAATTCTTCTGTGTAAACGGCCATGGTTTGGTTTCTCGGGATGGGGTGCAGGGGAAGGGTGTCCCTT
>JBIOGB010000057.1:0-19766 GCA_044447665.1 Candidatus Acidiferrales bacterium | reverse complement strand
GTCCTCTTCCTCCGCACCCCATCCCCTTACCGGACCGGACCAGAAAGTGTCAGGTATGTGCCCGGTCTAAACTGTCAGGGATCCCCCCGGCCGCACAAATGATTCTCTCAAACCAGACCGAGAGGCAGCTCTTAAGCCGGATTCAGCTCGAACACGGGATAGTTGGGAGCGAGATCGCGAAAAGCCTCGACCGGCGAACCGGCCTTGATCGGAAAGTAGCGCTGCACCGTGGGCGTGAACCGCTCCAGATACAACTTCAAAAATTCCGGTTTGTCGCTGTCGGGGATGGGACGCAGGCGGAACTTCCGCCGCTCACTTCCCTTCTTGAGCGTGATTTCTCCCGCGGCTTCCGCGTTGCGCACCCACTGCGTGCGCCCGCGCGGCGCGACCAGGTAACGCTCGCCTCCGGACCACGACAACCCCACGACGAGCAGGTTGATGGGCGTGGAATAAACGCGCCCGCTCTTCCGCCCGCGTACTTCCAGAAGATAGTTGTGCCGCAGCCCCAGCCCGAGTCCAACGAAGAATCCGAATGCGCGATTGAAAAGCTTTTCGAAGCGCGTCAGCTCTCGAAACGCCGGAGCGTTGGCATCAGCGGGCACGACCGTATCTTACTCCCCTCAACGCACATAGCGGAGCGCCGAATGGCCGCCATGCGCCGCGAGGCGCACCAAAAGGGGGTTCTATCTCCGTGATTCTATGCCGGCGCCTGCCCCGACCCAGTCGGGGTGGCAAGCATTTCCTACCTCGCTTGCAAACCATCCTCAAAACCTCTACCCTCACTCTTTCATGCCTGACCTCACCCCGGAAATGCTCTTCGATGGTTTCATCTGGTACGTGGCGTTTCTCTTCTCCACCACGTGTCATGAGGCTTCGCACGCCCTGGTGGCCAAGCTGGGCGGCGACGCAACGGCTGCTCTCGGAGGCCAGGTTACGCTCAATCCGTGGCCGCATATCCGCAGGGAACCTTTCGGCATGGTGCTCATACCGCTGGTGGCGTTTTTCGTCTCCGGATCCATGATTGGCTGGGCCAGCGCGCCGTTTGATCCCTTGTGGGAACGCCGTCATCCCCGCCGCGCGGCGTGGATGGCGCTTGCGGGCCCGGCGGCAAATTTTTCGCTGATGCTGCTCGCGGCGGTTGGGGTTCGGGTGGGCGCTGCCATGCACTGGCTGCACAACAATGCCGCGGGAACGGATTACGACCTGCCAACTAAAGTGCTGCTCGCGTTTTTCTATCTGAACCTGCTGCTCGGCACGTTCAATCTGCTGCCGGTGCCTCCGCTCGACGGCAGTACGGGCGTCATGCTATTCATGAACGAAACCCGCGCCCAGCGTTACCTCGATTGGTTGCGCGGCAATAGCTACGCGATGTTGGGGCTCCTCGTTGCGCTGGTGGTTTTCCGCAGTTTCTACCGCTACGTGGCAGTCTTCGCGACCAACTTGCTCCTGCGAGGACACTTCTAGTGCCGCCCGCAGCGATGCTCCCATCCACGACAAATGTCATTTTCACTCGCAAGGCCGCGACGTCGGCCAAGACGAAGGCCGTTTCCAAACGAACCTTCGGTCCTGTAGCCAAGGGGAATCTCATTTTCAACCAAGAGATCGCACCACCCGATGTTTGCCTTTCCCTGTGGTCGTTGTTTCAGTTCGGCACACTCCCCCCCTCTACTGTCTCGGTGCCGCACAGTCCCAAGAGAGCAGCGCTCTCCTAACTGCTTTACTTTCCGAATTTTACCGAGCCCGCCTTTGGTCCTCGCGCTGCAATCTTCTGAAGCGGAGGATCTCGATGCCTGTGCCCATACGCGAGCTGGCCAGCAGCCACTACAGCGTGGAAGTCTCGGGCTGGGACGTCTCCGAGGGATTCTTCGTGGAGCAGTGCGAACTCGAGTGGAACGAGAAGTCGGGTAAATGCGTGGCCATGCGCCGCAGGCTGCCCGAGGGCGCACACGTGTTTGTGCGGTTGCTTCAACCTCTTTCAACAGAGCGGTCCTACCCTGTTGTGTATGAGGCGCATTTTGCAGGCTCCCAGTCTGATGGATGTTGCCAATTTCGGCTGACCGCCGTGCTTCCACGTCCTAGTTTGGTCACTCCCGAGCACGAATAGATTTCGTTAATAAATTCTAAGAGCGAGGGTCGCCGCGAACGCCGAGGGGCGAATATTGAGGGTCCGTTCCGGGCCGAAATGGCACAGTGAACCAAAATGAAATTGTAGGAAAGGCAGGAGATTGTGGTTGCGGAGTTGCGGGTAATTGCGATCGTGAAGGCATGGCGCGTAAGCATCGCAGAAAGC
Organism: Candidatus Acidiferrales bacterium; assembly: GCA_044447665.1. Classification (GTDB taxonomy): domain Bacteria; phylum Acidobacteriota; class Terriglobia; order Acidiferrales; family UBA7541; genus Acidiferrum. The sequence continues at coordinate 17,476 of JBIOGB010000057.1, read as the reverse complement.
GAGACTTAGGGAGGGAGAAGAGAGGGCGCTGCCAGTGTGACCATATTTCACCGAGTTGGAACATTGGAGCGAGGGTGGAACAAAGCGTGCCAGAGTCTGGACGTGGCACACGCGCATGCACCTTATAAAACGGTAGAAGTCGCCGCACTGAAGACTTCGCTGACGCCGTGCCTGTTGGACGACGATCAGGGACAGCTGGACGTGTTGTCCGCGCTGATTACCGACATGGGATACCAAACGCTGGCGACGACGGATCCAGAGGAGGCGCTGCGGCTGGTGCGGTCGGGGCGCTGCCGGCTGGTGCTGGCGGACGTGCACATGCCGGGGATGGACGGGTACGAATTTCTGGACCGCACGCTGCGGACGGACCCTGGAGTACACGTAATAGTAATGACTGGTGACTATACATTGGATTCGGCGCTGGAGGCCATCCGGCGAGGCGCGACGGATTTTTTGCCGAAGCCGATCGACCGCATCCGGCTGAAACGCACGCTGGATGAAGTCGCGTCGCTGTACGACCAGCGGCGGCGCGTGCGCGCGCTCGAGGAACAACTGCTGCGGGACCTGGAGTTTCACGGGATTGTGGGAAAAAGTCCGGCGATGCTGGAGGTGTTCGACTTTGCGCGGAAAGTGGCGAAGCACTACACCAATGTACTGATCGCGGGGCCGACGGGAACGGGCAAAGAACTGGTGGCGAGGGCCATTCATCAGATCAGCCCGGTGAGCCAGCAGAAGCTGGCGGTGTGCAATTGCTCGGCCCTGGTGGACACGCTGCTGGAAAGCCAGCTTTTCGGGCATGTGCGCGGAGCGTTCACGGGAGCGACGGACACGCGGGCGGGACTCTTCGAATACGCGAACGGCGGCACGGTATTTCTAGATGAAGTGAGCGAGACCTCGCTGGCAATGCAGGCGAAACTTTTGCGCGTGATACAAAACCGCGAGATCCAGCGAGTGGGTGCACCGGAAGTGCGGCACGTGAACGTGCGGCTGATTGCGGCGACGAACCGGGATCTGCGCGCGGAAGTTCTTGCGGGACGTTTCCGCGAGGATCTTTTTTACCGGCTGAGCTCGATACAGATCCGGATTCCTTCGCTGACGGAAAGACTGGAGGATATTCCGCTGCTGGTGCAATTTTTCCTGAAGAAATACAACGAGGCTTACGGAAAGAATTTTTCCGGGCTGACGCGGAGGGCGCAGAGCGTGCTGTTGCAGCACGCCTGGCCGGGGAATGTGCGAGAACTGGAGAACGTGATTTCGAGCGCGTGCATCACCGCGCCGGGTGATTTTATTGACCTGGACGACCTGCCCGAGCACATGCAGCGGCGTGTGTCCCGTCCGGCGGAGGGCGATGACTGGCGCCCCCTGTCGCTCGATGAGGTGCGAAAGGTGCATGTCCAACGGGTGCTGGCAATGTGTCAAGGCAACCGGTTGCGCGCGGCGCAAATCCTGGGAATTGGGCGCACGAGTTTGTACCGCTACCTCAAACGGGATGGCCAGAAGCGTCCCGCTCCGGAAAAGTCAGACCACGCTACCGCATAAGCGAGTGGCTGCCGCGGCAACAGATTCAGCGAATAGACTGTTCTCACCGGGTTTGACGCTCAGTCCCAGATCTTAGGTTGCGGCGCCCACGTGGATTATGCCCCCCCAGGTTTAATCGTCTCTAGGGCCTCACACTACCGCTTGGACTGCCTTCCTATCCACAAATCGTTAAGTTAAATAGCATAGGATACAATTATTATTAATTACTTGACACGCTAAGATACTAGTAGTAAGAGTACCTGTCTAAGATGGCCCAGTGGTTCGAGATTGGTTCTGAGGGCCGTTCACTTATGAGCGTATCCCCGCTTTTCTAACATGTCCACCCTGGAATTCTGTTTTTGCCGTTAAAGAGTCTTACTCTTGATGGCTGTGCTCGAAAGGAGATCAGTGTGGCGAACGAGAAGGCCTTAGATGGCACCGGAAAAGCCCCCAAGCCGACCCCTTACGATTTCGGAGAGGCTCACCAACTGCTTGCGGATCTTTTTAATGCTTCCGTACTCGGCATTGCCATTCTCGACCGAGAGTTTCGATACCTAGCCGTGAACAACGCTCTGGCTACGATCAATGGAATCTCGGTTCACGCACATCTCGGAAGAACGGTTCGTGAAATACTTGGCCACGCTGCCACAGTCATTGAAACGGCGATGAATCGTGTTCTAGTTACGGGCCAAAGCGTATCGAATTGTGAAATCACCGCTGAGCTTCCAACGAGGAATGAAGAGGGCCACTGGCTTGCCAATTATTATCCCATCAAAGACGCCGGTGGCAGGGTGAAGCAAATTGCAGCACTTGTAATTGAAACAACGAAGCAAAGAAAACTCGAAGAATACCTTCTTAACTTGATGGGCGACTTGCCCCGAATAAGAGACCAAGTGATTTGCATGGGTCTACCTGACCGCACCGAGAATGATAGAATTGAATCATGGGCTGGGTCGGTCGAAATGTTAGATAATTGCGTGCGAGAGGCTAGGAGGATCTCTCCATTGCTCCAACTGCCCATGCGATTGCACAAAATAGCCAACCTGGTCGAACATCAGCAAATCTCTTCGCCTTACATCTCAGCGACGAGATCAAGAGGAGATTCTCCTTCGTATCATAGCTCAGCACGTGATGGGGATCATGGCACGAATCGCCTGTCCCCGAGAGAAATTGAGATTGTCCGACTTCTTGCGGCTGGCAAAGGCAACAAAGAGATATCCGCTGCTTTGACTCTCAGCGTCAAGACAGTTGAAACCCACCGAGCCAGAATCATGCTAAAACTAAACTTCCATTCAATAAGTGAAGTTGTGCGCTTTGCGGTTCGCGCTAAGATGATCGAAGCCTAGCTCGTTGATTGACTTACCTTAAGTAATTCTCCTTACAGAAAAAACGGACTTGTCTACCTTTTGCCAATTTGTAACATTTACCTAGAATCATTGTTCCTAACTGAAACGCTGTTCGAAGTCTTACGAGGACTTTCAGAAGAGATGCCCAGCTCTTCCGTGTCCGTGAAGGAACCTGAGAACGATCTAGTCCCTCCAGCTGGCGGGACCACGGCCACTGAGCGGTCGACAGGCCAGTTAAGGGCGGTCGAGCACATTCGGCGCATGAGGGGCGGGTCGCAATCGCACCTAATGAGGTGCTCCGATGGGAACTATTACGTTGTCAAATTCCCGAATAATCCCCAAGGGGCCCGGATTCTAGCAAATGAGTTTCTCGGGTCCCGACTGGCAACCCGCATGGGCCTTCCGGTAGCACCCGCGGCGGTGGTCATGGTTCGTCAAAAATTAATCCGGTACACAGAAGAGCTGGTTATGGAGATGCCTCATGGAAGAATTCCCTGTCAAGCCGGCTTGTGCTTTGGGTCGCGTTACCCGGATGACCCGCGCCGTGTCACAGTGTTCGATTTTCTGCCTGACAAGGTGTTGATGGGTCTTTACTTTCAATCGGTTTTCGCCGGGGCACTTGTATTCGACATGTGGACCTGCAACATGGATCAAAGACAGCTTGTTTTCTATCGTCAAGGGTCCGAGGGTGCCTACCGGGCCATACTCATCGACCAAGGCCATTGCTTCGGTGGGCTAGAGTGGAGCTTTTCTAATGCTGCGAAGCGCTGCCTATATTCCCGAGCAGTCGCATACGGGGCAATTCGAGGAATAGAGGCGTTCAACCCTTGGCTCAACTATCTCGAACGTTTCATCCACCGGAATGTCCTGAACTCACTGGCGAAAGAAATTCCGCCCGAGTGGTACGCCAAAGACGAGGTCTCCTTACTACGCCTGTTAGATCATTTAGACCACCGGCGGCTTCAAGTGCGTGGCCTCCTCGGTAAACTTTGCACGAGATTTCCTAGGTACTTCCTGAATTGGATTGGTGAGCCCGCAGTTGCAAGTACCTCGGTTGCGTTGGCGAAGCAGTAGCCCCCGTCGTGCGCCATGCGACGCATCGGCCAGCCGGTGAAGTGTCACCACTCTGCTCTGGACGCAGGGAACTACCTCGGGGATATCCATTCGAGAGTGCCGGAATGAAATTTCATTAAGGAATTCCTAGCCATTCTGGGAACAATTCGCGCCGGTCGTGATTTCCGGCAAATCGAGCTCTCACGCGTTACCCCCTTTATTTTTCAAGCGTTTTGACACGAACGAAATCGCGCGAGCAATTGGCAGCGCATATGCAAGCTGCGCAACGGCGTCGCGACATGGAGGCCAAATGAAGAAACTTGCGATAACCCTCACCATTCTTCTCGTTGCCTCGATGCAAGCTCCTGCTAAGGACCTTCCGAAAACCGGCGCGCAAACCTCTCCGCAGCAATCGGCAGACTCGAAAAACATGATTCCTAGCTTGCAGGGGCCAGGGCCAGACTCATCCGAAGAGAGTGTTGAATTGCCCGATGCGCCAATGCCTAAAGACCTGGCTCATGAACGAGGGCCCTGTCCTGCAGGCGACAGCCACCCCTGTGCTTTGCTGGGAGGATTTCGATTCTACGAACAGACCTCGCTAACCGAACACGACAAGACTTGGGGGCAAGCGATGAGTCATCCCATCATGTGGGGGACCGCAACAGCCCTGGTTCTTTCAACGGCTTATGACGCAGAGGGAACACGTGCATGCCTCAGAGCACACACTTGTAGTGAGGCCAATCCAATTTTTGGGAAACACCCAAACCGAGCCCGGATGTACGGAACTGCGATGCCAATGAACGCCGTCGTAATCTTTGCCATGGGCAAGCTAAAGAAACAGGGAGACGGCTTTCCGGCATTTTTCATAACCTCTGTAACAACTTTCATGCATTGCTTTTTCGGCACTACAGGCTTTGCAGCACGGAGATGAAACAGAGCGGCCAGCTTCTGATGGGGAGCCTCAAAACACTGTTCTAATCCGAGGTAAGTGCTGCGATCAGAAGTACCCCACGGAGGATGTGATGCTTCAGAGATTTGCCTTCACTTTAGCATTTCTTCTCATTGGCGCGTTCTCGGTAAGCGCCCAAGGACCCTCACGTTTCACGATTGACGATCCCACTTCAAGAGACAAGACACTGCCTATCGTAGTGTTCGTGCGTCGCATTGATTCGAGCCTCGAATTTGTACTGGAAGACTTTAGATATACCGGAGACCAGCTTGCCTTCAAGCTTGGAGAACTTGCTTTAGAACGCGGCAAGGATCGTCAGATAGTGGTCATACTTGAGGACAGCGTTCTCATGTCCGATTTCAAAGAGGTTCCGTTCATGGCAATTAACGCCGGCTTCCGAGACGTTCGCGTGTTCCTCACTTGGAAAAAAAGTAGAAAAATGGCAGAGGTGATCTTGTCAAGAAAAACAGATGATCTGTCCGAATTTCTCTTTGGGCCGGTCCGCAAGAAAACCAAGGACCCCAAAAAATTCTAGCGGCGGAGCATAGCAAGGGTCATGACAATGCACAATGTCCCGCCGGTCAGGGTCGTTCGTGTCCGGGCGCGTAGCCCATACGTCGACTTTACGTGTGCTACTTCGAGCTGCAAGTGATCGTGATCGCGGACAAAAAGATCGGTGGCGCACAATGAAGCGCGTTTTTCTCTCCATTTTTCTAACGGTCGCCGCGGTCCGACCGATCGCGGCGCAACAGGGCGGCGAACTGTATACAAACACACGCGCGGCGAAAACTGCTTTGATCGAGGCGCCAAAGCCAAAAGTAACGCATGCGCTCCGCAACATATTCCTCGCGAATGCGGTGATGTTTGGAAGCTCGCTCGTCGAAGCAAACGCCGTCGCGTTCGGATCAGCGCAGTGCCGCATCGAAGCCATCAAGAGCGTAAATATATTTGGGCAAAATAATTTGCGCTATTTCGGCACCGACATCGGAGGCGGTCAGTTCCATCCGTACAAGCACGCGCTCAAGGTAACCATCCCCGTCGACCTCGGCGTCGCCGCCCTGTCCTACGTGATGCACAAAAAGCACCATAACATCGCAGCTCTACTCTTTCCGGTTTCTTCGGCGTCGGCGCAGTTCAGCTCTGCAGGATTAAAGTACGGGGCTGGTTGCTTCTGAATCGGAGACTTAAAATAACACGCACTCAAAGCCAGAAGCGGCAACGGTAGGAGAGGAGAGAAACAAGAAAACGCGCGGCCGAGGCTTAAGGAACGAGAGTCGTGAGCGGCGCACCCTTTGGCGCGGTGCGGCTTTCCTCCCATAGAAATCTAAACAAAGCCACAGTTACGGCAAGGATCAGAGGCCCGACAAAAACACCTAATCCGCCAAAGGTTTTCAATCCCCCAAGCAACGCGAAGAAGACATAGAGAGTGGAAAGCTTTACTCGCCCGCCAATCAGGTAGGGCCTTAAGACGTTATCCACGGGGTGTACCAGGGCGACGGCCCAGACCAGGAGAATCATCCCTTTTATCCAGTGGCCGCTGAAAAGGAGCATACATATCGCCGGCAACAAGACAAACGTCGTTCCAATCACCGGCAAGAGAGCACACAGTGCTGTGACCACTCCCCAAAGAACAGGCGACGCCACGGCTAGAAACCAAAAAGCGATCGCGGTGAGCGCGCCCTGCAGAGCCGCCATCGCGAGCGTGCCATATACGATCGCGTTCAGCGTCTCGTTCACACACGCAAAGAGCCGGGTCACCTGGCCGCGTTTTAGCGGCAGGATGACCGCTGCGCGGCGCAGCATGGATTTGCCATCGCGAAAAAGGAAAAACAAGAGGAAGAAGGCGATCAAGGCATCGAGAAGAAGAACGGTCACGCTGCCCAAAGCTCCTGCGCTCATTGCAAGCAGCCCAGCCACCGCTTTTTCGGCTTGGCTCAAGACGGCGCTCTGCAAGTCGGGGACGGACAGGGGAACATAGCGGTTAACCAACTCTAAGCTCCGGTCGAAAAGATAAACGATATAGAGGCTGAGGCGTTCTTTGCCGCCGCCGGAACTACTCAGCGATTGGTAAACGTCCCGAAGGCCGGAAACGATGGCGCGTCCTAGAAAACCCGAAACCAGCGTAATGAGTAGAATGACCACAGTTGTGGAGAGCCCCGCGCATAAATTCCGATTTCGGATCGAGCGATGGATGCGGGCGTAAACGGGATAGCAAATTATCGCCAAGACGATCGAGAAAACAATGGGCTTGAGGAAGGGCGCCACGAGGAGATAGCAGAAATAGAGCGCGACCCCGATGAGAATCGAGAGAAAGGCGAGCGTGGTCCGTTCTTTTGTCATGCTATCGGGTCCGCACGCGGAGACTTTCCGCCATGGACTGGAGTATGACGCAAATCTATCCCGAAACTTTTCACCGTTCCAGCTCGGGCAAGGTTTGGACTGGCAAGGAACACAGTATCTCAATGGGTTCGCCTGGTTTGTATTCAAGCTTCTTCGGGGGCTCGCACCCCTCTTCGCGCGTGATCTTCAAGCTGGGTTTCCCAACCTCTTCCTTTTCCGCCTTGGCGGCAATCGGGGCCAGTTGTTTTTTCATTTGCTCGAACTCTGAGGTCTGGACAATCGCCGCCGGCTTCTGCTGAAGAAACAGGATTTCGCGTTCGGTGTCCACCATCCTCTGATAGAAGGGCGGATGCGTCCGGAACCAGCTTACGCCGTTTACATAGCCCTCCTGTGTCGCAAGCTTGTCGAAAAATCGAATGAAACCGGTCGTGTCGTAACCTGCATTCCACGCATACTGCACCCCGAGCTGGTCGGCCTCGAGCTCGTACTCGCGGCTGACGCCGAGAAGTTTCAGGTTCAGCACCAGCCCCAAACCGTAGAATCCATATTGAATCGCGTAATACATCCCGATTCCCGCCACTCCGCCGGTCAGGACGATCGCCGCGATCTGCGCCGCCTGATAAAGAAGGCTGGCAATCGTAGCGCGCTTCATCAGCTTCTTGCTGTGGCGCGCTACATCATGTGAGATCTCATGCGCGATAACGCCTGCGAGTTCCGCCTCGTCATCCGCGGCCTCCAGCAAACCCCGCTCGATGAAGAGATAACCTCCGGGCAGCGCAAAGGCATTGATTTCACGCGATTGCAAAACCGATACGTGCAACGGAATTTTCAGATCGGAGAATCGCGCAATTCGCTGCGCGACCATATTCACGTAGTCTTGAATCGCCTTGTCTTCCACCTCTGGAGGGATAAGTCCCGCTCGTTTCAGCTCCTCAATCGCCTGCTGGCCGCGCTTGATGTCATCCTGCTGGCCCGCCGCGATTTCGCGGAATCCAATGTCTTTGACGTTTCCCCAGCGCCGCTTTAGATACGATTCGGCGGCAATTTCTTGTTGCGTCTGCCGGTACAGCACCGGCCACTTTTCAATGACGTCCAGCTTGGCGTTTAGATTGTCGTAGGCCGTGGGGATCGCATGTCCGGAAAGGACCTGGGCCTCGCCCTTGAGAAATTCGAGATTTTGGATCTTACAGTGGATTTGCTTCCGTTGGGCGTCATTCACTTTGTTCGTCGTTTCCTTCAGATTGTTCTGGGTTTCCTCGATTTGCTTTCCATATTTCTTCGCATGATCCTTGAAGCGTGAGACGCAAATATTTTGTCCCTTTGCGAAAGTCACTCGCTGCTTCTCGATTTCCGCGGTGGAGTAGTGAAATGTCGGGGCCAGCTCGAACAGCTCCACATAGTGCTCCTGAAGGTGTCCCCGCAACGTAGTCGTCGGGACCGCCGGGGCAGGCGTCGATTGCTCCTGTCCGCGGGCCTGCATCGCAGGCAACAAAATCATCAGTTCAGATAAAACAATTGCAAGCACGCTGCGAAATGTGTCTCTCATGGCTTGGTTCTCTTAATTTTCTTGATGTGCGTTCAGCTCCTTATCTGCTCTAGCGCAGCCAATGACAAAGAATCCAGCAGCCAGAGCCAGCCTCAACAAGGGGAATCCTGCTTTCGTCTCTCCCGGTTTCTACGCTCAATCGAACAGAGAAGGCCGCGAGATGCCCTTTCTTGCATAAAGATTTGAGTTGCGGCAATCGTGCGCTCGAAGAGCAGCACTTCCCATGACTTACGTCACGGAGACTTGTGACACACATCACCGATGGATGTGCCTTGGAGAGCATGAGGGAAGGCCGATTCCAGTAGAAGATATCTGAGTGGGCCCCATCACATCTCAGCGTGACTGAGGGCACAGATTCCTTACTTGAAGAAGAGCTAAGTGAATTATGAAGACGGACCGGACAGGGTGAAGAAGAATCAGCGAACGCGGTGGGATTTGATTTCACCGCACCCACGCCACTGCAGGAATACCAGTTTCCGGTCCATCCAATCAGGAGGAACAAGATATGCGTTTCTTTAAAGCGGTATTCGTTGTTATCACGTTGACCTTGCTTGTCGGCATGTTTGCGAACCCAGCCCAAGCAGATCGAACGAACAAGAGAAGTATACTTACATTCAGTCAACCCATCGAAGTCCCCGGGAAAGTGCTTCCAGCCGGGACCTACACGTTCAGGCTCGTAGACTCTACGTCCTATCGGAATATCGTCCAGATCTGGAACGAGGACGGAACACAACTGATCACGACAATCCTTGCGATCCCCAATTACCGGTTGGAACCAACGTCAGAGACCGTGATTAAGTTTCATGAGCGGCCTGGCGATTCACCGGAAGCCCTAAGGGCCTGGTTTTATCCGGGCGACGAATTCGGGCAAGAGTTCGTTTATCCCAAGACCAGGGCCATCCAGCTAGCCCAGGCGTCAAATGAGATCGTCCCCGCGGAGACCGTCGAGCCCACAGAAAGTACTTTGAAGACCGTTCCGCTCGTTGCGATCACGCCCGAAAACAAGGAAGAATCTGTAACTGAGGCAATCCAAACCCTTCCTTTGCACGCGGAGAAACTAACTGCTCCACCGGCGCCGACGAGCGTGGCGAAAGAGTTGCCGAAGACTGCAAGCTCGATTCCACTGATCGGGCTGCTGGGTTTGGCATCGATTGGCCTGGCCTTCGGCCTGAAGCTGCTGGCAAAGCAATTCTCCTAGACTTAACGCGACCCTGCGCGCCGCGGCCCGGATGGGATCGAAACCCGCCGCGGCGCAGGGAGCCCTGAATATGGACCGCGTTCATCGGTCAAGAAATCTCGAAATTCGCTGGGGGATTCTTATGGTCGCGGCTATCCTTTTTACGTTATCGCTGCGCGTTGACCTGCGACCCGAGCCTGCTCCGCCCCCGAAGGAGATATCGCAGCAGGCCAAAATCTCAGTTACCACAGATCTCGTGGTTCTTCCCGTAATCGTGACGGATTCAAGCGGTGGATTTGTCTCCGGGTTACGGAAAGAGAATTTCTCCATTTACGAAGAAGGAAGAATTCAGAATGTCACATTATTCGCGGAAGAAGATACTCCGGTGACAGTGGGGCTCCTCGTGGACCACAGCCAGAGCATGCGCCCTAAACTTTCCGCTGTGATCACGGCAGTATCCACTTTTGCGCATTCGAGCAATCCCGAAGACGAAATGTTCGTCGTGGATTTTAGCGACAGCGTCTCGGTCGAAACGTTAGGTGGGAAAACTTTCACGAGTGATGCAAGAATTCTAGAAAAAGCTGTGTCGGCGGTATCCGCGGGGGGCCAGACCGCACTTTACGACGCCGTCGCCGAAGGCCTGAGACACCTGGAACTGGGCAAGCTCGAAAAGAAAGCACTCATCATCGTGAGTGATGGCGGAGATACCGCCAGCCGTCACAAGTTCCGTGATGTTTTAAATCTGGCACGGCAGGCCCACGCGGTAATTTATTCGATTGGCTTAGTAGGGAGTTCTGAAGAAGAAAATCCGCGGGCTCTCGAAAGACTCTGTAAAGACACTGGAGGAATTGCGTTTTTCCCGCATGTCGGGCAGGACATTTCTAACATCGCAAAAGAGATAGCCCGCGATCTGCGCGAACAATACACGCTGGGTTATATACCGGAGAAAAAGGCAGACGGGAATTCGTTCAGGAAGATTGCAGTAAGAGTTGATGCTCCAGGCCGCGGCAAAGTTCGGGTGCGAACTCGAGCCGGATATCTGGCGCCCGCTGGAAAGATATCGCCATCGTAACCGGGATGAGGCAGCCGATGAATCCGATCAAGCACACATTATCAGCGCCCCGGAGAATGGTCTTTCCCGGGCTTCGCTGGGCGTCCTACGTTTTTCTTGTCGCTGGGGTTCTCGCTGCCGGTTACGCCGCTTATATCATTGCGGACAGCAAAGCCTATCAAGCGGTTGAGCTGCGCAAATTTAATCATTCTGTTCCTCTTGCCGAACCGCATCTTCCAATAATCGGCGAGGTCATCGGACAAATTGAGATACCGGCCGTGGCGATTAAAGCGGTCATCCTACACGGCGATTCTCCGGAGCTATTACGTCGAGGGGTTGGCCATCTTCCCGAGACACCGATGCCAGGGGAATGGGGCAATGTCGCACTCGCGGGACATCGTGACACTTTCTTCCGCCCCCTTCGTCAGCTTCGTCCCGGAGAAGTCATCACAGTTCGTACGATCCGAGGGGTATTTCAGTATCGGGTTGAATCGATCCGTGTCGTTTCACCGAAGGACATCGGAGTGCTGGCATCTTCTAGCAGACGCGAGCTAACGCTAGTCACCTGCTTTCCGTTCCACTATGTCGGGGCAGCCCCCAACCGTTTTATCGTTCGAGCCTTTGAAGTCAAGCCACTTACCGAGTGAGTCCGAAAACACCTATTTGAGCCCGGGCTTCTTGACCATGAATCAGACGAAGCGAGTTAAGAGATTCCCTACGGTCCGTTCAGTGGCGCACAAATTGGCATGGCGGTAAATTTCAACCAAGCAACGGCGCCTTGGCGGGAAGAATTCTATTGCTCGAGTTCGATGACGTGCGCTTTGTAGTTGATGCGGACGGAGCGGAATTCCTGCAGAAGGTCCTGGCCGAGTAATCCATCCACTGGTGTCCCAATACGGCGGGTGAGTTCGTCCACATTCATCACGGAAACGGGCCGGGAGATCCACACTCGGTTAGCGAACGCGAAGTTCGTCCGAAGCCGCAAGGTATCCCCTGTATATCCGGGGTCGTGATTCGTCCGATGAAGACCCTGCAACTGAAATTGCGGGATGCCGTAGACTTTGGCGCTGACGATGGTGTTGATCGCTCCGGTATCCAGCAAGAGTGTGACGGGTTTTCCGTCTACGCGGGCATCCACAAGGATCATGGATCGCGCAGTACGGAATGGCACGGTGACGATATCAGAATGGTCTGGAATGGGCGGAAGCGTCAGGAAGAGGAACGTCAACGCAAGAACGCAGAAACCGCCGCCACCAGCAAAGGATTTTGACGCAGAAGGTGCGGCGATTCCGCGAGTTTCTCCGCGGCCAAGTGGACTCAGCTTTTCCTCAGCGACCATAGTGCTCGCGTTCATCCGGCAGATCTCCGGGGACAATCTTCCGGAGTGAGCGTACGCGAGAGAAGAGACGCTTTCTATCCGCCTTGCATCAGCAAACAGAGGAACGCGGCGCGCGGCCGCAACCCGCCGAACAGGGGCCAAAATGGCGCGCCGAAGAGCGCAGGGGTGTTCCATGGAGGGACAGGGTCCCGAATTGAAGCAGCCTTCCAAGAAATGCCGCTGCTAAACCGCTTGTAAACAAGGATTTGTCAGCTCTGCTTTGGCAAGCCTTCTGCAGTTGTTCTCAAACGATGTGAAAACCTTTGCGGAAAATCCGCGCCCTCGGGAAGAGCGGCGGGCGACGCTCCGCGAAGGGATCCTACCAACTGCATGTCCTCAATAACCCTGCGATCCACCGGCCAGAATCCCCTGGAGCGCCGCGTAACCCATCGGTGATGGAAGCGCGGCGCTCATTCCTCCCTCCGTCATTGCAGCGAATTTCAGTGGCGCGAGGCGGATTCGAATGAGCGGAAATGGAATTGAAGAAGCGCGGGCAGATGCTCGGCCACGTAGACCCAGTTGTGTCCGCCCGGGTAGAGATGAAATTCGTGGGGAACGCGGCGCGAGCTGAGTACCTTGTCGAGCGCGGCGGCGCCGTCCTCAAAGCCGAAATCGTCTTCCGAGCCGCAGTCAATATAGATTTTCAATGCAGAGAGATTGGCGGTGCGCGCGAGTGCGAGCGGGTCGTTTTGTTTCCAGAAAACCGGATCGAGGGGCGACCCGAATACATCGCCAAGAATGCGCGACCTGGCCGTCTGGCGAGAATCGGAAATGGTAACGGTGGGAAGTTTTTCGAGCAGGGCGGCGCTGTGAGCGCCTACAGAGGCGAAAAGCTCTGGATGGCGGAAGCCGAGATGCAGCGCGCCGTATCCGCCCATGGAAATTCCGGCGATGCCGCGAGAAGCGCGCCCGAATCGGGTGCGATAGCGCTGTTCAATTTGGGGAAGAAATTCGTGGAGAAAAAAATCCTCGTAACGAAGGCGGCCGTCGCGCGAGTTGATGTAGAAGCTGGAGCCTGCATCCGGCGTGACGATTAGGAAATCACCGAGCTGATGCCGCTCCCAGAGGTCCTGGACAAGGTTGAAGCCGCCGGAATGAATGAGCATTTGCTCGTTGTCGCCGAGGCCGTGAAGAAGATAGAGAACGGGATAGCGGCGCGCCTTTTCCGTGTCGTAGCTGGGAGGCAGCATGACGCAATAAGCGACCGGATGGCCGAGAATTTTACTGGAAGCGGAAAGGCATTCGGCGCGGATGGAGGCGCGAAGCGTTTGCGGCGCGGCGAGACAGCTGAGAAACAAAACAGCCGCTGCGACGCGGCCGGATTTATTCATAGCGGAGGGCCTCGACGGGATTGAGGCGGGCTGCGCGAGTCGCGGGATAAAGGCCGGCGGCAAGGCTGACGATGACGGCGAACGCGATTCCGCCCAGAACAAGCCACCAAGGAACGGAAAAAACGTGGGCCGGGGGCAGATTCTGGCGCTGCAGATAGAGATTCGTGCCCCAGGTGACGGCTCTGCCGATCAGCCAGCCCATGCAGACGCCAAAGATGCCGCCGAGGAGGCCCATGACGCCGGCTTCGACGAAGAAGAGTTGCTTGACGTCGAGGTCAGCGGCGCCGAGCGCCTTGAGGATGCCGATTTCGCGGCGGCGCTCGAGGATGGCCATCACAAGAGTATTGACGATGCCGAGAGTGGCGACGGCCAGCGCCAGGCTGCCGAAGATGGCGAGGAGAAGATCGAAGACGGTGAAGAAGAGGCGCAGATTGCGCGTGGCGTCGAGCAAAGAAAAAGTGGAGAAGCCCATGTTCTTGATAGAGGCCTCGATGGCTTCCACCCGGGAGGGACTCTTGGCGCGCACGGTCAGATTGGCGTAGGTGGGTTTGCCGGCCGGCGTGCGCACGGCTTCGCGGAGATCGGTGACCTGCGCAGTGCGCAAGGCGATGGCGACGTCGAGCGGGATGAACAAGCGGCCGTTGCCAAAGCCGCCAAAGCCGGCGGCGGGTTCCGTCTCGATGATGCCGACGATGCGGAGTTTCTTTTCGCGCGGGACAATGGAGAAACCTTCGCTTGCGACGTCATTCGCAGATGTGGCTGCGGAGCCGTCGGGTTTCTTGGCGACGGGCGGCTCTGCGGGCGCAGATGGCGGAACGAGTGGCTGGCGCTCGACGTAACGAACGATGAGTTCCTTGCCGATGAGCGTGGAAGGCTGATCGGACAAATCCTTTGCAAATTCGATTTGCAGGATCGCTTCGTCGGCGGTGGGGCTGAAAAAAAAGCTGCCCTGCATGCCGTCGTAGGCGCCGTTGCCCCGGGCGGAAGCGGGCACACCGGCCACAACGGTGGAGAAGGGATTGCCGTTGTAGCGCACTTCGGTGGGGAAGCGAATTTGCGGGTAGACTTCGACGACGTTGGGCAACTGCGCCATTTCCTTGCGGGCGTCATCGTCAAGTGGCCGCGCTTTTTGCGGGGGAACAAACTTGTCGGCGGAGGAGCGGTTGAAATCGCGGAGGTTGCGGCGCGAGGTCACGAGCACGGTATCAAAGAGGCCGGAATTGGCGAGGCGCTTCGAAGCAAGCTCCTGAAGGCCGACACCGAGCGAAAGCATGGCGACGAGAGAGGCGACGCCGACGGCAACGCCCAGCGTGGTCAAGGAGTTGCGAAGGAGAGCTTCGCGGAGATTGCGCAGGGCGAGTTCGCCGAGGTCGCCGGACTTCATGGATGCACCCCATCGCTCACCAATTTACCGTCGGCGACGGAGGCAATGCGATCGGCGAATTTCTCAGCGAGAGGGCGTTCGTGCGTGACCAGCACGATGGTCATACCGAGCGAACGCTGAATTTCACGCAACAGCACCATGATGGATTCGCCAGTGGCGCTGTCGAGATTGCCGGTCGGCTCGTCGGCGAAAAGCAAGGCGGGGCGATTCACCAGCGCGCGCGCCAAGGCAGCGCGCTGCTGTTCGCCGCCGGACAGTTCGCTGGGGCGATGGGTGAGACGCTTTTCGAGGCCGACGCGGACGAGCGCTTCCTGCACACGCCTGGCGCGCTCGGCGCGGTCCACTTCGGCGAGGCGCAAGGGCAGCTCGACGTTTTCTTCGAGGGTCATGCGCGGGAGAAGATTGAAAGATTGGAAGACCATGCCGACGGTGCGACTGCGATAGCGGGCCAGCTCAAGCGAGCTCAACTCCGAGAGATTGCGGCCCTGCGCGAAAACGGCGCCGGAGGTCGGGCGGTCGAGGCCGGCCATGAGATTCAAGAGCGTGGACTTCCCTGATCCGGAACTTCCGAGCAGCGCCAGGAATTCTCCTGCGCGGACTTCAAGGGTGACATCGTCCACGGCGCGAATCATCGTGGAACCCATCTGATAGTGGCGCGAAACGCGCTCGGTGCGGACGGCAAACCCATTCCCTGGCGGCATCATGGACCCTCGATGTTACTACGCATCGCGGGGGGATTCGGTTACCAACTGCGCTGGAGAAAAAGACTACAGTGCCAGCCATGCCTTCCGTTCGGGGTGCAATTCGAAATTGTGGTGGCGGAGCAAGTGCAAAAGCGGCAGCCGGGCTGCCGCACTCCAAAAGGGGATGGGTTCGGTGGAAGATTATTGCAGACGTTGCCCCTGAGTGTCATTCGTAGCGCAGTGCCACCATGGGGTCGACGCGAGTGGCGCGGCGCGCGGGGATGTAACAGGCGGTGAGGGACACGAGCGTGAACAGAATCGCGACGCCAAGAAATGTGAGCGGATCCGTTGCGAACGGCAAAGGAAAATGTTTCCGGAGACCCGGGAACGAACATTGGAAAATGTCTAGCTTGAGGATTCGGCAGCCAAAGCCGGTTTTTCGGCTGGTTGAGCCATCCAGAGGTGCAACTCGCGGATGTCGGCCGCAGCGGTGCGTGAGGCCATAAAGAGGACGAAGGTCACAGCTAGAGCACAAATGGGGATGATGTACATTCCGCGATGCAGGCCGACAGCGCGGAGAGGCTCGGTCATGGTCGTTGCGCCTGAGGCGGCCATGGCGACGCGGGCGAAGTGATCGCTCAACCCGCCGGTAATGACAGGACCGAAACTGCCTCCTATCAGGTACATGAAGCAAAAATAGAGAGCCATGGCGGTGCCGCGCAGGCTTGGGGGGATAAGATCCTGGATGGTGGCGTAGACGCCCGAATAGTATGTATAGCCCAGGAAGCAGCCGCTCCCCATCAAAAAGGCGAATGCCACGAGTTCTCCCGGTGGCCGTTTGAGGGCGAAATAGACCAGCGGCGCCTGGCAAAAGACGGAAAAGCAGGAGACCAGCAAACGACCGCCAGACGCGACTTTGCCAAAATGGTCCGCTACCCAACCGCCGAGCAGAAGGCCAGGAATTCCCATAGCACTGAAAACCACTGCGGCCAGGGCGCTGGCTTCTTTCAGATGCAGGTGGTGATAGCGGGAGAGGAACGCCGGGAGAAAGGCGGGAATAGCGTACATGTTGAAGTTGAAGAGAGCGCCGGAAAGGATGAGCCAGCGCATAGTGGGGACGCGAAAAACACGCCAGTATGGTGAGCCGTCGTGGGGACGCCCGGCGGTGGGGGATGCCTCTGCCGCGCCACGGGGCGGCTCGGAGATGGTCAAGGCGAGAAGAGCAAGGACCAAGCCCGGGATTGTGGCAACGTAGAAAGGAAAACGCCAGCCGTAGGCTGCCGCAAGGCGGCCGCTGAGAAAAATGCCCAGGAAGCCACCCAGCGGCAGACCCAGCATAAAAAGCGATAAGGCGCGGGCGCGCTGCGTCGAAGGAAAGAGATCACCGATGAGCGAGCTGGAGGCGGGAGCGCAGGTCGCCTCACCAATACCGACACCTAGGCGGGCCGCGAAGAGCACGCTGTAGTTCCAAGCCAACCCAGAAGCGGCAGTTAACAGGCTCCAGACGGCAACACCCATGCCAAGGAGTTTGGAGCGCTGCAAGCGATCGGAGAAGCGTCCGAAAGGCACACCGATAACCGCGTAGAGGAGAGTAAACGCCGTCATCAGCCAGCCGATCTGGGCGTCGGAAAGTCCCCAGTCCTTGCGGAGAGGCTCAACGACGGCGGCAGGGATGTGGCGATCGTAAAAATTCAGGAGATTGATGGCGAAGAGGATCGCG
>JBIOGB010000056.1:0-19989 GCA_044447665.1 Candidatus Acidiferrales bacterium | reverse complement strand
TTGGCGGACGAGCCTGTAAGCCGGATTCTGTGCGGGACGCAATCCGCAGAACGGACTGCAAACCGCGGCGATCATTCCTCTAGGTCACGCCTCGCGGCGTGACTCCAGCAGCCTACCCGAGGGTTTATCTTTCAGAGCGGCTTGCGCCACGCTGAAAGGAGTGCGTTCATTTTCATGAACGCAGACTCATCGAGCCGGGCCGGCTCTCCCCTCCTATTTGGCCTTGCACGACGCGGGGTTTTCCGTGCCCCCGATGTTGCCACCGGGGCGGTGGGCTCTTACCCCACCTTTTCACCCTTACCAGGCAGTGCGTGCGTTTCGAAGACGTCTCGCAGGTTTCCCTGCGCGATGCCACCGTGCTGCGCTCCGCCGGCGGTATATTCTCTGTGGCACTTTCCGTGACGCCGTTGTAGCGGCGGGTTACCCCGCCATCTCCAACTTCGTCCCCTGGCGTTACCAGGCGCGTTGCCCTGTCAAGAGTTCCGCTCCTCACAAAGTGAAGAGCGTGCCTCAGGACGGTGTCCGGACTTTCCTCCCGCCCCGGCTTTGTAGCGGCGAGTTTACCTCGCCACTCCTCAGCCGGAACCAGCGATCACCCGGCCCGCCCGCCAGCTTTATTATACCGCGTTACACCTCGGAAATTCCGCGAATGCAACACCCATTCGCAGAAAGCAAGAAGTAGCGACTGCCGAAGAATCACTTGATCGCTAGCAGTTTTTCGAACTCGGATTCGGTGAGGATGGGAACGCCGAGTTCCTTGGCTTTATCGTATTTTGATCCGGGGTCGGTGCCTACGACGACATAGTCCGTTTTCTTAGTGACGGAGCCGGATACCTTGCCGCCGTGCTGTTTTACGAGCTCGCCTGCGTCCTCGCGCGAGCGATTGGCGAGGCCGCCGGTGAAGGCGAACGATTTGCCCGCAAATTTCTGGCTCTTCACCACACGCTTCTCTGCGGTGGGACGCACGCCCGCCTTGTACAGCTTCTTGACTAGCTGACGATTGGCAGCCTCGGAAAAAAATTCGGCGATGCTTGCCGCGACCTTTGGGCCAACTTCCGGAACCTCCACGAGCTGCTCTTCTTTCGCAGCGGCAAATTCGTCCAGCGAGGAAAACTGCTCGGCGAGGAGCTGCCCCGTGCGCTCTCCCACAAATCGAATCCCCAATGCGTAGATCAGCCGCGCCAGGCTATTTTTCTTGCTGGCCTCGATTTCATCGAGCAGATTTTGCGCGGATTTTTCCGCCCTGCGCTCCAGCGCCGCGACTTCATCGAGCTTGAGCGAATAGAGATCGGCCATGTCTTTCACCAAGCCCTTATCCACAAGTTGATCGACGATCTTGTCGCCCAGGCCGTCGATGTTCATGGCGTGCCGGCTCGCAAAATGCAGCAGCGACTCTTTCCGCTTTGCCGGACATGCGGCGTTCACGCAGCGATACGCGACTTCGTCCTCGGACTTATGAATCGCGCTGCCGCATTCAGGACAATGCTTCGGCATGCGGAAGGGCTTGCGATGTTTTCCTTCCTTCGTAACCTTCAGGATGTGCGGTATGACTTCGCCGGCGCGCTCGATCAGCACCGTGTCGCCGATGTGCAGCCCCAGCCGTTCGATTTCGTCCATATTGTGGAGCGTGGAACGGCTGACAGTGACGCCGCTGACTTGCACCGGCTCGAGCACCGCTACCGGCGTCAGCGCGCCCGTCCGGCCAACCTGCACGCGAATGTCGTTGACGACCGTGCTTTCCTGTTCGGCGGGATACTTGTAAGCGATGGCCCAGCGCGGCGCTTTCGCCGTGTAACCCAGCTCATTTTGAATACCTGTGGAGTTGACCTTGAGGACCACGCCGTCGATTTCGTAAGGAAGTTTCTCGCGCTTGGAGTCCCAGGCATCGCAATAGGCGAAAACTTCTTCAATTCCGGCACAAAGTTTCCAATCGTCCGAAGCGTGGAAGCGCAATTGCTTCAAGACTTGCAGAGAATCCGAATGCTTTGCGAAAGGCACTTTGCCGTCAATGAGGAGATAGTAGGCGAAGAACTCCAGCCGCCGCTGCGCGGTGATGTTCGGGTCCAGGATTCGTACGGCTCCGGCTGCGGCATTGCGCGGATTAGCGAAGATTTTTCCGCCGGATTGTTCTTGCTGCCGGTTCAGCGCATCAAAGGACTTGCGTGGCATCATGATCTCGCCGCGCACCTCGAAATCGCCCGTCAGCTTGGCTTTCTTGAGAGCCGCGCTTTCGATGCGCAACGGAATCGAGCGTATGGTCTTTGCATTTGGTGTGACGTCTTCGCCGGTCGTGCCGTCGCCGCGAGTCACGCCTCGCTCCAACACGCCGTCTTCATATTGCAGAGAGATGCTCAGGCCGTCGAATTTGTGCTCCGCAATGTATTCGATCTTTTCGCGGCCGCTGCCTTCGCGCACACGCCGGTCCCAGTCGCGCAGCGCATCGTAGGAGAATGCATTGTCCAGGCTGAGCATTGGGCGCGCGTGGCGCACCGTCTGAAACCCTTCGCGGGGCGCGCCGCCCACGCGCTGGCTCGGCGAATCGGGTGTGATGAGTTCCGGATGCGCGGCCTCCAGCTCCTTGAGGCGGTCCATCATGCGGTCAAAGGCGGCGTCGGAAATCTCCGGGTCGTCGAGAACGTAATAGCGGTATTCGTGGTACCGCAGCTTTTCGCGGAGCTGTTCGATTTCGTTTTTCGCACCAGCAGCGGCGGCTTTGGCCATGAAACCCTCGGAAGAACACATAGCTGGAATTCGACCCATATTATATAGAATGGGTGGTTTGCGGGAGGGACGAGAAAGGCGATGACCGCCGAGCTGCGCAACGCGCTCATGATTCACAACCCCAACGCCGGGAACGGCGGCAAGGGACGCGAGCGCCAGCTCGACGAAGCGCGGCGCATTTTTTCTTCGAGCGGCATTGAAACCCAGCTGGCCGAAACGCGGGGTCCAGGCGACGCAACGGAAATCGCGTATCGCGCGAGCGCGGAAGGCCGCCAGCTCGTGATTGCCTGCGGCGGCGACGGAACTTTGAATGAAATCGTGAATGGCCTCGCTACGCAGCAGAATGGCCATCGCGTGCCGCTGGCATTGCTTCCCGGTGGAACCGCCAACATCCTTGCAAAGGAATTGGGCTTGCCGTGGGATATCCCGCGCGCTGCAGAGCGCCTCGTAGGCGGCGTGGTGAAAGAAATCGCGCTGGGGCTCGCCATGCCCCTCGAGCAACCTGAAAAAAAGCGCTATTTCTTGAGCGTCGCTGGAGCCGGTCCCGACGGCATCATGGTCTATTCCCTGGATCTCAACTTGAAAGCAAAAATCGGCATTCTGGCGTATTGGTGGCAAGGCGCCCGGGCGATCTTTCGGTACAAGTTTCCGCGCTTCCGTCTCGTAACGGGTGATCAGCAATTGGACGCATCGCTGGTGGTCGTCGGCAGAACGAAAAACTACGGCGGGCCTTTCAAAATTACCACCCGCGCGAACTTGTACGAAAACAAGTTCGAAGTGATGGCCGTAACGACGCAAAGCGGCTTGCGTTACCTGAGCTATCTGCCCGCCCTCTGGCTCGGCGGATTGCATAACACCAAAGGAGTGTTTTTCTGGAAAGCTGACAAGCTGGTTTGCGAGCCGCTCGATAAGACTCCGGTTTACGCGCAAGTTGATGGGGAGCCGCTGGCGCGCTTGCCCGTGGAATTCAGGATTGTGCCGCGCGCGTTGAGGCTGCTGGTCCCCCAAAGTTCCTCAACCGGAGCAACGAACGGGCGCTCCTGATTTGGCATGGACCTTGGCACCCACGTACTCGCGTCCATCGCATTGACGCGAGCAGCTTTCCCCCGCGCGCCTCGTTCCATCCTTCCGATCGCCCTCGCCGCCGGAATCATTGCGGATGTGGATGCGCTCAGTTCGCTGTTCGGACCTTTCGCCTACCTGAACTGGCATCGCACGTACACCCACTCTCTCTTGGCCGCCCTTTTGCTGGCCGTTCTTTTTGCCGTCGTTTATCGTTTTGCCGCTCCTCAGCAGCTGCAGAGCCGGTTCTCCGTCCTTGCCATTCTTGTTCTGACGCTTCTTGCGCAGTGTTTGCATCTTCTTCTGGATGTCTGCCAGCCGGACGGCGTCCTGCTCTTTTGGCCTTTCAGCGCGGCACAGATTGCGGAAGACTGGCTGACATTCGTTGATCCCGTAATTCTCTCAGTCCTCGTCGCGGGCATCTTGCTGCCAGTCCTCTTTGGCCTTGTGAGCGACGAGATTGGCGCCAGGGACAAGAAGCCGCGCGGCAAAGTGGGTGCGATCATGGCGCTGGCAGTCATTGCTCTCTATATTGGCGCGCGCGCGATATTTCACGCCAACGCGGTGGCGGTCCTGGATTCCAGCGCCTATCGCGGTGAATTGCCTCGCCGCGTCGCCGCTTTTCCTGTTTCCACGTCTCCTTTCCGATGGAACGGTATCGTGGAAACGGAATCGGCCTTGCATGAAATCACGGTAAGCGTGGCGCCGGGTGCTTCGTTCAATACCGAGGCGTCCGTGACCATCCATAAGCCGGAGGCTTCAGCGGCGTTGGACGCCGCCCGCAACGATCCCATCGCTCTGGCCTTTCTCAGGGTCGCGCGTTTTCCTAAGGCCACCATCGAGAAGATAGAAGCCGGCTATCGGGTGGAACTTCAGGATTTGCGATATACCTCGGCCGGGTCATCGAGGCGTGAGATCGTGGCGTTCTTTGAGCTTAACTCGGCAGGAAAAATCGTGAACCAGGAATTGGTGTGGGCGCGGGATCTTCGCCCCCGCTGATCGTTTCTTTATTTCTTTGGTGAATCCTGAGGCCTATGGCGCAGCAGCAAACGCGAAAACGCGTAGCTTACTGTGACCAGCGCGATTACAAACACGGACACTTGCAGCTTGTGAGCGGCTAGATAGGGCATGGCGTCCGCGCCGTAGCGTACCGCGAGATAGCCGATCCCGAAATAACGAAAGGCTCGTGCCAGCGCAATCGCAGACGCGAAACTTGCCAGCGGCACTTCAAACACGCCCGCCGCGAGGACGAAGAATTTGAATGGTGTTGGCGGCGGCAGGAGCGCGGCCACCAGCACTCCGCCGAATCCATTCTTTTCCACCCAGTGGCGAATGGCGAGCGCGTGATCACCCGCTTTCTTGTGAAAAAACGCTTCCCCGCCCTTGCGCGCCAGGAGAAAGAGCACTACGCAACCCAGGAGCGACCCCAGCGCGGCCATCGCCGCGTACAACGGCATGCGAGCCGGATGCTGGATGGACAGTTCGATGAGAAGCAAGTCGTTGATCACGGGAAATGTCAGGAAGGACGAATCGAGAAACGAAATGAGAAACAGGCCGGGAGCCCCGAGGCCGCCAGCAAACGCGGCAATTTTCTGTTTCCATCCGCTGGAATTCGAGGGCAAACGCCGATCCTCCAATCGATCGGATGATCAGTTTAGCAGACGAAGATACGGCGTTCAGAACAGCGTTTGGATTGCTTCCAGGATGACGTCGTAAACACGATGCAGCTCATCCGGCGAGATGACATACGGCGGTAACACGTAAACCACGTTCCCCAGCGGGCGCAGCAGCACGCCGCAGTCAAGAAAGAAACGGTAGAGCTTCGGCCGCATCGCCGAAAGATAACCCGAATCTTCGGCGCGCAGCTCGATGGCGCCAATCGTGCCGATCTGGCGGGTATCTCCGACCTGATGCAGCTCGCGGAACTCCGCGAGCCGCTCGGCGTTGATCTTTGCAATGGTGTGGATGCGATCGAAGACCGGCTCATCTTCAAAAATTTGCAGGCTCGCGTTCGCGGCGGCGCAGGCAAGAGCATTTCCGGTGTACGAGTGGCCGTGATAGAAGGTGTGCATGCGATCCTCGCTGCGAAAAGCAGCTTCGACCTGATCCGTGCACAACGTGACGCCCATCGGCAGAAAACCGCCCGTGATGCCTTTCGATAGACACAGCAGATCCGGCGCCACTCCCGCCAAATCAGAGGCGAACATTTTTCCGGTCCGGCCGAAGCCTGTCAGCACTTCGTCGGCGATGAGCAGAACATCGTGACGCGTGCAGAGCGCGCGAATTTTCTGAAGAAATTCCACCGGATGCACGATCATGCCACCCGCCGCCTGAAGCAGTGGTTCGACGATCACCGCCGCAATTTGATCGGCCCGTTCTGCAAGCAGCGCTTCGATCTGCTGGACGCATTCGATGTGGCACGTTTCGCGTTTCAGCCCAACCGGGCAGCGGTAGCAATACGCAGAGTGCACGCGATGCACGGGGTAACGCATCGAGCGGAAAGGATCGGTGAAGGGTGAATCGTCGCTCACCGACATGGCCCCCGCAGTGTCGCCGTGATAGCCGTGCTCAAGGGCCACGATCTCGCGCTTTTCGCTGCGTTGTTGGTTGCTGAAATATTGCACCGCCAGTTTCAACGCAACTTCGACCGCCGTCGAGCCGTCGTCCGAAAAAAATAGATGGGTCAGCTCGGGGCGGACCCACTTGCGCAGACGTCCCGCAAGCTCTTCCGCTGCGTCATGTGTAAATCCTGCGAGGATGACATGCTCCATCTTTTTCGCTTGTTCGGCGATGGCTGCGGCGATCCGCGGGTTCGCGTGCCCATGCAGATTCACCCACCACGACGAAACAGCATCGAGGATTTTCCGCCCGTCGGCCGTGTGTAGATACACACCCTCTGCCCGCACAACGCGCAGCGGCGGCGGATCGAGCGCGGCGTTGGTGAAGGGGTGCCAGATGCGCAGCGGCGAGGACATCGTCGAGATTTACTGAGAAAAAGCGGCGCGGTCGAAATGATTCAGGAATACCTGCATGAGCGCGGTACGGTGAAGATTGGGCAAGCGCGGAATTTCGCCGATGACGCGGACGTGTCCGAAGCGCTCAATCGTCTCGCGATTTTCACGGTTCTGATCGCCGATCAAAACCACTCCATGCACCTGCAATTCCGCAGCATGCAGCGCAGCCAGCGAAAGTAAAGTGTGATTCACCGTGCCGAGTCCGCTGCGCGACGCCAGGATGACGGGAAGCTTCAGCTTGACCATGAGATCGAGCATGAATTGCCTTGCATTGATCGGTACAAGCACGCCACCGGCGCCCTCGATGACCAGCCAGTCATTGGCTATGGTCGAAGGCAGCGTGATGCGCGCGAGATCGATCTCCACACCAGCCCACCGCGCCGCGAGATCCGGCGAGACCGGCGGCACGAACTTGTACACCTCATCGAGCGTGCGATCTGTGCCGATGCCCGCGAGCCGCATGACCGTCACGCGATCGGAACCCTCCAGCGTTCCCGTCTGTATCGGTTTCCAGTAGACCGCGTCCAGCGCCGCGCAGAGCAGCGCCGCCAGCGTGGTCTTGCCGACGCCCGTGTCCGTCCCGGTAATGAAGAAGTGCCGCCTCATGCGCTTCCAGCCGACGCTGTCGCTGCTACAGTGGCTCTTCCCGGAACGTGACTCTGCGCGCGCCAAACCTCCAAAGATCGTTCCAGGCGGGCGATTTCATCCAACGTGATTGTACGGGTAAGCGAGAATCGCAAACGCGCGCTCCCTTCAGGAACCGTGGGCGGCCGAATCGCGCGCACCGCGAATCCTTCGCGTTGCAGAAATTCCGCCGCGCGAAGAGCCTCTGCGTTTGCACCGATGAGAGCAGGCACAATCTGCGTCGTGCTCCCTGCCGTATCCCAACCCTGGGCTCGAATGGAATCACAAAACTGCGCTGACATCGCTTGCAGGTCAGCCCGCTGCGCATCCATCCCTTGAGCCAGCTTCAGCGCCGCGCGAATCTGTCCCGCCATGTAGGGCGGCATCGCTGTCGTGAAAAGAAAGGTGCGCGCGTGATTGATCAGGTGTTCCCTCAGCACGGAATTCCCGCAAACGAACGCCCCGGCGCTGGCCAGCGCTTTGCTGCACGTATGAACCGAAGCAACCACCTCGCAAGTCGCCTCCACTGCGGCCACGATTCCCCGGCCACCGGGGCCATGCACAGCGGTAGCGTGCGCTTCGTCCACAATCAATCCCGCACCATATCGCTCCGCCAACCCAAGAAGCGCGGCGACATTCGCGACGTCACCCTCCATGCTGAATACGCTCTCGGTCACGATGAGCTTGCGGCACCGTTCGTGCCTGTGTTCGCTCAGCCTGGACTCTAACGCGTCCAGATCGAGATGCGGGTAGATTACTTTGCGCGCCCCTGCTAGGCGGATCCCGTCAATGATGCTCGCATGATTGGATGCGTCGGAAAAAACCAAGTCCGCTTTTCCAACCAGGGACGTCAGCAATCCAAGATTGGCCGCGTAACCGCTCCCGAAATACAAAGCTGCTTCCGTCCCCGCGAAATGCGCAAATCTTTCTTCCAACTCGCTCCACACCTTTGCGTGGCCCGAAAGCAATCGCGAGCCGGTGCCTCCGACCCGGGCCGCCTCCTCCACCGTCTTGACCACAGCCGCGTGCAGCGCTGGATGCCCGGCAAGGCCGAGATAGTCGTTCGAACAGAGATTCACTCCCTGAAGCTCGGCGAGCGTGCGCCTCTGGCTCTTCGTCTCCAGCGCGCGCAACCCGCTTTCGAGTTCAACGTGAAACAATCGATGGAATTCAGACGGCATGCGATTCGATTGGTTTGAGTCCCAATTTTTGGAGCAATTGCTCATCTTCATTGGGCACGGGATTAGATGTAGTCAAAAGTTTTTCACCGACAAAAATCGAATTTGCGCCGGCGAGAAAACAGAGCGTTACCGCTTCCTGCGACAATTGTTTGCGGCCTGCAGCCAGTCGCACCCGCGACGCGGGCATCAGGATGCGCGCGGCAGCGATGGCGCGCACCATCTCCAGCGGATCAAGCGCCGGCATGGATGCAAGCGGAGTGCCCTCCACCCTGACCAGCATGTTGATCGGCACGCTCTCCGGATGCGGCTCGAGCGTCGCAAGTTGGTGAAGCAGTCCGATCCTGTCCGTTTCGCCTTCCCCCATTCCCAAAATCCCTCCGCAGCAAACGGTGATGCCTGCCTTCCTCACCGCTGCCAGCGTTTTCAGGCGGTCCTCGTAGACCCGCGTTGTGATGATCGAACCATAAAACTCCGGAGAAGTATCCAGATTGTGATTGTAAGCCGTCAGCCCTGCATCTTTCAGCCTCGCGGCTTGCTCTTCGGTGAGCATCCCCAGCGTGCAGCACACCTCCAGCCCAAGCGCGGAAACTCCGCGCACCATTTGCAGCACATTTTCGAATTCCCTGCCCTCCGGCGCCTGGCGCCATGCCGCGCCCATGCAGAAGCGCGTCACTCCTCGCTCAGCTGCTTCGCGCGCCACGCCGACGACGTGCTCCGCGTCCAGCAGTCCCTGCCGCTCGACGTCCGCATCATAGTGCGCGCTTTGCGGGCAGTACGCACAGTCCTCCGGGCACCCACCCGTCTTTATGGAAATCAGCTGGCAAGTCTGCACGCGATCAGGCTCATGAAATTGGCGATGCAGGCTCTGCGCCTGGAAGACGAGCTCCGGCAGAGGCAGCCGGTAAATTGCTGCAACCTCCGAGCGGTTCCAATCGTGGCGCAGCTTGCTGCGTGCGGTCGCGCTCGACGACACCGCGGACATCGTTTGGGCGCTCATGGACCCCCGTGCGGAACGATTCGTTCCCCAACGAATCACGCATGTTACCATCGGTTTGCTCCCGCGTGTCGCCAGCGTATTGGAGGCGGTGCCTACTTGGCATCAACAGCCCGGTTTTTGGTCGATTCAGAATTAGACAGAGACCCGCCTTGTCACGATTTTAGTGGGTCGGACACCATAGCTGCCGGTTTGACCCGCCATTAGCAAAATGTTATAAATCTACGTTTTACTTGGCCTCGCGCGGAGCATACAAGGAGTGTCCCGGGGTTTCCAAATTGCCCGGAAACCGGTGCGCGATGGCTTGGTTTTGCGTCCCGTCTTGTAGTGGGAGCCTTCTTGAAATCCGGCACGGTGCTCCCCCGGCGCTGACGAAGCGGCGGCCCTCCTGGGGTCTCGTCAAGCAGCGTTCGGCTGGAATGGTGTGCCGGAAGCAGTCACCCGGAGACGTGGTTCTCCCGGGATCCGATCTTGGCACGGAGGATTGTTGATGAGCACCTGGCTTAAGAATGCCTGGTCCTTATGTTGTCGTATCACCCGAAATATTCAGATTGCAAGAGTTGGTGCGTCGGCCGCCGCTCTCACGCTTCTAAGCGCCGCCTCGGCGCTTGCCCAACCCGCCGCAGAAGCCGGCGGTGAGGCCGGCTTGAAGCTCCCCGATCTTTCGCAAGTCCAGTTTCTCGGCGTGGACGGCCACAAGCTGCTGCTTTTCGGCATCGTTTTTTGCGTGTTCGGCTTAATCTTTGGCCTCGCGATTTACAGCCGCTTGAAGAACCTGCCGGTCCACAGTTCCATGCGTGAAATTTCCGAGCTGATCTACGAAACCTGCAAGACCTACCTCATCACGCAGGGCAAGTTCCTTCTCCTTCTCTGGATTTTCATTGCCATCGTCATCGTGCTCTACTTCGGGTTCCTTGCTCCCGTGCCCGGCCAATCGGTCGCCGTCACATTGCCCATCATCCTGCTCTTCAGCGTTGTCGGCATGGGCGGCAGCTACGGCGTCGCCTGGTTCGGCATCCGCGTAAACACCTTCGCGAATTCCCGCACCGCCTTCGCCAGCCTGCGCGGCAAGCCGTATCCCATCTATCACACGCCGCTCGAAGCCGGCATGAGCATCGGCATGATGCTCATCAGCGTCGAGCTGCTGATGATGCTCATCATTCTTCTCTTCGTCCCGGGCGACTACGCCGGGCCGTGCTTCATCGGCTTTGCCATCGGAGAATCGCTGGGCGCGGCCGCACTGCGCATTGCCGGGGGAATCTTTACCAAGATTGCCGATATCGGTTCCGACTTGATGAAGATCGTCTTCAAGATCAAAGAAGACGACCCACGCAACCCGGGCGTTATTGCGGACTGCACCGGCGACAACGCCGGTGATTCCGTCGGCCCCAGCGCCGATGGTTTCGAAACCTACGGCGTCACCGGCGTTGCGCTCATCACCTTCATCTTGCTCGCCGTGAAGAATCCCACATTGCAGGTTCAGTTGCTCGTCTGGATTTTCGTCATGCGCATTGTCATGCTCATTGCCAGCGCCGCTGCGTACTTCATCAACGGCGCTATCGCGAAAATCCGGTTCGGGCACGCGGACGAAATGAACTTCGAAGCGCCGCTCACTTCGCTGGTGTGGATCACTTCGTTCGTCTCGATTGCCCTGACCTACTTTATCTCCTCGCTCATCATTCCGAGCCTGGGCGGCGACACCACGCAATGGTGGAAGCTCGCGACGATTATCTCTTGCGGCACGCTCGCGGGGGCGCTCATTCCTGAGCTTGTAAAAGTCTTCACCTCCATGGAATCACGCCACGTAAAAGAAGTCGTCACCTCGGCCGAAGAGGGCGGCGCGTCGCTCGGAATTCTTTCCGGCTTTGTCGCCGGCAACTTCTCCGCTTACTACATCGGCCTTACGATGGTTCTTCTCATGTCCGTCGGCTATCTCATCAGCACCCTGCGCCTTGGCGACCTGATGGTCGCCGCACCGGTCTTTGCCTTCGGCCTCGTCGCCTTCGGCTTCTTGGGCATGGGCCCCGTGACCATTGCCGTTGATTCTTACGGCCCGGTCACCGACAACGCGCAATCGGTCTACGAGCTCTCGCTGATCGAACAAATCCCCGGCATCGAGGGCGAGCTCAAGAAGGACTACGACATTGACGTCAATTTCGGGCGGGCCAAAGAAATGCTCGAAGCCAACGACGGCGCGGGCAACACCTTCAAAGCCACCGCCAAGCCCGTGCTCATCGGCACGGCCGTCGTCGGCGCTACGACGATGATCTTCTCGATCATCATGGCGCTCACGAAAGGTCTCACCGAAAACGTGAACAACCTCTCACTCCTCCACGCACCCTTCGTTCTCGGCCTCATCACCGGCGGCGCCATGATCTACTGGTTCACCGGCGCTTCCACGCAGGCTGTGACCACCGGCGCCTACCGCGCCGTCGAATTCATCAAGGCCAATATCAAGCTCGAAAGCGCCGCAGCAGCGAGCATCGCCGACAGTAAGAAGGTCGTCGAGATTTGTACCAAGTATGCTCAGAAGGGCATGCTCAACATTTTCATCGCCGTTTTCTTCGCCACTCTGGCCTTCGCCTTCGTCGAGCCCTTCTTCTTCATCGGCTACCTTTTCTCCATCGCCATCTTCGGCCTGTATCAAGCCATCTTCATGGCCAACGCCGGCGGAGCCTGGGACAACGCCAAGAAAATCGTCGAAGTCCAGCTCAAGCAGAAAGGCACGCCTCTCCACGACGCAACAGTGGTCGGCGACACGGTCGGCGATCCATTCAAGGATACTTCTTCCGTGGCGCTCAATCCGGTCATCAAGTTCACGACTCTCTTCGGCCTGCTTGCCGTTCAGCTTTCCGTGAGCATGACTGCCACGCAAGGTGCCAACTTGACGCACCTCCTCGCCGCGGCTTTCTTCGCGGTCTCCTTCACTTTCGTCTACCGCTCGTTCTACGCCATGCGCATCCGCGCGGCGAAAGAGGCTTGAACGAGACCAAGCCGGCGGGCCTGATCGTTACGGAAATTGCGCCTGAAGCCAAGCGGATTGTTCGCCAGCGCCTTGAGGCATTGGACGGTTAGTCGCCAACGCGGCGGTCTCGAATACCAGGGGGATACGCTTGTCCCCTGCGGTCACTGTCGGCCCAAGTCCAGAAAGATCCCTCGCACACCTATCTGCGCAAGGCGTTACACAGAAGAAAGGCCCAGCCAACAAAGAAGAGTAGGAAGAGCAAATAGACAACATGGCGCTGGGCTGGCTTCGGGTCTCTGAGGCCAGAGTGTTGATTCATACCAAGGAGCTTCTCAATGTCTTTACACCGAGCATATTTTTGGTTTCTATAGGACGCGAAACTGTGCACAAAAAGGCCTACTGAAACTGTCATAGCAATCCCCATCGATGCCGCATAGATACCGAGCAACTTCGGAAGCTCTTGCGGCTGCTTGCCGAGGACGAAACCGAAGAGGGCTGCCATCCCTCCACCAATCAGGCCGGTGACAGTCCATAGCAAATTGTCATGGTGTTCGGCCGAATCTTGAGCCTTCTCATATTCCAAGCAGAGTATTTCTCTGTCCGGGACTGGGCCCTGCGAGGACTCTCCAGTCATTCCTACCTCCTATGCGTGACAGTGAATGGGGGCTGACTCTATTGCGCGCGGTGCATCCCCTCCAAGAGCTCAGCATACGCCTCCAGAAGCGTCATCTCGCCCCCGTGGACTCGGTTGCGGAGCGTCTTGGCCAGCTGTGCCGGAAACGAGTACATGATTTCCTGTGAGGCAAGCGCGGTGTCGGTGACAATTATGTCGCCGATGGGGACGTCTGCGTGGTCCGTCAGCTCTTTTCCCACTGCGCCCATGATCACGAGCAGCCACGCTTTCTTGGTGTCTGGTTTGTAGAATATGGGCTTTCGAGCGACGATAACCAAATCAACGGTGCCATCTTTGCCTTTGGCGGGCTCGCAGCCTGTACCGACATAATCTGCAAGAATGTTCGCGTTCTGTGCGATCCTCGAGCACATTCGCTTCGCCTCAAGGAGTGCCTTGGTCTGAGTGATAGGAGGTTTCGGAGGAGAAGCCTTAGGCGCGAGTGCAGGCTTCTCCACTGAGGACTGCGCGTCCGACCGAGGCTTCCAGTGTCTGGGCTGGGCGACGTAGGCCAGAACGGCCAACCCCAGCAACCCGAGAAGAACGTAACGAACGGTAGAGGATTGGTGTTCCTTCATGCTGGGAAGGTCCGGGTTGAAGGTGCCCGGCTCTGAGAGACGGGCCTTACATCGGGTGAATTGGAGCACCACGGCGACGGAGTGTCAATCCCCCAGTATTACCTCGATGGTACAGGAAGGCGCTAGGCGTTCCTCGCATCGCCGGGTGAAACCGTGAGAAGTGGGCGAGAACCCGGAACGCCGCTGTGGCAATCAGTTACTCATGAGGGGTCGGCCCCGGCGTGGCTGGACTCGCGGTCCAGTGCGGTCACGGAGCAGACAAGCACACTGTTACACCCACAAACAAGACGGGGCGGGATGCTCTCCCGCCCCATTTTTCCTTAGCACCTGCTACGCCTTCACCAGCCCGGTGAACTTCCGCGTGTCGTTATCGAAGCCAGGGAAGACGGCATCGAGGTCTTTGCAGCCGATGTGCTTCGCAAGAACTTCGCCGAGCACCGAACGAAAGTCCGTCGTTAGCGCCAGGTCGCGCCCCTCATTGAGCTGGTGATCCGCCAAGCCCGGCCACCTGCCGTAAACGTGGCCACCTTTCACATCGCCGCCCATCACAAACATGCAATTGGCATGGCCATGGTCCGTGCCTCGATTGCCATTCTCTTTCGCCGTGCGCCCGAATTCGCTCATGGTTACAAACACGATGTCCTGCATGCGGTCGCCCAAGTCTTGATGAAATGCGGCGAGCCCTTGCCCCAAATCCTTCAGCAAATTCGAGAGCTGCCCCTGCACGCCGCCTTCATTCACATGATTGTCCCAGCCGCCGCAATCCACAAACAGCACTTCCACGCCGATATTGGCCTTCAGCAGCTGGCCAATCTGCTGCAGGCTCTGCCCCAGCCGGCTCGTGGGATATTGTGCGCCGTTTTCCGGCTGATACTTCGTGGGATCCGCTTTCCTCAAAAGGTCGATGGCCTCAAACGTCTCTGTCCCCGTGCCGTGCAGCGCCTGGTCCACCGTCTGCGCGTACATCGCTTCAAAGCCGCCTTCCACCACCTGCCCTATCGCCGGCGATTGCGCCATCACTTTGAATTGCCTCACATCCGGCAAGGCAATCGCTCCGGCGTTTCCGCGCAGCATCCGCGGCAGATTCGGCCCCATCGCCACAGCGCGAAACGGAGACGCATTTTCTTCCGGTGCTGTCTCCAGCGCGCGATTCAGCCATCCATCCTCCGTCGATTTCACTCCCGGAGTGCCTGACTCCATGAAGTCCTGCGCATCGAAATGCGAGCGCGTCGGATCGGGCGAGCCCGCCGCATGCACAATCGCGAGTTGATTCTTGTGGAAGAGCGGTTCGAGCGGCGAGAGGCTCGGGTGCAACCCGAAAAATCCGTCCAGATCGATAGCAGCATCTCCTCCGCCGCGCCGGGGTTCCGGGATCGCAATCGTCGGCCGCATCCGGTAATAGTTGGATTCG
This sequence comes from Candidatus Acidiferrales bacterium, assembly GCA_044447665.1. Classification (GTDB taxonomy): domain Bacteria; phylum Acidobacteriota; class Terriglobia; order Acidiferrales; family UBA7541; genus Acidiferrum. The sequence continues at coordinate 4,769 of JBIOGB010000056.1, read as the reverse complement.
CCGAACGGAACTACAATGTTCAATCCGTCGGCCGCCCCGCGCTGAAAAAGCACCACCAGCTGCTTCTTGTTCGGCATCGGCGTTGCCGCCACCGCTCGCTGCAGGAACGCAGGCATGGCGCTCAGGCCGACCATCGCCACGCCGCCTTGTTTCAAAAAGTATCGCCGCGAAAATCTAAGCCCTCTTACGCCTTCGCAACACTCATGGCTCATAAAGCCCTCTTCTTCTCATCGCCTCTGAAACTCCGGCGCTCCGAGCACCAACCCTGCAACTACTCCCAAATCCACCTGCTTAACCGGATCGTCCAGCTTCGCCTGCAAAACTTGCGGGCTATCCAGTTGCTTCTGCAACGTCTCTACCGTTGTCGCCGCCGCCTGCCCGCCGAGAAACACTCCAACCGCGCGATCCAGCGCCGTCTTCGCATCGTTTGACGAATCCATGCCAAGCAGTGACGTCACGTCCGTGCGCGCACCGCGCACCTTATTCCCTGCCAGCGTCAGCGAAAAATTCAACCGGCTGAGCAGCGCCCCCGTGTTCACCCACGCATCTGCCTTGTCCGAATAACCCGTCGGCGGCTGGCACTGATAGAGCGGCTCGCCAATCCGTCCGACCCACTGCACCAGCGGCATCGGCGTGTCTACGTCGGTCCCCAGCGCGCGCGCGGCGGAAACCACCAGCTCGAAGGGGTTTTTGATTTTTGCCCGGTACGTCTCACGCGACCAGAATTCCGGCGAGTAAATCATCGTCTTCAACACGTCGCGAATGTCGCCATCGCTCGAGCGAAACGTCTTCGTCATACGCTCCACCAACTCCTCCGGGGGATTGTCCGAAACGAATCGCCTTGCCAGCTTCGTCGAGATAAACCTCGCCGTGCTCGCATCGTGCACGAGCAAATCGATCACTTCCTCGCCGTCTTTCATTCCTCCGGCGTGAATCTTCTTCCCAAGCACAAATTTCGGGTCCGGATCGTGCAATCGCTCGTCAAATTTGAATTCCGGATACTGCCGCGGCTTGTCGATCGTCCATCCGGTGAAGCACCGCGCCACTTCGGTCACATCTTTTTGTGTGTAGCCGCCATCCACGCCCAGCGTGTGCAGCTCCATTAATTCGCGACCGTAGTTTTCATTCAAGCCGCGAACATTCCTTTTCGCCTGTCCCTGTGGCTGCGGACGCGGCGGCCATGGCCTCCCGAATCCGCCGCGCCGCATCTGCTGGCGCATGGCGCGCTCCGCGGCTTGCCGGTCCGCCGCCCGTGGATCCGCGCTCAGAAAGTTGTCCAGGTAGAAGAGCATCGCTGGGCTCTTCGTTGTCGCTGTCAAGAGGTCTTTGAATTTTCCGAACGTGTGCGGCTGGATCACGTCGCGCTCGTAAGAGGTGAGATACCACCTGTCCTCGCCCTTCCCTGCGAAAACATTGAAGTGGTTGAACCAAAAGTCGTCCATAACCTGCTGCAATTGCCGCTCGCTATAGATCGCGCGCGTTACTTTGGCCATCCCCAGCTCTTCGACCACCCGCTGCGGCCGCCTGCTGTCGTCGGCAATCGCACGCGGCACCGCATTTGGATCGGGCCCGCCGAGCAAATCGCGTTTCCCTGCACCGAGTGTGCCTGCCCCCCGCGTCGCCGAATTGGAGGCAGAGGCATCCTCCTTCATCGGCGCGGCCGCGTTCGCATCGCTCGGCGCACTCGGTGTTGCCGGTGGCGCAGCCGAATCCGTAGCCGCCTCTTCACTTGTTGTCGGTCTTCGCGATTGCTGCATGTCTGTTGCAATCGTCGCTGCAGCCGCGTCCGGTCTCCTCTGCTCCGTCTGCGCTTGTCTCGCGGCCTGTTTTTCCGCCTGCTTGGGCTGTGGATATTCTTCCAGCAGTCGCGATGTGGACATCGCCAGCGTGGGATAATTTTCAAGCCGTGCTGTCAGCGCCTTGTCATCGATGGAGTTCGGATTGAGCTGCTGTTCGATCCACTTCGCCAGCCCCATTTGCCGTACGCGTTCCACATCGCCGGGTCGCGGGCCGTAGCCCAGGCGGTTCAGCGCATGCAGGATCGCTTCATCGGTGGATAGGTCCTTAATCGGCAATCCTTTGAGCACTGGATCTTGCTTGGTTTTTTTCTCCCTGGCTTGGGCAACAGAGCTCAAATCAACGCTGAATGAGATCACACAGGCCAACGAAAGCACCGTCGCCAGAAAAGACCGCGGCGTTCTCGAAATCCAGTGGGTTTGTATGGTGCGGCGCTGCTGCAGGTTCATGGCGATCTCCTGCCGGGCGGCATTGTCGGCGGATACGGGTACGCTTTTAGGTTAACCCTGCCTGGCGCCGGAAGTTGCGCGAGTCCGCGGGTCGTGTCGAATCATTACCCCGCCGAAACCTCCACAATCGCAATCGGTTATCCACCTGCCCCTGCTCATTGACGCGCCGTGCTCTCCCTCGTATTCTCGTCCATCGTGTTTCCGGGGAGGACCGGTGCTGGTCCGCAACTTCATCTTCTGGCTCTCGACAAAACGCAGCATCACCGACTCCATCGCTCGCCGCGGCATGCAATTCGGCTTTGCGCGGCGCTTTGTCGCCGGTGAAAAGCTCGAAGAAGCCATCGCCGCCAGCCAGGAACTCTGTGCGCAAGGCCGCCGCGTCAGCCTCAATCATCTCGGCGAAAACGTCACGACCGAAGCCGCCGCGCGCGAAGTCTGCGCCGGCTACATCGGCATGCTTGAGGAGATTCGCGCCAAGAATCTTGCCGGAAACATCTCCATCAAGCTGACTCAGCTTGGCCTGGACATCAGCAAGGATTTCTGCCGTTCCCTCGCGCGGGAGATCGCCGGGCGCGCCTCTGCGCTCGGCCTCACCATCGAGATGGACATGGAAGCCGGCAACTACACAGATGCAACGCTGGATATTTTCGAAAGTGTGCAGCGCGAATGCGGGAACGTGGGGCTTGCGCTCCAAGCCTATCTTTTCCGCACGGAGAAAGATCTAGTTCGCCTCGCGCCGCTCAGACCAAAGATTCGCCTCGTAAAAGGCGCTTACCGCGAGCCGAAAAACATCGCCATACAGTCCAAAAACGATGTGGACGCCAACTACAAGCGCCTCACCACATTGCTGCTCGAAGGCGCAGCGCAAGGCGCTTTCTTCCCCGCCATCGCCTCGCACGACCCCTTTATGGTCGCGCACGCGCGCGCGGAAATCGCGCGCTTGAAGCTCCCACGGGACCTCTATGAATTTCAAATGATCTATGGAATTCGCCGCGACTTGCAGGAGGAGGTCTACGCGGCCGGGCACGCACTTCAGGTTTACGTGCCGTTTGGCACCGATTGGTGCCCTTATTTCATGCGGCGTCTTTCGGAACGCCCCGCGAATTGTTGGTTCGTCTTGCGCAGCTTGATCGCCGAATCCGGCGCATCTTCTAAACGAAACGCCAGCCGAAGCGCGGCCTGATGCGCGAATCCATTTTCGCATCCAGGCATCGCCTGGCGCTTAGTCCGTCACGTCAAAATCCGCCGTGCGGTCCGGAGCGTTGCTCCCCGCTGCGTCTACGGCCTGCATCACCAGCCGGTAACTCCCTGCCGGAAGGTCCTGCACGATAACCCGCAACGCCACTGGAATCACCGGATTCCCCTTCTGAATAAAATCGTCCGCCCGCATTACCCCGGTGAAGCGAACTTCTTTATTCGAAGCCCGCTCGTAGAGGTGATAGCCAAAACCCACAATCGGCGGATTCGCCGAAGTCAGCAATGGCTCATACACCTCCGTATACGCGATTACCGTGTCGCTCTTCTTGAAGCGGTTGCTCCCCGAAGGAATCATCTCCAAGCCCTTGACCACCAGTGGCATGCGGTCCTCCAGAAGCTCGGAATCCATTCCCGTGGGAATATCCGTCACCCGCTGGGCAGAGTTCGTCAGAACGACTCCGCCCAAACTCAGGTGCTTGCCGTCATAAGAATCGATTTGCAACGGCGATTCGAACTTGCCGAACGCGTCGCCGCCTGCGCTCAACACCACGGTAAGCCGGTACGCCCCCGGAGCCGTGTCGAATTGATTTTCGTATTTGTACGGCAGCTTGGTGAATTGCTTCCACTCGTCTTTCTCGAGATCCAGATTGACGGTATCGCCGAAGCGCGCCCCCACGGTCCCGTCCGGACGATACGCAATTCCCAGTACATTCAAGTTAGCGTGATACTTGCCTTTATCTTTGTTGAATTGGATCGTCTCCGAAGGAATCTCCATCGCAAGATTCACTCGCGCAACGTTTGGCCCGGTGTAGAAATACGGCGTCTGCAACGACCCATGAATCGAACCCGCCTGCGTTCCCGCCGCGCGCCCCTCCAGCTCTTTCTCCAGCGGCTTCCCTTCCAATATATTCGCAGGCCTGGCATTGCAATACCCGCTCCGCGACCTCACGTTCATGCCGCCTTTGTTGAGCTTCACTTTCAGCGTGTGGCAGCTTCCTTCCGGCGTCTCTGCCGGCACATACCCCAGAAGATAAAACTCGTTCTGCTCGCGTCCGATCCTCTCTAGCCCTCCCAGCAAGTCATTGGTGTTGAAAATCGTAAAACCGCCTGTGCCTTCCGCCAAGGCTGCCAGGATTTGCTGGTTCGTCGCGACCGAATCAGGTATCTGCGGCACAATCGTCCGCGGTTGGGTGAAAATCGTGCCATTGTTCGTATAGTTCGAATTGTTTCCGATTGGCTGGCCGCCTGTCCCTCCCCTGCTGCCACCAGGGTTTCCCCCTGTCCCTCCTCCGCCGGGTTTGCCGCCCCCGCCTCCTGTTCCTCCTC
>JBIOGB010000055.1:0-21739 GCA_044447665.1 Candidatus Acidiferrales bacterium | reverse complement strand
CGCCAACGAGATGAATCTGCAGGAATGGGAAAATCACAGACCCTCACTCCAACACACGGGCTGGATGGCGAGAAGAGATTCTCCCCTCCCTCCAGTCAAGGGCGAAGTCTTCTTCTTGACATCCCCTTTTATAGAACGCGCAAATCGGAAACTGCCCCGCTAGGTGGGATTGCAAGAACTTGAAATCCGCGTTATTCTTGGTATAGAGCAATTCGATGTACGCCGCATTCTATTAGCCGACTCCCCCACCGCTCCAGCTCCGGAGCGCCGTTCTTGATTTTCACGAATCACGAGTCACCAGTCACGAATCACAGTTTTTTCTGAGGAATTCCCATGGCCACATTGACGTTATCTGAAAAATTGGACCAGCTCGGCTCTCGTTACGACGAGCTCACGCGGCAGCTCTCCACCGGAGAAGCCGTGTCCGATTCCTCGCGCTTCCAGAAGATCGCCAAGCAGCACGCCGAGCTCGAGCAAATCGTCGCGAAGCACCGCGAGTACAAGCAAATCGAAAAGGATCTTGCCGGCGCGCACCAGATGATCGTCGAAGCCGAAGATCCGGAAATGAAGCAGCTTGCGCACGAGGAAGAAAAGCAGCTCACTGCCCGCAAGGACATCGTCGAACGCGAATTGAAGCTGCTCCTCCTGCCCAAAGATCCCAACGACGAAAAGAGCGTCATCGTCGAGATTCGCGCCGGCACCGGCGGCGACGAAGCCGCGCTCTTCGCCGGTGAGCTCTTCCGCATGTACTCGCGCTTTGCCGAAACACAGGGTTGGAAAGTCGAAGTCTTGGAAAGCTCTCCGTCCTCCTTGGGCGGACTGAAGGAAGTCGTCGCCGCGATTCAAGGCAACAAGGTCTATTCCAAGTTGAAATACGAAAGTGGCGTCCACCGCGTCCAGCGCGTTCCCGCCACCGAGACGCAAGGCCGCATTCACACTTCCGCTGCAACGGTGGCCGTGCTTCCCGAAGCCGACGAAATAGACATCAAAATCGAAGCAAAAGATCTCCGCGTTGACACCTTCTGCTCCTCGGGCCCCGGCGGCCAGTCGGTCAACACCACCTACTCCGCCGTTCGCATCACGCACATCCCCACCGGCTTGGTCGTGTCGCAGCAGGACGAAAAATCGCAGATCAAGAATCGCGCCAAAGCCATGCGCGTGCTCCGCGCCCGCCTCTACGAACTCGAACTAGAAAAACAGCAAGCAGCGATTGGTGCCGAGCGCCGCGGCCAGATCAAGACCGGTGACCGCTCCGAAAAAATCCGCACCTACAACTTCCCGCAAAACCGCGTCACCGATCACCGCGTCGGCCTCACGCTCCACCAGCTCACCGACGTGATGGATGGCAAGCTCGCCCCGCTTGTCGACGCCCTTGTTGCCCACTACGAAGCCGAGCGCCTCGAACAGGAACTCGCCAGCGCCTGATGCGCACGATTTTCTTCGCGCCCTCTGCGTCTCTGCGTTAAGTTTTCTTCAAACTCCGGCCCCGAAAGGTGCATTGGCTGAAGCTAAGAAATGACTGATATCCGCACGACACTCAAACAAGGCCTCGCGCAATTGCGCGAAGCCCATGTGCCTTCGTTCACTCTTTCGGCCGAACTGCTCTTGCTTCATGTCCTCGGGCGCGACCGCACCTGGATTTACGCCCACCCTGAAGAAACTATTTCGGCAGAAGACGAGGCACGATATTTTGCTCTCGTCGCCCGCCGCGCCGCCGGTGAACCGACGCAATACCTCACCGGCAAACAGGAATTCTGGGGCCTTGAATTTGAAGTAACCCCTGATGTTTTGATTCCTCGCCCGGAAACCGAGCACCTCATCGAAGCCGCGCTCGACCGCCTCGCGGTACGCGAGATCCGCGCCGGCCGCCGGCAAACGCTTAGCGGCGCAGGTCTGCAAATCGCTGACGTGGGTACCGGTTCTGGCTGCATCGCCATTGCGCTCGCCAAGGAGTTGCCCGGAGCAAAAATCTTTGCGACAGACATTTCATCCAAAGCTCTGGAAATCGCCCGCCGCAACGCTGTCCGTCACGGATTCTCAGATCGAATCCACTTCATCGAATGCAATCTTTTGGACGACGTTGTCCACGCGGCGGTTCACGAGTTACAAGTCACCAGCCTGCCCGCCGTGGCGGGTCACGAGTCACGTTCCTTCGATTTGATCGTCAGCAACCCGCCCTATGTCGGCCGCTGCGAAGTCGCCACGCTTCCGCGAGAAGTCCGCGAACACGAACCCAAAGTAGCCCTCTACGGCGGCGAAGAGGGCTACGATCTCTATGGCGAACTCATCCGCCAGTCAGCGGAGCATTTGAAACCTGGCGGAATCCTCGTCCTCGAACTGGGCCACGATAGCCTCCCTGCCGTGCAGCCGCTCCTCGACGCAGCGAATTGGATCAACATCGGTGTAACGAATGATCTCGCGGGCATCTCCCGCGTCATCGCTGCTGAAAAGTTGTAGCCATTCATCGAACGGCGTAAGCTCCCCTCATGCCGGACCTCGCGCGCTTCCGCGCCAAGCATGGCCCTCTTCAGGAACAAGACTCGCTCGGGCAATCGTCCATCCTTCACGTGGACATGGACGCCTTCTTCGTCTCGGTAGAATTGCTGGAACGCCCCGAATTGAGCGGCAAGCCCGTGGTCGTGGGAGGCCGCCCCGACCAGCGCGGCGTAGTTGCCGCCGCGAGTTACGAAGCGCGCAAGTACGGCATTCATTCGGCCATGCCGCTGCGAACCGCTGGACGTCTCTGCCCGCGCGCAATTTTTCTCGACGGCCATCACGCGAAATACTCCGAATGGAGTGATCGCGTCGCCACGCTCCTTGCAAAATTTTCTCCCGTCGTCGAGATGGTTTCCATTGACGAAGCTTATCTCGATCTTGCCGGCACGGAGCGCTTGCATGGCCCGCCGCTCGCCGCCGCCGATAAGCTCCTGCGCGCAATCACGCAAGCGACTAGCCTTCCCTGCTCCGGCGGTCTGGCCACGACGCGCCTCGTCGCAAAAGTCGCTTCCGACCAGGCCAAGCCGCGTGGCCTGCTCTGGGTTGCGCCCGGCCAGGAAGCTCGCTTTCTCGCGCCGCTCTCTGTGAGGAAAATTCCCGGCATCGGCAAAGTCACTGAAAGCGCGCTGCGCGCACTCGGCATCGAAACCGTCGAGCAGCTCGCCGCCGTTCCCCAGGAAAAGCTCGAAAAAATCTTTGGCCAGTGGGGCACGGCCCTTTTTCGCAAAGCGCGCGGCGGCGATTCCTACGAGTTTGTCATCGATGCCGAGCCGAAATCCATTTCGCAGAATCATACCTTCGGTGAAGATACCGATGACACGGTCGTGCTGACCACAATGTTGAGCCATCTTTCGCAAAAAGCTTGCAAACGTCTGCGCGAAGCCGGGCTCGCCACTCGCACCTTGACGCTGACAATCCGGTACCTCGGTTTCGACACGCATACACGCTCGAAAACGCTCTCAGGGCCGGCCAGCCTCGACGCCGATATCTTCTCCGTCTTCCAAAATCTCTTCCGGGAGCACCGCGATCACCGCCGCAAGATTCGACTTCTCGGTGTCAGCCTGAGCGGCTTCACTCATGGCTCGAAACAGCTCGACCTTCTCGAAGCCAACCGGCGCGAAAAGCTCGAAAAACTGACCAACGCGACCGATCGTCTTCGCGATCGCTTTGGATTCGGCTCTGTTCAATTCGGCGGCTCTCTCCGCGCCGATGCGGACGGGCAGGACCGCGACAATTCCTGACCGGTTCGCAGCGCACGCGCCGCTCCAAGCGTTGATTCCCTCTTGAATGACTTATACTTTTCTGTGATGAGCTTCCCCTCGCAACCACCAGCACGCAAAGTCCGAGTTCGTTTCAGCGACCGCGTGAGCAACTTCTGGCAGCGCGTCAGCGAAGGCAGCCAGATCGACGACCTCTGGACGCAATTCGCCGCCGATGCCCGCGCCAGCTATGGTTTCTATGGCCGCGACGTCGACTGGGAAGAAATCCAGAGACTCCCTCGCTGGCGCCGGCCCCTTCACGTCGCCAGGCAATTTTTCTGGGCTTTACTGTTGAAACTGTCTCCCGCGCGACGCGTCCTTCTGCTCGTCGCATTCGTGCTGCTGGTCCTATCGGGCGGCAACAATATCAAGTTCGAATTATTCGCGGCCATTCTCTTCCTGCTGCTCCTGTCGCTCGAGCTGGCCGACAAAGTCACCATGAAGCGCGACCTCGAAATAGCGCGAGAGATTCAATCCTGGCTGGTTCCCTCGCATCCGCCCGAAGTGCCCGGGGCCGACATTGCTTTCTCCACCCGTCCGCAAAACTCCGTTGCCGGAGATTACTACGACGCATTTTTTCCGAACGCCGAAGCCTGCCCCGAAGGCAAGCTGATGGTCGTCATTGCCGATGTGGCTGGGAAAAGCGTTCCCGCAGCTCTCCTCATGGCAACTTTGCAAGCCAGCCTGCGAACCATCGCGGGCGAAGGCGCACCCCTCGCCGATCTGGTCGCCCGGCTCAATCGCTACGCCTGCGGGCACAGTCTCGATGGCCGCCGATTCACCACCGCCGTCCTCTCCGAATACGATCCACAAACACGGCGGCTCACTTACGTCAATGCCGGCCATAATGCGCCGATTCTTCGCCGCGCAAACGGCGCGCTCGAAAAACTTGATGTAGGCGGACTGCCTCTGGGAATTCAGTCTCGGGTCGTCTACGAAACTGCCTCTCTCGAACTGCAACCCGGCGACGCTTTGATTTTCTACACGGACGGCGTTGTCGAAGCATTCAATGAAAAGAACGAGGAATTCGGCGAAGATCGCTGGCGCGCGGTCATCCGGTCATTACCCGTGCTGAGCGCGCAGGAAACCCTTCAATTCCTCATGAAGCCCGTGGACGAATTTGCCGGCGCCACGCGCCAGTCCGACGACATAACCTGCCTCGTCTTCCGCAGCAAATAGGGAAGCGTTAACGCTGCATACGACACTTTGCTCCCCGTTCCAGCGCAACTATCGGATAATCGGGATGTGACGCCCCGCGAACTTGCCAATTCGATCTGCGACACGCTTCACCGCAACGGTCATCAAGCGCTGCTCGTAGGCGGCTGCGTGCGCGATCTGCTGCTCGGTCGCGAGCCCGCAGACTTCGATGTCGCCACCGACGCCACGCCCGAGCATGTTATGTCGCTCTTTCCTGAAAGCGTCGGCGTGGGCGCGCAGTTCGGCGTTGTCCTTGTTCCGCGAGATGGAGCGAAAGTCGAAGTCGCGACCTTCCGCTCCGACGTGGGCTATTCCGACGGGCGCCATCCTGACCGCGTCGTCTATTCCACCACCGCCAAAGAAGACGTGCAGCGCCGCGATTTTACGATTAACGGCTTGCTGATGCGCCAAGACACCGGCGAGGTTCTGGATTTCGTCGGAGGCCAAGCGGACTTAAAAGCAGGCATCCTCCGCGCCATCGGCGAGCCTAGCCGCCGGTTTGCCGAAGACAAGCTGCGCATGCTGCGCGCCGTGCGCTTCGCCGCGCGTTTCCACTTCACGATTGAGCACTCCACGTTTGCCGCGATTCGCCGCCACGCAACCGAAATCAGCCGGGTTTCCGCCGAGCGCGTGCGCGATGAGCTGACCAAGCTCCTCACGGAAGGCGCGGCTGGCCGCAGCTTCGAGCTCCTCGATGACACTGGTCTGTTGCCGCAAGTGCTCCCGGAAACTGCCGCAATGAAAGGTATCGAGCAGCCGCCGCAGTTCCATCCCGAAGGCGACGTATGGATTCACACTCGATTGATGATCGAAAAACTGCCTGCAGGCTGCTCTCCCACGCTCGCTTGGGGAGTCCTTCTGCATGACATCGGCAAGCCACCGACCTTCAAGCCGGCTTCCGAAACCGGGGATCGTATTCGCTTCGACGGGCACGTGGATGTCGGTGTACGCATGGCCGAGGACATCTGCAAGCGTCTGCGGTTCTCGAACGAAGAGACGCAGCAAATTGCCGCCCTTGTGGCAAATCATATGCGCTTTAAGGACGTCGAGAACATGCGTGCATCCACGCTGAAACGGTTTGCGCGGCTCCCGCACTTCGACGAGCACCTTGAGCTGCACCGCCTCGACTGCCTCTCCAGTCACGGCCAACTTCAATCCTATGAGTTCGTCCAGCGCTTCCTGGCCGAGACTCCCCCTGAGCAGGTGCAACCTCCTCGGCTGCTCACGGGCGACGACCTGCAACAAATGGGGTACGTCCCGGGACCTCTTTTCAGCGAAATTTTGCGCTCGTTGGAAGATGCCCAGCTCGAGGGCCGGGTTCAAGACAAGGAGGGGGCGACCAAATATGTAAGGATGCGGTTCGGTCAGCCAGCGCGGAAAATTAGGGGATTCGGGGCGTGAAGCTGGGCTAAGGATAGGGAGCTGAGCATCAAAACCCCGGTGCAGAATTGTATGTTACTGATAAAAAAAAGGTTACTGTACCATTTGCGCGGAGAAATGATAAGTGCTAGTATATGAGTGTGTCAGACTAATATTTTCTGCCTGACACCATCGCATCTGCCTGCACCTTTTTTCGGCAATGCGCATCTAACTGATTTTGGCGGGGGAATTATTCTCCCACGCTCTTGACTAGGGGACACCATGGCTGAGAAAAAAGCAAACCTTCCGGAAGTTCTGCCGATCTTGCCCGTCCGGGATACGGTCTTGTTTCCGGGCGCCGTACTGCCTTTGACCGTCGGCCGCGACAGTTCGTTGGCGCTCGTGAATGCGCTCGAAGGTGACGAAAAATTCCTTGGCGTCGTCGCGCAGCTCGACCCACGGGTCGAAGACCCGGCTGCGGCCGATTTGCACAAGGTCGGCACGCTCGCAAAAGTTCACAAGACGGTGAAAATGCCCAACGGCAACGTAGTTATCTTCCTCGAGGGCATGTATCGCATTCGGGTGCTCGAGCTGACCGATCTGAAGCCTTACCTTCGCGCACGCGTCGAAAAAGAAGTTGAATTTGTCGGTGAAATGGACGCGGAGCTGCAGGCCCTGCTGCGCAACGCGCAGGATCTTTTCCGCGACGTGGTCAGCCATTCACCGCAGCTTTCCGACGACTTGCAATCCGTGGCCATGAACATCGACGACCCTGGCCGGCTCGCGGATTTCATCGCCGGCACTTTGCCGTCACTTTCCACTCTTCTGCGCCAGGAACTGATCGAAACATCCAACGTTCGCAAGCGCCTCGAATCGCTGATCCGTGAACTGTCGAAGGAGCTCGAAGTGCTGGAGCTTCGCTCAAAGATTCACGAGCAGGTTCAGGAGCAGGTCAGCCAGAACCAGCGCGAATACTTGCTTCGGGAGCAGATGAAGGCGATTCAAAAGGAACTCGGCGAGTCCGATGATTCCACGCAAGAAATCGACGAGCTCCGCAAGAAGCTCGAGGAAGCCGGCATGTCGGCCGAAGCCAAGAAAGAATGCGAGCGCGAACTGAAGCGCCTCGCCAAGATGACGCCGGCCTCCGCCGAATACATGGTCTCGCGCACCTACCTGGAATGGATGACATCGCTGCCGTGGTCCAAATCCTCCGGCGCGAGCGAAATTGACATCGCCAAGGGCCGCCAAATCCTTGATGAAGATCACTATGATCTTGAAAAGGTCAAGGAGCGCATTCTCGATTATCTTGCCGTGAAAAAACTTAAGCCGGGGATGAAAGGCCCGATTCTCTGTTTTGTCGGGCCTCCGGGAGTGGGCAAGACGTCGCTCGGAAAATCGATTGCCCGCGCGCTCGGGCGCAAATTCGTGCGCCTCGCTCTGGGTGGCATGCATGATGAAGCCGAAATCCGCGGTCATCGCCGCACCTACATCGGCGCGCTGCCGGGCCAGATTATTCAAGGCCTGAAACGCGCGGAGACCAACGACCCGGTTTACATGCTTGATGAAGTGGACAAGCTCGGCCGCGATTTCCGCGGCGATCCGTCCTCCGCTTTGATGGAGGTCCTCGATCCCGAGCAAAACGTTGCCTTCCGCGATCACTATCTCGATGTGCCGTTCGATCTTTCCAAGGTCCTCTTCATCGCCACCGCCAACTGGATGGATCCCATCCCGGAACCGTTGCGCGACCGCATGGAAATCATCGAGCTGCCGGGCTACACAGGCGAGGAAAAACTTCACATCGCTCACAAGTACCTCATCCCCAAGCAGGCCGCTGAACACGGCTTGAAGGTGGGTGAGCAGCTGGAATTCACGGACGAAGCGCTCCGCGAGATCATCCACAGCTACACGCGCGAAGCAGGCGTGCGCAACCTCGAGCGCGAAATCGCCACCATCACGCGCAAACAAGCGCGGCGCATCGCCGAAGGCAAGACCGAAAAAATGATTGCCACTCCGGAGATTGTCCGCGAATTCCTGGGCGTGCCGAAATTCCGCACGGAAAAAGAAGTCGAAGAGCGGGTCAAGAAGCCCGGCGTTGCCATCGGCCTTGTCTGGACTCCCGTGGGCGGCGACATCGTCTTCATCGAGGCCAGCAGGATGCGTGGCGGCAAGCAGTTCACCATGACCGGCCACCTCGGCGAAGTCATGCAGGAGTCCATGACCGCGGCGCTGACCTGGGTGCGCGCCAACGCCGAACGTTACGGCATCGATCCGGATTTCTTCCGCAAAGCCGACATTCACATTCACGTGCCTTCGGGAGCTGTGCCGAAGGACGGCCCATCCGCCGGCGCAGCAATGGTGACGGCGCTGGTCAGCCTGCTCAGCGGCCGCCCGGTTCGCGACCGGCTTGCCATGACCGGGGAGATGACGCTTTCGGGCATCGTCTTGCCTATCGGCGGCGTAAAGGAAAAAGTCCTCGGCGCGAAACGCGCGGGAATCCGCGAGGTTTTGCTGCCGGCCGACAACGAGCCCAACGCCGTTGCGGATCTTACGCCGGAGATCCTCGGCGATATAAAGATCACCTATGTGCGCACGCTCGATGAAGTTCTCGAGCATGCGCTATCGAAGGAAGTTGTGGCTCCTCCGGTCGTGCCGCAGCCTGAAGATAAACAGAAGCGCGCCGGCCCCGATGTCCCGCGCGCCGTTCACTAAAATGGAATCGCCTCTCAAACTGTGAGGGCGCACGCAGGGTCGTGTACCGTCACAGCTAAAAATTGCGCGAATGCCCGGCAGAAATTTCCGGGCATTTTCTTTTCGCGCCTCCTGGACGCGGCACAAAAGAAACTCCTGCTACCATGTTTGCGTGGCTACCTCACGCGCGAAACAAAATGCGCCGGACCGGCCGGCGGAGCTGGCGCTCCGCTTGACGGAAGCGCTTCAGCGCGAGCGCGTTGTTCCCCGCTTTGTGGATTCTTATGTCGTCGAGAACGGGCGTCAGGCCCTGCAGGTTCACGCAGCCTTGTATCGCGATCTCCTCGCGCTACTTCAGCGTGAAGCGCTCCTCGCCATGACCGTGCGCGCGCTCGAGGTTGCTGCGATGGGTCCAGGAGCAGGTGGCCGGACAAAACCACGCCCATTGACGCGCAAGAACGCCGCCGTGTTTCGCCGCAAACTGCTTGCTGCTTTAACGCGCCAGCAAAAATGGAGCGCGGGAGACGCGCTGGATTTTCAGAAAGATCTGCAAATATATGAAGAACTTCTTGCGCGCAGCTCCTCGCCCCGCCGCAGCCGGAAGCCTTTTGAAGCGGCCAGCCACCCGTTCGTTGATCGCTGCGCATTTCTTTTGGATTCATCATTTCTCGAAAAAGCGCGCCTGGCCGCGAGCCGAGCGCTCTTCGATCTCGAAGAACTTGCCGCCATTCTGGCAGCGCAAGTCCTGGAGAGCCGTTCGCGTTAGCTGGAAGAGATTGGTGAATCGCCCGCTCGCTGCAGCCTCCCAGGCAGGCGTTTACCGGTGCGCTTCCACGCACGCAAGCGGCCATGCGCGGGCAACCTCCATCTGCTATTCTCGGCCTGCGTGGAGACTCTCTTCTATCTCCTGGCGTCTTTGCAGATCCTGCTTGGCCTCTATCTGATCGCCCAGGGTGTGCAGTGGCTGACTTACGTGCGCCGCCGTGTAGGGACCGATCCAGGGTTTTATGCACCACGCACTGCCGTGCTCTGCCCGTGCCGAGGTCTCGAGCCGGGTCTCGAGCGGAATCTCGTCTCCCTTTGCGAGTTTGACCACAAGAACTATGACGTATTTTTCATACTGGCGTCGGAATCCGACCCCGCGCACAGTATTGTCAAACGCGTCGCTTCGCAATCCCGCGGCAAAGCCCACGTCGTCATCGCCGGCAGGCCGGAAGGCTGCAGCGAAAAAGTGAACAATCTCCGCGCCGGCGTAGAACAGTTACCGCCGGAATTTGAAGTGCTGGTCTTCGCGGACTCCGATGGCCGCCCGGGGAAAACCTGGCTGCACCATCTGGTCGCGCCGCTCAACGATTCACGCATTGGCGCAACCACCACGATGCGTTGGTTCATCCCCAATCGCACCAATCTGCCCACGGCGCTCCTTGCGGCCTGGAATGCTTCCATCGTCACCATGCTCTCCGACAAGGGGAGAAATTTCTGCTGGGGCGGAGGGACGGCCATTCGCCGCAGCCTTTTCGATCAGATTGGCGTCGCCGACGAGTGGCGCCATTCCGTCAGCGATGACTATTCGATGACCCGCGCCCTCGAACGTTCGGGCCGTTCGATTCTTTTCGTGCCGGAATGCCTGACGCTCTCTTATGTCGAAACAAATTTCTCCGGCTTGCTGGAATTTACGAACCGCCAGATTTTAATTACTCGCGTTTATGCGGAGAAGATCTGGAACGCAGCGGCCGCCACGCACCTGCTCTTTTGCGTGACCTTAGTCCTTGGCGTGCTGCTCACTCTCGCCAACATGCTGAATTCGCTCCCAGCATTGCAGCTGGCGACCTTGACTTTCCTGCCCTTGCTGCTTGCCGCAATTCGCGGAGCGTTGCGCCTCGTCGCGGTCACCGAAGCATTACCTTCGGTAAGGACGCAGATCATGGGCCAGTCCTGGATCTATATTGTCCTTGGGGTCTTCATTCCGTTTCTTTACGTCGTGAATTTCGCCATGTCCCTGATTACTCGCAAGATTCGCTGGCGCGGTGTTGTATATGAAGTGATCTCCCCCACGCAAACTCGAGTGTTGAACTATTAATTCGTGGGTCAGAACTATCCTGCCCGGCCTAGCTATGATTTTCCACAGCCCGTCCGGCGGCCACACCGGCCCCAAAACTTCGGCCCAAAAAGAAACGCGGCATTTGCTTGCTTGAGTTCGCTGGTAATCTCGCTCCTTCGAGTCAGTCAGGGATGGAAAATTTTCCCGCCTCGCGCAATTCCTACCCTCGGATAATCGCTTGAAGAAGTAGATGCTTCGGCTAAGTCTCCTATTTTTGAGGAACTTGTGATTTCTCCGGTTCGGAGTCTAATGTGCAAGTTCAGGACCGTTCGGCGTACTGGTCGCAGGCGATTCATTCGAGACCTCCTTCTTGCGCCTCGGCTTTGCCGTACTGAGGGACAAGGCCGCCAAGCCAACCCGCCCTTCGTCTTGGCGCGTTAGTTCGCAGCTTTCCTATTCCGTTTAGCCAGCCTCGCAAAGAGGCGATCGCAATAAATAAATCAGAGGCTTCGGTACCAGCACGAGGCTGCATTGGGAGGGGTGCACGTGAAGGTAATCCGCAGAAGTGGCGAGTCCCGGCATCTTACAGATTCCCGCCTTGTTTTTCCGCGTCAGTTGTATTTTTTCTGTGAAAAGAACACCGGCGTTTCCCACTTTCATGTCGAAGCGGGACCCGACGGCAGATTTCCGGTGGATCAAGCGGCTGGCCTGTTAGCAATGCACTGCCTGGTGCGCGGTCAATCGCCGACGGATTATGCCGTGATGATCGAGGCGGAAATGGACCTTCTTGAGGGGCTAAACGAAAAGGCAGGAAAACTACTGCAAGCGGGCCACTCTGTCACGGGCTCAATCAGGCTTACTCGCCGGGAAGAAGAGGTGCTCGGCGGCGTCATGCGCAGCCTGGCCAACAAGGAGATCGCCTCCGACCTTAATCTTTCCGAGCGCACCGTCAAATTCCACGTTTCTTCCCTGCTCGCAAAATTCGGCGTGCGCGGCCGGATGGAGCTCGCTCGCGAAGCTTCCCAGAAAGCTTTTCCATCCGCTTCGGCGCCCCTGGCAGTCGGCAAGCAGGAGGCGCGAAACTTCACTCCGCGGCCACAGGGTTACCGCGTCGCTCCCCGCAGGGCGTCTGTAGTGGCTCTTGCAAAGCCGCAAATGATGGCTTAAGGCAGCTCGCAAAAAAATACGATTCCAGAAATAGAGGGGCCCGGATCGATGGAATCAGACCGGGCCCCTCGAATTTGCAATGCCCTGCTCTGCGCGGCTATTTCTTCGCAGCGGCGTACAGGTCGCTGGCCGCGTTCCAGTCGACCACGTTCCACCACGCCTTGATGTAGTCCGCACGCAGGTTTTGATACTTCAGATAGTAGGCGTGTTCCCAAACATCCAGCCCTATCACGGCTTTCCCACCGAGGAGGTACGGCGTGTCCTGGTTGGGCGTGGAATCAATGGCGAGCTTGCCGTCTTTTACCTGCAACCAGGCCCAGCCGGAGCCAAAGCGCCCCAGCCCGGCCGCGGAGAATTTCGCCTGAAATTCCGCGAAAGAGCCAAACGCAGAGTTAATCGCAGCAGCCAGGTCCCCTTTCGGTTCACCGCCGCCGCCTTTCTTCATCAGCTTCCAGAAGAGCGAATGATTCCAATGGCCTCCGCCATTATTACGAACGGCAGTCCTGATGTTGTCCGGAATGGAATCAAGACCCTTCAGAAGATCGTCAATGGACTTCGCTTGCAGGTCGGCGCGGCCTTCCAGCGCCTTGTTCAGATTGGTGACGTAGGCGCCATGATGTTTGTCGTGATGGATTTCCATCGTTTTGGCGTCGATATAGGGCTCGAGTGCGTCGAACGAATACGGCAGCGGTGGGACAGTGAATGCCACGGTTTTTTCCTCCATCGTAAAATTTGGTTCGAAAATTGAATCATTGCCGGCAAGCGACAAACCGGAGACAGCTTTTCCTGCACCGAGTATGCCCGCGCCGACGATACCTGTGTTGACCAAGAACTTCCGGCGATTCATACAGAACTCCTGGCTCACGGTGGGTTAGATAGCCTGCGCGCGGAATTATACCTCCATCCCACCCATCATGCGAGCTACTCCAAGGGACATCAGTTGGCTGTTCCTCCGGGCCGAGCCCTATTGCCCATCCATTCGATGCGCGAGAGCGCCCAACGGGCAGATTCCGCAATCACGGGTTCAGGCGAGGCCGACAATCGCTCCAATAGAACTGCAATTCGCGCGTATTCCATGCTCCCCTTTTGTATCGAGGAATTCCCCAGGGCGATGCAAGCATTGCGCACCAGCCCTCGCCACTTCGTTCTCTTGATCGGACTGCCCCTGAATACCTGCCGGTACTTTTCCTGGCTAATGCCGGCCAGCCACTCAAGCCGAGGCAGGAAGAGCGCTTCCACCTGTGCCTTTTCGTTGTCAGGTACATCTGCCATTCCGTCCTGGCTGCCGTCATCGGCAGAGAACACTCTCGCTTGAAATTCTGCCGCTTGTGTCACCGGGGTCTTGCGATTCCAGGGGCAAACGTCCTGGCAAATGTCGCAGCCAAACACTTGCCACCCCATCGGCTCGCGCAACTCCTCGGGAATATTCCCGCGCAATTCAATCGTCAGATAAGATATGCACCGCCGCGCATCCATCACATACGGTTCCACGAGCGCTTGCGTTGGACAGGCATCAATGCATCTGCGGCAACTGCCGCAGAGGTCCGGCGGAGGAGCCTCGCCCGCCGCGAGAGTTGGCGCGAGTTCGAGCGTGGTCAATATCACGCCAAGAAAAAAGAAGGAACCCAGCTCTTGATTCAGGAGCAGCGTGTTCTTTCCCGTCCACCCGAGGCCTGCGTATTTTGCAAGGATGCGCTCCGGTATTGGCCCGGTGTCCGCGTATACGCGCGCCTCAAACTGCTCCTCATATCGCCCGCGCATCGCCGCGACCAGGGATTCGAGCTTTTCCCGCAGCACCTCGTGATAGTCCTGTCCCCATGCGTAACGCGATATCCAGCCGCGTGGTTCGCCGCCTCCTGCATGTGCCGTCGCGGCCGCCGAATACGGCTTGGTGGTGTTGTAATTGAGCGCGCACACGATGGCGCTGCGAACCCCCTCGAGAACGCTCTGGGGATCGCTTCGCCGAGGATCGGTAAGATATTTCATCTCCCCCGCGTAGCCGCGATCGAGCCACTCAGGCATCCGCGACAATTCCGGGAAATTCTCCGGCCGCACCACGCCGCACAGATCGAAACCCGCTGCTCGGGCGCGCGCTTCGATCCACGCCGTCCCTGAGCCACTTTGCGTAAGCATGCCCATCGGGACGATTGTGCCGCACTTTGCTCTTTCCCACGAAGCTTTCAAAAAGAGAAAAGCCCCGCCTCGCGGCGGGGCCTGCGAATTCGTTTCATCAGCTGTGTAGAGTTACATTTTCCGCTTGCAAACCCTTCGGCCCTTGCTTTACTTCGAATTCCACTTGCTGCCCTTCATTCAGTGTCTTGTAGCCGTCCGTCTGAATGGCGGAGAAATGAACGAAAACGTCTTCGCCGGATTGCCTCTGGATGAATCCATATCCTTTGGACGCATTAAACCATTTCACCACGCCTTGTTCTTTGCTCAACTTCGGTGCTCCTCTGCCGCTGGAATTGCGTCGAGCCGGAAGGGCCGCTGGCGGGGGTTGACTGCTCCGCGGTCACCCAATCCAAAGGACTGCTTGCGCAGGCCTCCGAGAGGGCGCGGTACTTCAGTGCCTGCAAACGCGGGCGTATGCTGCCACAAAATTCTGTGGCAGTCCAGACGGGAAGAATGACAGTGGCAATGGAAATGCTACGTTGGGGCCTTGGAAGCCTCAAATCGCTGCCTGCTTTCCTCTGACTCTACGCCTAGAGCCTGAATCTCTGTCATGGCCTGCTGGCGCTGGGCTTCCATTTTCTTTTCCATCTCCCAGGAATTGATTAGTCCTTGGCCAATTACTTTTCTTTTGGGTTCTGACAACCAAGGGATCAATAGGCCCCTAACTTCAGGCCAGTACGTTGTGTAGCGTCCAGAACCCGGAGACTGGGATTGCATATCCGCTCTCAACTCGTAGGATCGCAAAACCGCCCAGAGGTAAGCTGTGTCCCAGGGGGTCTCGCAGCCCTTGAAGACGGTGTAACTGGTATCAGAAACCAAGGCCCCGTCAAACTCTTCTGAGACGATACCAACCGCTCCGTCCGTGGCCCGGATCGTCGAAAAGACGATTTGGCCAGTTTTGACCTGATACATTTTCTTGGCTTTGATCCGCTTTCCCTTCCTAACTTTTTCGACCTCACATCTTCCGTCGTAGGAAACCTTGATGAGAGTGAAGTCGGTGTCGGGTTGTGAAGCGGGCGTGATTAAGTCCTCGACGGGAATTACAATTTCGTCCAATCTACGCACGTCGATTCCCTTTTCGCGCCACCCTCCGACCATTCGGCCAAATTCCCCGGCACAATACTTCAAGTCAAGTCGGTCGGCAAGACGTTCAGCGGGCAGAATCAGACCGCCCTTTTTCCCCGCTAGATAAGCTTCATAGCCGCGAGAGATTTCATCGATCTCCTTGTCTGCCTTGGCTCGGGCTTCCTGTATGTCGGCCTCAGATGCCCGAGGCGTCAGGTCATCCACTCCCAAGTTGTGAGAGAAGAAACCGAAACAGGATGGCTGCTTGTCGGTCTCCGCCTGCTTCTTTTCCAGAACCAAAACCGAGGTTTTAACCCGTGATCCTGAACGGCGGAATGTATCACCGGGGAGCGAAATGAGAGCGCGGATCAAGAATCTTCGCCGTATGAAGTTCCTAACACTCTTGAAAACATCCAGGTCGCTCGCCAGCAGGGTGTCGTCGATTACTGTAATGAGCTTGCCTCCAGGCTCCAGCAAGTTCCAGTAGCGTTCAATGAACATCAAGCTTGAACGCAGAGAGGGCCGTATCCTCGAAGACGTATCGTCTCTCCGCGCGAGATCGTATCGAATCAGAATCTTTCGCTCGGTTTCGTTCTTTGCCTCTTTCTTCATAGAAAAAGGCGGATTCGTCAGAGCCACTTGGAAGCGCGTCTTTTCGAGGGTATGGCGCAATTCAAGGCGATTGTCCAGGAGCTCCGGGTCTTCATCTTTCGTCGAGGTAAGCTCTTTGTCTAAAGCATCAGCGTAGTAAATCTTGCTCCCGCCGTCCCCGTGCAGGTACATGTTCATCCTGGCGATTCTCGCCAATGGCGGGTCTTTTCCGAAGTCGATTCCATAGAGACACTGATCCGAAATCGTATTGATTAGCGCCTCTTTCTCTTGAGCCGAGAGGCTGGCGTTCTCGCGCACACCGTTACGCATCACCGTGAGGGCTTCGATCAAGAATCCCCCCGAGCCACAGCAAGCGTCGATTACTTTGGGCTGGTACCTTCGCGTTACCTCTAAGCCTGCCAGACGAACCATCATTTTGACGACGGAACGCGGCGTGAAAAACTGTCCCAGTTCCGCGCCGCGCATCGTGGCACTGAGAAAAGTTTCGAAGAGGCGTCCATTTAGGTCCTCGTCAATCCCGAACAGATCAAAGTGTTGTAGACGCTTCACCACATCTTTAACGGTGTCCGGTTTGAGCTCAATCCGCTCGTCCGAGTTGAAGATTCACTTCTTTTTCTTGAACTGAATCGCACGCTCAATGCTGTCTCGGAGCTGAGCAAAGAGGATGGTATCCAGGGGATTCAGTACCCCTTCTCGCTCGTGACTCTCTACCCACTCCACCGAGAATTTCACCGCAGAGCGGGGCAAGTGCACGATTGCCCCTCCAGACGCGAAGTGAGCACGAGTCGCTTCATTCTCCCGAAGAGCCCTGTCTTCCCATAGCTTTACGAAGATGATCTTAACGAACTCAGTAAACGCTCGTGAGGGCTGCATTCCCTCAGACTTCCAAATAGCATCATGGCAGGTTGAAAATAACTGTCTGGCTCGCTCGCTAGTAGCACGTATGAAGGCGAAATCAGAGCCTTTTTCGGCGGCATCTGACGGTGTGGATTTGACGATCGTGTCGGCCCCGAGCAGTTCTCTCAATCGGGCGTATTTGGTATTGGCGGCCTCAAAGTCAGAGAAATCCAAAACCAATAGAGGTTCATCCTTGTCCCACTCGTATACCTTTGTCGTCTTCCCATTGGAGAGTACAAAGTATCGGACAGGATTTGAGCCTTTGATCTTCCGGTTTAAAGCCAGGCAGTAGCCCGAACACTGCTCGATCCATTCGTCGAGGTTTTCTTCGATTCCCTTGGCGTCAATGATGCAGCGTGGCGCCCTCTTGACCGTGAGAGCGTAATCCGGCTTGTACTTCTCGCGCTTGTGGCCGCGAGCAACGGTGAGGGATTCCAAACTCTTCTTCGGCTGTATCTGAGAGTCTTTATAGCCGAGGTCTTTCAGTAGACGAGAGATAAAAAAGGTCTCGACCGACGCCTCGTTGGAAAGGTCTTCAAGGCGGCAGTAGAGATTGGTCCGTGATTCGACTGTGAGGTCGTCAAAAATGGTGGGTCTGGGTTGGTTGAGGGAAGGCTGTTTTTTGTTGCCCGTGGACATCATCACGTGCCGTTGAGTGTGGCACAGGTCCAGCCGAGCCTCAAGGGTGGTTTTTCAAACTGAACCACTACCAAAATAACGGCAGGGTTTCGTTGCTGTGGATTCTATTTTCCTTGCGCATGCTACCGGAAACTGCGCACGGCCACGTGCTCGTCGGAATGCACGTCGAAGACGGTGTAAAGCTTTGTGATCTGCAGCAAATCGTGCACCCTTTTTGTCAGGTGCAGGAGTTTCAACTCTCCCCCGCGGCCTGTCACGGAAGTATATCCGCTGACCAGTTCGCCAATTCCCGAGCTGTCGATGTAGTCCACGTCGGCAAGATTCAACAAAATCCGCATGCGCTTTTGATCCAGCAGATCGCGCAGCGTCTTCCGCAAGAGAGCGCTTCCATCGCCCAGCGTGATTCGCCCGCTCATATCAATGACCGTTACCGGTCCTGCGTCGCGGTAAGTGGCTCGCAATGTCATTGCTTTTCTTTCTTCTAGGATTCCGGATGCGGGGCGGCGCCCTGCCCGCCACTGCTCCTCTGGCCATTAGGTGACGCATTGCCGGGGCCGGGCAATTTCTTTGACATGATGAGCTCCGCCCCGCCGGTGCGCCCGGGCACTACGTCAAATTCATCCATGAACGCCCGCATCAAAAAGATGCCCCGCCCCGAAGTGCTCAGCAGATTCTCTTCCGACAGCGGGTCCGGCACGTCCCGAAGATTGAAGCCCTTTCCTTCATCCACCACATGAATGGTCATCTTGTCTTCGGTCAAGTCCACCGCGAGATAAATTTTCTTTTCCGGGCGTTCCTGATTGCCGTAGTGAAAGGCGTTGATCACGCCCTCGCGCACCGACATCCCGATGCGGTAACACTCATCTTCGCCAAATCCCGCCGCTTCCGCCACGCGAAGACACATCTCCTCAGCCAGGTTTACGCTTTCAACTTGAGTCTCCAATGTAACTTCGAGGTGCTTGCTTTCTGGCGTCACGCGTTGCCCCGTCACGGCGGGTAAAACCGCGATTCAAGCGCACTTATGCGTAACATAGCACACAAACACAAGTCAATGGAGCGCAAGGCAATCCGCTGTCGTTCTCGCGAGGTCCAGGTTCGGCCCCGAAAAATCGACCGGTCGTGTGCATGTCCGACATTACGCCCAGTAACTCCGATCCAGCGTTCTATATTGAATCGCTTCGCTCAGGTGCCGCGGCTCGATACTCGTTGCCGCATCCAGATCCGCAATCGTCCGCGCCACCTTCAAGATACGATCATGCGCCCGCGCCGAAAGCCCCAGCCGCGTGATGGCATTTTCCAGGAGTTTCTCTCCGTCCGCAGTAATCGCACAGTGCTTGCGCATCATCTTCGGAACCATTTGCGCGTTGGAATAAATCTTCTTCTCACTGCTGTAACGTTCGAGTTGCCGCTCCCGCGCTTGTAGCACCCGCTGCCGCACCACCGCGGAATCTTCCGCCGAGGATGGCGCCCGCAGCTCTTTATATTTCACCGCGGGCACCTCGATGTGAATGTCAATACGGTCGAGCAGAGGGCCGGAAATCTTCGACACATACCGCTGGATCATCGGCGGCGTGCAGTGGCAGTCCCGCGTTGGATCGCCGAAATATCCGCAAGGGCAGGGGTTCATCGCCGCCGCCAGCATGAATCGCGCGGGAAATGTCACGGAAACCGCGGCCCGCGCAATCGTTACGGCTCCGTCTTCGAGCGGCTGCCGCATTACCTCCAGCACGTTGCGCTGAAATTCGGGCAACTCGTCCAGGAAAAGCACGCCGTTGTGACCCAGAGAAACCTCTCCGGGCCGCGGCACCGCTCCGCCGCCAATCAAGCCGGCATCGCTGATGGTGTGGTGTGGCGAGCGGAATGGGCGCGTGCCCACCAGGCCGCGGCTGTCCTCGAGCGTGCCCGCGACGCTGTGAATCCGCGTCGTCTCAATCGCTTCTTCGAGCGACATCGGCGGCAGGATCGTGGGGATGCGCTTCGCGAGCATCGTTTTCCCCGCGCCGGGCGGCCCAATGAACAAAATGTTGTGCCCGCCCGCGCACGCCACTTCGAGCGCGCGCTTGGCGGATTGCTGTCCGTGCACATCGCGCAAGTCCACGGAATACTGCGCCGCTTCCGCCAGCAGTTGCTTCGCGTCCACGCGCACGGGCGTAAACGATTCCGGCGAATTCACCAAATCCACGGCTTGCGGGAGCGACTTCAGCGCGAATACATCTACGCCTTCCACCACCGCTGCCTCACGCGCATTCGCTTCCGGCACCGCAAGTGACTTGAGTCCAAACTCTTTCGCCGCGAGGGCCGCGGAGAGCGCCCCGCGCACCGGCCTCACGCTTCCATCGAGAGACAGCTCTCCCAGGAACATGCACTTGTCCAAAACCTTCCCGAAGAATTGCCCCATGCACCCGGCCAGTCCCAGCGCCATCGGCAAATCGAACGCCGAGCCTTCCTTGCGGACGTCCGCGGGCGCCAAGTTGATGGTCACGCCCTGTCCGTGCGGAAACTCAAATCCGCAATTTCGCAGCGCCGACTTGATTCGCTCGCGGCTCTCCTTCACCGCGTTGTCCGGCAGACCCACGACGTTGAAGTCCTGCATGCGCGCCGAGCCCACGTCCACCTCTACTTCGACGAGGTAAGCGTCGATGCCATAAACGGATGCGCTGAGCGTCTTGAAGAGCATGGTCGAGGGAAGCCGCGTGGCCAAGCTTCGCGCGAAGCATAAATCAATCCGATAAGATACGCCAGTGATACTCCCGCTCCGGCAAACTGCGGGTCCGTTCCGCACGCCTTCGGAGGAAAGAGCCTGCCCTTCGAATTCGACCGAGAATGCGCAAATGGCGCTTCTGTGCCAGCCATCTTGACTAGCAAACAAGGTAAGAGCAGAATGCCCGACAATTGATCCTTCGAACTTGTCCAGCTACCGCACAACAGTACAAAAACGACTGGAGAACATATGGAAAGCTCTTCACGGCAAATCAAAGATCGCCGCAGGTTCTTGCGGATGCTTGCTGCTAGTCCGTTGCTGGCATTGCCGGGCCCCTCGCGCCTCCTCCTGCAAAAGCTACTGGGATCCGGGAATCCAGGAACGAAGGACGCGTTTACGTTGTTCGAAAGTCTGGAGCAAGGCGACGCCCTAATTAGCAGCCCCGAGCAAGCTTTTGACGTCATGGATTTCGAACCGGTCGCGCGGAAGACGCTGCCCACCGCGCACTTCGGCTTCCTGGCAACCGGAGTGGATGACGATGCCACGGTGCGCGCGAATCGGGAGGGCTTCACAAAGTTGCAGATTCGCGCGCGACGACTGGTCGATGTGAGCAACATTGACATGTCCGTTCGTTTGTTCGGGACCGCCTGGGACAGTCCCATCGCGCTCTCGCCAGTTGGGGATCAAAAAGCATTCCATCCCGAGGGCGAGATCGCGGTTGCCAGAGCTGCCCGAACCAAGGGACACCTGCAAATACTGTCCACGGTCACCTCTTCATCGGTGGAAGACGTTACAGCCGCTCGGGGCGCGCCCATTTGGTTCCAGCTCTACGTAAACAATGTTTGGGACATCGTGCGCGCAGTGATCAAGCGGGCCGAAGCGGCCGGCTGTCCGGTACTTGTGCTGACGGTGGACTTAAAGGAGGGGAGCAACCGGGAGACGCTGTTCCGAGCTGAGCGCGCGGATTCCCGGCAGTGCAGTATGTGCCATCCAAACGGATTTGGAGGATTCGGCAGGGTCGCCAACCGCCCCATGTTTGCCGGCCTCGATGTCTCAAAGGCCACCAACTTGATCTCCCCGGCATTGAACTGGGATTACGTGAAGCGCCTGAGGGATACGACGACCATGAAACTCGTTCTCAAGGGCATCGTCACGCGCGAAGACGCCCAAATTGCGGTCGAGCATGGCGTCGACGGCATCATCGTTTCGAACCATGGTGGCCGGGCGGAGGAAACTCTTCGCTCGACGATCGAATGCCTGCCGGAAGTGTTGGAAGGCTGCGGGCGTAAAATTCCCGTGCTGGTTGATGGAGGATTTCGCCGCGGGACCGATATTTTCAAGGCCCTGGCGCTCGGCGCTGCCGCTGTCGGTGTCGGCCGGCCGTACGTCTGGGGATTGGCTTCCTTTGGCCAGCCCGGGGTTGAAGCCGTGCTGACAATCCTCCGG
>JBIOGB010000054.1:0-24381 GCA_044447665.1 Candidatus Acidiferrales bacterium | reverse complement strand
TGTCTGCGATTTGCAGTCCGATGGCCACGGGATGCGGCTGGCTCTCGTGTCCCGCGGTGGCGACGCGGACGATGCCGCCGTTGGCTCCTTCGGGGACGCGCGCGATCAGGCGATTTTCTGTGGCTAGCGCGAGACTCGCTTCCGCTTCGCCGAAGCGCACCACCGGCCGCGCCTGCGCACGCGAAACGAAACCACTGCCATGGATCACGATTTCTCCGCCGGGGATAGCAGCTTCAGGCGCGACTCTATCGATGCGCGGAATCCCGTTTTTTTCTGCCGAGGAGCCGAATCCGAATTTCATACCAGGTTAAAGTGTAGCGCGAGCCGCAGGAGAATTGCGGCGTAGATGCCCGCCATCCAGTCGTCCGCCATGATTCCCCACCCGCCGGGCAGCTTTTCCAGCCGCCGGATCGGGAATGGCTTCCAGATGTCAAACACGCGGAAAAGTATAAATCCCAGGAGCAGGTATTTCCAGTTGACCAGGCTCAGTGCGTAGAAAAGACCGTAGATCGAAAGATCGGGACGCGAAGCGAAGTGCGGAATGGCCACCGGAATCAAGGGGAGGACCAAAGCAAGCTGCTGTCCCGAAACTTCGTCGATGACCACGTACTGGGGATCTTCGACACCCGCGTGAGCCGCGACGCGAGCCGCGCTCCACACACCGAGCGCAGAGACCACAAAAAATCCGGCAAAAGAAAAAACTGGAAAAAGGGAAGAGGGCGTGCCGCTCCAACCTGGGGAGAAGGTGGCGGTGGCAATGTCGAGTGCGCGGCCCGAAAAGCGTCCAAGATTTAGGAGCCATAGGAAAGCAGCCACCGCCGGGATCAGCGCACCGAAGAGCGAGCCCCACGTGCCGGGACCGGGCTTGAGCCGGCCTACGCCGAAAGCGGTGGCGATCGCAAACGCGAGTCGCGGCTTCTTGCCTGTCGAATCGGGCGCAGGCTTGGACTCAGTGCTCTGTGTCATGCGAGTCATCTAAATCGATGATGATCTCTTTGCGTTTGCCTTCGGCGAGTTCTTCTTCATCGAAGACAGGTTCGGAAACCACATATTTTTCACTGGCCCAGGCGCCGAGGTCGAGCAAACGGCAGCGCTCACTGCAAAACGGAAACTCGGCGTGAACCTCGGAATCCGTCGGCGACTTGCAAATCGGGCATTTGTGTTTCATCTTGCGGCTTCTCTTCTTGGTGGACTCGGTGTTTTCTGTGTGCTCCGTGTTGAAAAAATTTTACACGGAGATCACAGACAGCGCAGAGTCCACGGAAGTGGAACCTACAAGACGAGAGTATAGCTCAGCTTAGAACCCGGAGCGGCGCGCCGGTGGCGATGCGATGAAGTTTTTCGACGGGTGTAACCGGCGGCACTTGCGCCGACGTGACGAAAGTGCGCACTGCAGGGCGAGAAAGAATTTCCACGACGCGGCCAATCAGGTCATAGGCATCCGTTTTGGTGATTTCGACTTGCGCGACATCGCCGGGCGCCGCGGCCTCACCCGTTGTCGGTTCGATATCGGTCAGGTAGAGCTTCCCGTCGATGTCTGGCGCCATGCCCTCGAGGCGCGCTTCCCAAACAAGCGGGTTGTCTTTCGACGGACCCTCGATGAGCACGGTCGCGGTGCGGCCCTTCCATGCGCGAAGTTTTTCGCGCGAAATCTTTTTCTGGATGGCCATCAACTGATTGCGGCGTTCCGTAATCGTCGCAGAATCAACTTTTTCATCGAGCGCGAAACTCCTCGCATTGTCCACATCGGAATATTCGAACACGCCCATCCAGTCGAGCCGCGCGGCGCGCACGAAATCGTATAGCTCGTCAAAATCAGCTTCGGTCTCTCCGGGGAAACCGACGATGAACGAAGTCCGCAGCGAAACGCCGGGAATCGTCTTGCGAATATTTTCGAGAAGTTTCAGAAACGCATCGCCATGCGAGCCGCGCTTCATGCGCGAAAGAACGCTGCGGCTGGCGTGCTGCAACGGCATGTCCATGTATTTCGCAAGACGCGGATACGCCGCCAGCGTATCGAGCAATTTCTGTGTCACTCGGTTTGGGTATGCATAAAGAAACCGCACCCACTGCAACTCCTCCACGTGCGCCAGCCTCTTCAAAAGCTGCGCGAGGCCGTCTCGCAAGCCCAGGTCCTCGCCATACGAAGTCGTGTCCTGTCCGATGAGCGTGATTTCGCGCACCCCGGCGGCGGCCAGATTTTCCGCCTCGCGCACGACGGATTCAAAACGCCGGCTGCGAAATTTTCCGCGAAGCTGCGGAATGATGCAGAAGGTGCACGGATGGTCGCAGCCTTCCGCGATCTTGATATAGGCAGCGTGCCGCGGCGTCGTGAGGATGCGCGGCGTAAGGTCATGATAGAGAAACGCCGGCGGCGCGGCGGGCAATACGCGCAGGTCTCCTGCAACGGCTTCGAGAATGCGCTCGACTTCACCCGTGCCGACGACGGCATCCACTTCCGGAACCTGTTCGAGAATTTGCTCGCGAAAACGTTCGACAAGGCAGCCCGCGACGATCAATTTTCTCGCGGCGCCGAATTTCTTGTGCTCCGCCATTTCGAGGATGGCGTCCACGGACTCTTTTTGCGCGGGCTCGATGAAGCTGCACGTATTGACGACCAGTACCTCGGCTTCCTCCGCGCGCGGCGTAAGCTCATAGCCCTCGCGCGCGAGAATACCCATCATCACCTCGCTGTCCACGAGGTTTTTCGGGCAACCCAGACTGACGAATCCGACCTTTGTCATAGGCAGTAAAATTGCCTCAAAACGCAATTTTTCATTGTAACACGAGGGCTTTCTCTACGAGCGGCAGACGCGGCGTTACGTGGAACGAAGAGCGCCGCGAATCTGGAGGAGCAGCGCGTGGAGGCGCAAAACGTCGCAAGGCGCGCCGCTAAAGCGCGCGTGCGCATAAATTTCCGTGAATTCGCGGACCGCGGGCGCGAGTGAGGGAGCATCCACGACCGCCGCGAATTCAAACGGCGTCTGCGAAACGCGACGCGGGAAGCCGCGCCGTTCGAGCAACCGCAGAAGTTCCGCGTAAAGGCGCGAGGCCAGCAGCGGATTCGAGCGCGCAGCTTCGGGTGCGCGGAGTTGCCACAGCAATCGCAACCTGCTTATCGCCGCGCCGATCCAATTGAAACGCAGCAGGACGAGAATAAATACGAGCGCGAGCGGGAGCAGCAGACGCAGCGAATCGTGCCGCACGAGCCATAACCTAAGAGCTTTGCGCGCCACTTTTTGTTCGTGAGCGAACCACGACCGCGCGGATTCGCTCCAATTTCGCGAGTTCCTCTGCACGTTTTGCGCGAGAAGAACCTGATGAACGAAATCGTAATTGATGACCCATTCGTTCCAGCTCAGCTCCAGCCAATCGGCATACTCGCCAAGCCGTGACAAAAATCCAAAATGTTCATCGGAAGACGGCGGTGTGGGATCGAAGGGCAGCCAGCCGTTGCCGGGAAAATAAACTTCCACCCAGCTGTGCGCGTCACTGGCGCGGACGATGTAGTCGCCCGCAAGGTCGTTGTATTCGCCAGGGAGAAAGCCGTTCACTTCGCGCGAGGGGATGCCCAGCGTGCGCAGCATCACGGCCATGGCCGAAGCAAAATATTCGCAGTGGCCCGCGCGAGTTTCAAACAGAAAATGCGGCAGAGGATCGTCCCCCGGTTTGCCCGCCAGATTGAGCGTGTAAGAAAATCGGCTTCGGAGATAGCTCTCCATCATGATCGTCTTGTCGAAGGGAGTCCGCCCGCGCGCCGTAATCTGCCTGGCAAGAGCGGGAATGCGCGGGTCGAGCGCCGGGAGCTGCAGATAGACGGCCGCAATCTGTTCAGGGTAAGCCGTGGAGGCGGCGCGTAATTTGTCCGGAATCACGGAAGGGAGCAGCGAGAAACCTTCGTACCGCACGTTCGCGAAGTTGCGAAATGGATTGAAGATCGAACCGGTGGAATCGCGAAGAAGATAACTTCGGCGGGCGGTCGCAACGGAATTCGCACCCTCTCCGGAGAAATTACCGCGCAGCGAAACGACGTTCGCGGGCGCGAACATGGCGTCGGTTGCGAGCGGCTGCAGAAGAATTGTGTACTGCACGCCGGTGGAAGGCAGATTCGTTTTCGGATTGGACTCCGCAGTAAAGATCCATCCGTCGGCGGTGGGCGACAGTGCGACAGGGTGCTTGTCCGAAGACGACCACCGCTTGCCATCGAAATTCGATAGAGCGATGCCGCGCCAGCGGAGAAGCGGGTAGCCAATTGGTTTTCCCGTTTTGACGCGCATCACCACCGAAGAATCTCTCTTCAGCTCGCCGATCTGGCCGAGCTCGACGTCTTCGCTGAACCCGGTCATGAGCGTGGGCTGCAGACCCGTTCGTCCGAGATAGCCGGCGCTGAAACGCGGAAAGAAAAAGAAAAGCATGCCGCCAACAAGAATGGCCCCGATGGCGACGCTGCAGGCGGCGAGGATCAGCGCGCGATTGAAGCGGCGTTCCTGTTCCGGCCTGGCGGCAAGCGTTGCGGAGACCGCGCCTCTGGCGCCGCGCCGTACCTCGAGGCCGACAAAGGTGGCCACTCCAAACAAAAGAAATACAAAAAAGAGAGCGAGAAACGCCGTGTCCACTGTCAGGATGGCCGACGCCAAAATGCCCGCGAACGACAGCATGGCCAGAAAAAGTGCGTCGCGATCCGTCGAGGCGCTGTACAAGCGAATCAGCATGATGTAGAGCAAAAAATGCACCGCGCCGAGGAGCGCAGCGTACAAGGATGGGTTCGACGACCCCGCGGCGTACATGCGTGACAACAGCAATACGTCGACAGGGAAGACGCCCAAATAAGCGGCGACGAGCCATGTCGCTGTGGTGTGCTTCAGTTCCGCTGGATAACCGCGCCACCAGCGGAAGCCTTTATAGAGAAGCGCCGCGGGCACGATGACGGACGTGAAAGGATCAAGTTTGCCCGTGCTGATGAGGGTCGCAACAGAAGAAAGAACCAGCAAGAATAGCGACGCGCGGAAAAACCGCTCAGCGGGAAGCGGAGAAGCGTTCGTGAATGTGGCGGATGCGGACATGGTGAGACATTTATCCTAACATTCGCGCTCGCGGCGAAGGGAACAGCAGAACGAAAGAATAACGTTTAACCGGCAGCGGCTGCGGCAGCGCGTGATGCGAGAGCGGCGCGGGCGATTTTGCGCGTCAAGTTGGAAACGGCGAGAGAAGAGTGCAAGGAAACATCGGTGAGCGCGACAACGTTCGCGCCCGATGCCGTGGGAAGCGCTGCGACCGCGACGCGGAACGGAAGCAGAGTAATCTTACGATACGTCACGGCGTGGCGCGCTTTGGAAAGTGCCTCCAGTCGAAAACCGTTTTTTGAAATTTCCGGAAAGAATTCCGTGAGGAAACGCTGCAACTCCGCTGTGGCATCCTCTCGCACGCGGACCGTCGGAAAGTGCCACATCTTTGAGACGAGCGGCGCGATGTCGTTGTTAGTGGGATGCCGGGTTTTCACGCTCGAGGGAGGAAGAAGAAACGTGCGTCCGCGCGGGTCCAGAAAAACGGCGGCGGCGAGCGTGACTTCTTCCGTTGCGCGTTTCTTGCGTTTTTCGGGCAAACGATCCGCGAGGCCCAACTGGTGCGCCCGGCAAAATTGTGCAACCGGACAGAGAAGACACTGCGGAGCGCGCGGAGCGCAAAGCGTCGCGCCAAGCTCCATCATCGCCTGGTTCCATTCGCCCGCGGATTTCAAGTCGAGCAGATGATTCGCACTCTCTTGCAGATTCCGCCAACGATTTGTTTCGCGCAGGTCGCCGCGAATCGCTTCGAGCCGCGCGAGCACGCGGGCAACATTGCCGTCGAGCACAGCGTGCTTTGTGCCGTAGACAATGCTGAGGATTGCTGCCGCGGTGTAGTTGCCGATGCCAGGGAGTGCGAGAGCGTCGTCCAAGTCTTGTGGAAATGTTCCATTGTGTTTTGCGACGATTTCCTGCGCGGCCCTCTGCAAGTTTCGTGCGCGGCTGTAATAACCGAGCCCCGACCACAGCCGCAGAACTTCTTCTTGCGGAGCTTCTGCGAGAGCGCGTACATCAGGGAAACGTGCGAGGAATCTTTCGTAATAGGGAATCACCGCAGCGACGCGCGTCTGCTGGAGCATGATCTCCGAGAGCCAGATGCGGTACGGGTCGTGCGTGCGGCGCCACGGCAGATCGCGCTGGAATTGCCGGAACCATGCGAGCAGTTGCTTACGAAACGTGACGAGGTCGCGGCCGGTCGGCATGGCGTTGCGTCATTTTCGCACACGCACCGCTGTCTCGCACGGTTGACTTGACCGAGACCCAATTCTACTATGTTGCCGCAATGGCGGATTCTCCGTCGCTCTTTGGCAAGACTATTCTGCAGTATCGCGTCCTTGAAAAACTTGGCGGCGGGGGCATGGGTGTTGTCTATAAGGCCGAGGACACCAAACTGGGCCGCGAAGTCGCGCTGAAATTTCTTCCCGACGACATCGCCAATGATGCGCAGGCGCTCGAGCGTTTCCGTCGCGAAGCGCGCGCAGCCTCCGCGCTCAATCATCCCAACATTTGCACCATTCACGACATTCAGGAGCACGAAGGCCGCACCTTCATCGTCATGGAATTCATGGAAGGCGCCACGCTCAAGCACCTGGTCCACGGCGCCCCGCTGGAAATCGAGCGCTTGCTCGAGATCGGCACAGATGTTGCCGATGCTTTGGATGCTGCCCACTTGAAGGGCATTCTTCATCGCGACATCAAGCCCGCCAACATCTTCGTCACGCAGCGCGGTCACGCCAAAATCCTCGATTTCGGTCTCGCCAAGGTCACCACTCCTTCGCAGACTTCCGTGAATACTGATGGCAGCACTACCCAAGGCGCGCCCACCGAGGGTCACCTCACCAGCCCCGGCAGCGCCGTTGGCACCATCGCGTACATGTCCCCGGAGCAGGCCCTCGGCAAGCCGCTCGACGCGCGCAGCGATCTTTTTTCCTTTGGCGCCGTGCTCTACGAAATGTGCACCGGCGTGCTGCCTTTCAAGGGGGATACTTCCGCCGCCATTTTCGACGGCATTCTCCACAAAGCGCCCGTCGCACCCGTCCGCTTCAACAAGGAAGTGCCGGCGGAGCTGGAACGCATCATCAATAAATCCCTCGAAAAGGACAGGGACCTTCGCTACCAGCACGCCTCGGACTTGCGAACGGATCTCAAGCGGCTGCGCCGCGAGACCTCCGGGAGTTCGATGGTGCAGCCCGCGCTCGACGAGGAAGAAGAGCTCCCTTCTCCGGATCGAAAAAAAATCTCGAGTGGCCGGCGCAGGCCGGCAAGCTCACCCGCGCTGGACCACGCGGAATCCGCGCCCTCTGCAAGCAAGAAATATCTTCTGGCCGCCGGCGGTTTGCTCGCCGCGGTTCTCCTGCCCGGGGCTTGGTATTGGCGCGCGCATTCCTCGCCGAAACTCACGGAGAAAGACTCCGTGGTGCTCGCGGACTTCACCAACACCACCGGCGACTCCGTGTTCGATGGCGCGCTCCGCCAGGGACTTTCCGCGCAGCTCGAGCAGTCTCCGTTCTTGAACCTGCTTTCCGATGAGCGCATCGCCCAGACTCTCGTTCTGATGGCCAAGCCGAAAGAGGCGCGGCTGACCCACGAGATCTCCAGCGAAGTCTGCCAGCGCACCGCCAGCGCCGCGACCATCGAAGGCTCGATCTCCAACATTGGCAGCCAATATGTCCTGGGCTTGCGAGCGGTCAATTGCCGCAATGGCGACCTGCTCGCCGAAGAACAAGTCACCGCCACGGGAAAGGAGCAGGTCCTCAAGTCACTGGGAGAGGCTGCTGCAAAGATCCGCGAAAAATTGGGCGAGTCCCTCGCGTCGGTTCAGAAATATGACACGCCTCCGGAGAACGTCACCACGCCCTCGCTCGAAGCGCTCAAGGCCTACAGCTTGGGGTTCCAGATGCAGATCGTGAAGGGTGACTTCCCTGCAGCCACCCCCTTTTTCCAGCGCGCGATCCGCCTCGATGCGAACTTCGCCATGGCCCATGCCCGCCTGGGCACCGTTCTCAGCAATCTCGGGGAAATGGCGCGGGCCGCCGAAAGCACGCGCCGAGCTTACGAGCTTCGCGACCGCGTCAGTGAGCGCGAACGCTTCTACATCGCTTCTCACTACGAGAGCTTTGTAAACGGAAATCTGGATGCCGCCCGCAAGATCTACGAGTTGTGGGCGCAAACCTACCCCCGCGACGACACCCCAGCGACCAATCTCGGCGTTATCTATGGTGCCCTGGGCGATTACGAAAGGGCCCTCTTTGCTGCCAAAGAGTCCTTGCGCGTCAATCCGACCAGCGGTTCAGGCTACGCGAATCTCGTGGACTCGTACCGCATACTCGGCCGGCCCGAGGAGGCCAAAGCCACCGCCCGCGAGGCCCTGGAACATCAACTGGACTCCCCTGATCTTCACAATGCCCTCTACCTGATTGCTTTCCAGCAGGGGGATTCCGGGGGGATGGAGCGTGAGGCCGCCCTTGTGATGGGAAAGCCCGGTGTCGAAGACTTGATGCTCAATTTGGAATCGCATAGCGCCGCTTACCCCGGCCATTTCGCCCGGGCCCGCGAGCTCACCCATCGCGCCGCCGATTCTGCCGTTCGCGCCGATGAGAAGGAAACCGCAGCCGGGTATGTCGCTTCTGCCGCCGTCCGCGAGGCTCTCGTTGGTAATTCTCGCCAGGCAACGCAATTCGCGCTTTCTGCCATCGCTTCCTCAAACGGTAAAGACGTCCAGGCTATGGCAGCCATCGCTCTTGCCTTGAGTGGGGATGCTGCCCGCTCCCGGCGGCTGGCGGAAGACTTGGCTCGCCGATCTCCCGAGGACACGCTTGTACAAGTCGAATACTTGCCCATGATTCGCGGCGCCGCTTCTCTCAGCGGCGGCCATTCTGCCAAGGCGGCCAGCGCAGCGCTCCAGGAACTTGCGCCAGCCGCTCTCTACGAACTCGGCAATGCGAATACATCCGGCGTCGTGAGTTTCTACCTCTATCCGGCCTACCTGCGGGGGACCGCCTGCCTGGCCGCCGGCCAGGGTTCCGCCGCCGCTATCGAATTTCAGAAAATTCTGAACCGGCCCAGCGTCGTCTCCAACGAAATCATCGGAGCGCTGGCGCACCTGGGCCTAGCGCGCGCTTACGCGCTCTCCGGCGACAGTTCCAAAGCCCGGGTCGCGTATCAGGATTTCCTGGCGCTGTGGAAAGACGCCGACCCGGACATCCCCATCCTGAAACAAGCCAAGGCCGAGTACTCTCAGTTGAAGTAAGCGCAAACACTCACCTGCACGGGCCCAGCATCTCGACCGGATCGCGATTGGTATGGCGTTCCAAGAAAGAGGTGCGTCAAAAATTCAGCGAGCGAGATCCTCGAGGAAAATGACGTAGGAGGAGTGCCAGAGAATGTCGGGGATGGAGCCGCGCGGCTGGCTGGTGACGATGACTTTAAAAAGATCGGGATCGGCGGCGAGATCGGCAAGCTCGACCCGTTGGAGTTCGTCGTTCCGGGATTGCGCGACGGCTAAGTGCCGCAGGATGGCGAAGATGACCTCTTCGGCCGGGGCGAGCGAGGTTTCAATGCCCACGCTGCGGAATTGCAAGAAAGCGTTGCGCTCGTAGAAATGCCAGGCCAGACCGGCGCAAAATGTTACAGCACGGTCGAAGCGCTTTGCGGCCTCTAATAGTTCTGATGCATCGAGTTTGACTTTCCGCTCGGTGACATACGGGTCCAACACGAGCAGGACGCGGCAATCGTCTTCGTGCGCAAATTCGCGGACCATGAGCGTGCCCTGTCGCGCGGACGCTTTCCAGTGCACGTGGCGCGCGCTGTCCGTGGGCACGTAGTCGCGCAGGGCGTAAAGATCCTGGCCGCGGCCCTTCGACGGGCTTTCCAGTGCACCTTCCAGTCCCGGGAGAATTTCGAGGAATTCCTGCGTGGGCTCGACGGAGGGATAGACGAGCGCCTCGGTTTTCAGCGAGAGGCGGTGCGCCTTCTGCAAGAAGCCAAATGGGAAACGCGTGACGATGCGAAAAGCATCCTGGCGGTAAATTCCGCGACGGGGAAACGTCATGGGCACACTTTGGTGCACGCGTTCCTGCTTTGCGAGGTAGGCAAAATAGACCGGCGTTTCAAGGAGCGCGGCGGCGGGCGATTCTTTGGTTGTGACGGCTTCGACGCGCAGCGAAAAAGAAGGCAGCGTGAGTTTTTCATTGTGCAGCTCAACCACGGCACGGATCGGCTGTCCCGCGAAAATGTGCTCCGGCAACTCGAGGCGCAGCTCGACGCCAGAGAGGGTGATCGAGGAAAGGATTCCGGACATCAAGATGACGGCGATGAGGCTCGCGAGAATCAGAAAAAGCAGATTGTTGCCCGTATTGAGCGCGGCGAGCGAAACGAGAAAAATTCCGCCGATGTAGATCCAACCTTCGCGCGTGATCTTGTACTCCATTTTGTAGCCGATCCAGCGGAGCGGTGTGCGCCTTGCGAGCACGGGGACGAGCGTGACGGCCACCCAGGCGGCGACCGCGAGCGCGCCGAGGGCGGAAGCGCTGGCGAGAACGAGGTGCCCGAGCTCCGCGGCGGCTCCGGAATAGATCGCCAGAATGAGCGCGATGCTCAAGGCGGCAATGGCGAGGAAGAACGCGCGCACTCCCGGGCGGTCGGCTTTGGCCCAGAGCTGCGCGACGGTTGAAGTAACACTCACTGAGAGGCCATTTACAAGGGAACGGGAACGGAGTCGACGATTTCGCGGAGGACCGATTCGGTGGTCTCCGATTTTTTCTGCAATGAGGCGTGGCGCGAGCTGGCAACGACGCGATGCGAGAAAACGGCGACGGCGAGCCTTTTGAAATCATCGGGGAGGCAATAGTCGCGGCCGTCGAGGAAAGCGCGGGCCTGCGCGGCGCGCTGGAGCATGAGGGTGCCGCGCGGGCTGACGCCAAGCGCGAGTTGATCGGTCTGCCGGGTGCGGGTGACAATCTCCAGGGCATAGTCGTGCAGACTGCTGTCGACTTTCACCTGCATGACGGCGTCCTGCATGGCCAAGACATCCTGCACGCCGGCGACGGGTTCGAGCGATTGCAGCGGATCGTCATTGGCGCGCTTGCGGAGAATCTCGCGTTCCGTTTCGGGCGAGGGATAACCCATCTTGATGCGCATGAGGAAGCGGTCGAGCTGCGATTCGGGCAGGGGATAGGTGCCGTGGTGCTCGACGGGATTTTGCGTGGCGATGACGAGAAACGGCTGGGGGAGAGAAAGCGTCTTGCCGTCCACGGTCACTTGGGCTTCGTTCATGGCTTCGAGCAGCGCGGATTGCGTGCGCGGCGTGGTGCGGTTGATTTCATCAGCGAGGACGACGTTGGCGAAAAGCGGACCGGTGCGATATTCAAAGTCGCGCGTTTCCGGGTTGTAGACGCTGACGCCGATCACGTCACTGGGCAGCAGGTCGGACGTAAACTGGATGCGCTGAAAGGTGCAGTGGAAGGATTTCGCGATGGCTTGCGCGAGCGTGGTTTTGCCGACGCCGGGAACGTCTTCGATGAGCAGGTGGCCGCGCGCGAGGAGGGTGATCAGGGCGAGCTGGATGGCTTCTTCCTTGCCGTAAATGGTGCGGGCGATGGCGCGCTGGAGCTGCGAGACGATTTGAAAGGTGGCGGCGGACATTGGTTGAAAACGCGGTCCCTTCCTGATACAAGTTGACCGTCATACGGTCACGCACGATAATAGATGCGTTGGGCGACTAGCTCAGTTGGTTAGAGCGCTCCCCTCACACGGGAGAGGTCAAAGGTTCAAGTCCTTTGTCGCCCACCATTCTCGCCTGAAAGTCATTCTAGCGGAAAACTTTTATGTCAACGCTGCTGCGTACTATCGAGTTTCTAGGTTTGAGCCTGTGGCTTGGAAGCGATGTTTTTTTGAGTTTCGTGGTCGCTCCAGGGGCGTTTTCCCTTTTGGGGAGCCCGGACCAGGCCGGGGCGATGGTCGGGTTCGCGCTGGGGCGAATGCATTTGATCGGAGTGGTGTGCGGGATCGTGATTTTGGTGGCGCGGCTGCTGAGGACGCGCACGCCTGCCAGTTTGGTTGCGCCTGCGGCACTGTGCGTCGTGCTGATGATCGCGCTCACCGTGGTGTCGCAGCAGACGGTTAGCCCAAAGATGGCCGCGCTTCGCACGCAGATGGGGTCGATTCAAGCGACAGCGGCAGATAGTCCGCTGCGGGTGGAGTTCGACCGGTTGCACCAGCGCTCGGTGCTGCTCGAGAGCGGGGTGCTTTTGGCGGGATTTGCCGCTATGTACTTACTGGTGAGAGAGTTGGGCATCAGCGGGAAGTGAAGAGAGATCCTTTCCGACAAGGTCGGAACCTTCCCGACCAGGTCGGGACAGGTCGATCGTCGCCCGCCGCGGCGGGCTCCTCAGGACAGATTCCCTCATCGGAAATCTGGTTAACAATAACACTCCCCGCCCCCCTGTTTTTTCACAAGTGTTCATTCTAAAGAGGGTTAAAGTCATTTGTTTTGATACACTTTTGTAAGTGTTGATTCTAAATAACTTATAATGCACCAAAATTGTGCGAGACCAGATTGATTTGAATTCGGCGTGCCCACGTAGAAAAATGCATCGTGGGTGGATAAACGCAGCAGGCACAAATAAAAAAAGCGGCAAAGAAGCCGCCGCAGTCCCAAACAGATAATTACCTATGAGGGATAT
This sequence comes from Candidatus Acidiferrales bacterium, assembly GCA_044447665.1. GTDB lineage: Bacteria > Acidobacteriota > Terriglobia > Acidiferrales > UBA7541 > Acidiferrum. Next base: position 11,636 of record JBIOGB010000054.1, on the reverse strand, counting down.
TACCCGGAATCGGCATGGTGGTCAAGGAAAAAGGCACCAGGCGGCCGCTACAAAAGGCGCAAGAGAGCCGGGCTGAAGCCCTGCATCTACAGGTGCTTGCGTTTGCCGGCGAGCGGTTTAGGTTTGGCGAGTTTGCGCTTACGGACCTTAGCGGGGCGGATTTTGTTGGTGGTTTTGTAGCCGGCGCGTTCGAACGCGCGCCACATGTACCAACTGGCGACGGTGCGATAGGGACGCCAGCGCTCGCCGAAGGCGAGGAACTCTTTGGGTTTGGGCATGTGCTTCTTACCGTAGGTGACGGACCAGCCTTTTTTTACGCCGAGGTCGTGGATGGGGAGGACGTCGGGGCGGCCGAGGCGGAAGATCAGGAACATCTCGACGGTCCAAGCGCCGATGCCGCGGACACTGACAAGGCGTTCGACAAGCTCTTCGTCGGACATGGTCAGGGCTTCCTCGTGCGTGGGCACGACACCCCCAAGCGTCTTTCGCGCCAAGTCTTGCATTGCCAGAATCTTTGCGCCCGAGAGACCCGCTTTGCGCAGAGCAGGCTTCCGCAAACGCAACATTTCTTTGGGAGCGGGTGGGCGGCCGTCGCCGCTGAGTGCCTTGATGCGACCGAAGATGGTCGCGGCGGCTTTGCCGGAAATGGATTGGTAGGCGATGGATTCGAGGAGGGTTTCGTAGGGACTTTGAGCGTCGGCGACGTCGATTTGAAACGGGATTGTTTCTTCGATTAAACGCTTCAGGAATTCGTCGCGTTCGGCGAGGTGCTTGGTGGCTTCTGCGAGGTCGAAGGATAGGGTGGCGGAAGTCTCGGTCACAACGGCTCCATTCCGGAAACGGGGAAGTAGATTAGCAATTTTCGGGAAGAGAAGAGCAGAAATATGCGGGGAGCGGGGGGAGTGCGTTCTTGGGCGGCAAGCCCGGTTGCGGAGGTTTGTTAGCTTTTCCTATTTCCGAAGTAGCCGGTCGAACCTTGCGGCATTGTGCGGTTCCTTTGCTTGACCGAGCTTCCAGCACCGCTTCAACGTGTCACGGAAACGCTTGCTTGTCCGCACCTCGCGCTCGACGCGCGGAAATATCAAATCAAAGTGGTGTTCCAACAGGTCTTCAAGAAGGCACGTCGCGATTGCCGCCCGTAGGTCCGGGTTGGGATGCTTGCCCCAACGCTGAACAAAAGCCCACACCTCCTCCGGCTGGGTTTCGACGAAATACCCTACGTGGATGATTGCCTGCCACCGAGGGTCCTTTTCACCGTCGGGCGCGGGCGTTCCAGGAAGGATTCTCTGCGCCCTTCTTATTGCGTTTTTAACGTCCTTGCGGTTCGCGAGGTCAACTGCTGTCTCTGCCGACTTGGAGTTCAACTTTCCCACAGTCGAGATTATAGCTTTATTTGGGTTGCTGTCCGGAGTTCCAGTTATCACTTGTAAATCTCCGAACAAGTCGGATTGCCAGAGCTTAACCGGCATTCTAGAAACTCATCCACTACTTGGTCCGACGAACCAAGGAGCGGGGAGGGGTGTGCTAGGATTATGCGTTTATGCAGACGGGAATTATTGGACTGCCGCAGGTTGGGAAGACGACGCTGTTCCGGATTTTGACGAAGGCGCAGGTCGAGGGGAAGGCGGGGGCTTCGGCGACGCATGTGGGCGTTGCGAAAGTGCCGGAGCCGAGGCTGCAGCAGCTCGCCAAGTTGTACAACCCAAAGAAGATTACCTACGCGACGGTGCAGTACGTGGACCTGGGGGGGATGCAGAAAGAGCGCAACCGCGATGCGCTTGCGCCGTTGCGGGAAGTGGATGCGATCGCGCATGTTTTGCGCGTGTTCGATGATCCATCCGTACCGCATGCGGCGGGGAGCATCGATCCGGTGCGGGATGCAACAAATCTTGAGCTGGAATTGATTTTAGCGGACCACGATCAGATTTTGCGGCGGTTGGAACGGCTGGAAAAAGATCTGAAGAAGAAGAAAGATCCGGTACTCGAGAACGAAAGAAATGTGCTGGAGAAATGCAAGGCACATCTGGAGGCGGAAAAGCCTTTGCGCGAGCTGGAGTTGACAGCCGAAGAGCGCAAGCCGATTGGCGGATTTTTATTTTTGTCGCAGCGCCCGATGCTCTATGTGCTGAATCTGGGGGATGAGGAGGCGCCGGAGCTGGCGACGGCGGTGGAACGGCACAAGTTGAGCGCGCTGCAGGGACGTGCGAACACGGCGGTAGTGGCTGTGTGCGGGCGATTGGAAGCGGAGCTGGCGGAGATGGAAGAAAAGGAAGCGGCGGAACTGCTGGCTTCGTATGGATTGAAAGAGCCGGGGCTGAATCGCTTGATTCGAGCGACGTATGACTTGATGGGGTTGATTCAGTTTTTCACGGCGGGCGAGCCGGAAGTGCGGGCGTGGACGATTCGCAAAGGATCGACGGCGGCGAAGGCCGCGGGAGAAATTCATAGCGACATCGAGAAGGGATTCATTCGAGCGGAAGTGGTGCGATGGGATGATTTGCTGGCGGCGGGAAGCATCGCGGCGGCAAAAGAGAAAGCGCAGGTGCGGTTGGAAGGACGGGAATATATCGTGCAGGAAGGGGATGTGATTTTGTTCCGGCATTCGGGATAAAGCAGGGAAGCAAGAAAGAATTTACCTGGATATGGCGCATGATTTGGCATTTCGGACGGGATTGGCGGCGCTGCTGGGATTGATCGCGGCGGCGGGTAACTTGGTCGGCGGATACTTCGTGGTGCGGCGGGACTGGCCGCGGCAATTTCTGCAATATTTTCTGGCTCTTGGCGCGGGTTACATGCTGGCTGTCGCGCTTCTGGAAGTGATTCCTGAGTCGGTGCGCCTCGCTGGGGAGAGCGCTCTGTTGTCTGTCCTCATCGGTTTTTTCCTTGTCCATCTGTTCGAGCACACCATCGCGCCACATTTTCATTTTGGAGAAGAGACGCATACGGAGGAGTTCAGCCACCATCATGCGCGAACGACGGTGCTGCTGGGTATGGGCATCCACACGTTTTTCGACGGCGTGGCGATCGCCGCGGGCTTCCTGGTTTCCACGTGGCTGGGCGCGGTGATTTTTATGGCTGTGTTTCTTCACAAATTGCCGGAAGGGTTTACGATCGCTTCGGTGGTGCTGGCGAGCGGGCAGGGGAAACGCAAGGCGATCCTTGCGGCCGGGGCACTGGGAGCGGCGACGTTGATGGGAGTGTTGCTGACAAGTCTCTTGCAGGGCCAATTGAAGTACGCGCTGCCGCTCGCGGGGGGAGTGACGCTATATGTGGCGGCGACGGATTTGCTGCCGGAAGTGAACCGGGAACCGAATTGGCGGATGGCGGTGCTGGTGTTCGTTGGGGTCGCTAGCTTGTTGATAATACAGCGCTTATTTCATGTATAGTGGGCATATCCCGGAATTTTGAGCCTGCCTGGAAATGCCGGGCTAAAGCCCGGCGCTACAGTGATTTAACCTCGATTTAGAGAATTCTCTCACTCGCAACTTTCTGAGAAGCAAAGTGTTTGATACAGTGTGGCGGCTATGGCCAGGTCGGACGTCCAACTGATGCTGGACGTGAAGGCGGGCGATGAACAGTCGTTCGCACTTCTTCTCCAGCGCTACCGGGGCCCTCTGGTCAATTTCCTTTACCGCATGGTTCGGGGGCGGGAAGAGGCGGAAGACCTGGCGCAGGAAGTTTTTCTTCGCGTGTACCGCGCAAGAAAAGAGTATGTGCCGAGCGCGAAATTCACGACGTGGATGTTCCGGATTGCGACAAACCTAGCGCTGAATTCCGTGCGGGACAACCGCTACCAGCGCAGGGAAGTTTCGATTGACGCGCCGGTGAGCGCGGACGCCGAAGACGGGGATGAACGGACGCTGGACGTCGCGGAAAAGCATCCGAACATCGAGCAGCACCTGATCGAGGAGGCGCGAAGCAAAATGATCCGGCACGCGATCAAAAAATTGCCGGAGAAGCAACGCGCGGCGGTGCTACTGCACAAATATCAGGAGCTGGATTACAGCGAAATTGCAAAGATTCTGGAATGCTCGGAGAGCGCGCTGAAGTCGCTGCTCTTCCGGGCGTACGAAACGCTGCGAGTGGAACTCGCCCCGCTCGTGGCGCAGCAGCCAAAGTTTTTGGGCGAGGTAGAGAAGGGAAGGCAGTCATGAGTTGCAAGCGAATGGAAGAGCGGATTCTGCCGTACGTGGACGGCCGCGTAAAAGAGAGCGAGCATCGCGAGATGGAGGCGCATCTCGCGGAGTGCGCGGCGTGCCGCCTGCGCGTGAACGAGTTTCGCGCGGTGACGGGCTTGCTCGACGAGCTGCCGCAGATCGAGCCCTCGGCAGCGTTTGACGCGCGGGTGCACGCGCGCGTCGCCGCAGAGCCGGCGAAGCAGAGCTGGTGGGCATGGTTCACGCCGTCGCCACGCGTGGTGTTTGCGGCGTCCATGCTGCTGGTTGCCACGCTCTGGATTGGGACGCATGCGAATTCCAATCAACCTGCGATCGCCCAGGAGGACATTCCGGTGCTGGAAAATTACGATGTGATCTCGAATTTTGAACCGCTGACCGAGCTGCCGCAGCCGGTGCAGGCGGATGAGGCCAATTCGGAAAATCAGCAGATGTAAGAGGCGATGAAACTACGACTCCAATTCGGTGCGTACCTTATGGGGCTGGGGATCAGCGCAGGGCTAGCGCTGCCGTGCGCGGCGCAAAATCCGCGCAACAATGACCGGCCGCCGCGTCAGCAGCCGCAGCAGAAGCAGGAACACCGTCAAGAACGTCGTCAGGAACCTCGTCCGGATCGGGCAGCTTCCAGGCCGCAACCTCGGGCCGGGAGAGCTTATACTCCGCCGCCGCGGAATCCGGCGGGGAACAATCCGCCGGCGGGTCCGGCGAGATCATTTGGCGGGGGAAATCGGCCGCCGAATGCGAGCGTTCGTCCGCGCGACCTGTCACCGGAAGAGCGACAGAGGCTACAGCAGAATCAGCGACGCTTCGAACAGCTGACGCCACAACAGAAAGACGACATGCGGAGGCGCGCTGATGTGTGGCAGCGCATGACTCCGCAACAGCAAGCGCACATCAAGAATGATGTATTGCCCAGGTGGAAGCAGACGCCGCCGGACCGGCAGAGGGCGATCCAACACCGGTTGGCGGTGCTGCAGAATATGCCGGAGTCGGCGCGCAACCAGCATTTGAACGATCCGAACTTTACGCGCGGCATGAGCGAGGAAGATAAAGCCACGCTTCGGGATCTGAGCCATCTGCACGTCGGCGGAGCGCCTGAGCCGCCGAACGAGTGAAGCAGCCGACAGCCCACAGTTGAAAGTTAGATCGAGAACAAAGCAGAGACTCGGGATACGATCCGCTCCTCTCCTATTTTCCTTGCGGCCAATCCGGCTTCGCAAGTTCAGCGTCATGCCGTTGACAACTCCTCCCCACTCGCGGCATCGTGACTAGTTCGAGTTTTGCGCATCGCACTGTTGGAGGCCAAAATCCCGCTTGAGTCCACGCGCTTCCGCGCCCTGCAACACAGGAATTTTCAACTCTTCATTGCAGGGCAGCTTGTTTCGCTGATCGGCACGTGGATGCAATCCACCGCGCAACTCTGGCTGGTCTACAAACTGACGGGTTCGGCGGCTCTACTTGGCCTGTTTGGATTCGCAAACCAGGTGCCGATACTTTTTTTGGCGTCTATCGGGGGTTACGTCGGGGACCGCTACAATCGCCACCTGGGAGTGATTTGGACGCAAACGGCGGCCATGGTGCTGGCATTCCTGCTTGCGGCGCTCACGCTGGCGCAGGTGATCCAAGTGTGGCACCTCATCGCCATCGCATTTCTCGTGGGCATCGTGAACGCCTTTGATGTGCCGATCCGGCAGGCATTCCTGGTTCAAATGGTGGGGAAGGAAGATTTGCCCAATGCCATTGCATTGAACTCGTCGATTTTCAATGGCGCGCGCGTGGTCGGCCCGGCGATCGCAGGGCTTGCGATTGTCTGGATTCATGAAGGCTGGTGCTTCTTCTTGAATGGCGTGAGTTTTCTTGCGGTCATCGGCGCGCTGCTGGCGATGCGCATCCCGAAGACAAAGCCGAAACACGCCGACGAGTCGCCATTTCGAACATTTATTCAGGGTTTTCGATTTGTGATGAGCGACCGCCCGGTGCGCGCGGCGTTGCTGCTGCTGAGCCTGCTCAGTCTGCTGGGTTTGCAGTATTCGGTGGTGCTGCCGATTTTTGCGAAAGACATTTTGCACCGGGGCGCCGGGGGATTCGGGCTGCTGATGAGCTTCGCCGGGGCTGGCGCCGTTGTGGGGGCTCTTCATTTCGCGGCGCGCACCGATTACAAAGGACTTGCGAAGTGGATTGCGGCTACGTCCACAATTTGCGCCATTTGCTTGATTGTTTTTTCGGAGTCGAAGATATTCTGGCTTTCGTCGATGGTATTGGTCGTCGTGGGTTACGCGGCCACCTCACAGATGGCCGCGACGAACACGCTGATTCAAATTCGCGTGCCGGATGAGCTGCGCGGCAGGGTCATGGCCGTGTACGCGACCATGTTCATGGGGGTCCAGCCGATTGGCGCGCTACTGGCGGGCGGAATCGCCAAGAAAATCGGGGCGCCCTATACGCTTACGATCTTCGGCATGCTGGTTTTGGCAGGCAGTCTGTTTTTTCTCTTTCGTGTCGTGATGCGGCTGCGCCAGCAGCAGTCGGCAACCGCGACTCACGCAGATTAGCGAGCAGTGATTCATGCAGGATTAGGGCGGTAAAGCCAGCCGGGCTTTCCAGAATTTTCTGTTGCCGGCAGCGCATTAATTTCTGCAAGAATTGCATCCACCTTCGAGCGCTGCGGAGCAAGGGAGCACACGGGATCGGTTGCTGCTGCGTCGCCGGCGAGGAGAAAGGCCTGGCAGCGGCAGCCGCCGAAGTCCTTTTCGCGGCGGTCACAACTCCTGCACGGCTCCTGCATCCAGTCTTCTCCGCGGAATTTTTGAAACGCCTCAGAGCATTCCCAGATTTCCCGCAGGCTGCGTTCTTTCACGTTCTCGAATTTCAGTCCGGGGATTACCTGCGCGGCATGACAGGGAAGCGCGTCGCCGCTCGGAGTAATCAGCATGAGCTTGCGGCCCCAGCCACCCATGCAGGCTTTTGGAAATCTTGCGTAGTAATCCGGCACGACGAATTCGACGCGGATTTTTCCGCGCAGACGCTCTTCGGCACGGTTGAGGAGCTCCACCGAGCGTGTGAGCTGCTCGCGGGTGGGCAGGAGATATTCCCGGTTGGCAAAGGCCCAGCCGTAATACTGGACGTTGGCGAATTCGACGCGGGTGGCGGAGGAGGATTCCGCGAGCGCCAGCATTTCTGCGATTTGATCGATGTTGCGGCGATGGATGACGAAATTGAGGGTGAGGGCGACACGGTGCCGCTTGAGCCAGTCGAGAACGCGGAGTTTTTGCGCGTACGCTTTTGTGCCGCAGATTTCGTTGGCGAGATCTTCGAGTGCGGCCTGAAAACTGAGCTGAATGTGGTCGAGACCCGCTTCGATGAGGTCGTTGAGCCGAGCTTCATCGAGCGGCATGCCCGAGGTGATCAAGCTGACGTAGAGGTCCGCGGCACGCGCGGCGCGCACCAGCTCGACAATGTCGGGCCGGGCGAGCGGCTCGCCGCCCGTGAAATCCGCTTGGAGCACCCCGTAGCTGGAAGCTTCACGAAAGACGCGGAACCAGATCTCCGTGGAGAGTTCGTTGGCGCGAGTCTGCAGTTCGAGCGGGTTAGAACAATAGACGCAGTGCAGAGGGCAGCGGTGGGTCAGTTCGGCGATGAGAGCTAGCGGGTTTATCGCTACGGAAGTCATTGCTGGAGTTTGGAGCTTCGTGGTTCTCGTTCACGTCCCCAATCTGTTGAACATCATGAAAGCGGCAGCAAGGCTGCCGCACTCCAAAGAGCTCGTCGTTACGAATCGAAATCGAGTGCGCGTTGGTCGTGCAGCAAGCCGAGATAGCCGAGAATGTCCTGCTCGACTTTTTCGGGCTGCGCCTTCGAGTAGATTTTTTGCAATTCGCTGATAATTTGCTCTACGGTGTGTTTGCCGTCGCAACGCGAAACGATTTCGAGACTGGGACCATTGAGGCGCAGTGCGCGCTCAGGCATGAGGAGTACGCGCTGCTGGTTGTTTTCTCCGAGACGGCAGCCAGGCGCGAGACGCGGATGGGACAGCAGACCGGGCGTCATGCCGGATCCCTTTGCGGCACGAAAGCGCCCGGAGGGGGCCAGCCGGGGTTCACGTAGGCGCAATAGAGTGCATCGAGCTGGGCCCAGAGGATGTCGCACTTTGCGCGCAAGGCGGCGTGCGACAGGTCTTGCTGCTCGCGTTTGCGCGCGTACTTGACGACCCATGCGAGAGCGAACTCGGCGTCTTCGGGCGCTTGCGTCAAGCGGCCGGTGAAGTAATCGAGCCCGCTGGAAATCCACGGATAGTGCTGGCGCATGCGGTCCATGCGCAGAGCAATGAGCTTGTGGGAGAAAAGCTCGGTAAGCGAAGAGGCTACGGCTTCGAGATGCGTCCGAGTGGAGACGAAATCCACGTAGGCCTGCACGGCAAAGCGAGTGGCCGGAAGAATGCCTTCTTCACGAATCGCTTGTTCGCGGGAGAGGCCCGTGGCTTCCACGAGCCGCAGCCACTTTTCGATGCCACCGGGCTTCGTGCCGTCGCCGTCGTGGTCGAGGATACGCTTGCGCCAGGCTACACGGAACGCGGGATTTTCGCTGCGCGCGAGGATGGCGGCGTCTTTGATGGGGATGCGGCTCTGGTAGTAGTAGCGATTGAGCGCCCACGCCTGAAGTTGCCCGCGGGTGAGTTTGCCTTCGTGCATCAGCAAATGAAACGGATGCTTGTGGTGATAGCGCTCTTCACCGATGGCGTGGAAGCCGGCGATAAACTCGGTTTCCGAGAGCAGTGGGCGATCTTTGTCCAGGGCGACGCTCACAGTTCGAACTCCATCCCATCGTAGGCGATTTCGAAGCCGGCATCCAGCGCCGCGCGGTGCTGGGGGCTTTCTTCATCGAGGATCGGATTTGTGTTGTTGATGTGAATGAGCACGCGGCGAACATTGCGCATGAACTGCAATTGTTGAATGAGACCGGAGGAGCCGAAGAGCGGCAGGTGGCCCATCTGCCGGGCAGTGGCAGCCCCGCTTTGTATCTTGATCAGTTCTTCGTCGGCCCAGAAGGTGCCGTCGAGAAGCGCAAGCTGGCTCTCACTGACGCGGCGCTTCCACTCTTCACCGCGGCCCGGCAAGCTTGGAGCATAGAGAAATCTTTTATCGCGCTGCATGAATTGGAGGCCAATGACGGCTTCTTCTTCCGGCAAACTTCTGCGCAGCGGGTCGCTCACATAATCTGGAAAGCTGCCGCCCAATGGTACGGCCTTGCAGAAAAGATTTTCTTTTGCGCCGGATTGCGCCTGGTTAATGAGCGGGACCAAGCAGTCGAGCGAAAGAACTTCCCAGCGCACGGGGGGATTGGATCGCGTCAATGTGCGGAAAAGGCTGTTCTCTTCAGTGAGCGCGCGCCGGACGGAGATGGTCGAATAGATATGCAATGGTTGAAATTCCCTCAGGTGGAGGAGGCCAAGAACGGAGTCCACATCCGCACTTGTCAGGAAAATGGCGATGATAGGGGTGCCGCGGGCAGGGCCGGCGGGAGCAAATTCGGAATTTTCGCAGAGCTGTTGACGAAGATCCGGGGAGGCGTTCAGAAGGAACCAGGAGGAACGATCTGGAGAAACAGCAACCTGCGCTTGCGTGCGTGCACGGCCCCTGAGCACACCTTTTCGCAGGCGGGTACAGTTGGAGCAGGCGCAATTCCATTGGGGAAAACCGCCCCCGGCTGCAGAGCCGAGGACTTTAACGCGCATTTAAGCTCGGATTAGAGCTCGGCGTTGGCGTACGAGCTGATTTCGCAGTTGAGGTCAATCTCTTCGTGCTGAGGGGTAACCCATTCCATGGCCAAGGCTCCTTTGGAATCCGGCTCACGACGACGTTTTATGTATATCACGGAAGTGAGCGAAAAGGAAGGGAGAAACCGGAATTTGCTTCGAGAGCCTCTCTGCACGCCTTTCCAGTAATGAGACTGCGATCCAAGACGAAGGCGGATGGCTGCGCCAAACACGGAAAACTGCACCACCAAATGTCGTCTGTAAGGGAATTAGAAAGCACAATAGGTCGGGGCTATTCAGGCCATTAGAGTGGCTCAAAGAATTCCACAACTTTTTTTAAATAAATGTACGAAATGACTTGACAAGCGCAGAAAGCGGCCTATCATGTGGGCAAAAGTGGGGCAAAGTGGTCGCCAGTAGGAGACAGTAGAAGGTAGTAGGGCGCAGTAGAAAGTCTTCGAGGGCTGTGGTGATTGTGGGCATTTTGGGCATCCGAAACCACTCCATTATAGGCGGCGGCAGGGCTGCCAGCAACGGGGCACATGAGGCTGCGGGGAAACTGTCAGGCGAAGGTCGACGAGAAGGGCCGGTTAAAGATACCCGCCGTGTTTCTGGACGCCTTGAAGGAATACGGGAGCCAGTTTTACATCACCAGCACCACGGGCGAAACGGCGCGGATTTATCCGATGCAGGTTTGGTCTGAGATCGAGGACAAGCTGGCAAAGCTGCCGACGACGAACCGAGCAAAGAGAAAATTTCTGATGAGAACCAGCTACTACGGACAAGTAGTGGAGTTGGACGGGCAGGGAAGAGTGCTGCTTCCCGCGGTCCTGCGAGAGTCGGCGCAAACGAAGGGTGAAGTGGATGTTTTTGGCACCCTCAACTGTCTTGAGGTGGTGAACCACACCAGAGCGCTGGATCAGCTAAAGAACGAGCCGTACACGGACGAAGACGATAAGGCTTTGGAAGGTTTGGGGATTTAAGAGAGCAGTGGCGAGTGACGAGTGGCGGGAACTCCACCACACACGCCGGTGATGCTGGATGAGGTGCTCGAATGGCTGCGCATCAAGGCGGAAGGAACCTACATCGACGCCACGCTGGGGGCCGGAGGGCACTCGGAAGCGATCGCAGCAAGGCTAACCACGGGCAGGTTGATCAGCCTGGACCGGGACGCACAGGCGCTCGAACTGGCGCGGGAGCGGCTGAAAATATTCGAGAAGAGGGTGACGCTGGTGCACGCGGCGTTCTCGAAGATTGCGGAGGCCGTGCACGAGTTGGGGATTCCGCCGGTGGACGGGGTCTTGGCCGACTTGGGAGTTTCGAGCATGCAGCTTGATCAGGCGGCGCGGGGATTTTCGTTTCGCGAAGCCGGTCCGCTGGACATGCGCATGGATGCGGGTGAAGAGCTCACCGCAGGAGAAATTGTGAATCGCTGGACGGAGAAAGATTTGGCCGATCTGCTCTATCGCGAAGCCGACGAGCACGATTCCAGAAGAATCGCCAGGGCGATTGTACGCGCGCGGCCCATCAGGGACACCGCGCATCTGGCAACGGTTGTGGCAGGGGCCCGGAAGCAATGGGGAAGGCAGAGACTGCATCCCGCGACAAAAACGTTTCTGGCGCTGCGGATAGCGGTGAATCGAGAGATGGAGGAACTCGGGCAGTTTCTTCTCCGGACCCCCGCCACATTAACTTCGGGCGGCCGCTGG
>JBIOGB010000053.1:0-24431 GCA_044447665.1 Candidatus Acidiferrales bacterium | reverse complement strand
TCAAATACAAACCGCAGCTTCTCTTCCATCACACTGCTCGCTTTCCATGGCATGCGCTGCTTTTTACACGCGCTGGCCACTGATGAACAGTGTCAGGAATGCCCCCGGTCTATCCTGTCAGGGATGTGCCCGGTCTGTACCTGCCCTTCGCCCCCCCCCAAAACGCTGTTTCCTCTTACGAAATGCTCTTGCCGGGCTTATGACTTTTTTATGTTTGCCGCGCTAACTTTTACAGGCAACGAAGAAGTGTCCTGCGCCTGCCAAAGACGCGCGCAAGATCCGAAGAACAATTCCGTTGCCATTCATTACTGAGGAGGGAAACATGCGCGCGTTCGGACAGAAAACAAATTTCATTTGGCTGGTATTCGCTGCTTTGCTTTGCACCGGATTATTTCCCGGCAGCATATTCGCGGACGACAAGAACGACACCAACAAGAACGACAGCAACCCCCCTGCGAAAGCTGTTCCTATAAAGATGGATGCGCCTGCTCCCGGATTGACGGAGCGCGAGCGCTGGCTGCTCGATCGCGTGAAGCAACTCGAAAAGCGGGTGGCGGATCTTGAATCCAAGGGAAGTGCGCCCGCAGCGTCTGCTGAGAGCGCCGCCGCGGCGCAGCCTGTGTCTGCTACTAGGGCTAGTTCGAATGAGGCCGGCGCTGAATCAGCGAGTTCGAATGGCGCCGCGAGCGCAAACGTGACGCCGATGGAGAAGGCGGTCACTGCGGGAGCGGTGCAAGAAAATCCGCCCGCAGGCAAGCCGAAGAAGGCGGAACCGTTCGCGTTCGGGGATTTTACGTGGCTGAACGGCAATGCGCGCACGAAGGACACACCGTACGCCACCAATTTTTTCACGCCGGAGATCCGGGCGGACGTTGACTACAATTACGATTTCAACCATCCGAAGGACGACACGATTGGCGGGTCGAGCGAAGTGTTTCGTTCGAACGAAGTCCACGTGACCCAGCTTGGCGTGGGCGGCGATTTTCACTACGACAACGTCCGTGCGCGGCTAATGACGCAGTTTGGCCTGTATTCACAAACCACACCTCGCAATGACGCCAGCCCCGCGCGCGGCCAATGGAATCTCGACAATGCCTACCGATATGTTTCGGAGGCATACGGTGGTTATCACTTCAATGCGTTGCACGGAATCAATGTGGATGCCGGGATCTTCATGTCCTACATCGGCCTGTTCAGCTACTACCAGTTTGACAACTGGGCGTATCAGCCGTCGTATGTTTCATCCAATACGCCATGGTTCTTCAACGGTGTGCGTGTTCAAATTTTCCCCACCGAACACCTGAAGATCGAGCCGTGGTTCATCAACGGATGGCAATCGTACGGGCGATTCAACAACCGGCCGGGATTCGGTTTTCAAATCTTGTGGCGCCCCAACGGGTGGCTATCGGTGCTCGGGAATCAATATGCTCTGGGCGAGGATGCTGCCGGGGCACCGGGCCGTGTACGGTATCACACGGACGACAGCATCGAGATCAAGTATTACGACAAGCCTGAGAATTTTCTCAGCAAGGCTGCTTTCTCTTTGACCGGGGATATGGGATGTGAACACGGCGGCGGCGTGAGCTGCGACACCAACCATGGGACGGGAGCGAACTTCCATCCGAAACAGAGTTTTCTGGGCTACATGCTCTACAACCGCTTGTGGTTCGACAAAGACAAGTTCGGGCTGACGGTTGGCGGAGGCAAGATCAACAATCCCGGACGCTATCTAGTGCTGCTGCCGCCGATCAATGGGGCGACGGCGGCTTCGGGAACGCCGTACTTTACGGAGAATCCCGGAGATCCGTTCAAAGCCTGGGACGCCTCCGGCACGTTCGATTATATGCCCAGCCAGTACATCACTTTCCGCTGGGAGTTCGATCATCGCGCGGCGAATATGCCTTATTTTTCGGGGCCCGGCGGTATTACGCCGACGAATTGCCCGACGGCTCCGCTCGTCGAAAATATTTGCGGCACGCCGGGGGCATTCGTGCCAGGTTATACGCCGGATCTAAAGAAGATCGAGAACCGCATCGGCCTGTCGATTCTCGTCAAATTCTAGCGCTTGCAGCTTGGAATAGAACCACCGGCGTGCGTCACTTTTCCCCCGCTTCAATGCAAACAGTGCTACCAACATTCAAGAATTAGACTGAGTCTGATCAATTTTTGCGCACAACTCTTAAGGACTTCTTGAGGTTCAGCATTGCGGCCCTCCGCTTGATTTGTCATTCTGAGCACGATGATTCCAAAGCTTCCGCTGGCTGGGGCAGTTCTCCGAGTGTTCTTTGTACTGTTCGCACTTGCTCTTTTCTGCATTCACGCCTGCGCGCAATCCCCCTCACCAGCAAGCGATTCACGGCTTTTAGCAGGGGATGAGCGCCAGTGGTTCGATTCAGCCGAGCCATACGACGAGGGTTTCCAAGAACCGCAGTCAGGACCAGGGAGTCAGCAAACGAAGCCTCAATGGAGTTATGGAGGTTTCGCTGATTTGGGTTATCTGTTGGACTTCAACCATCCTTCCAATCATCTGTTCCGCAACCGCAGCACGACGTTCCGAGTGAATGAGCTGGACCTAAACATGGCGGGCGCCGGCATGAAAAAGGAAACGTCCGAGGTTTCCCGCTGGGGCATGGAACTGGCGGTGCAGGGAGGAAAGGACTCAGAGGGTTTTGGGTTTTCCGCTACGGCTCCGAACGTCCGTGGATCTGACTGGCTCAGGCACTTTGGTCTGGCCGATGCATCGTATCTTACCCCAGTGGGCAAGGGACTCACGGTCCAAGCCGGGCTCTTCAGCAGCTTCATCGGTTATGATTCGCTCTACGGCAAGGACAACTTGGAATACACGCGTCCCTGGGGAGGCGACTACACGCCTTACTTGATGTTCGGCGTGAACGCCAGCTATCCATTCTCCAAAAAGGTTACGGCAACGGCTTTTGTCATTAATGACTATTTTCATTTGGCGCATCCTAACAATGTTCCCAGTTGGGGTGGGCAAGTCGCCTACAGTGCGGCGGAGCATCTCAACTTCAAAGAAACAATCCTCTACGGTCCGCACCAGTCCGATACCGCACTCGAGTTCTGGCGCTTCTTTTCGGATAGCATCGCGGAATGGAAGCGAACTCCGGTGACGGTGGCTTTCGAATATCAAATAGGAACGGAAAAGGTGGCCGCTGCCGGGAATTCGCGTCCCTTGTGGATGTCTGCGCAGTTGCCTGTTCACTGGGCCGTGCGCGGCCCGTGGAGCGTGACGCTTCGCCCGGAATTTGCCTGGGACCGCGATGGCCGGTGGACGGGGTTCGCGCAGACAATAAAAGCCGTCACGAGCACGCTCGAATATCGCCTCCCGTACCGAAGAACAACCACGATCTTGCGGCTCGAGCACCGCTATGACGATTCGCGCGGCAAAGGGGGCGGGTTTTTCAATGATGGTCAAGTGCAGCCCGGCGTGGTTGGCTTGACGCCAGGGCAGCACCTCTTGATTTTCGGATTGATATTCACTTTCGATTCGCACTGAGCGGGCGTTGCTCGCGTGTTTGAACGCTGGCGCCGCCATGAGAGATTTGCTTCGCGATTCATAATCACAGACTCGGCGGCACCGTCCGGTGATTCCTCGTTCAGGCCGTCGCTGCTTTGCGCAGCGTGGCGGCGTAGTCAGCAACGGAATGGAGTGAGACGCCGAATGCGCGTGCGGTTTCCATACTGCGAGCAATCGCGTCGCCGCCGGCGTAGGCAATCATCAATGCTGCGAAAGTTTTCTGCAATGGGTCCACCGAACGTTGTTGTTCCTCAAGAGCCGAGAGTGGAATCCGTTCAATTTCTATTTTTTTACCGAGTGCACGCTCGAATATTCCGACCGCATCCAATTGCGAAAGAGCTTCCGGCCCACCCATCTCGAGGAAAAGCTGCTTTTCTGGTGGTTTCCCAGCCACGGATACAGCGAAGGCGACGACGTCCTGTACAGAGATGTAACTCACCTTGGCTTCGCCGGATCCATAGACGCGAGCACGCCCATTTGCAGGATCAAAACCCAGCATCGGACTCAACCACGCTTCCATGAAATACGAAGGTCGCAGAATCGTTGCGTGCATCCGGCCGGCGACGAGCCGCGCTTCGCAATCGCGCTTGGCTGTTTCCAGCGGCGACGGCACGCGGATGTTTCCTGAGTACGATGTGTAAACGAAGTGGCGCACCCCGGCTCGCTCGGCAGCGTCAATCAGCGCAAGAACTCCGTCACGATCCACCCGGCGCAGACCGTCATCGCGCCCGTGAGGCATGGACGTAGCCGTACAAACGATCGTATCGATGCCCGCGCAGGCGATGGGAAGGGTTTCCGGCTTGGTGAGATCAGCGTCGAGGACTTCGATTCCAGCCGAGATAAGAGGTTGCGCCTTCTCATGAATCTTGCCGCCGCGCACCATCGTGCGGACGCTGTGGCCCTTTTGTTGCAGACCGAGAGCAATCTGATGACCGACGATGCCAGTGGCCCCGACGATGAGATCCATCGTTGTCCTCTTTTCTGGACCAGATGCGTCTTACGATTTGCCTGCCTTCCATTCGGCGTAGAGCTTGGTGATAGCCGGGCCGATGGTGAAGCCCCAGGCGAAGATGGGGAAATTCTTGAATTTGTCGGGGACGACATAACGGTGCTGTGCTTCTTCCGCCGGGACGCCCGCTTTGAACATTTTCTCCGCTTGGCCGGCGATGTCGTCGAAGACTTCACGGATGCTGGCGATGCCTTCTTGCCCGCAGATTTGGCCGTGGCCGGGCACGAAAATCGTATCTTTGCCGAAGGATGCGAACTTGGCCAGCGTGGCGCGCCATCCTGAAACGGTAGCCTTCTCGTCGAAACAGACCGGATACCATCCGCTGAAGAGCAGGTCGCCCGTATAGACTACATTTTGTTCCGGAACGCGGACGATCATGTCTGTTCCCGAATGCCCGGGATGATACTCGATCACGGCAGATAGCCCGCCCAAATCCATCGTCATGGGTGATTTTGCCGGATCGATGGGATGATTTGGCAGCGCCAAAATGCTGGCGTTAGCAATCTGGAAAAGCCCGGTTACTGCATTCAAGTCGCTTTGTGCATGCTGCCGTTCGGTCTCCGATTTCGCATCCTTGATACGTTTTTCGAGTGGAGCTAGCACCGATTCCTTGTCCGCGCCCTGCAACGGTGCATAGTTGTCCACGATCCGCTTCGCCGCCGAGGCATGCGCCCAAAGCGCAATCCCATTGGCGCCATAAAATGAATTCCCCATCGAATGGTCGAAGTGGTAGTGCGTGTCAAGAGCGCCCTTCACCGGCACTTGAGAGATGGTGCGCAGCGTTTCCATCTGGAACGAAGCGCCGGCGGGAGTGGTAAACCCTTCAACCAGCAAAGCAGCGTCTTTTCCCACGAGGAAACCGCCATTGCAAAGGGTGGTGTTGCCCTTGGATGGATCGGAAATGGTGGCGTAAAGTCCTTCGCCGATTTTCCGCACGGAGGCAAAACCTTTGTCCACAATCGGCGCATCGGCAATGCGAGGATCGCCCGAAAGTTCCGCGGCGAGCGCCGGCAGAGGTATCAGCTGCGCTATTGCGTAAAATGCTCCGAAGCAAGAAGTGTGTGCGAGAAACTCCCGGCGGGAAAAACCGCGGGAATTGACCGCTTCGCGAACTTTAGGAAAAAATTCAATCATGATCCCTCCATTGAATGAACGAGCATGGGGTTGGATGACAGCCATGAGAGAAACGTTATTCTAGCAAAGCCTTTGCGTACGCCAAAGGCTGAATGCGTCCCGCTTCTGCCGAGTGACAGCGCATCCAAACTCCTTAGACAAGATGGAATTTCGCAGCCGGAGTCACCGGGTTGATGGATTATGCTCGGAGGAACGCCGTCGTTTCTTTGAGAAAGAGTTCCAACTGGTCATGATGGACCCAGTGCCCGGCATTCGGCACGGTCACCAGGCGGCAATTGCGGATGGCTTTCAAGCGCGGGTCTCCCTGCGGTGCGGGGAAAAAACTTTCCAGCCCCCAGAACAACAGAGCCGGCGAAGTAATTTGACCGAATAGTTCCACGGCGTCTTCCATGTGGTGCCCATAAGGCGAGATGGCGCGAGCATAGTTGTCGAATTTCCAGAGCAGCAATCCGTTCGAATCCCAATTTGTTCCATGCAGGGTCAAGTGCCGGGCGACCTCATCGGAAAGCCGCGGGTTGGCTTCTTTCATTCGCGCCATGGCGGCGTCGAGGTTCGGATAGCTTTTCGGCTGCCGCTTCTCCAGATTGCGCACCTCTTCGATCCAGTGCCTCACGCGCTGCGATGCCGGCCCGTGCAGGCGGTGGTCTTCAGGGAACCCCAAGCCTTCAATCGAGACGGCCTTACCGACGCGATCGGGGTAGACGCCGGAATAGTTCAGGACGATTCCTCCTCCGAGAGAATGGCCGATGAGCCGGATGGGGAAATCGTCGATGATGTCGAGCAGGGCGGAGAGGTCGAGCACGTGTTCCGCGACACTGTACATCGCGCCGGGCGCCCAGGCGCTGTTGCCGTGGCCGCGAAGATCGAGTGCGTAGACGTGATAGTGCTCGCGCAACGCCCGGGCTACCCAGTCCCAATTGCGGGCATGATCCAAACCGCCGTGGACGAGCACGAGGGCGGGTTTCGCGTCCTGTCCGTAGTCCCAGAATTGGAGCTTTAATCTGTCTGAGTAGAAAAAGTGTGAAATGGGTTCCAAGTTTGTGCCCCTGTCCTCGGAATATTATATTCCACGAACATCTGAGTCCTAGCGTGCTCTTTGATTGCATGCCCGCAGCGGCTGCCTTCCCTTACGGCGGAGGGCTTCGTCACTTACGCGAGAGTCGCTGCTTGTTCTTATATAGCAATTAACGGAGTGGAAACAGAGAGCAAGCTGATCACCGCCGGTTGGAGCAGGGTAGCCGTATACTTTTTGTGTGAGAGTCCGGCCGATTTCGAGGAAGCGGTGCGGGAGGCGTATCCCATGAACAAGATCGCGGTGCTGCTGATTATCGGGCTGGCTCTTGCCCCAGCCTGGCCCGGGCAAGAGCCCGATGCGCCTCCCAATCCCGAGATGCAACGGCAAGAAATCGTCAACCTCGAAAACGAGACGGCGCATGCCATCCAGCTAAACAACGGAACTTTCTTCCGGCGCGTTTATAGCGATGATTTCATCGGCACGCTGTCGCACGGGCAATCCGTGAACAAAGCGCAGTTCATTGATGTAGTGCAGGCATCCGGAATGAAGTATGAGTCCTTCATCGCGTCGGATGTCAGAGTGCGTTTCTTTCAAGATGTAGCGGTTGCGAATTCCTTCTGGTCTTTGCGAACCAATCTCAATGGGCAGAGGGTTGGCGGCCAGTTGCGCGTCACGCATGTGTATGTAAGTGGCCCCCGAGGCTGGCAGGCTGTTGCCAGTCAGGCAACGCCGCTGCCGCCTGACGTACATCTGCCTTTGTAGTTTTCCTCGAAACTTGCGGCACGGGGATGGGCCGCGTCCTCATTCGCCCTAGCCCAGATTTTCTGCCGCTGCTCCCAGGCGTGCCAGATTTGTTACCGCACTGTGCGCGAGTCATTCGAAATCCAGAGAACGAATCGCGCCAAGGTGTCCTGCGTTGACGCGGTTTGCGGCGAATGCTACGCTCCCGCGACATCCTTCGGACAAGCATGCGCGCCGTCGACCTGATCCGCAAGAAACGCGACTCTGGGGAACACACCCGCGAAGAGATTGATTTCCTGATCTCCGGCTACACGGGCGGAAACATTCCTGATTATCAGATGGCAGCCTGGCTGATGGCAGCGTGGCTGCGCGGTTTGAACCGCGCCGAGATCGCGGCGCTCACGGAATCGATGCTTTATTCCGGAGAGGTTCTCAACCTTGCCGATGTTCCCGGGAAAAAAGTGGACAAGCATTCCACGGGCGGCGTGGGTGACAAGACTTCGCTGATTCTCGCGCCCATCGTGGCCGCGGGCGGACTTACTGTACCGATGATCAGCGGGCGTGGCCTGGGCCACACGGGCGGGACGCTCGACAAGCTCGAAGCCATTCCAGGCTTCAACGTGAATCTGACGCTCGCAGAATTCCGCCGCGTTTTGAAAGCATGCGGCATGGGCCTGATCGGCCAGACCGGTGAAATTGTACCCGCGGACAAGAAAATTTACGCGCTGCGCGATGTGACCGCCACGGTAGAGAATGCCGGCCTGATTTGCGCTTCCATCATGAGCAAGAAACTTGCCGAGGGCATCGATGCGCTTGTTCTCGATGTGAAGACGGGATCCGGAGCTTTTATGAAGAAGGAAGAAGATGCGGTCCGGCTTGCCGAAGTGATGGTGGAGACGGGAAAGCGCATGGGCAAGAAAGTCGTGGCTCTGATCACGGACATGGAACAGCCGCTGGGACGCGCCGCCGGCCATGCCGTCGAAGTTGTGGAATGTATCGAGGTTTTGAGCGGCCGCGGGCCTGCTGATCTTCGTGAACTGAGCATCGAGCTTTCCGCGTGGATGTTTTACCTCGGAGAGCGCACCGAAAGCGTGGAGGAAGGGCGCCTGCTGGCCCAAACGATGATTGCCAATGGCCGGGCGAAAGAGAAATTCAAGCAGGGTATCAAGCTACAAGGCGGAGACGAGCGAGTCATCGACGAGCCACAGCGCTTGCCGGCGGCCCGTTTTCATGTGAATGTCACCAGCTCCGTGGATGGCTATATTACCGGGACCAACTGCGAGCAGTTCGGCACCGCTCTGGCGATGCTTGGCGGCGGCCGCGAAAAGAAGGAAGATACCATCGATCACGCCGTCGGAATTGAATTTCGGAAGCGCATCGGCGACCGCGTCGAAAAAGGCGAGCCGCTCGCGATGATTCATTACAATGCCGATGCCAAGCTGGCCGAAGCGAAAAGTCTGATCGCCGAGAGTTACCAAATCGGCGAAAGCGCACCATCGGGAGAACGCCCGCTCATCCGCCGCATCCTCGGCGCCTGAAAAAAGGAGAAGGCATGGGACGATTCGCAGGAGTGCTGGGATTGGCAACGATGCTGGGACTCGCATACTTGTTTTCGACGGATCGCAAGGCAATCAAACTTAAGGCGGTGCTCTGGGGCGTCAGCCTCCAGCTGGTATTCGCGGTGTTCGTGCTGAAGTTTGAAATTGGCCGGCGGATATTCGAGAAGGCCGGCTTTCTGGTCAACAAGCTTCTCAGCTTTTCGTATATCGGTTCCGAATTCGTTTTCGGCGAGATAGGCAAGAAGGTTTCTTCCCTGGGGTTTTCTTTCGCGTTCCAGGTTCTTCCCACCATCATCTTCATCGCGGCATTCTTTGCCCTGCTGTACCACATCGGCGTGATGCAATTGATCATCCGCGCCGCGGCGGTGATCATGACGCGGTTGATGGGCGTGAGCGGGGCAGAATCGTTGAATGTTGCCGCCAGCATCTTCATGGGTCAGACCGAAGCGCCGCTTACGATCCGGCCATTCCTGAGCAAACTGACGAAGTCCGAGCTGATGTGCGTGATGACCAGCGGGATGGCGCATGTCTCGGGCGGCATTATGGCCATGTATATCGCGTTCGGGATCGAAGCCAAGCACCTGCTCACCGCCGTAATCATGACGGCGCCGGGGACTTTACTCATGGCGAAAATGCTTGTGCCGGAAACCGAGAAGCCGCTTACGGCGGGACGCGTCGAAATGCCGGAAATGGAAAAAGAAGCGAATTTTCTGGGCGCGATATCGCGTGGGACCGTCGATGGATTACACCTGGCCTTGAATGTTGGGGCGATGCTCATCACGTTTCTGGCGTTGCTCGCACTGGTCAATGCACTGATGGGCGGCGCCCATGACTGGCTTGCCGGGCACGGAATGGCCAGGTTCCCGTCGAGCCTGCAACAGATTTTCGGCTGGATTTTTGCGCCGGTGGCCTGGCTCATTGGGATACCGTGGCGTGACTGCGCGGCGATCGGCAATCTGCTCGGCACGCGCATGGTGATCAATGAGGTCGTTGCCTACACGCAGCTCGGCGGAATGAAGGCGACGCTTGACCCGCGCTCTTTCACGATTGCCACATTTGCGTTGTGCGGCTTCGCGAATTTCAGCTCGATTGGAATTCAAATCGGGGGCATCGGCGCGCTGGCGCCGGAGCAACGCGGGCAGCTTGCCAAATTCGGCATTCGCGCCATGCTCGCCGGGACGATGGCGAATTTAATGTCCGCGTCCATCGTGGGAATTTTGACGTGAGTTCCGAGAAAGAAACGAAAGCAGAAATCGTTCCAGGGAAAAGGGCCCGCGCGGCGCGATCTGCGGCCGCTTCGGCTGGTTCCGCGAAGACCGGCAGCGAGTTCGAACGTGCGGAGGCAGCCGCAAAATATATTCTTTCGGAAACCTCGCTGCGCCCGCAAATCGCACTCGTGTTGGGGTCCGGGCTCGGAGCATTTGCCGATGAATTCAGCGAAGCTACAAGAATTCACTACGCGAACATTCCGCACTTTCCACAGTCCACGGCGATCGGCCACGCAGGACAATTGGTGATCGGCAAGGTGGGGCGAGTAGCGGTGGCGGGGATGCAGGGGCGAGTCCACTTGTATGAGGGATATTCGGTTAAGGAAGTGGTGTTTCCGGTGCGCGTGTTCGCGCGCATGGGAGTGAAGGCGATAATCCTCACAAACGCAGCCGGCGGGATCAAGCGCGAGTTTGTGCAGGGACGGCTGGTGGTGATCAAGGACCATATCAATTTACAGGGAGTGAATCCGCTCTCGGGACCGAACGATGAAAGATTCGGCGAGCGCTTTCCGGACATGAGCGTCGCCTACGATAGAAGATTCCGGGAAATGGCGGTGGGGGAAGGGAACCGGCTGGGAATCGGGATGTATGAAGGAGTGTATGCGGGGCTGAGCGGGCCGAGCTACGAAACGCCGGCGGAGATACGGTATCTGCGGACGATCGGCGCAGATCTGGTGGGGATGTCGACGGTGCCAGAGGTGATTGCGGCACGGCACAGCGGCATGCGCGTGCTGGGAATATCGTGCGTGACGAATGCGGCGGCGGGAATTCTCGACAAGCCGCTGGATTCCAAGGAAGTGCTGGAGACAGCCGGGCGAGTGAAGGGTCAATTCATCGCGGTGTTAGAAGCGGTGATTCCGCGGATCGCGGAGGCGGTGGCGTGAGGGCAATTCTGGCTTGGCGGCAAGGAGCTGTGGTGTGAGTGAATTCGACGCATTAATTGCGGCGGCGAAACAAGCGCGGGAAAACGCGCACGCGGCGTATTCAAATTTCCGCGTTGGGGCGGCGCTGCGCGCGACTTCCGGAAGGATTTTCGGCGGGTGCAACGTCGAGAACGCGACGTATGGACTGACGATATGCGCCGAGCGCGTGGCTATTTTCAAAGCGATTAGCGAGGGCGAACGCGGCTTTGACGCGATGGCCGTGGTGACGGACACGGATTCGCTGACCCCGCCGTGCGGCGCGTGCCGACAGATCATTTGGGAATTCTGCGGCGACGTTCCGGTCATTCTGGCAAATTTGAAGGGCAAGAGCGAAATGCTGCGGATGCGCGAATTATTCCCCAGGCCCTTTGATTCTTCCAATTTGTAAGCGCGGATCGCTGAAGAGGCGCCGAGAGTTTAGAGCAAGAGTCGAGTAATAGAATCCTTGCAGCGCAAATGCAGGAATGTTCCGACGCGGTTTAGCGCTCCCCGGTTTTCAATAAATTATCCAAGAGTTGATGGACGCGTCCGACGGCTTGAAAAAGCTCACCCGTCCCCGAGGTTTCGCGGGTTACTTCCTGATTGGCCAGGTCGGTGGCGATGGCGTCGATGAGTTGGGCGGCGCGGCGGATGCGCTCGGTAGTGAGCAGGGGAAGCACCGTCCGGGGATCGTGATCTAGCAGCTGGCGCTCCTGCCATTCCTGAACGGCCCAGGCCGTCTTGCGGACGTGATCCACGGCGTCGCGGAAGTCCGTCAAGATGCGCGCGTCGATTCCACCCGAGCGAATCTCCTGCTCGAGGCGGAAAAGCTCGGCGCTGGTTTTGCGGAGCTGAAAATTAACGCCCCAAAAAGTCTCGCTCGGAATGAGCAGCTCCACCGCAACACCCAGCGGCAGACCATCCTTGGAGCGGCGGGGAGCAACGACGCGCGCGCGGTAGGTTTCCTTGTTGAGTAGATTCGTCAATTCGAGCTGGCTGCCCACGCTTGGATAATTTCTCATCTCCAGCAAACCACCGTGAGCGTTGACCTCTTTTGCCTGGGCGGTTACCTGAACGCTGTTTCCTCCGGCGTCTTGCCATCTGGCTTCCACGGGAACAACGACAGGAAAACGGAGGCCACGGCGTTTTTCTTTTCTCGTGGGTGGAAGGTTGGGAACTAATTCGTCCATTGTCTTGCTCGCGCTCCTTTGATTGGATGTCTTTATACCATGTTCCCAGGCCGGGAAGTGGCGGCAAGCCGCCGCACTGCATACGCCGGCCAGCGATGTAAAGGAGAGAATAGCTGAAATTAGCGGAAGTTGCTGATGAGGACGACGTCGCTGGTGTCTTCACCTTTGGCCAAGAGCAACTGCTTGCCGTTGCGCGTCCAGGAAAAATCGAAGATGAGCCCTGAGGTGAAGTTGGTGACCTGGCGCGGCGCGCCGCCGGTGAGCGGCTGTTCCCAGACGTTTGTGGCGCCTTTCCTTGTTAAGAGGTACTGCAAACCCTTCTGATCGGGCGACCAGTGCAATCCGTTCGTGCCGCTGGGCAGGGCAAAAACGTGGAGCGGGGATCCTCCGGCGGCGGAGAGAACCGCGACCTTGGGCACGGGCACCGGATTGCCTTCCTGGTATCCGTAGGCAATCCATTTTCCGTCTGGCGAGATTACTCCGTAGGCGCCGTAGGGCGTAGTGGCGAGCTCCGTGGGAGCGCCTCCTTCGATGGGAATGCGGTAGAGGTCGTGTTCCGAAGAGTACAGCACCCACTTGCCATCGGGTGAACAATCGGAATTGTTAACGTCTTCGGAGAGCCTTGCGGGATTCGAGCCGTCGGCATCCGTGCGAAGCAGGCGAGGCTTATTTTCCTCAAAAGAATCGAAAACAAGATAGCGGTCGCCGCAAATCGACATGGAGTTGAAGTTGCGAAGATTGGGACGGAGGACCGTTCTCTGGCTACCATCAGAGTTCATCAGAAGCAATTCGCTACCGCGGCTGCGCACCAGGAGCTTGCCATCCGGGCCAGGCGCCACGCCGTCATCGGGGGTCTCCCCCGAGGTAATCTGTTTGGCTTGCGCTGCCTGCCCTTCCGGCAGGGTCCAGATGTGAGAAATCCGCCTGTTTTGCAGCCCAACCAGCATCTGTCCATCGTGTGTCAGCTCCACCGTGAGGCCATAATCCGAAAGATCGTTGGAGAAACGTCGTTTTTCGCCGCTGGGATAAGACACGAGCCACAGTTGCGATCGATTTTCCGGCAGCACTTGAATAGGCACCAGGAGAGAGCTGCCGTCGGGTAACCACGCAGGCCTTCCGACCGCTTCAGAACCGGAAAACAGATCTCTGACGCTGCCATCGGCCACGTTGATGACGGTCAACGCCCACTTATTTTCCTTACCCGATTGCAACCTTGGCACGACGATGGTCTTTCCATCCGGCGACCAGGCCGCTGCACTAACGAAGTAGAGGAGTGCCGGCAGGGAGGCGAGTACGTGGTCAGCGCTACCGTCCATATTGGCGACATGAACTTCGAGAATGTTGTGCTCCGGCGCACCTCGCGCGAAAACGATCTGCTTGCCATCCGGTGAGAAGCTGACCGGACTGTCAACGTCGCGAATCAACTGACGCGGTGTGCCACCCAGCACCGGCATCACATAGAGGTAGTGGTACAGCGTCGTGCTTTTGTCTGAGCGCACAAAATAAAGGTAATTGCCGTCCGGGGAAAAGCTGAGGCCGGCGAAAGTCACGACGTCTGGCGGCAGGATCTGGACATCGCTCTTGGTCGCCACATTGCGGACCCAAAGACTTTGCTGTTCGCCATCCACCAGGACGTACACGATGTAGCGGCCGTCGGGAGATATGGCGACATCCTCAGCCTTGCCGCTATCCGTCAGCTTTGTAATCTGCATGTTCTGCAGATTGAGTTCGTGAGGGCGCGTCAGGAATTTGTAGGCGCCAAAAGCTGCGATCACGAGCACCACAAATGCGCCAAGCAGAAGCGGTTTCGATAGCGCAGGTTTCGCGGCAACGGCGGGCGCAACGGCGGAGCTCGAGTGCACGGCGGCGATTTCGCTCGAGCCGGAAGGGTGCGCGGCTGCTGCTGAACCGCTGCTGACGTTCACGCGACCCGAGCTGGTGTCGCGTTTGAGGCGCTTCAGGTCAGCGCGCATCTCCGCGGCGCTCTGGTAGCGCAGGTCGCGGTCCTTTTCCATGGATTTCTGCAGGACTTGTTCGAATTCGGGGGGAAGGCTGTTGTTGAGGCGCAGCGCCGCGACGGGATTCTTATGAAGGATGGCGTCGAAGATGGCGCCGGAACTCTCGCCTTGGAACGGGAGAAACCCAGTGGCCATCTCGTAGAGCACCACTCCGAAAGAAAACAGGTCGGTGCGCGCATCCAGCTCTTTGCCAAGTACCTGCTCGGGCGACATGTAGGAAACGGTGCCCAGCGTGCTGCCGGGGCTCGTCAATTGTTCCGAGTCTACTCCGAAGGTAGCCATTGTGGCCGTTGCACCCGCACCGCCGCTGGCGACTTTCGCGGTAGCGACCTTAGCCAAGCCGAAGTCCAGAACCTTGGCGTGACCCCGCTTGGTGATGAAAATATTGGCGGGTTTGATGTCGCGGTGAACGATGCCTTCGGCGTGAGCGGCATCCAGGGCGTCGGCGATTTCAATGGCCACATCCAGGAGGCGTTCCAACCCCATCGCCTGTCCGGTGACGAAGTGCTTCAGCGTCTGACCATCCAGAAATTCCATGGCGATGAAGGCTTTGCCGCCATCTTCGCCGATGTCGTGGATGGTGCAGATGTTCGGATGGTTCAAGGCAGAGGCGGCTTGTGCCTCGCGCTGGAAGCGAGCCAGCGCCTGGGGATCTTTGGCGACATTCTCCGGAAGGAATTTGAGAGCAACGAAGCGGCGGAGACGCGTGTCCTCTGCTTTGTAAACGACTCCCATGCCTCCGCCACCGAGCCGCTCGAGGATGCGGTAGTGCGAGAGAATCTGGCCGATGAGCGTGGGAGAGTCCGCCATGTGCGGGCATCTTAGGTCGCGAGTATTTGCATGTCAATGGAGGTGAGAGTCTGGTTGCACTCGAATAGGGAAGATAAAGGATGGAACTGAATCGTGTTGGCCTAGTGTTCGCGCTTCGAGTAATTCAGCGCAAACGCTTCGTCGCACTCAGCGCGAAGCGGAAGTGGCGAGGCGGCGCGAGACGTAGTCCGTGACGTAGGCGGCGAAGACCTCTTCGAGGCGGAGCGTGAGCGGGCCGGGTACGGAGGCGATTTGGTGGCCGGCGATCTCGCCGACGCCGATGAGGCTGCGGTTGGTCGAAGTGACGAAAACCTCGTCGGCGGTGTAGAAATCTTCGGGGCGGAGGGTTTGCTCGACGAGGGAGAAGCCTGCCTCGGGGGCGATTTCGAAAAGAATGCCGCGGGTGACGCCCTCTAGGCATCCCGAGCTGAGGGGCGGGGTGAAGACCTTGCCGTTTTTCACGGCGAAGATGTTAGCGGCGGTGCATTCGGCGACTTCGCCGCGCTCGTTGAGGAGAACGACTTCGTCGAAACCTTCTTTTTGCGCTTCGGCGACGGCCCAGACATTGGGGAGCCAGGAGATCGTCTTGACGCCGGCGAGGGGCGAGGCCGCGTGGCGCGCCTGCTCGCGAAGCGCGAGGCGGACGGGCTCGCGATACTCAGGGAGGTCGGCGGTGTAGATGATGAGGTCAACCTGGGGCTGCGGTTCGTCACTCCGCCAGTGGCCGACCTGGTTGTAGACAAGATAGATGCGTGCGGCGCCTTCGGAGACCTTATTGGCGCGAATCACTTCGTGAAGATGGACGCGGACTTTGGCCGCGGTGTAGGGCATGGGCATGCGAGTAATGGCAGCGTCCTTTTCGAGGCGGCGCCAGTGACGCTCGTAGGCGAAGGCTTCGCCGCGGAAGATGCGCAAGGTGGTGAAGATGCCCCAGCCGCAAGTGAGGCCGGCCTGGCCGGGCGAGAGGCGAACCTTTTCGACCGGCAGCAGACTCTCGTTGTGAAAGATGTTGCGGTGAATCACGCGCTTTCCTCAACTCATATTGTAGCGGAAATGCGGAGCGGGGACGGCGTGCCGGAGCGAATCGAACACGGGGCAGTTTGCAAGAAGCGGCGAAAAGGAAAGACTCCCTTCGCGGATAGGTTTGACGTACACTCTCTGCGTTTTCTTTTCGAAACACAATTCGCGTGAGGCCTAAAAATGAAATTGGATGACGAGCGCAATCCTGAGAAGTCTGACGGTGACATGACCAGAGACGTGGAAAGCCCGTCCGATCAGAAAAAGCCTGAAATTTCCGCACGCCGGAAATTTCTTCGGACCAGCCTGATCGGTGGAATGGCGGCAGCGGCAGCACCAGCGCTGCGGCCGGTGATCGTTGCGGCGCGGGAAAATTCTCCTGCGAGCGCGGCGGCGGAAGTCGCGCCGTTCGAACTCGATGAAATCACGATTGGGGAGTTGCAGGAGGGGATGAAGTCGGGCAAGTACAGCGCTCGCGCCATTGCCGAGAAGTACCTTGAGCGGATCGACGCAATCGACAAGCGCGGACCAGCGATTAACACCGTGATCGAGATGAATCCCGATGCGCGCGAGATCGCGGAAGCGCTGGACAAAGAGAGGAAAGAGAAGGGGCCGCGGGGGCCGCTGCATGGCATTCCCATACTCATTAAAGACAACATTGACACGGGCGACCGCATGATGACGACGGCGGGATCGCTGGCGCTGCTGGGTTCGAAGGCCACGAAAGATTCGTTTGTGGCGCGAAGACTGCGCGAGGCGGGCGCGGTCATTCTGGGCAAAACGAACCTGAGCGAATGGGCCAACATCCGTTCGAACCACTCGATCAGCGGATGGAGCGGACGGGGAGGACAGACGAAAAATCCGTACGCGCTGGACCGGAATCCGTGCGGTTCGAGCTCGGGATCAGGCGCGGGCGCTTCGGCGAATTTGTGCGCGGCAGCGATTGGCACGGAAACGGACGGCTCGATCGTGTGTCCATCGTCGGCAAACGGGCTTGCGGGCATCAAGCCAACGGTGGGGCTGGTCAGCCGCGGCGGCATCATTCCGATTTCACATACGCAGGACGGCGCGGGGCCAATGTGCCGCACGGTGCGTGATGCGGCGACCATCCTGGGTGCGTTGACCGGGGTGGACCCGGAGGACAGCGCGACGGCGGCAAGCCGCGGCAAGTCCTACACGGATTACACGCAATTTCTGAATGCCGACGGGCTGCGCGGGGCGCGCATCGGCGTATTGCGAAAAACTTTTGGCTTCAGTTCTGCCGTGGACAAATTGATGGAGTCCGCGCTCGAGGTCATGAAGAAGCAAGGCGCGATACTCGTTGATCCGGCGGAGATAACGACGCTCGGCAAATTCGGCGAGTCGGAGCTGCTCGTTTTCATGTACGAATTGAAGGCCGACCTGAATGCGTATCTTGCGCGGCGCGGGGCAAGCGCGCCGGTGAAGACGCTGAAGGAGATTATTGATTTCAATGAAAAGAATCACGAGAAAGAGATGCCGTATTTTGGCCAGGAAAATTTTTTGAAGGCCGAGGAAAAAGGGCCGCTGACCAGCAAGGAATATCTGGACGCACTGGCGAAAAATCACAAGCTTGCGCGCAAAGAGGGCGTTGACGCGACGATGAACAAATTCAAACTCGATGCCATTGTTGCGCCGACCGGCGGACCGGCGTGGCTCACTGACTACGTGAATGGTGACTCGTTTGGCGGAGGCAGCTCCGAATCGGCGGCGGTGGCCGGTTATCCGAACATCAATGTGCCGGCGGGGTTTGTATGCGGCTTGCCTGTGGGGATTTCGTTTTTCGGGCGGGCGTGGAGCGAACCGGTGCTGATCAAGCTAGCTTATGCGTTTGAGCAGGCTACCAAAGTGAGAAAAGCCCCGCGGTTTTTGCCCAGTGTGGAGCTCTAAGGGCCGCAACTGGCAGGCAGAAGCAGCTCCTGGCCCTCATAGATGCGGTTTGCATCCTGGATATCCGGATTCGCACGGGCGATACACGGCCAATACACAGCCCGACCAAAGTGCGTTTGGGCAAGATGCCAGAGCGTGTCCCCCTTGCGAACGCTGATCTTCGAGACGCCTCCGCGAGCTGAATATCGAGCGGGAAGGTAGATCTGCGCGCCCGCTTTGATTTGGCCGGGATTTGCGATTCGCGGGTTCACTGAGAGCAGTTCTGGCCACCGCGAGCCATTTCCCAGGTTTTGCTGCGCCAGCTTCCAGAGTGAATCGCCTCTTTGTACGGTGACGGCATGCAGCGCCGGAGTTGAGGGACGCGAAATTGGCGCAGCCGGGGGTAAGGGTGCGATCGGAACTGGCGAGGGCGCCAAAGATGCGTTTGAGGAAATGGACGAGCGGAGAACGGACGGATGCAGAAATGGGTCCTTACGATTTGAGCGAGGACGAAGCGGCGGCTGCGGCCTGATGGGAGCGGCGAACGGAGGATTGCTGAACGGCAGATGGAATTCCGCGGACTGCTGAGGCTGGCGCGCCTGCTTTTGTTTCCGGAATTGGCGCGCGATATCGCCGAGAGGCAGTTGCTGCGGCGCCGCTTGAGCCTCGATGGCTTCCGCGGGCTTCTCTGCAGCGGGGGGCGCTTGCCCTCTCTTTTTGGCTTCTACGCGCGCACTATCTTCCGGAGTCAAGATGCGGGCACGGCGCAAGTCTTCTTCGGTGTAAACGTGCTTGACAGGCTTCCGCTGGTCATCTTTACGCGCGCGTTCCTGGCGGGCCGCCTCGGCGAGATTCTGAGCCTGGCAATTCGTTATGCAGAAAAGAGTGCAGGAAAAAAACAAAAAGGCGATCACGAAGAAGCGATAGCAATGCAACAGCTTCCCAAGATCTGTGAAGCGCGGCCTCGTCGAGTTTGAATCCTTGAGGTCCATTATCGCCATAGCCATCAGCTAAGGGAGTTCTTTGTCATCCATTCTATCGGCGGGTGCACCGCGGTCAATGAGAATCGCGCAGATGTTCCTTTCGGTTACGACCCCGAAGCACGGCAGCCATTCCCTATTTTTGGCCCGGAGCAACGAAAGAGTCCGGACTTTTGTGAGGATGCGGGTGTTGAGAAGGTCGATTGGGTGAAAGAAACTCTCGCACTTGCTGGAAGGGGAGGGAAGGCCCAGCGCGATCGCCCGATTGACAAGCAGGGAGAAGTGACCTATTGTCTAGCCGGTTAGAAGGCCGATAAATGCAATAAGAAACGTTTTTTTTGCGTGAGGCTCGGGAGAGCCGATTTGACGGTGCCGGGTGCAGCAGAAGAAAAAATTGCAACTTCGGGCTTGGAAACGAATTTATTGAACAGCGCGGAGCGTTCCGCGGTTTGGCCACAACTTCACGCAAGGAGAAAGGGGGAAACGGAAACCCGGTGGCTAAGAAAAACATGAATGGCAAAGAATTCATCGTCCACTCGAGAAAACTCCCCGCAGGACAATCGGGCGAGCTTTTAAAATTGCCCCGTGAAGATGCCGGGTGGGAATGGATGAGCTTTTCCGTCAGGCGATTGAATCCAGGCGAAATTTATCAAGCGAACCTCGGAAAAGAGGAGGGGGTTTTCGTCATCCTCGGAGGGAAATGCCTTGCCGATTGGGGAGAAGGCGCGAGATCCATCGGAAAGCGCAAGAACGTATTTGATGGCTTTCCCTACGCGCTCTACGTGCCTGCCGGAAGCCGGGTGAATTTCAAGGGCGAAACCGTTTGTGAATTTGCGGAGTGCAGAGTACCTTCCGATGCGCGACTGGCGCCTAAACTCATTACCCCAAGCGATGTCGTCAGCAACCTGCGCGGCGGCGGAAATGTTTCCAGGCAAATTGTCGAAGTCATTCGCCCAGACTTTCCGGCGGACAAACTGGTTGTGGTCGAGGTCTACACGCCGGGAGGAAACTGGTCCAGCTATCCCCCGCACAAACACGACGTGCACAATCCACCCAAGGAAGTGGATCTGGATGAAATCTACTACTACCGGATCGAACAGCCGGAAGGATTCGCGTTTCAGCATCTCTATTCGGCGGACCGGTCGAGCGAGCTAACGCTGAGGCCAAAGGATGGCGATGTTGTGCTCGTGCGTAGCGGGTATCACCCCGTGGTTGCAGGGCCGGGCTACAACGTTTACTACCTGAATTTTCTGGCGGGAAGTTCGCGCACGCTTGCTGTTACGGAAGATGCCAGCCACGTTTGGATTCGGGATACGTGGAAGGAAACCGATCCACGCCTACCGCTGATCAAAGGTTGATGGGTTTCCTCGGAATTACCTCTGTGGCAATCTGCTCTCGAATCGACGAGGGAATCTTACTTAAGGCCGTATTCGTTCTCCGCAGGATTCAGATTTTCCACGTTTTGAATAACCGCTTAGATGAAGTTACGAAGTTCGCTTGGCTTTTCTTTCTCACCGAGGTAGTGTCAGCACAGGTTACAGTGCAGAGAAACCCGAATGTAGAGCGGCATTGCATTCTGCCAAGGAGTGCCACTCCATGAAGCTACGACTGACGGTGGCGCAAGCCATCATCGCTTTCCTCAAAAATCAGCATTCTCACCGCGACGGGAAGGAGCAACGCTTTTTCGGAGGGTGTTTCGGGATCTTCGGCCACGGCAACGTTGCGGGCATCGGCCAAGCGCTCGAACAGGCTCCTGAATTTCCCTACTACCTGTGCAGGAACGAGCAGGCCATGGTTCATACGGCGGCGGGCTTCGCAAAGATGAGCAACCGCTTGCGTACGATGGCCTGCACCACATCCATCGGTCCGGGAGCGACCAACATGGTGACCGGGGCAGCGCTCGCGACCATCAACCGGCTGCCGGTGCTGCTTTTGCCCGGAGATATTTTTGCCCGGCGAAATGTTGCGCCGGTTCTTCAGCAATTGGAATCGCCGTCGACGCAGGATATTTCGGTCAATGATTGCTTCAAGCCGGTAAGCCGTTACTGGGACCGCATCAACCGGCCAGAGCAAATTCTGACTGCTCTGCCGGAGGCGATGCGCGTCCTGACGTCGCCATCCGAAACGGGGGCAGTCACGCTGGCCTTGCCGCAGGATGTTCAGGCGGAGGCCTTCGAATATCCTGCGGATTTTTTTGAGAAGCGCGTCTGGACGATTCCACGGGCCCGATGCGATCACGAGCTGCTGGGCCGCGCCGCAGAATGGATTCGCGCTTCGCGCCGCGCCCTGATTATTGCCGGTGGGGGAGTTCTTTATTCCGAAGCGAGCAAAGCGCTGGGGGAGTTTGCCGCGCGAACCGGAATTCCGGTGGCGGAAACACAAGCCGGTAAGGGAGCGCTGGCTTACGATCATCCGCAGGAGATTGGAGCGATCGGCGTGACCGGCACGCCCGGGGCGAACATCGTTGCCCGGGAAGCGGATCTAATTATTGGCATCGGCACGCGATACAGTGATTTCACGACGGCATCGAAAACCGCTTTCCAGGATGAGTCGGTGCGCTTCATCAACATCAATGTCGCGGAGTTTGACGCGGGCAAACACGCGGCGCTGCCGCTTGTGGGTGATGCCCGGGCGACCCTTGAAGAATTGGCGCAGGTGGTTGTGGAATATCACACGGAAGACTCCTACGTTGCAAGGATAAATTCATTCCGGGCGGAATGGGAGAGGGAAGTGGACCGAATCCACAACCTGCGCCACGGGCCGCCGATCAGCCAGGGCGAAGTCATCGGTGTCGTCAACAAATTCTCCAATCCGAAAGACGTTGTGGTGTGCGCCGCGGGCAGCCTTCCCGGTGATTTGCACAAGCTTTGGCGCACTCGAGACTCGAAGGGCTATCACCTCGAATATGGCTACTCGTGCATGGGGTACGAAATTGCCGGAGGTCTTGGCGTGAAGATGGCGGCGCCCGATCGCGAGGTCTACGTGCTCGTGGGCGACGGATCTTATTTGATGATGGCGCAGGAGATCGTCACTTCGTTGCAGGAGGGCATCAAGCTGAACATCGTGGTGCTGGACAACCACGGATTTTCGAGCATTGGCGGATTGAGCCGTGCTTGCGGCAATCGAGGAATGGGCACGGATTACAAGTATCGCCGCGGGGCTGCGTACGAGGGAGATTTGATCCCCGTGGACTTTGCCGCGAACGCCGCGAGCCTTGGAGCATACGCGGTGCGCGCGAAAACGCGGGAAGAGTTTGCCCAGGCGCTGGCCGAGGGACGCAAGCAGACCAAGACATCGGTAGTCGTCGTGGAGACGGCCATCGACCAGCGCGTTCCGGGCTACGAGTCGTGGTGGGATGTCCCCATCGCGGAAGTTTCCGAAATCGAATCGGTGCGGAAGGCACGCCAGAACTATGAACAGGAACGCCGCAAAGAAAAATTCTTTTTCTAAACGTTTGGCGTTGTTCGAGAGAAGACAATAGCGTAAGTCAGGCGGGCCCAGGCCGTACCGAGTTGCTGGGGAAGAGGGGACAGGGTGCAAGAAACCGCCGCCGGGGTACAGGCCGCCACAACGCCACACCTGCAAAGAGTCCTGAGTCTTTGGGACCTGATCTACTACGGAGTTATCCTTACCTCGCCGATTGCAGCGGTTCCTCTCTTTGGCGAGGGGCAAGTACTTTCGCACGGGCACACGGTCAGTACACTCCTCATCGCGATGGTGGCCATGTCGGTCACGGCAATCAGCTTTGGCCGCATGGCTAACATCTATCCCTCGGCAGGCTCCGTCTATACCTATATCAGCCGCGGTCTGAATCCACATCTGGGGTTCATCGTCGGGTGGGCGATGTTTCTCGAATATCTGTTCCAGCCGATCCAGAATGCCCTCTACGCCGCGCTCGCCATTCAGCGCATGCTTCCACGGGTCCCCTTTGCGCTGCTCGCGGCGATTGCCGTCGGATTAATCACTGTGATGACGGCTCAGGGAATCAGGTTTACTGCTCGTACGAATGAGATTCTGCTCGGCTTCATGGTGCTGGTCACGGCGGTATTTATCGTGCAGGCCTTCCGCTACATCGTATTGCACGAACGGTGGTCGGGGCTCATCTCCATGCAGCCGATCTACAATCCAGCGACGTTCCACCTGCGTGCTCTCGCGGCGGGTACATCACTCGCCGCGTTGGTTTTCATCGGATTCGACGGCGTTTCGCTTCTGGCGGAGGAAGTGAAGAACCCAAGACGCAACGTTCTGCTGGCATCGGTGCTGGTGTGCGTCTTCACAGGACTTTTCAGCGGCTTCCAAGTGTACCTGGCGCAGCGCGTATGGCCGGACTACACGACGCTGCAAAATCCGGAGACCGCGTTCATGGACGTGGCGCGGATGGCCAGCGGCGCGTTGCTGTTTGCGGCCTATGGAATCATGCTTCTGGTTTCGAGCATTGCGTGCGGGCTTGCAGGTCACGTCGGCGCGGCACGTCTGCTCTACAGCATGGGGCGCGATGACGTCCTGCCCAAGAAAATCTTCGGCTATTTGAGCCCGAAGAGCAGCAATCCCATCTACAACGTTTGGATCGTGGGAATTCTCGCCTATATCGGCACGATCTCAATTCCCTGGGAACGGTCGGCTGAAGTCGTGACTTTCGGCGCATTGCTTGCATTCATGGGGGTGAACCTCTCGGCCATGCGCCACTTCTGGTTTTCCGCGGAAGCCGCGGGGCGAAGAAACTTCTTCGTTGATGCCTTTGTTCCAGGCTTTGGCTTCGTTTTCTGCGGTGTCTTGCTCATCAGCCTCCAGCCGTGGACAAAATACGCGGGCCTGGTCTGGCTTGTGGTGGGCATCGTCTATGCCGCGTTCAAGACACGTGGCTTCAGCCAGAGCCCCAAACTTTTCGATTTCAGCGAATCGTAGTTCTCCACCGGAAAGTCAATCGGAACGTACGAGCGCCGCTTCCTTGTTTCAGCACTGCCGCAAATTCTTAGACTTTCGCCGCCGTGCCGAGCTGCTGGATTACTCCCTTCAAGTATTTCAAACTGGCTGCAACGCTCACCTTTGGGGGAATCTCCGTCGCACCGAATTTCACATCTTGTTCTATGACGGACCAGCCGGAATAGCTGTTTTTCAAAAGCGTGCGGAAGAACGCCGGAAAATCAATGCTGCCTTGCCCGATGACCGTGAAGACCTGGTGTTCGATGGCTTCTTCGAAGGTCCACTTCTTCTTGCGGGCTTCTTCCAGCACCTTCACGTTGCAGTCTTTGATGTGCACGAAGCGCAATTTGTTTTTGTATTTTTCCGCTTCTTTCACGGAGTCTCCGTAGCCGTAAACGCAATGACCGGTGTCCAGGCACAGCCCGACATTCGTATGGGAGGTT
>JBIOGB010000052.1:0-25642 GCA_044447665.1 Candidatus Acidiferrales bacterium | reverse complement strand
CAGTAGCCCGCACTTCATCGTAAACGACTGTTACAGCTTGTCCTACTAAGTGTCTGGTGATATATACAATTCAATTCCAACGGCCCCAAATCCAACTGGAGAGACGAATGAAACGACTAGCGATTCTTCTATACGGACTTGTCTGCTACGCAATTTTCTTGGGCACATTTCTTTATGCGATCTGGTTTGTCTACACGATGGACGCAGCTCCAGAGAGGCTTGCGCGCCCGTTGCTAACCAGATTATTGATCGATGCCGGATTGCTGTCCGTTTTCGCATTGCAGCACAGCATCATGGCGCGGCAGGGATTCAAGCGTGCCTGGATAAAACTGGTCCCTTCGGCGGCGGAACGCAGCACCTACGTCTTGTTCTCCAGTCTTGCCCTGCTGCTGTTGATCCGGTTCTGGGAGCCGATCGGGGGGCTGGTGTGGAAGGTCGCGAATCCCACGGGCATTACAGCCTTGCACGTACTTGCGCTCGTCGGGTGGGGAATCGTGCTGGTCAGCACTTTTCTGATTGATCACTTCGAACTGTTCGGGCTGAAGCAGGTGTGGTTCGCCTTTACCGGCAAGGAGTTCAAGTCAGCTGGCTTTGGAACTCCGGGGCCGTATAAATTTGTGCGGCACCCTCTCTATCTGGGCTTCATCGTGGCGTTCTGGAGCGCACCGACCATGACCGCAGGACATCTTTTCTTCGCGATCATGACCACGGCTTACATTCTTGTGGCCATTCAACTCGAGGAGCGCGACCTCTTGAAGTTTCATGGAGACCAGTACCGCAGCTATCAGAGCAGCGTCTCGATGATTACGCCTTGGCCTCCCAAGAAATGAACTTCGGGCGGGTGGCACATCCTTGCGGGTGGCGTTTACCCCACCTGGTCGGGGCGTGTGGCGCTTTTGACTTTTCGATCGCCCCATCCCGTTCCACCCCCAAAAATTGCCATTCAACATAGTAATTCGACCATTCCCTGGATAACCCTTCGGTTATCGTCACCCGCATGCTACCATTCCGCGTGTTGCCTCGACCCATCCTCGACATTCGCGCGGACTTTCCGTCGTTTGGTCCCTCAGCCGCTCCCCGCGCTCCCACACTGGCGACTGGCCAGACCGTTTGCAAATTAGTTACGCCAAGGACTCCGACGGACACTTGTATCCCCTTTCTTTTCAATCTCTCGACGTCCATCAGTCTCCGTCGTCGTCCCACGGGAAGCTACATATCCCATTTATTTTCTTGTCCTTCCAGACACTTTCCCTTGCAACAGGGGGGTACACCCACGCGCTCCATTCCGTTTCGCCTGCCTCGTGATCCCCTATGTCTCTTATTTGCCACTCATACAGACTCAACCTCCTGTAAGTCCTTTCTTTGCCACTCATACGAAAACACCGGGGGTGTATATCAACTCTTCCCATTGTGGAACGCACCGGCTGCCCCACCCCACCGGAGCCAGAGGCCACGGCCTCAGAGTGGCGATCCCCGAATTTCACCATTCAGGCTAAGATGGTTCCCCACGTTTCTTCGGAGACTTGATTGCGCCAGACATCCGCGATTGTTTATTGTGCGATTGACACCTTGATCTCGCTTCGGGGCAAGCCCGATCCGAGCACCCGACGAGGTGTGCGAGTCCCGCCTGCCCCGAGCCTCTCGGGGAGTCCGATCGGGACGGGCTTTCAGGATTTCTGCATCGCGCTGGCGCATGCCAACGTGCCGTGCATCTGGCTTACCAGCCGCACGCGCACCCAAATCGACGATCCGTTTCGAAAATTTGGCCATGCGCAACCCTTCATCGCCGAGGGCGGCAGCGCGGTCTACATCCCGGAAGACTATTTCCATTTGCGCGGGGAAAAGAGCGAGCGCCGCGGCCGCTTCTTGTGCATCCCGGTTGCGCAATCCCAGCCCGCGGCGACGGAGGCCCTCGAAAGTTTGTCCGAGGAGACTGGCGTGCCCGTCGTTCCGCTGCGCTCGCTCTCGCCTCGCGAGTTGGCGCAAAACTCGGGCCTGCCTCAGCGCGAAGCCGAGCTGGCGCGCCAGCGCGATTTCGATGAGTTGTTTTTCTTTGCCGGCGCTTCGGACAGCGATATTCACCGCTTCCTCGAGGAGGGCCGGAAGCGCAAGTTGCAGCTCCGGCCGCAGGGAGTGCTGTGGTCACTTGCCGTTGGCGCGAGCGTTCCCGAGTGTGTCCGCCATCTCACCAAGCTTTTCGATCGCGCGCTGCATGGCCACGCGCCAAGCATCGGACTCGCTTCCCGGGAGCAAGCTGGCGAGCTCTTCCCTGCTTGCGACCACAATATTCTCCTCGTTGAGGAGTCCGGGGAGTCCCAAGATGAAACTGTGGCGCGGCCGCAGCACGGTTCGCGTGTCAGGGAGATTTCGCTGCGTGCGCCGGAGGTGTGGGAGGAGGTCTTAGCCCAAATCACGGCTAAGAATTAGCCGCTGCCGCGGCCCTTCGAGGCTCAGGATAAACTGAAGCCGCGTCTTGCCGCGCGGCATCTGTGGCATGATTTCCCGTCGGCGCCGAAACAAAGTTCCGCTCCGGCGAGTGGAAGTGCACACAGTGTGCGTCGGCGCCGGGAAAACATGATGGACAAGAGGAGTCAAATCGTTTGTTTTCGGCGGATTAGGCAAGCCTTTGGGAATCACCCAGTGGCCCTCCGATTGCCATGTGAATCATGCGGAGCATTGCGCAAGATGCTCGTGCCTTCTCGGACCAGCGAAAGCTAGGATGCTTGGAAACGGACCGAGTACTAGGAGATTGATAACCATGGCTTGGATCCGTCGCATCCTTCACGTTCCAGCGTCCGAATCGCATATGGGTTTCGTGCTCGCTCTCTGCGCCTTCACCATGGGCTTGATGTCGCTCGCCCTCGTCTGGCAGGCGCAAGTTATCGCGCACCAGCGCGACGTCATCCGCTGGCTGGAAACTTTGAAGTTCGTCGGCTAGCAGCTCCCCGCTGTGATTTAATAGGGGCGCGGGGAAATTCACTCTGGGGAGAGAAACGCCGTGAAACGCAGCTTGGTTGTTTTAGTTCTCGCAGCATCGCCAGTGATTGTTTCGGCAGCGCCGCAGCCCGCTCTGGTGGCACAGGCCGCGCCGCAAACTTCTACTGCTCCGGAGCAGCCCCAGGCGGCCAACTCCGGGACAGCGCACGGCCGGCACCATCGCAAGCACAGCACCAGCAGCGGCAAACATCACCGCCGCCACCACCACCAGACCGCCACGAAACAATAATCTGAAGAAACGACCATCTGAAAACACATAAAGTTTCAGCGTCAAAAAAAGCATTAGCCTCAAACGAGAACGATCGGCGTTAATCGAACAGAATTAGCATCAAGCAAAAAAGTTCAGCGTTAAGAGAAAAGGGGAAGCCTGGCGGCTTCCCCTTTTCTAATTTGCTGTATCGTCTCCGAAGCCGCGCGAACTTCACGCGTGTTTCGTGAGCGACGCGCACCGCGAGTGCGGTGTGATCAGCTTTTGTTGCGCTCTAAGCCCGGTGGAATCATGTCCCCTCCGGAGCTCATGGAACTCATGCCCCGCTTGTACGCCTGGAAAACGCGTAATGCAAGCGAAAAGATGGAGAATATTAGAAACCCACGGACTGCGGAATGATCATGGAGAGCGAATCGATTACTTGATGAAAAGTGTTTCGCGAAGCTGGTCCCGGCTGACGAACGATTTCATAGTTCGAAAACGATTAAAGAGATCCTGAATTTCGCGATTCTGGAAGACTTTTTGCGCAGGGCATAGCGGTGGAGTGGAAATCACCTGCAGGGTATTCGAATCCGCGACCCTGTAGCGCTGGAAGCCGTCGGGCTTCTTGCTGTGGAACAGGGCGAAGACGACCCCTCCGGGACGAAGAAGATCGGTGAGACTGGTCACGACTTGTTTGCCGAGAGAGGGCTCGAGGTAGTCCAAAAGATCCCAGAGCAAAACAGCGTCGAAGGAAGAGGGGGAATATTTCAAATTCGACTCGAGGAAGCGAGCGGCGCGGCCGTTGGGCGTCATGTCGAGGGAATCGAGGATCGCACCAGGTTCGTGAAGACGTGTTTCTTCCTCGGCGAGAAAGGATTTCCAGGCGCGGAGGATATCTTCGGAAGAGACGCGGAAACCGCGTTCGATAAAAAAGCTGAGAGTTGTCTGCCAGGCGGGCCCGAGATCGAGAAGAGTGCCGCGCCCGAGACCGTCGAGATTCCAGAGGAATTCCTTCAAACCATTGGAAATACGCGAGGTCTCACGCATTTCAGGGGCGCGGGTGGCTCCCGCGGCGATGGGCGGCGCGCCGGCGGTCCGGGGGCGGTTGCTCCCCTGAATGGGGCGGGAAACATCTCTGGAGGTCGAGCCGATTCCAATGCCGAGTTTGCTGAGGAATCCCATCGACTAGTCCGCCGCAGTTCCGGAAGATAATTTGAGGGAATCCGCAGGCTTGCTCCCGGCGCCGGCCGAGGCTGCGCGAACTTCCGCGGGATTCACTTGCGCCTTTCCTGCTTCGACTTTGCCGCGCAAAGTTCCGCCTTCCTCGATTGCGAGGCGTTCCGTCTGGACTTCACCGGTGACGTGGCCGGTGCTCCACAGCTGAACTTTTTCGCGGCCGCTGATTTTTCCTTCGATGCGGCCGCGCACGATTACTTCACGCGCGGTGACGTCGGCTTTCACAGTTCCGTTTGGACCGACGGTTAGACTTGCATTACCAATTTCTAATTTACCTTCTACGTAACCATCAATGAAAAGATCTTCGCTGCCGTGGACTTCGCCCTTGATCTTGATTCCCTGGCTAATGCACGCAACGGCTCGCGCGGAGACGGGGAGCGCGGAGGGATTTTCACGAGGAGTGGCGACCGGGCCGGGTTTAGAAATGCCCGGAGAATTCACAGGGATTGTGGAAATCTCGGGAACTCTTTGAGATTTCAGGTCTTCTTTTTTCCACATTAGACACCTCGACATCGAAAATTGGATTTTCGAAGCCGCCTATCGCAGGGCTGGTTGGGAGCCGCGACTCAGAAGGGTGAACATAGTACACGACTTAGCGGCTGTAAAGAAGAATGGGAGATAGCAAATCTAGGGTGTTTCGTGAAGTGCTATACCACCTGTTGTGGAATTGGTGCCATCAGTTCCACAACCGATTGGGATGCTCCCGAGACAGCACTGTGGCTCCACAATTCCCATATTGCAACCACGATCCCGGCTATTTCGGTAGTTAACCTCTTGATAGATTTGCGATGTTGCCACCACTGCTCGGGATCGAAATCTCCATCCGGGGCGCTGGCGATTCGAACGCGGATGGTGGAGGGAAAAACGCGATGAAAAATGTAGCGCGCGCGGCGAGTGTGATAATTCGAAGTGACGACGATTACGCTGCGCCATTTTTTCCGCGCGGCAAGTTGCGCGAGAGCCATGGCTTCTTCTCTCGTGTTGTCCGCGTCGTGAGCGAACGCTTCGATCTTGTCTTTCGGCACGCCACGTTCGAGCAAATCGTGGACCATTAATTCCGCGACCCCCGCAAAGGGCCGCAAGCGCTGGCCGCTGGCCACTATTTCGGGGGCCATGCCGTGGCGGTAGAGATCCGCAGCCCGCGTGGCCCGGTCGGCGTAGAAATTGTCGCCGCTCAAGATGATGAGGGCGTCGGAACGCTCCAGCGAATCTTCCACGATCCAGCGCTCGCCAACAGATCGCAGAATGGGCGCGCGGACCAGGTACAGCACCCAGCAAATCAGCAGGACAAAGAGAACTACGATTGCGGTAATGACGGCGCCGCCGCGCTGCTTACGGTGGGAAGATGCCGAGGGCATCCTCGTCATGCGTTTGGATCCAAGGAGCGGAGATAGGTTGCGGCATCTTCCGGCAGAACGGCGTTGAAGTAGACTTCCTTGATGCTGTAGGACTTACTGCGAGTCTCGACGATGGGCAAGATTTCGATGTGCCAGTGAAAATCATCGGCCAAGGTCTTCCAGTAGCCTGCAAGCTCGCCCTTTTTGTTTCGCGTGTTTGGAGCCGTGTGGACGACCAAGTGAAAGGCGCGGGAGAATTTTTCCAGCCGCCGCAACACGCGGCCGAGCAAAGCGGCAAGCTGGCGACGATTCGAACCGGGGCGGGGCTGCTCAAAAGCGTGATTGTGGCGGCGATGGAGGAGCCAGGTTTCGTAGGGAACACGTGAGGCATAGGGGCACAGGGCATAGTAATCGCCCTGCACGTCCACGATACGTTTCCCCTGCTTTTCTTCCTGCCGCACGATGTCGCAAAAGACACAGCGTTCTCTTTCCCGGTACCAATCGCTTGCCGCGTGCAGTTCGTATTTGATCCGCCGCGGCACAAAAATGGTCGCAGCCACTTGCGAATGCGCGTGCGGCCATTCCTCGCCCGCCAGAGCACCTTGATTCTTGAATACGGAGACATATTTAAAGCGAGTGTCTTTCTTCAGATCCGCAATGCGTGACGCCCACGCCCAAAGGACGCGCTCGATTTGTTCGTCGCTCAATTGCGATAAACGCTTGTCGTGCTGGGGCGTTTCCACCACCACTTCATGCGCGCCGACGGGCCCCATCTTGTCGTACATGCCTTCGGCCGAACGGCCCGCCTCTCCCTCGATGCGGTATAGCGGCTCAGGATGCGGCAGGACACGAACTTGCCAGGGTCCATCCGGCGGCCAAGAGAGGATGGCCGATTGTTTTTCCAAGGCGGCCGACTCGAAAGGGCATTCCGCCGGGGAATCTCCCGAGACATCCCGGTGCCCAAGAACTACCCAACTCTGTGTAATAGGATCTTTTCGGAGTTCCATGCGGTGATCTTCAGCAGGTCCTGTACGCGGGAGCGGGCCCTTCTCCAAAAATGCGCAGACGGCGTCCGGCGGCGAGCGTCTGGAAAAAAACAATTGGAGGGAAGGAGAGCAAGTGCGTTTCCATGCGCGTAGTTTGTTGGGCGCGTCCCGAATTGTCAAGCGATGGGGATTGTTGGTCATGAGTGGGCATGAGCGGGCGCCGAAGGGCCTGCCGTCCCCCAGATGCCCGTCCGGGGACCGTGAGAGCCACATTTCCTATTACGCGACAAACCACGAGTTAGCCTGCCGCTGCCAGGCCGGATAACTGGTGGTAAGCGGATTTGTCACCAGTTAAACGAATGTGCCGTCCCTGTTTCAGCGAATCAGAGGGCGGGGTAGAGAAAGTGTTTCCGCCGTCTACGGAATGTCTGAAAGATACTCCGCTTCAGGTGTGCGCAGGAGGGTGGGTTCGTGTAGAATGCACGCCGGTTTCAAACTGAAAGAGGAAATTCAGTCAGAAAGTGAGGATGATATCGAAAAATACGAATGAGCCGGCAATGGCTACGAACCTCAGGCAAATTATCATCGGAAATATAAGGAGAA
Organism: Candidatus Acidiferrales bacterium; assembly: GCA_044447665.1. Classification (GTDB taxonomy): domain Bacteria; phylum Acidobacteriota; class Terriglobia; order Acidiferrales; family UBA7541; genus Acidiferrum. Next base: position 18,293 of record JBIOGB010000052.1, on the reverse strand, counting down.
GTATGAAATCCAAGTTCTATATAGGGGCGGTCTTTCTCGCACTCCTCGCCGGTTTTGGAATCGGTTCCGCGGTGCTCGAAAAGAAGGCTGCAGTGGAGGCCGCCGGAGTCGAGGCGCCACGGTTTGAAGTGGACCCGATGTGGCCCAAGCCACTTCCAAACCATTGGATCGTCGGGATGGCCGTGGGTGTCTCGGTGGATGCCCAGGACCACATCTGGATCGTTCATCGAACGAATACATTCGAACCAATGGAAATTTACGCGACAGCGAAGCCGCCAGCCGCGGAGTGCTGTACTCCGGCTCCGCCTGTTTTGGAGTTTGACGAGGAGGGGAACCTCCTCGGCCACTGGGGCGGCCCTGGCGAAGGCTACGATTGGCCGGACTCAAACCACGGCATCACCGTCGATTACAAGGGCAACGTATGGATTGGCGGCAACAGCCGGGGCAAAGACCGCTCGGTGTATCGCGACAATCAGGTTCTGAAATTCACGCAAGACGGCAAATTTCTGATGCAAATCGGCCATCCCACCAAAAGCGGGGGCAGCAACGACGTAGAGAATCTCAAGGGACCGGCGAAAATGTTTGTCGACAAAGCGACAGATGAATTGTACGTGGCCGACGGTTACGGCAACCACCGCGTGGTCGTGTACGACGCGGAGACCGGAAAGTACAAGCGGCATTGGGGCGCCTACGGCAACAAACCCGACGACACGAATTTGGGCCCCTACAATCCGGACGCGCCGCCCGCTCAGCAGTTCCGCAATCCGGTGCATTGTGCGGAGCTATCCAACGACGAGCTGTTATACGTATGCGACCGCCCGAACGACCGCATCCAGGTGTTCAAGAAGGACGGCACCTTCGTCAAGGAAGCCTTCATCGCGAAAAGGACGCTAGGTGACGGGTCGGCGTGGGACATCGCTTTTTCCAAGGATCCGCAGCAGAAATACATCTTTCTTGCCGATGGGTCGAATGAAAAAGTGTACATCATGCTCCGTGATTCGCTCGAAATCCTGACGAGCTTCGGCGACGGCGGGCGCCAGCCGGGCCAATTCTACGCGGTGCATAGCATCGCCACCGATTCCAAAGGCAACATCTTCACGACGGAGACGTACCGTGGACAACGCGTGCAGAAATTCCTCTACAAAGGGATGGCGCCGGTCGCGAAAAAAGATCAAGGCGTCGTTTGGCCGAAGATAAACAAATGAGCCGGGAAACCCGGTTCATACCCGAAAGGAGCTGTCATGCAGAAAATGGTTCTTAGTATTCTCGCATTTGCGTTTGTGCTTTCGATCCCAATCAGATTCCGGGCGCAAACGGAGAGTCCGGCGCAGCACTTGCCGCGCGGGACGGCCACGGACGTGAGCAGCGGCGAGATTCAAGCCACGGTACAGAAAACCGCCTCGGCGGTGGTGAGCGATCAGGCGCTTCGCGTGGTGAGCATCAACGGCGAATACAATGTCAGCGTCGGTGTAGTCCACCGCGCCAAGACGGCAGGCAAGGACGCCCCCATCGGCATCGAACACAGTCAAATCACCGAGGTCTACCATGTCATCGAGGGCAACGGAACGCTGATGACCGGTGGCACGCTGGTCGATCCGAAGGAGGTCGCGCCCGACAGCCCGGTGGTCACGGTGCTCAACGGCCCGAGCACGGGAGGCGGCAAGGTCCAGAATGGCGTGAGCCGCAAGATCGGGCCGGGTGACGTGGTCATCATTCCGCCCAACACCCCTCATTGGTTCAGCGAGATCACGTCCGATCAAATCGTGTACTTGGTCGTACGGGTCGATCCTCACAAGGTATTGCCCGCGGGCTACGGCGCCAAGTAAGCCGAACTGCCATGCGTCGCATATTGATTGTGCTGCTGGCCGCCTTGTTTTCCCCTGTGCCCTACCGCGCGGCTGCTCACGACATCCCGAACGATGTATCGGTTCAGGCGTTTGTCAAGCCACAGGGCGAGCGGCTTCATCTGCTCGTTCGCGTGCCGCTGAAAGCGATGCGCGACATCAGCTTTCCGGAACGCGGCCTGGGCTATCTCGATCTCGCGCGAGCCGACGCCTTGCTTCCCGACGCAGCGACGCTGTGGATCTCCGAGTTCATTGAACTCTATGAAAACGATAGTCGCTTGCCGAAGCCCCAGGTGATCGCGACGCGCGTGTCGCTGCAATCGGACAGGTCCTTCCTCTCTTATGAAGAGGCGCTGGCGCACGTCACCGGGCCGCGGCTGCCGGATGCCACAAACGTCTATTGGGGTCAGACGATGCTGGACGTGTTGTTCGACTATCAAATTCAATCGGATCGATCCTACTTTTCCATGCATCCCGGGCTTGCGCGGTTAGGCTTGCGCGTGGTGACGGCTCTTCGCTTCTTGCCACCCGGTGGTGCGGTCCGCGCTTTCGAGTTCGAGGGTGATCCAGGCCGGGTGAGGCTCGATCCGAGGTGGTACCAGGCGGCATTAGGCTTTGTCGATCTAGGATTTTTTCACATTCTAGACGGAACGGACCACTTACTGTTTCTGTTTTGCCTTGTGATTCCGTTCCGGCGCCTCGGCGCACTCATTCCCGTGGTGACAGCGTTCACGGTAGCGCACTCAATTACGCTGATCGCCTCAGCCTACAACCTCGGACCGGACTCCTTATGGTTTCCGGCGCTGATCGAAACCCTGATCGCGAGTTCCATCGTTTACATGGCATTGGAGAACATCGTGGGAGGGAGCAGCGTGCAGCGGCGGTGGATGATCGCGTTTGGCTTTGGCCTGGTGCACGGATTTGGTTTCTCGTTCGCACTGCGACAGTCGCTGCAGTTTGCGGGGTCTCATTTGTTGACGTCGCTGCTGGCGTTCAATGTGGGCGTGGAGCTTGGGCAGCTCTTGGTGCTGCTGCTGCTCATCCCCATTCTGCAGCTATTCTTCCGGTTCGCGGTTACTGAACGGATGGGAACGATTGTCCTCTCGGCCGTGGTGGCGCACACCGGGTGGCACTGGATGCTCGACCGTGGATCACGGTTGAGCCAGTTCCATTTCGCGTGGCCGACACTCGGCGCCGCGCAGCTAGCGAGTGCGATGCGCTGGCTAATGCTGCTCGTGATCTTGGGAGGCTTGGTTTGCGTTCTGGTGGAGGTGTTTCGGCACTGGACGCGGCGGATCGATGACACCGGTACCGAGCCAACTCTTAGGTGTTCTCAAGTCGAAGAGCAGCACGGAGATTGAAACTTCGTTCTCCATCAAATGGCTAACGCAGGCAAGAAGCGCCGTGGGGAGATTTGTAATCGGCAGAGGCCATTTGAATGAATTCGTCCCATGCGGTTAGCATCCGCCGTTAATGGACTAACATCTTCTTTTCTAGATTCTCCATCTTTGCGGCTCTCATCCTTCCACAGCTACTTACTTCTTGCGCATTGTGATCGCGCTCACGCGGGAATGTGACACGCCTCACTGAGCCGGCCGCCATTGAGAGCGGAAAATGAAATGGGACTGAAGAGAATTGCGGCGGCGAGAATTGCACAAGGAAGTTGAGGCAGTCCGATGATCTTCAAGAACCGACAAGAGGCGGGCCAGAGGCTGGCATCGCGGCTCGTGAAATATGCGAACCGTGAAGATGTGATTGTGCTCGGAGTCCCACGGGGCGGCGTTCCGATCGCTTTCGAGGTGGCCACAAGCCTGAACCTGCCACTCGACATATTTGTGCTGCGGAAACTGGGGGTGCCTGGGCATGAAGAGCTGGCGTTCGGAGCCATCGGAAGTGGCGGGGTTCGCGTCCTTAACGCAAATGTGGTGGAACAGATGGGAATATCGGACCTGGACATTGCCGTGGTGACGCGAGCGGAGAAAGAAGAACTGGAGCGGCGTGAACGCTTGTATCGAGGGAGCCGGCCGCCGCTCGACGTGCACGGACGGACAGTCATTCTGGTAGATGACGGCATTGCGACCGGTTCGAGCCTGCGGGCCGCCATTCGTGCATTACGGGAAATGAAACCCGCGGCAATTGTAATTGCGACGCCGGTTGCTCCAGAGAGGACTTGCAATCGCCTCCGGCATGAGGTTGAGGAACTGGTGTGCGTGGAAATGCCGGAACCGTTTTACGGGGTTGGCCAGTTCTACCACGATTTTGCGCAAGTGTCGGACGAGGAAGTGAATGAACTGCTTGAGCGTGCTTCCCGGCAGCGCGGCGAGCGGCAATACCACGGTGCCGGTGCCAACGCGCATCGGTGATCCCGGGTAAGTGTGGAGGCAGGGGTGTCAAGTGCGATAGTTCAATCAAGTTTTTCATGGCCCCGAGGGTAGAGGTGGAAGAATGCTCGCCAAACACGAACACGACCTCGTAAGCGCGATTCGGCGGTCGGCGCACCCGCTTACGGGAGCGACCACGGATTTTGATCCCTTGCTGAAGGCCGTTGGCGACTCCCGTTTCGTTCTGATCGGAGAAGCGACGCATGGGACTCACGAGTTCTATCGGCTGCGCGCGCAAATTACGAAGCGCCTGATCACCGAAAAAGAATTCAACGGCGTCGCAGTGGAAGCCGACTGGCCGGACGCATATCGCATTAACCAATACGTGCGATTTGAGGGCGATGACGAGGACGCGATTGACGCATTATCGGGCTTCAAGAGATTTCCAGCGTGGATGTGGCGCAACGCCGACGTCCTGGATTTCGCCGGATGGCTGCGCAACTATAATGAGCATCGCCACTCCCACCGCGCAGGTTTCTATGGACTAGATCTGTACAGCTTGCACGCTTCGATTCGCGCGGTGTTGGATTTCCTGGACAAGGTTGATCCCGAGGCTGCGCGGCGCGCGCGCTATCGGTATGCGTGCTTCGACAACTTTGGCGAGGACACCCAGGCGTACGGGTATGCCACAAGCTTCGGCCTGAACAAGAGCTGCGAGGACGAAGTCATCAGCCAGTGGATGGAAATGCGCCGCCGCGCCGCGGATCTGGCTAGGCGCGATGGCCGTGTCGCGCGGGATGCATTCTTCTTCGCGGAGCAGAATGCTCGCTTGGTGAAAAATGCGGAGGAGTACTACCGCTCGATGTTTCATGAACGAGTCTCCTCCTGGAATTTACGTGACACGCACATGGCAGAGACGTTGGATGCATTGGTGCACCACCTCGGAGCGAAGTCGAAGATTGTCGTCTGGGCGCACAACTCTCATCTCGGAGACGCCCGCGCGACGGAGATGGGGCAGCGAGGCGAACTGAATCTGGGCCAACTGGTGCGCCAGCGATACGGCAAAGATGCGACGCTCGTTGGATTCACCACGCACACGGGAACGGTGACTGCAGCGTCTGGATGGGATGGCCCTGCCGAACGCAAACATGTCCGCCCCGCGCTGTCCGGGAGTTACGAGGCACTCTTCCACCAGACCGGTATTCCGAATTTTCTTCTTCAACTCGGAAAGAGGGATGAAGCCACAGTAGCCTTGCGGGAGCCACGCCTGGAGCGGGCCATTGGCGTCATCTATTTGCCGCAATCGGAGCGCGCGAGCCACTACTTCCACGCCCAACTCCCGGATCAATTTGACGTGGTTCTGCACTACGATGAGACTCGCGCTGTCGAGCCTCTGGAGCGGACGGCGGAGTGGGAGACCGGCGAGGTTCCCGAGACGTATCCCTCGATGTTGTAGAAACGCGCCCACCTCTTCTCCAGTCTGTCATGGCCGAATGTGAGGAATAGCGCACACTGCTGTGATCCTCATCACTGATTTGCTTGCGGGATTCTGTCAGCTTTTGCTCGCAGCGCTAACGTGGAGTTTTTCGCTTACGCCGATGATCTACCGCAGTCGGCGCTGACATGACGTGGATAAGGAGAACATACGATGGGAGAAGCGACCGCAATTAAACGCGCTGAGGCACCAATCAAGCAAATCAAGCACGGTTCACTGTTCGACCAATTGGAGGATACTTTCAACACCCTCGCACGGCGAGCTTACGAGATTTTCGAAAGCAATGGCCGCGCGTTCGGGCGTGATCTTGAGAACTGGTTCCAGGCGGAGAAAGAATTGCTCCATCCCGTTCCGGTGAACATTACTGAATCGGACGAGTCGTTCGAGGTGAAGGCTGAAGTGCCTGGTTTCAACGAAAAAGAGATCGAGATCGGCGTGGAGCCCCGCCGGCTTACGATTACCGGCAAACGGGAAACCAAGAAAGAAGAGAAAAAGGGCAGGACGGTTTGCGCAGAGAGCCGCTCAGACGAGATCCTGCGCATGGTCGAGCTGCCTGCTGAAATCGAAACAGATAAAGTGACGGCGGCACTGAGGAATGGCGTTCTGGAGCTCACCCTGCCGAAAGTGGCCAAAGCGCAAACCTTGCGCATTCATCCAAAGGCTGCTTGAGTTCTCCACCCGCTGTAGTCGGATGGGATTTTGCCTCTCCGATTACCGCAATCTCATGCGCCGCGAGGCGGCGAACAAGGAGCACGTGTTTCCCAGATCCCCGTTTGCGGCAAGCGAGGAGCATTTCTCCGGCTAGCCGACTTGCTTAATCCGCGCTTCTCTTCGACCTCTGAAAACTTTTTGCTAGTCGCTATCCTTTTTCACGTGTGGGACATGCGCCTTCGCAGCAAGCTCTATGCAAAAGTATTCTTGGGTTAGCGTGCTATTCTCTGGTTCGGGATGAATAGCGACATCGAATTCATGCAGGAGGCGCTTGAGGAGGCGCGGGCAGCGGCTGTGGCAGGGGAAGTGCCGATCGGCGCGCTGCTGGTGCACGACGGCAGCGTTGTCGCCCGTTCCGGGAATCGCACGATACGCGATTGCGATCCCACAGCGCACGCGGAAATCGTTGTCGTGCGCGAAGCGGCCCGCGCTCTCGGGAATTACCGGCTCGCGGGCACGACGCTATACGTCACCATCGAGCCCTGCAGCATGTGCGCCGGGGCGATGATCCAGGCGCGCATTGAGCGACTGATCTACGGCGCCGACGACCCCAAAGGCGGAGCGGTTCGCACGTGCTTCCAAATACTTTCTGATGAGCGCCTCAACCACCGAGTCGAGGTAACTTCCGGCGTGCTCGCTGAGGATTGCGCGGCTGTAATGCAATCGTTCTTCGCAGGCCGCCGATAGGCAAAAAGCCGGAATTTTGCGGTTTGCGAGAACAGCCTGCGGCAAGAGCCGCCGAATATCAGAAATCCGAATCGGAGGAGAAGCACTGGGGAGGCAAGGCCGGCCGGTGCATGAGCCAAAATCTGTTAGGATTATTGGTGATGATGACCGCGGAGAGGTGACTGAGCGGTTGAAAGTACTCGCCTCGAAAGCGAGCGTACGGGGAACCGTACCGTGGGTTCGAATCCCACCCTCTCCGCCAGATCGTTTTTTCCTGACTGCCACATGATCCTGCGCACGGTTGAACAAGTCCGAAGAGTATTTCGAATCATTGCAGGGTTTACGCTGCTGCTGGTGGGCGCAGTGATGCTGGTAACGCCGGGGCCGGGTTGGCTGGTGATTTTTCTCGGGCTGGGACTGCTGGCAGCGGAATTCGTGTGGGCGGAGCGGCTGATGAAACGGATCAAGCACGAAAGCGGACGGGTGATGGGTGCGGTGTGGCCTCTGGGAAAAAATGCGGCCGAAAAGGGCGCAGGGGAACCCGGCGAGAGTGCGGAAGAGAGATAAGAAGAAGCCAAAGTAGCGCGGAAACGAGGAAAGATGGCGGGAGAATGGCGCGGGAAGTGGGCGCTCGTGACGGGAGCCAGCGCGGGGATCGGACGAGCGCTGGCGGAAGAGCTGGGGGCGGGCGGAGCGAACCTGGTGTTGACGGCGCGGCGGAAAGGGCGACTCGAAGAGCTGGCAGAGCGGCTCACGGAAAAATACAGGATACGAGCGGAAGTGTTTGTGGCGGATTTGGCGGATGCGACTGCGCCAGAAAAGATTTTTGCTTTTACGAAAGCGAGAGGGATTGAAGTAGAGCTGCTGATCAACAACGCCGGATTCGGGCGATACGGCGAGTTCCCTACGGCGGAAACCGCGCGGCTGCTGGAAATGGTACAGGTGAATTGCAGCGCGGTGGTGCATCTGACGCGGCTGTATCTGCCGGGAATGGTGGAGCGACGGCGGGGTGATGTGATGATTTTGGCGTCCACAGCATCCTTTCAAAGCGTGCCGTATCTTTCGACGTACGCGGCAACGAAGGCGTTTGATCTCCACTTCGCGGAAGGGCTGGCGGAAGAGATGAAGCCGCACGGAATACGGGTGTGCGCGCTGTGTCCCGGCTCGACGGATTCGGAATTCCACGAGGTGGCGGGACAGACGGACGCCGCGGCATCCATGAAGAGTCAGGAAACGGCGGAAAAAGTGGCGCGAACGGGATTGCGCGCGCTGGCGGCGGGAAAAAGCTACGTGATATCCGGCATGGGGAATTATCTGGGTGCGCACCTGCAGCGGCTGGCGCCGCGGCGGATGGTCTCCCGGATCATCGCTGGGATGTTCCGGCCGAAGATGGCCCGCTGAAATAGAACGAATTGGATGTACCTGCACGCAGGCAATTGCGGCGACACGCAGCTCACCTCGCCCGCGTCCAACCTGGTGTGAAGACAAGACTTACCAATTCTTTCCGTGGGGAACCGGAACGCGCGGGGAACTTTTTGCGTGGCCGCCGGGAAGTACGTGCAGAAGCCGAACAGAACGTCGCGCCGGGAGAGATGAGGATCCAAGGGCAAGAGAGAGAAGACGTTTTGCTGCGGCGCGCCGCGAAGGGCGACGAAGAAGCATTCTTGCATTTGTACCGGCGGCACCAGGCGGCGCTGTACCGATTCGCGCTGCGAATGACCGCAAGCGCGTGGGCGGCGGAGGAGATTGTGCAAGACGTGTTCATGACGCTGATGCGTGAGCCAAGGAAATTTGACGCGTCGCGCGGGGCACTGGGAGCGTACCTCTATGGAATTGCGCGGAACCGCGTGATGAAGCACGGCGAGCGAGCGCCGCGGGAAGTACCGCTGGAAGAAAAGCGCGAGGACGGCTCGGGAGCGGGAATCGTTTTGAAGGATGCATTCACGCCAGCGACATGGGTAGAACAAAAGGAGCGACTGGAGCAAGTCAGAGCGGCAGTGATGGATTTGCCGGCGGAATTTAGAGAGACAGTCGTGCTTTGCGAACTGGAAGAGCTGAGCTACGAAGAAGCAGCGCAGTTGATCGGGTGCCCAGTGGGGACGATCAGGTCACGACTGCACCGCGGGCGAGCGCTGCTGCTGGCGAAACTGGAGATGTTGCGGGATGTGCCGCGGCGAGCGAGCGCGGCCAGATGAACGGGAGAAGCGCAAGATGAATTGCGAAGAATTTGAAGCGATAGGGTTGAGCATTGATCGGGACGGTGGCGCCAGCGGGGCGGAGAGGGCGGCTGCGCGAGAGCATGCGAGCGCGTGTTCGCGGTGCGCGTCGCTGCAAGATGCGTGGCTGGCGGCAAAGTTAGAGTTGAGCGCTCTGGGCGAAGCTACGAGCGCCGCGGAAACTCCGGAACGCGTCGAGATGCGGCTGCGCCAGGAGTTCCGAACCCGGCACCGAACGATGCCGGCGAGGCGAGCGGCGGTGATTGCGGCGTGGGCGCTGGCCACCGCGGCGGTGATGGCCGGAGCGGTGGGCTGGAGGAATTGGCAGCGGACACGTCATGAGGAAGCCGCGAAACAGCAGCTGGCTGTGCCAAGTGCGCCGATGCAGGCGGCATCGGGTGACGTTGAGGCGTCCGGGCAGAAGCAGACGCAGGGCAGCCTGTACAGTGCGCAGGCCAGCGGGGATGAGGGCGAATTTACTTTGTTGCCGGGGAGCGTCGGCGGGGACACAGAGGATGCAGCCATTTGGCGCGTGCGAATGCAGCGCGGCGCGCTCAGCGGGCTGGGATTTCCAGTAAACGAAGACAGCGCGGGTGAATGGATTCAGGTGGATTTGCTGGTCGGAGACGACGGGTTGCCGCAAGGAGTACGGCTTGTGCGATAGCAAGCACGAAACGATTTTGCCGCGGTGAGAAGCTCACGGCGGTTTGGGAGAGAGGAGGAGAAACAAAGATGAATCGCAGACTTTGGATGAGCGCAGTCCTGAGCGGAGTGTGCTTTTGCAGTGCCGGGATGGCGAGGGGACAAGAACCGCCGCCTCCACCGCCTTTCGGGGAGCCTTTTGAACTGCTGGGCTTTGAAGGCGGACATGCGGGGCACAACGTCAAGGGTGCGCCGTATTCGGCAAAGGCCACATCGGAAACGACGCAGACGCTGGCGGACGGCACGACAATTCACCGGACCACGCAGAGCGCGTTGTATCGCGACAGCCAGGGGCGCTCGAGAAGAGAAGTGACGCTATCTGGTTTTGGGCCGCTGGCGGGGTCGGGAAAGACGCATACTCTGGTGACGATTGCCGACCCGGTAGCGGGCGCACATTACGTGGTGGATGATGAACACAAAGTAGTGCACAAGATGAGCTTTCGGACGCACGGCGGAAATGCGAGCGGAACGATGGCTGCAGGAGTTTTCCCTGAGAAAATGAAGGCGCGGATGCATGAGGAAGAAGCTTCCGGCGCGCTGAAAAAGGAATCGCTTGGGACGCAGACGATCAATGGCGTGAGCGCCGAAGGAACGCGAGTTACGCGGACGATCGCCGCGGGAGAAATCGGAAACGACAGGGCGATTCAAGTGGTCTCCGAGCGGTGGTATTCGCCGGAACTGCAAATAGTAGTAAAGAGCACGAGGAGCGATCCGCGGTTCGGGACAACTACCTACACGGTCACAAATCTTCAAAAAACGGAGCCGGACGCTTCCCTGTTCACCATCCCGGCGGGCTATACGGTGAAAGAAGGCGGACCAGGGCCGGACATGGTGTACCGGCACGGATTTAAGAAAGCACCACCGCCGCCACCGAACAACTGAATTTACAACTTAACGCTCTTCTCTCCTGAAGACGGCACGCCCTTTCCGCGGCAACCCCATCGCCGCGGGAGGGGCGTCGCCGTTTAGAGAGACCGGCACCGCTGTCGTGAGACTTGAGATGCGTGTGCGATGGCCATGCACGCTGTTTGCAAGTGACCTGTGTTAGTGTACTTTCCCGAAAGCTGCGAAGGGGCGCGAAATGCCGAAACCGAGAGTGTTGGCTACGCGGCCGCTGTTTCCGGCCGCGCAGCAGATTCTGACTGCGAATTGCGAGATGGAGTATTGGACGCAGCCGGAACGAATTTCGAGAGAAGAATTACTTCGCCGCATCAAAGACAAAGAGGGATTGGTTTGCCTGCTGACCGAGCAGGTGAACGCAGAGCTGCTGCGGTCTGCGCCAAAGCTGCGAATTGCGGCAAATGTGGCCGTGGGATTCGACAATATTGACGTGCCGGCGTGCACGAAGCGCGGCGTGGTGGCGACGAATACGCCCGGAGTGCTGGATGAAACGACAGCGGATTTTGCTTGGACGCTGATGATGGCAGTTGCGCGGAGGCTGGGCGAAGGCGAAGCGCTGACCCGGTCGGGAAACTGGAAGGGATGGGACCTGGACCAGCTCGTCGGCACGGATGTTTACGGAAAAACATTGGGAATTGTGGGATTCGGAAGAATCGGCCGGGCGATGGCACGAAGGGCGGCGGGATTCCAAATGAAAGTAATCTACAGCGATGCGGTGCGCGCGCCGGAAGAAGCGGAGAAAGAACTGAAGGCGGAGTATCGCGAGTTCAATGCACTGCTGGCGGAGGCGGATTTCGTGAGCGTGCACGTGCCGCTGCTGAAGGACACGCGAGGACTTTTCGATGCGCCGAAGTTCTACCGGATGAAGCCGACGGCGTTCCTGATCAATACTTCGCGGGGGCCGGTGGTGGATGAGGCGGCGCTGGTGCATGCGCTGGAAAGCGGCAAGATCGCCGGGGCGGCTCTGGATGTGTACGAGAATGAGCCGTTCGTTCATCCGGGATTGAAACGGCCGAATGTGGTGCTGGCTCCGCATATCGCGTCAGCATCGTTGGAAACGCGTACGAAAATGGCGTGCATCGCAGCCGAGAATGTGGCGGCGCTGTTCACGGGACAGCGGCCACCGAACATGTTGAATCCCGACGTGCTGAAGGCCAGCTGAGGTATTACCTGCGATTCACCCATGGCGGATCTGAAGCAAATTGCCCGGCGCATTTTCCATGAAACGCTGTCTGCGATTGATATTCCCGCGGCGATGCAGCGGAAGCTGCGGCGTAGCGGAACGCTTCTGCATTGCAACGACATTCAGGTGGAACTGAAAGATTTTTCCAAGATTCACGTGGTGGCTTTCGGCAAAGCCGCGCACGCGATGGTTGAAGGACTCGCGCTGGTCCTGACACCCAAGGTTCCGCTGGAAGGCGTCGTATCGGCACCCACCGCGCCGGGAAATGTTGTGAGCGGAATGCGCTATTTCGTTGCCGGACATCCGGTGCCCAATGCAGAAAGCTGGAAGGCGGCAGAAGCGATCCTCGCGCTGCTGGGCCGGTGTGATGAGCGGACGCTGGTATTTTTTCTGCTGTCGGGCGGCGGATCGGCGCTGGTGGAGCTGCCGCTGGATCCGGCGCAGAAGTTGGAAGATGTTCAAGCGCTGCATCGTGCGCTGGTGACGTGCGGAGCGCCGATCGACGCGATCAACGCCGTGCGGAAACATTTGTCGGCGGTGAAAGGCGGGAGGCTGGCGGAGGCGGCAGGGCGGGCCACAAAAGTGACGCTGGGTGTGACCGACGTTCCGGCGGGACGAGAGTCGGCGCTTGGCAGCGGGCCGACGCTTCCCGATCCAACGACGATTTCGGATGTGGAGCGGATCATCAAAGAGTTTTCGTTGCGCAACAAATTCAGCGTGGCACTGCGCCGATGGTTGGACGAAGGAAAGATGCCGGAAACGCCGAAAGCCGGCGACCCGGCGTTTGCGAAAGCGCATTTTTCTCTTCTATTGGGGATGGACGATCTGTTTCATCCCGCGCATCACGCCGCGGAAGCCGGGGGATGCGTGGCGGCCTGCGACAACACGACGGATGATTGGCCGGTGGAAAAGGCAGCAGAAAACTTGCTGGGGCAGCTGGAGGATTTGCGTATCGCGCATCCCGGGCGGCGGGTCGCGCTGATCGCCGATGGAGAAGTGAGCTCGCCGGTAACAGGAAACGGAATCGGCGGGCGGAACTCGGCATTCGTGCTGGCGTGCGTGGAGAAAATAGCAGGGAAAAATGTCGCGGTCCTGAGCGCGGGCACCGACGGGATTGACGGCAACAGTCCGGCGGCGGGGGCAGTGGCGGACGGAGAAACACTCGCGCGCACGCGCGTGGCCGGCCTTGATCCCCGGGATGCGTTGAACCGGAGTGATGCGCATACATTTTTCGCGCGATTGGGCGATGCGGTGGTCACCGGGCCGACAGGGAATAATTTGCGCGATCTTCGGATATTGATTGCGGAACCGTGAACACCAATGACCGATTCCGGCATGAGCAAGAAGAGGCCCCGAGCACTGAGAGGTCTCTCTTCGGATGCATTGAATTTTACTGCTTTGGAGGGGGCAGCCGAGTCTCGATGGATTTGAGCTTCTCATTCATTTCCTGAATGAGGCGCTCGAGCTTGTCCAAACGCAGCGTAACAGCGGTCTGACCGGCTTCGCCACCATCCTTCTCGCCCTCCTCTTCGTCTTCCTCAGTCTCTGGATTGTTTTTCGCGCCCTTAGGCTTCATCAGGCGAGCGATCTGCTCCTTGATCATCGGAGCCATTTCGATGCTGAGGTCGCCACTCTTCAGAAGATCTTCCAGCGCAGGAATTGCGGAAGGGTCGCCTCGCGAGCCAAGCGCAAAAATGGAGGACATGCGGATCGGAAAGTGCGGTTCATTGATGTAGGAAACGATTTGTTTGGTGATTTCCTTGTTGTCTTTTTGAAGACGCGCGAGGCTGGCAATGGCCGCCCGGCGAGATTCGATGGGTTTGCCCGGAGAAGACCATTCGAGGAGGAGTGGCACAGCCTTGTCGTCTCCGAGCGAACCCACCGCGCGCAGGGCCGCGTTTCGGAGAAAGCCATCGGGCGATTCGGAGGCAACGCCGGCATTCAACGTGGCTAAAGTGTTTGGAGCCTTGAGGCGAGCGAGAGCTTGCAGGGCGGCAGCGCGGGCGCGGTAGGAACTGTCTTCGCGAGCGATGGACTCTAGCTTCGCAGCCACGGCAGCATCGTCCTTGAAATTGGCAAGAGCAGAAACGACGCGATTGCGCACCCAGGGTTCGTTCGTCGTGTTGAGCGCATCAAGAAGTTGCTTCGAGGCGGACGCCCCCCCAAGTTGGCCGAGTGTGTCGGCGGCGGTGGCGCGGACACCCCACGCCTTGTCGTTGCGAAGCGCGTTGGCCAGGGCTGCGACAACTTCTTCATCATTCTTGATTTTCCCCAGCGCGAAAACCGCGTCGGCGCGATCGGAGAACTCCGCTGCGTTTTTCAACTGATACAGCCACTCCCTCTTCTCTTTGTGAAATTCAGCGGACTTGAGGATGTGGCCGCCCTTATCAAAGAGGACGAGTAGCGGTGCCGAATCGGCAGGAAACGTGAAGGTGTCGGCTTCTTTCGAAACGGTGATGGTATAGAGCCTGGGGCCAGTCGGCGTGGTGATTTCGACTTCCGCTGGAATATGGAAGAGGCCAACGCGACCTCCACGGTTTTGCGTTTGCTTCACGGTGAGAGCGACCTGATGCTTTGCGTCATCGTAGGCATAGCTGAGGTCAAACTTCGGTGCGCCGGCGCCGTAAATCCATTGAGTGAAGAATTGATCGACGTTGATGTGGGTGGACTCTTCGATGGCTCTCGCGAGGTCAGCGGTCACAACGTTCTTGCCGCGATTCACTTCCAGGTAATGCTTCAGGCCACGGTAGAACGCATCTTCCCCGATTTGGTGGCGGAGCATGTCGAGAACCCAGCCGCCCTTGCCATAAGCGTTGCCGTCAAATTCTCCGGAATCGTCAAAATCGTGTCTCACAATGGGCTTGGAGTAGAGATTGGATTGGTGAAACCACTCGCGGGCGTTGCTCCAGCGTTCATATTCGCTCTGATCCTTCGGGAAATGCGATTCGACCCACACGGTTTCCATGAACGTGGCAAATCCTTCGTTCAGCCAGATGTCTCCCCAGTCTTTACAAGTGACCAGGTCTCCAAACCACTGGTGGCCGAGCTCATGCGAGATTAAGGGATCTTCGCCGGTTGTAAATTCAGAGGCGAGCTTGGGGTGCTCCAGGGAGCTGCTGGTGTTGGTGGTAGCGCTGGAATTCTCCATGCCGCCAGCGACAAAATCATCCACCATGGACTGCGCGTATTTTTCCCAGGGATAGTCGACACCGAGTTTCTTGCTGAAGAGATCGATCATCGCAGGGGTACGGCCGTAATTGATGGCGAGACGATCGCCGCGGCCTTTGGGCGCGTAATACGTGACGGGAATGCCGCGCCAGGAATCTTTGAGCTCTTCGAATTCGCCGGCAACGACAGTGATGAGGTAGGTGGAACTCGGGAGTGATTCTCTCCAGGTCCAAGTCTTCAGACCGCCGCCCGCGTCGGAAATGCCGATGAGCTTGCCGTTCGCAACAGTAATCCAGGAGCCAGGAACGGTAAGGATAGTCTCAGTGGTGAGGCGATCGTTCGGATAGTCGTAAGTGGGAAGGTAGTACCTAGTGTCCTCGGATTCGCCCTGAGTCCAAATTTGTCTCGGGCGATCGGGGTAATCTTTATCAGGCAGGATGAAGTAGAGCCCTTTCTTGGGCTTTCCTTCGTAACGGATTTGAACCTCGAACTTTTCCCCCTCTTTAGCTGCTCCTGGGAGAACAACGATCAGTTTGTCGGATGTGGTCTCGAACTTTGCGGCAGCGCTGGCCGATTTTCGGTCACCGGTGATCTTGCCGATGCTGACACTCTGAATGGAAAGACCGGCGGAGTCAAATGCGAGTTTCGTGACGCCATCTTTCAAGATGGAGAGCGAGTGAGTGACATCGCCGAGAACTTTCTTCTGGTCGAGATCGAAACGCAGAGCGATCTTAGAGTGTTGCAAGTCATAGTCCCGGCTGCGGGCGTAGGGCTCGTCGGCGCTGGAATGGAGAGCCGCGAAGAATATAGCGAGCAGGCCCACAACACCGGGAAATGGGCCCCGGGTCCAGCGGTGACTATTCCTACCAGCGGTTACATTCTTCATTGCTGATCGCTCCTGTGAATTAAGTGTCCTGCCCGGTCGAGTGCGGCGATGGCTGAGGCCAGCTGCTCCTGGGTCACAAGCAGGTAATCCGTGTCAAACGTTGAGACGACAAACAAACTGACTCGTGCAGCGGCAAGAGGCGAAGCTAGCGACGCCAGCACGCCGACCTCGGAAAGTACGAAAGGCCCTTGAACTTTCAGAACGCGCCAGCCGGTCTCTGACAGAGTTCCAGCGGGGACAGAAGATTCTTCGGCAACAATGGAAAGCTCGTCAGACGTCCGTGTCACGGAGTAGAACGCGCCTTGCGTGACCCAGTCGGGGAAAGGAGCGTTTGAGGCAAGCCGCGAAATGGCGAAACGTTCCGGCAAAAGGCTTAGTTCAAGCTGGCGAATGGCGATGGTCATTGCGCTATAGGAGGCTGCGGACGGCGCCGCCATCGACAGCGATGGAAGTACCGTTGACGTAGCTGGCGCGCTCGGACGCGAGAAAAGCCACTACCGAGGCAAATTCTTCAGGCGTGCCGATGCGGCCGGCGGGAATCTGTCGGATCCAGTTGGCGAAAACCTCTTCTGGTTTGACGCCCGTGCGGGCGGAAATGCTTCCAGCCAGATCATCCAGGCGAGCGGTTCGAGTATAGCCGGGGCAGACGTTGTTCACGGTGATGCCGTGAGCGGCGTATTCATTCGCCAGGGTACGAACGAGTCCGGTAACGGCAGCCCGGAGAGAATTGGAAAGCAGCAGGCCATCGACGGGTTGCTTGACAGAGTAGGAAGTGATGGTAAGGAAGCGCCCCCACTTGCGCTTCACCATGCGAGGCAAAGTTTCCTTGGCGAAGAAGACGGCGCTCATGAGGATCTCGTCAATTGCGGTGCGCCAGTCTTCGGTGGAGGTATCGGCAAAGAGTTTGGCCGGTGGGCCGCCGGTATTGGTGACGCAAATATCGATGCGCGAGAAACGAGCTTCGACTTCACCGACGAAACGCGCGATCGAAACCTGGTCGGCCACGTCGACGGGCCGCCAGAAGACTTCGCGGCCGCTGGCCTGTTGAATATGCGCGGCCGCAGATTCCAGGTCGCGCGCCGTGCGAGCACAAATCGCGACATTGGCGCCCTCGCGGGCAAATTGCTCGGCGACGGCGCGGCCAAGTCCTTTGCTGGCAGCCGCAACGATGGCAACGCGGCCGCTTAGTCCCAGATCCATTCCTGCACTCCACACAAAACGTAAATGGTCTCTTGGAATGGGGCGTGCCGTCAAACCGGTTCGGACCTATTTCCTTGGAGAGAATCGCGGCGCAGGCAGGGAGCATCTAATTATTTCCGATGGAAGCGGTAGAATAGTGCCGCGGAGGGAGAGGCAAAGATGACCGAAATCGCGACGTTTGGAGCGGGATGTTTTTGGGGAGTGGAGGCTAAATTCCGCATGATTCCCGGCGTGGTGGACGCGGCGGTAGGCTATTCAAACGGCCACACGGTGAACCCGACATACAAGGATGTTTGCACGGATGAAACGGGGCACGCGGAAGCGGTGCAGGTGACATTCGATCCCGCCGAGGTCAGCTACGAGAAGCTGCTGGAGGGTTTCTGGATGATGCACGACCCGACGCAGGTGAACCGCCAGGGGCCGGACTCCGGCAAGCAGTACCGGTCGGCGATTTTCTTTCATTCCCCGGAACAGGAAGCGATCGCGAAGAAGTCGAAGGCTGCGCTGGAGGGGAGCGGAAAGTTTCGGCGGCCGATCGCCACGGAAATTACGCCTGCGGGGACTTTTTATCGAGCGGAAGAATATCATCAGAGGTATTTGGAGAAGCGCGGCGCGGCGTCGTGCCACTTCTAGACAAGGCCGGAGGAGAGATATTTGGAACTATTGCGCCGCCCCGCAGGAGAAAATCTGCACGGTTGGAGATTTCTGAATTTCTAACTGGTTGATAGTTATTCCAGCGACCCCTGAAGTTTCCAGCGGAGAGGGCGGGATTCGAATTTGAGCCGGGATGCGGGCGTTTGAGCCCGCAGGTGAAATCCCGACCTGGTCGGGACCACGGAAGTGGTGGCGGAGAGGGTGGGATTTGAACCCACGGTAGGATTTCTCCTACACACGCTTTCCAAGCGTGCTCCTTAAACCGCTCGGACACCTCTCCTCGCAAAATACAGCACTTCCAATTTAGCAGAAAGCGCCATGACGCGCACATGCACGATGCGCCCCTT
>JBIOGB010000051.1:0-25846 GCA_044447665.1 Candidatus Acidiferrales bacterium | reverse complement strand
CCTAACTATCTGAATACATTGTTATTCAAGGCGAGATTGAATGATGCCCGCTCATTGAGGGTTCTGAAAATAGAACAAATCAGGCCAATAAGTGGCGGAGAATCAGCCACTTACAATGGGTTTGTGAAGTATAGAATTCCGTTATGAAAAACACGGGGGTAGGTCAGAAGGTCCCGAAATTCTCTCTCTAATGAGGACTGACAGCGGACGACGCGGAACTATCGATTTGCGACAACGCCAGTTGCCCGCAAGCTGCCATTACATCCCGCCCCCGCGAATACCGCACGAAAGCAGGCACACCTTTGTCGTTCAAGATTCGCCGGAACTCCTCAATCCGCTCCGCCGTGGGCTCCCGGTACGGCAGCGCACCCGGATTCCACGGAATCAGGTTCACTTTCACGGATTTCAACGGCGCCAGCAGCTTCACCACCCGCCGCGCATCTTCCGGCGCATCATTCACGCCCCCGAGCAGAACATATTCAAAGGTCAAATGTTCCCACGGCCGCAGCGGATATTTCTTACACGCCTCCAGCAGCGCCTCGAGCGGGTACTTCCGGTTGATCGGCATCACCGCGTCGCGCTGCTCATTATTCGAGGAGTTCAGAGATATCGCCAGCTTCGGCCGCACCTTTTCCTGCGCCAGCCGTTCAATTCCGGGAATGATCCCGCTCGTCGAAAGCGTCACATGTTTTGGCGAAATACCCATCCCTTCTTTGTCGAGCAGAATCCTCATCGCCGCCATCACCGCATCAAAATTTAGCAGGGGCTCGCCCTGTCCCATCAATACGATGTTCGTCTGCGGCGCGAGTCGCGCTTTCTGCTCTTCGAGCGGCAAGAGCACTTGGCCCAAAATCTCTCCCGCCGACAAATTCCGGATCAGCCCCAACTGTGCCGTCAAGCAAAACTGGCAATCCACCGCGCAGCCCGCCTGCGTTGAAATGCAAATCGTTTGCCGCCCCTCGCTCGGCATGAACACCGCCTCCACCGAAGCCGGCCGCGGAGTTAGACTTTTTTCCGTGCTCTCTATGGTTAATTCTTTTTTTCCTGGCGGTTCGGCATTCGTCAGCACGAACAAGTACCGCACCGATCCATCCGCTGAAGTAAATCTTTGCTTGACCTCTGGCAGGGTTATTCGCGCTTTCATCGCCAACCGCTCGCGCAGCGCGCCCGGCAGATTCGTCATATTCGCGAAGTCAAACTTTCGCTCCGCATACAACGCGTGATAGATCTGCCCGCCGCGATAAGCCGGTTCGCCCAGCGTCGCACAAAATTCGCGCAGCTGCTCTCTCGATTTGCCCAACAGATCCATCTCAGCCAGTCCTTCTCCTATTCTACTTCTTCGCTTCCGCGCGTTATAATCTTCGGAAGGTCCCCGCTTTCCGAATTCTATTTGAGGCGCCTCATGCACAAACAAGTGACTTCCGAACATCTCACCATCACGGACTGGGTCAAGGGTCTCGCCTCCGTTCCCGAGCGCGAATTCTCCCTCACGAATGTTCAAGACTACATCCTTCGCCATGCTGTCCGGCCGGAGACTCTCGACAAATATCTTTTTTTTTCCAAGGGAAACTACACCCGCAATCTCATCTTCAAGAACGAAGTTTTCGAATGCATGACCATCTGCTGGGAAGTCGGCCAGGCCAGCCGCGTCCACAATCATCGCGACCAGAACTGCTGGATGGCTGCTCCCATTGGCCGTCTAAAGGTCCAGAATTTCCGCGTGGATGAGCGCGACGCCCCCCACGGCAAGTGTCGCGTCGTTCCCACCGACATTTACGAAATGGACGCCGCTCATCCGGCCTGTGTCAACCCGCTCGAACCCGTCCACCAGGTTCTCAATCTGCCCGAATTCGGCCAGCGTGCCGTCAGCATCCACATCTATTCCAAGCCCTTCGATTCTTGCGAGGTATATCTCCGCGAAAAGGGCACCTATTCCGACGTGCCCCTCCATTACACTAGCGAATACGGCAAGCTCAATCCCGCCGAAAAGCTCCTGTAGCCCAGGCGGAACCTGTCCCGTGCTGCGCGGGAGCCCGCGCCCCAGCCTGACTTAGGCTGCATTTCTCTACCCGCTCGGCGTTCGCTACTTTTCTCCGCCTTATGTCACAATTGTTCTATGTCCACGGAATCGCGGGACATCCAGAAGCACGTTCTTCCCAACGGCCTCGTGGTCATTACCGAGACCATGCCCCACGTCCGCTCCGTCTCCGTTGGCATCTGGATCCGCAACGGTTCCCGCCGCGAAGTCCCTGAAGAAAACGGCCTAGCCCACTTCATCGAGCACATGGTCTTCAAAGGCACCGAGCGCCGCTCCGCCGAAGCCATCGCCCGCGAAATGGACTCCGTCGGCGGCATGCTCGATGCTTTCACCTCAAAGGAACAGATCTGCTTCAACGCCAAGGTCCTCGACGAACATCTTCCCATCGCCTTTGACATCATCGCCGACCTCGTCCTCCGCCCTCTCTTTGATTCCGAGGACGTCAAAAAAGAGCGCCAGGTGGTTCTCGAAGAAATCAAGATGGACCTCGACAATCCCGAATACCTTCTCCATGAATTATTCACCAGCGGCTTTTGGCCCGATCATCCTCTCGGCCGGCCGATTCTCGGCACTCCTCACACTGTGAAAAAATTTAGCCGCGAGACGCTGCACCATCGCTTTCAGAATTGGTTCGCGCCGGACCATTTCGTTCTTACTGCCGCGGGAAACGTCGCTCACGAACGCATCCTCGAGCTTGCCCAGCGCGAATTCGCCGCTCTCAAGCCCGCTGGCGTGCCGGAAGACCACGCCGCCCCGTCCACGCAGGCTCCCATCCATCTCGAAACCAAACGCGATCTCGAGCAGGTTCATCTTTGCATCGGCGTCCCGTCCTTCCCCATCACCCACGAACGCCGTTTCGGCGTCGCCGTTCTCAACAACCTTCTCGGCGGCGGCATGTCTTCGCGCCTTTTTCAAAACATCCGCGAAAAGCTCGGCCTCGCTTACGCCGTCTTCAGCGAAATCACGCCCTATTCCGACGCTGGCATGCTTACTGTCTATGCCGGAACCGCCGCGGAAACCATCGGCCAGGTCATTGACCTCACCATCAAGGAATTCCGCTCTTTGAAGGAATCGCCCGTCACCGAAGAAGAACTCCTCCGCGCCAAGAATCACCTCAAGGGCTCGCTGATGCTCTCCCTCGAATCCACCAGCTCTCGCATGTCCAATCTCGCCCGCCAGGAGCTCTATTTCGGCCGCTTTTACTCCCTCGACGAAATCCTCGCCTCCATCGAAGCCATCACCCGCGAGGAAGTTCAGTCTCTCGCCCAGGAATTCTTTCGCCCCGAACAAATCGCCGTCACCGTCCTCGGCCCCCTCAACGGCTTCACCCTCGACCGCGACCGCTTGGCCTGTTAGCCGATCTGGACTCTCGGCGTCATTCCGAGTCCGCCGCGGCGGGAGGAATCTCGCTTCTTCTTAGCTCTCGTTTTTTCTTTCCGGTCACCGCATTGCGCGCGCTTCGCTCTTTCGTCTCCCTCATTGACGGCGACTCATCACTCTGCCATCATTCTGAAAATTTGTTTGTGTAGGCGCCGGGCTTCAGCCCGGTGGTTTTCTGGGGGCAACCGATCGGCTTGCGCGTATCCATTCTGGCGTCCGGCAGCTCGGGCAACATCACCTTGCTCGAGACCCGGCGCACCCGCCTCCTCATTGACGCCGGCTTAGGGAAACGCGAAACGCTTGCCCGCCTCGCCGCCATCGAACAATCCGTCGACCATCTCGACGGCATCCTCATCACCCACGAGCATACCGACCACTGCAACGGCCTGCCGCAGATGCTCGCTCTCTGGAAAGCCCCGCTCTACGTTACCGAACCAACCATGGACGCGATGCAGAGCATTCTTCCTGACACGCTCGGCAAGCGCCTCAGCGCCCTCGAAACCATTCACCCTGGCCAGCGCTTCACCATTGGCGATATCGACGTCCACGCCTTCGCTATTCCGCATGACGCCGCCGACCCCGTCGCCTTCACCTTCCGCACCAACGGCGCCAAGCTCGCCATCGTCACCGATCTCGGCTACATGCCGGAGCTCGTCAAAGTCCATCTCCGCGACGCCGATTGCCTCGTTCTCGAATCCAATCATGATCTTGACATGCTCAAAGTCGGCCCCTACCCCTGGGTCGTCAAGCAGCGCGTTCTCAGCCGCACCGGCCATCTCTCCAATCACGCCGTCAGCGAATATCTTTCCGACCCCGAAGGCTTCGACGCCCGTGCGCGCTATCTTGTCCTCGCCCATCTTTCTCAGGAAAACAACAACCCCGATCTCGCCCGCATCTCCGCCGAAGAAGCCCTAAACCGCCGCCCCGCCGACTGCGCCTTCCGCGGCGAGCTCCTCACCGCCTCCCAGCACGTTCCCCTCAAGCCCCTCGACTTATAGTGTTGGCCGGACCGCCACCCCTAACCCCTGGTCGCATGCTGCCCTAAAATGCCGTATCATTCCAAAGGGTTTTCCGGTGCCGCGAATCAGCTGATTTCGCTTGTCTTAGCTTGCTTTCGTTGCCGGCGGGAGATAAGCCAGGGAGTGTAAATTGATTCCACGTTACACCCGCGAACAGATGGGCCGCGTCTGGAGCGATGCGAACAAATTCGCTAAGTGGCTCGAGGTCGAACTGGCCGCCACCGAAACCCTCGCCGAAGCCGGGCAGGTTCCCAAAGAAGCTGCTGCTGCGATTCGTGTCCGCGCCAAAGTCGATGTCCCGCGCATCCTTGAGCTGGAAGCCCGCGTGAAGCATGACGTGATCGCCTTCACCATGGCTGTCGAAGAATCCATTGGCGATCCTGGCGCTGCGCGCTGGCTGCACTACGGCTTGACCTCCAACGATGTCGTGGACACTGCCCAGGCGCTTCTCGTCCGCGGCGCTTCGCGGCTCATCGAAGCCGCGCTCGTTCAATTCGGCGATGTGCTCGCCAAACGCGCCCAGGAATTTCGCCACACGCCCCAGATCGGCCGCACCCACGGCATTCATGCCGAGCCAATCACCTTTGGCCTGAAAATCGCCAACTGGTTCGCCGAAAACGAGCGCAATCAGGAGCGTTTCCGCGACGCCGCGGCGCAAATGGCTGTCGGGAAAATTTCCGGCGCCGTCGGTAGCGCCTCGCATCTCGGTCCGGAAATGGAAGAGCGCATCTGCCAGCGGCTCGGCCTCAGCGTCGCGCCCGTCGCTTCGCAAGTGATTCAGCGCGACCGCCACGCGCATTACCTCAGCTCGCTCGCGCTCATCGCCGCGACGCTTGAGAAGATCGCGCTCGAGATTCGCCATCTCCAGCGCACCGAAGTGCGCGAAGCCGAGGAGCCTTTCGGCGGCGAGCAGCGCGGCAGTTCCGCTATGCCCCACAAACGCAACCCAGTTGCTTGCGAGCAGATTTGCGGCCTTGCTCGCCTCGTGCGTTCGAATCTGATCGCCGCTTTCGAAAACATCGCTCTCTGGCACGAACGCGACATCTCGCACAGCTCTGTGGAGCGCATCATTCTTCCGGACTCCACGATCCTTGTGGATTACATGCTCGCAAAGATGACCACGATCGTTGCCGACATGCGCGTCTTTCCGCAACGCATGCTGCGCAATCTGCATTCTACCCACGGCCTCGTTTTCTCCGGGCAGTTGCTTCAGGACCTGGTGGAAAAAGGGATGCCGCGCGATGACGCATACAAAGCCGTACAGGAAAATGCCATGGCCGCCTGGGAGTCGGACACAAGCTTCCGTGACCGCGCTGCCTCGGACGCGCGCATCACGAAGTATCTCGATGAGAAAGCGCTTGCGGGCACCTTCGACTTGAAACGCCAGCTTCGCTACGTAGATGCCATCTTCGCTCGCGTTTTCGCGGAGAAGGCCTCGGAAAAATCCGCCGCGAAGAAAGCCTGAAAAATCGAAAAAACAAAAGGCGCCAGGTGATGAAATCACCTGGCGCCTTCTTGCTTTTACCTCTTCTAATTTTGACTTGCGCCGGAATTAGCTGCGGAGGCGGAGATTTTTCTCAACTCAACAATCGAATCAGAGAAGAGGGCATTCCTACTCCACGCGCTGAACGTAGCGTGCCTCGGAGGTGTCCACCTTCACTTTATCGCCGGAATTGACAAAGGGCGGCACTTGTATGACCAGGCCGGTTTCGAGCGTCGCCGGCTTCATCACCGCGCTGGCGGTGGCTTTCTGCAGTGTCGGCTCGGTCTGTATAACTTTGAGCTCCATCGTGTCCGGCAGGTCCACGCCGATGGGTTTTTCTTCAAAATATTCCACTTTCACGATCGTATTGGGAATGAGGTAGTACACGGTTTCGCCGAGCTGCTCGCGGTTCAGGTGCATCTGCTCGTAATTCTCGGTGTTCATGAAGTGGTACTCACCACCCTCATGGTAGAGGAACTCGAATTCGACTTCGTCGAGAATGGCGCGGTCAACGAACTCTTCCGCGCGGAACCTGTAATCGATGATTGCCCCGGTGCGGAGATTCTTCATGCGCGTCTGCATGGAGCCGCGCTTGTTGCCCGGCGTGCGGTGGTCGACGCTGAAGACGGTGAAAAGCTGCCCTTCGTGCTGGATCACCATGCCCGGGCGGAGTTGTGTCGCTTTGACGCTGCTCATTTTTTTGTGCGACCCCGGCCCGGCCGGGGTCGACGGCTCCCTTATTAGAAGTTGCTGAGTTCGGAAATTCCGGAGGGCGGCTTAATCTTCGCCCGGACGCTCTACGCGGAATGACTCGAGGCACGCTGGAGCCAATTTCTTGCCCAGCGCTAACTTACAGTATAAAGTCCACGGTTCGACCGGGTCAATCGTCTCCCTTCTTCCCACCCTCGGTGCGTTGCGCAGCCGCTTCTGCCATTATTTTTTCGATCTCATCGGGATCGCGGGTGAGACGCTCGCTGAGGAGTTTGTATCCCGTTTCCGTGATCAAGACATCGTCTTCAATCCGCACGCCGAGATTCTCCTCGGGAATGTAGATGCCGGGTTCCACCGTGATGACCATGCCGGGCTCAAAAGCACGGCAGTAATCGCCGGGGTCGTGGACGCTCAGTCCGATGTGATGCCCGAGGCCGTGGATGAAATATTGCCCGAGGCGTTTGCCGTGCAGGTCCTTTCCGTGGGTGTTGATGTAGTCGTAGGCGATCTTGAAGATGCCGTTGCCTTTCGCTTTGCAGTAGAAATACGTTCCCGGTTTAAGCGCAGCCAAAGCGGCATTCTGCGCTCCCAGCACGATGTCGTAAATCTCGCGTTGCCGCGGCGAAAATCTTCCGTTGGCGGGAATCGTCCGCGTGATATCCGCGGAGTATCCCGAATATTGCGCGCCAACGTCCAGCACAACGATGTCGCCGTCCTCCATCTTTCGGGAAAGCTTGTCGTAGTGCAGCGCCGTGGAATTGGGTCCCGCACCGACGATGGGGGCATAGCCTTCCGCTTCTGAACCGCCCATCGCATGAACTTCGACCATTTTGGCGGCAACCTGATATTCGTAGAGGCCGGGACGCATCATGCGCATGGCTTCGAGTTGAGCATCGAGCGACAGCTCGATGGCTTCCTTGAGAAAAGCGATTTCGCCGGGAGACTTGATTTGGCGTAGCGCATCAATGGTCACGCGGATGTCTTTCAACTTTTTCTGCGGAGCGGCGAGATCGAGCCATTCCACGACGGCCTTTTCATGCGGGTAGCCGCCCAGTTCCTTCTCATAGGGGAGAATCGTGTAGAAGCCGGGATAGAGCTCGGCGAGTTTCTCGACAAAGGCGCGCATTTCCTTGAACGGCTTCACCGTGGAAAATCCCGTGCGCGCTTCGATCCCGGGATCGGAGGGCGACATGCGAACGCCTTCCCACTTTTCCTTGAGGGGATCCTTGGCCGGCAGAAAAAGTATTTCCTGAGGACCGTTCCAGGCCGCAGACGCTGCCGCGCCCTCGTCTCCGTGGTGCTCCGGCAGGATGATCAGCCCCGCACCCTCTTCATTGTGGCCGGTGAGGTAATAGAAATATTCTTCCTGTGCGAAGACGTAAGCCTGCGAAACTTCTTCTCGGCCCGTAAAGCCCCACAGAACGATAGGACTCTCGACTTGCGAGGCGAGCTTGGCCCGCCGTTCGGCGTATGAACTGTTCGGCTCACGCTCCCGGCGCTGCTGTGCGGCCGTCTCCGGCACGGCGCAAATCAGGAACAGGAGACTTGGTACTAAGACTGTTGACAGAATTAGAAAACCACGCGGCCTCGCGCAGTTGGGCCGACCACTCATCCAATCACCTCGCCACCACCAAAAAATCGCTTCATCCGCAGGGCATGCGGATTTGCTGGGGACTTTTCGCAGCTTCGGGATTGTATCCGAACTGGGCCGCGTCCCGAAATCACGCGACGAAGGAGGAACGCGTGTTCGCGTCGGCGAAATGGTGATCGAAGCGGCAAGCAGGGCGCGATTGGAACCGAACACAAGATGAAGCCTGCGCCGCGAAAGGCGAAGTGTCGCGCTGGTGTCTACTCAAGAAGGCGCTCTTCACCACACCCGTTATTTTCGTTAGAGCAGCAAGCAAAGGACTTACAAGGGGAAGCCATCCTCTATTTCCGGCTTCGAGGCGGGAGCCTCATTTTTTCTTGCTTTTGACGGCGTAGGGCCGGGCAACCAATTCCTCCGGTGTGGCATACTACTGAACGAGAAGTGGTCTGGCCCGCCCTGTCCCCCATCTCAGTTTTTCGGAACCAGTTCGATTACTGGAGGATTCCTTATGTGGCGAAGTATCGTGATCGTGCTCGCACTTTCGAGTTGTGTCTTGTTGGCAGCCTGCGGCGGTTCCACCAATCCCACGCCGATGGGCAGCAGTAATAGTATTCCCATGAGCTTAACGATTGGCGACACGCCACCTAACGGCGTCGCCGTGCTTTTCCTCGAGGCTTCCATTACGGGCGCCAGCCTGCAGCCTTCAGACTCCAGCAAAGCCCCGGTGCCTGTTATGACGACGCCGGTGGAAGTCGAGTTCGGCCACTTGCAGACCGATACGGCGTTCCTGAGCCTGGCCAAGGTCGCGCCCGACACCTATAACAGCCTCAATTTGACCTTCAGCAACGCGGTGCTGACGATCGTAAACCATTCCGGCGCGGCGATCGGCTCGTGCGCCGACAACACCGTCTGCCAGTTGACGCCGAGCTTCAATCCTTCTTCCGCGACGCTGTCAGGCGCACCCTTTCCCATCACGATCGACGCGAATTCGGTGTTCGGGATCAAATTGGACTTGAATGTGAACTCCTCGGTACAAAACGACCTCTCCATCAATCCCGCAGTCACGGTTGCGCACGTGACCCACCGTCAAGATTCAGATGAAGGCATGGAGATGGAGAACCTGGATGAAGTCGACGGTCAGGTGACGGCGCTGGGGAGCAATCAATTCACTTTGATGAACGCCAGAAGCGGACAATCGTTCACCATTAACGTGGACACCAACACTTCGTTTCAGGATTTCGACCGTGCGGGGTGCACCGTTAATCCGGCGGACTTCACCTGTGTCAAGACCGGTCAGATCCTCGATGTGAACTTAAGTGAAAATGGCACGGGGACAATGCTGGCCAAACGCGTGGAGTTTGTGGAAAACGCTAGCCAGCAGGCCATCAAGGGAACAATCACCAGTGTGGACAGCACCACGCAATTCCACATGGTGGTTTTCAGAGAAGAGCCCGATGTGAACGGGATCTCCGAAGGCCAGCCGGTCGTCGTATCCATCGCTCCGAATGCCACCTTCCAGGTGGGCCGTGAGGAGATGGGCGAGCATGGAGGCTTCGACAACTTCGGCTTCAGCTTCGCCAGCTCCGCGGACCTGCTGGTGGGCCAGGATGTTCAGATCCGGCCGGGAACAGTCGCATCAGCGGGCGGCACCATTACCGTCACAACCGACCTGGTGCGCTTGTGGCCTTCGCAGATCACCGGCCAGGTGGGAAGCATAAATTCCAGCAACGGCACGTTCACCCTGACGAGTCTATCGCCGCTTTTCACCGGCGCCACGCCGCCCATCACCACGATTACAGTCCAGACGCTCTCTGAAATGAACTTGATGGACTTTTCAAACGGGAATTCCCCGGCCGTGGGCGACACCGTGTCGGTGAAAGGACTCTTGTTCAATAATACTTCGGGAACACCAACGTTGGTGACGAGGTCGATCCGCGACCACCACGGCGACCACGGGAGCGACTGATACCCCTTTAGCCTGCCTTGCAACAACCAGCGAGCTTCCCGGGTCAACGGGAAGCTCGCTGAAGAAACATCATCGCGCCGGAATTATTTCCTCGGCGAAAAAATGTCCGCGTGCGGGAGTGAACTTCGAATCGGTGTGTGCGCTCAGACGGAAAAGAAGTCAACGAGGATTTGAGAGACGCGGGCCGGCTCTTCGTGCTGCAGCCAGTGCGTGGCCTCGGGGAACGTGATGAGTTCGGCTTGGGTGCAATAGCGCAAGCTATCTTGAGCCATTTCGGCCATCAGAAATGCGTCGCGCATGCCCCAGAGGATGCGCGTGGGGACGCGCACGGTGCGATCCGGGAAGGCAGCGCGATAGCGGAACGCGGCGCGGTACCAGTTGATCATGGCGGTTAGCGCGCCGGGCTGCGACCAGGCGGTGCGGTATTGCGCCAGATCGTCTGGGGAAAAAGTGCCCGGGCGGCTGGAGCCGACCAGTGAAGCGATGCCTCTGCGGAAGTTGGACGCGGAGAGGAAGGCTTCGGGCAAGTACGGAAGCTGGAAGAAAAACATGTACCAGCTCTTGCGCAACTGGCGCCGATTCTTCATCAAGTACCGCTGCATCACCGAAGGGTGAGGAACGTTGAGGATGGCGAGTTTGGCCACACGGTTCGGGTGAAGTAGAGCGACGCTCCAGGCTACTGCCGCTCCCCAGTCGTGCCCGGCGAGAAAAATGCGCTCCCGGCCAAGCTGGTCGGCGATAGCAATGACGTCCGAAACGAGTTCCGTGAGCGCATAGGAGCGCACGCCGGAAGGTTTGCTGCTCTTGTTATAGCCGCGCTGATCGGGAACGATGACGCGAAAACCAGCCGCAGCCAGCGGATCAATTTGTTTTTGCCATCCGTACCAGAATTCAGGGAAGCCATGCAGCAGAACGACGACGGGGCCATCCTTGGGGCCCGCAGCGACAGCATTCAGGGTGATATCGCCATTTTGAAAAGCGATGCTTTCCAAGAAGATTTCCCTCGCGGGAAAAGTTTACTCGCCGCGGCCAATAGGCCTCTAGGAAAAAAGATGCTGACGCAACGCTGATCCTAAATTCAAATCAGAACCCCGGCGCGCCAGAGGCGGCAGGGCGCATTTCGGGCGCGTTGACGCCGAAGCGGAGATGGGCGAAGTAAGTTTGTCCGAGGGACATGAAGCCGGTATAGAAGTAGCCCCAGACGAAGAGAAGCAGGAAGGGAACAGTGGCGTAGTTTTCGTTGCTGATGGCGTATACCACCGTGAAGGCGAAGTAAATCCCCAGCAAGACCTCGGCATAGGGCATCCAGCCCGCTTTATTTCGGTAGGATTTTTTTACGAAAGAATCTTTCTTGCCTTCGATTTTGAACTTGGGCGTGCGCGCGAATTCACTCTTTTTGCCGGCGATTGCTTCGACCACTGCTTGCGCATTTCGCACTGAAATTCCTATGCCAGTGGCCATCACAAATGGCATGTAAAAAAATGTGCGCCGCCACGTCTTGGGGTGGATCTCTCTTTGAGCGACGAGATAAAAACTGGAAATGGAGCAGGTCGAAGCAAGAAAGAGTGGCAGATCGATGAGCAGCATCTGGAACCAGCCCTGCTGGAAGCGGACGATCATGACAGGGAGAAGCATGGTGGAGAGCAGAACCATCAGCGGGTAACTGACGTTGGCGGTGAGGTGGAAGAACGCTTCCGCCTTGACGTGCCACGGCGCATCGGATTTCAGGACGCGGGGAAGGATTTTCTTCGCCGTTTGCATCAGACCCTTGGCCCAGCGCGCTTGCTGCGCCTTGAAGCCATTCATGTCCACAGGAAGCTCCGAAGCGCACTCGATATCGGGCAGATAGAGAAATTTCCAGCCGCAAAGTTGCGCGCGATAAGACAGATCGGTGTCTTCCGTCAGCGTGTCATGTTCCCAGCCTCCGGCATCTTCGATGGCCTGGCGGCGCCAGACTCCGGCGGTGCCGTTGAAATTGAAAAATGTCCCCCGGCGCGAGCGCGCACCGTGTTCGACGACGAAATGGCCGTCAAGGAGGATGGTTTCGACCTGCGTGAGGAAGGAATAGTCACGGTTAAGATAGGTCCACCGCGCCTGGACCATGCCGATTTTGTCGCCACCATCGGGGTTCAGAAAATAGGGAATCGTGCGTCGCAGAAAATCGTGCTCGGGAATGAAGTCAGCGTCGAAAATGGCGACGAATTCGCCTTGTGCCGTTTTCAAGCCGTTTTCGAGGGCGCCGGCTTTGTAGCCTTCGCGGTTGGTGCGGTGAATACAGGTAATCCGCATCCCCTGCGCCGCGTGGCGCTCAACACAAGCGCGGGCAACCTGCTGCGTTTCGTCGGTGGAGTCGTCGAGGACCTGGACATCGAGAAGCTCGGCTGGATAGTCGAAGCGCGATACGGCTTCCACGAGGCGCTCGATGACGTAGCGCTCGTTGAAGATGGGGAGCTGGATGGTGACGCGCGGCCAAGTGGTGACCGGAGGCGGGGGGCCGGGAACGTTTTTCGAGTATTTGTAGTAGTCGTAGACCAGCCAGTACCGATGCAGGCCGTAGAGTGCGAGGACACAGAGAACCAGAAAGTAGGGAATCATCATCGCGAGGTCGAAGGCGTTGGCGTGATAGATTCCGGCGAAGGTCCGGTCTGTAATTTTGTGCCAGTAATGGCCAATGGGATTCTGCCGCGCAAATGTGACGGACAGTAAGAGTGCGGTAGGCACGATGGGCTCTCGTAGGGCGCCCGCGCAGAATGCGCTTTGGAGCTACTGGCGACTAGCCATTATACGGCGGGAGCGGTCACAGTCAACGAAGCGCGGCGCCGCAAACCAGCCTCAGGGAATGAGGGCAATTTTTCCGAATGCGCCGGGTTCCATAACTTCTTTGTGCGCACGAGGCGCCTCGGCGAGGGGCAGTTCCTTGCCGACGATGGGGCGAAGCGTCCCGTTGTCGAGACCCGCGATGATGCCGGCGTGGATCTCGGCTTCTTCGCTGTCGCTGATTCCCCAGAGCGTGAACGCGCGCGCCGACGCGCGGCGCAACATGAGGTCGCGCGGGGTAATGGTGGCGTTGCCGCGGCTGCCGATGATGATGACCCGGCCCCTCGTGGCCAGGAGCTTCAAGTCAGCCGCAAGATTCACGTTGGCCAGCATCTCGAGAATGATATCGACGCCGCGGCCGCCCGTGGCTTTCAAAATCGCGTCCGTGTGACCAGCCGCGCGGTGATCGAAAACGTGAAGCGCGCCCTCACGCTTTACCAGGTCGAGTCCTTTGGGAGTGCTGGCGGTGCCGAGCACGGTGAGGCCCATGGCGCGCGCCATCTGCACGGACGCGATCCCGACGCCGCCGCTCGCGCCGTGAACGAGCACCGTTTCTCCTGCGCGCGCTTCCGCGGAATGATGCAGCGCGTGATATGCAGTGCCGTAGGGAACCCAGACTCCTGCACCCTGCGCGAAACTAATTTTCGCGGGGAGCGTATGCACCTGAGCTTCCAGCGCCAGAGCGTATTCAGCATAGGCGCCGCTGACAGTTTTCGCGGTGTAGACGCGATCCCCGGATTTCACTTTTTTGATGCCATCGCTCACGGCTTCCACGACGCCGGCGCCGTCGGAACCCGGTGTGTAAGGCAGCGGTGGTTTCACCGCATAGGTCCCGGCGCGCATGTACGTGTCGTAGGGATTGACGCCGGCGGCGTGAATGCGGACCAGGACTTGTCCGGCGACGGGTTTCGGTGTGGGAATTTCCTCTAGCTTCATTACTTCCGGTCCGCCGAATTCATGGACGACGATGGCTTTCATGACTGTTTTTCCTTTCGCTTGTGGCGACGTTCTTCAAACAATTCAATCAAAAATCAAAAATGTTCCTCGAGCTGGACGACGGCAACCTCTTTTTCGACTAGGCCTGCCGCATGGCCCCATGCGGTTGTCTGCCAATTGTCTTTTCCTTGTTTCTGCGGAATCCACGGAGGCAGAGGTTGATTCAGATACAGGGCCAGCGCGTTGATGTACGGCTCGTACATGCCGCGCAGATCGGCCAGGTGGCGATCAGCGTCCGTGCCGTCACTCAGCTTCAACCCGTGCTGGGCCAGGACGTCTCGAATGTGGCGCAGCTGCTCCATCGGGAGGCGATCGTGCGGCAAGGCTCGCGGCGCGGTACCAAAAACTTGCGAGAGATCAACGACCGCGTGGCGTGCGATCGCAAAGGTAAGCTCGGCCTGGCGCTCGCAAGCGCCTTCCAATCCGGTCATGACAAGCGCGCAGGTATCGAGAATGGCGGTGAGGGAAGAGATCCAGGATTGATTGTCGTGCTGCGAACGGAAATAGGCGAGCACGGGATAGGAGAGATGGCTCTCCATGAGCTCGGCAGCCCACAGCTCCCAGGCTTTGAGAAGTTCGCGAAGAGCATCGAGGCCGTGCGGGTAGCTGTGGCGGCGCAGGAGTTCGCCAGCCGTCGGAGGAGTTCCGGCGCGGGAATCGAGAAGCGAGATATTCACTTCGCGTTTGGAAAACGAACCGTAAATAAACGGGAGATAGCCGATGATGGCCGCGAGAAATCCGAAGCCGAGGCCTGCTTCTGCGACTACCAGCGTGCGGGCAAATCCGGAGCGCGGAATAATGTCGCCGAGGCCGAGCGTGAAAAAAGTGGTGCCGCTAAAGTACAAGTCCGTGGTGAAGCGGGGCTGCGCGCCGGTGAGGTTAAGAGCGGATCCGGCGCCGTATTGCATCAAGGCGAAGCTCAGAACCAGGCCGACGGCCCAAACGGCAATGAGAAACAGCAGTGAGATCGGGCCGTAGAAGCTGAGCAGCGCTTCGCGGTTTTTCTTGGATGGCACAAAACGCACGGTAAATTTCCAGGTCCGCCAAGTAGTTCGGTAGAAAAGACGCGCCAGCCGGAAGCGGCGCGTCACGCGGCGCGGCAGGATAATCGATTCGAACGCGTCCCAAATGACGATCAGGAAGAGCGCGACACCTGCGGCGAATGCACCGGGAAATGGAATCATGTGCGGCATTGTACTTTTTACGCGTGGTTGAGCGTCAACGAGCGCTTCAAGATTGCAGGCGCGCGCTGACGCTGATTTCGGTCTTGAAAAGTTTTGAAACCGGGCAGCCGGTTTCCGCTGCTTTGACGGCGGCGTCGAATTTACCTTTGTCCGCGCCGGGGATGTTGGCAACAAGATCAAGATGGCTCTTGGTGATGGCGAAGCCGTCGCCGACTTTTTCGAGCGTGATCGTGGCGGTGGTCTCCAGTTTTTGCGCGGTCATCCCCGCTCCGCCGAGCTGCGCCGAAAGCGCCATGGTGAAGCATCCCGCGTGAGCCGCGGCGAGAAGCTCTTCGGGATTTGTGCCTGTGCCGTTTTCGAACCGCGCGCTGAAAGAATATTGCGTCTGCTTCAGGACGCCGCTATCCGTGCTGAGTGAGCCCTTGCCGTCTTTCAAGCCGCCGCTCCAGACTGCTGTGGCTTTGCGCTGCATGGTGTTTCTCCCTTCGAACAATCCAATCGATTCGAAACCTGAGAATTCGATTCGCGAGCCAGCGCTAAGGGTATATCGAGCAGGGGCCGCTGTCGAGAAGCACGCCGAAGCACCGCGGAGTGTGTACCTCGCAGGTGCATGCCTATTTTCGAAATGGCTGCTCGGGTGGGAAAGTTACCGACTCTGTAATACGTCATTCCGCACAACAAAGTCGGCAAGTGTTGTTGAAATCGCCGTGCGAGGCTTACTGTAATTTCAAACCCAGGATTCTGGAAATTTCGGTCGCTGAAGATGAGGAGGAAGCCTTTCCGTGAAAAAATTCACGCGGCTTTCGGCGTGTGTCAATGCAGTTCTGTTGGGGAGTGTTCTGGTCAACTGCCCTCTCCGCGGCGCCGCGCAGAACTCCATCATGCTGGTGGCCACCGGATCGAGTCTCCCAGAGCCTCTCTACGTGCTTTGGGCCGCTGAATACCACAAACTACATCCAGAAACACAGCTTCGCTATCTCCCGGAAGGAACGGGAGAGAGCGCAAATCGAATTCTTTCTGGATCCGGTGATTTCGGCGGAGGCGATGCTCCGATTCCCAAAGAACAGTTGAAGGTTGCGTCTCATCCGATCATCGAGCTTCCTACAGTGCTGATCTGTATCGCGGTTGTCTATAACCTTCCGGGGGCGCAGGCTGGATTGCGCTTTTCCGGACCGGTGCTCGCGAATATCTACCTCGGGAAGACAACTTCATGGAATGATCCGGAAATCGCGAAACTCAATCCCGACGTGAAGCTACCGGCTCTGCCCATCCGGGTTTTGCACCGCTCGGAAGGAAAAGGTTCGAGCTACATTTTCTCGGATTTTCTCTCGAAGGTCAGCCCCGAGTTCCAGGCCAAGATTGGACGAAGCGTGTCGCCGAAATGGGCAGTTGGCGACAGCTTTGGGCGGACGGAGGACCTCCTCGATAACGTGCAAAAGACGCGCGGCGCAATTGGTTATACCGAGCTCAATTGGGCGGAAAAATCCGGCCTGCCGGTCGCACGCATCCGCAACGCGGTCGGCGAATTCATCAAGCCGTCCGTAAAATCCATCGCCGCGGCAGCGTCCGCGCTGGCAGGGAAAATGACCGACGATTTCAGGGTTTCACTCACCAACGCGCCGGGGAAGGACAGCTACCCCATCAGCAGCTTCACCTGGCTGTATGTTCCCGCAGTTGCATCCGACGCGCAGCGCGGACGCGCGGTTGCCGAATACTTGAAATGGGTTTTCTCGTCAGGTCAGGAAGTTGCCGCCGCCCAAGGCTACGCCGCGCTCCCAACTTCGCTTCTCGCAAAAGTCCAGGCCAAGGCCGCGACCATTCACTAAGCATCCGTACGAATTCGCCTTAGACATTTAGAGTTAGGGAGACCAGGTCCGGCCGCGCCGCGGGAGGCACCGGCGGCATCTTCGAGCGGTCCACCGGGCGATAGAGCGTGTCGCGTTCGACGGGCACGCGTCCGGCGGCCCGGATGAGCCGCTCAAGCTCGGCGCGTGGCGTGAACTCAGCTGTTTTTGCGCCGGCGTCGTGGTAAATCTTTTCTTCCACGACGGTGCCGTCCAGGTCGTTGGCGCCGAATCGCAGCGCGATTTGCGCGATGCTGGGCGACAGCATGATCCAATAAGCCTTGATGTGGTCGAAATTGTCGAGCAGCAGCCGCGCGACGGCGATGTTGCGCAGGTCGGCGTAGCCGCTGGGCTTCGGAATGTGCGAAAGCGCGGTATTTTCCGGGTGGAACGCCAGCGGAATGAAAGTGACGAACCCGTGCGTTTCATCCTGCAGTTCTCGCAGCTTCAGAAGATGATCCACGCGTTCCGCTTCGGTTTCAACGTGGCCGTAGAGCATTGTGGCGTTCGAGCGTAGCCCCGCTTCATGCGCTTTCCTCGCGATGCTGAGCCACATCTGCCCGCTCGTCTTGTGATCGCAGATGATCTTGCGCACGCGTGGATGGAAAATCTCCGCGCCGCCTCCGGGGCAGGAATCCACGCCCGCTTCCTTCATCTTGTGCAACGTTTCCTCGATGGAAAGCTTGGCGATCCGCGCGAAGTAGTGCACTTCCACCATCGTGAAGGCCTTCAGGTGCACGCCCGGACAGCGTTGCTTGAGTCCACGGACCAATTCCAGGTAATGCTCGAAAGTGAGATCGGGGTGCAAGCCACCCACGATGTGAAATTCCGTGGCGCCTTCGCGGACGCCCTGGTCGGCGCGCTGGTAAATCTCTTCGAGAGCGA
Source organism: Candidatus Acidiferrales bacterium (assembly GCA_044447665.1). Lineage (GTDB taxonomy): Bacteria > Acidobacteriota > Terriglobia > Acidiferrales > UBA7541 > Acidiferrum. Next base: position 7,935 of record JBIOGB010000051.1, on the reverse strand, counting down.
ACGTGTACGCGCCGGGAGCGCTGGGATCGCGGCCAAAAGCGCACAGCTTGCAGTGCGCGACGCAGACGTTCGTCGGATTGATGTGCCGGTTGACGTTGTAATAGGTGATGTTGCCGTGGCGCTTTTCGCGGATGAAGTTGGCGAGCCAGCCGACAGCGAGCAGATCAGACGAACGGTACAGCGTGATGCCGTCGTCCATGCCGAGACGCTCGCCGGCGAGGACTTTTTCCGCAATGGGCTTCAGCCGCGCGTCCGTAATCGTGAGTTCGCCCATTCCAGATCCGACGAAAAGTTCAAACACGCCAAACCGCAACTGCAGCGCCCCAGAACAGCAGGAACAATAAACTAATATAACCGTTCACGGTGAAAAACGCAGCGTCCAGCTTGCTGAGGTCGTCAGCCCTGACCAGCGACTGTTCGTAGCCGAGGAGTGCCGCAACCACGATAATCCCCGCCGCCGCCGGCCACGGCAAGGCGAAGCTGGCGGCGAGCCATGCAAGCAGCGCAATCACGCCCACGTGCATCACCCGGGAGATCAGCAATGCTTTGGCAATGCCGAATCGTTTCGGCACGGAGAACAAACCGGAGCGCCGATCGTATTCGACGTCCTGGCAGGCGTAAAGAACATCGAATCCCCCGACCCACAGCGTAACCGCGGCGCACAGGATAAGTATCCTCGGGTCCAGTCCCCCGGCGATGGCGATCCAGGCAGCTGCAGGGGAAGCACCCAATGCAAAGCCGAGAAAAAGATGCGACCAACTGGTGAAGCGCTTGGTGAAGGAATAGAAAAAGAGAATGGCAAGCGCCACCGGCGCGAGTTTCAACGTCAGCGGATTGAGCCGCCACGCCGCAATCAAAAACAGTGCCACCGCGGCCAGCGTGAAGAACCACGCAAATTGCAAGGAAAGCGCGCCGGTTGCGAGCGCTCGCGTTTGTGTGCGCGGATTTTCCCGGTCGTAGCGCACATCCGCGATGCGGTTCATGGTCATCGCGGCGGAGCGCGCCGCCACCATGGCGACCACAATCCACAGAATCTGGCTCAGCGTGGGCCAGCCCGAAGCAGATTTGTGCGCGGCGCGTGCGGCGAGCAACGCACCCGTCAGCGCAAACGGCAGCGCGAAGACCGAATGTTCGAACTTGATCATTTCAAGCACCATGCGAAATCTTCCAGCCATGGCGGCGCTATGCCTCCGCCTTCTTCGACGCGGCCTGGCCCGTCCAGCGGAACATCTTCTCCTGCGGAAGATCAATCTGCGCGAGCACGCGGCAGACGTACTGCGTCACGATGTCATCGATGGTTTTCGGATGATCGTAAAAAGCCGGAATCGCCGGCATGATCACCGCGCCGGCTTGCTGTGCACGCAGCATGTTTTCCAGGTGGATGCGGTTAAATGGCGTGTCGCGCACGCAGAGGACGAGCTTGCGGCCTTCCTTGAGCATGACGTCGGCTGCGCGCGCGACGAGATCATCGCTGGTCCCATTCGCGATGGAGCCCAACGTGCCCATGGAGCAGGGAATCACCAGCATGGAATCGACGGCGTAGCTGCCCGAGGCGATCGATGCGCCAATATCTTTGTTCGGCAGCACTTCAATCTTCGTCGCCGCACGCCCGAGGAGCCGCCTCGGAAGCTGTCTCAAATCGCCCGCAGAGATGCCCAGCTCTTCGGCGAGGAGTCGCTGGCCGGTTTCGGTGACGACCAAGTGGACGCGCGCCACGCGAGCATCCTCTTCGAGCAATTCCAGCGCCTTTTGAGCGAGAATCGCCCCGCTGGCTCCGGTCACACCAACGGTAACGGTTTGTTTTTCGGCGTGAGTCATGTTTTCCGCGCGGGTAAATTCAGTCTCGCAGCGGCTTGCGGCCAAGTCAAGCACACGCGCGGCAAGCTGCCGATGGTAGAATTCGCTGCGGTCATACGCTATGGATCAGCAGGAACTTCTGAAAATTCTGGAATCCGTGCGGTCCGGAGCGCTCTCTCCCGGCAAAGCCATCGAGCGGCTGAAGCATCTGCCGTTCGAGGATCTGGGATTCGCAAAACTGGATCATCATCGCGCCCTGCGGCAGGGATTTGCCGAAACGGTTCTCGGCAAGGGGAAGACGCCCGCCCAGGTGGCGGAGATCGTTCGGGCCATGCTGCGAAAAAAAGATGCGCGCCACAATATTTTGGTAACGCGGGCCGATGCAAAGATTTTTGCTGCTGTCAAGCGGGTCGCTCGGCCGGCGAAGTTGCATTCGCTCTCGGGCGTGATAACCATCGAGCGCAATTCCGAAATTTCAGGGAAGGGCACAATTCTCGTCGTTTCCGCGGGGACGAGCGACATCCCCGTCGCGGAAGAGGCCCTGCTGACCGCGCAAATGATGGGCAACCGCGTCGAGCATCTCTACGATGTGGGTGTCGCGGGAATTCACCGCTTGCTCGAGCACCGCGAAAATCTGGCGCGCGCCCGCGTGATTATTTGCGTTGCCGGAATGGAAGGCGCTCTACCCAGCGTGGTGGGCGGGCTCGTGCCCGTGCCGGTTATCGCCGTTCCCACCAGCGTCGGCTACGGCGCGAGCTTCGCTGGCGTGGCCGCACTGCTGGGCATGCTGAACAGTTGCGCGTCGAACGTGACGGTGGTCAATATCGATAACGGCTTCGGCGCTGCCTGCGTCGCGTCGTGCATCAACCGCTTGTGACAGTTCCATTCATCTCTTTAAGGTTTTAATAAAACCTTCATCACGCCGGGTTGTTGCGCGAACTGGATAGCTTTTTGTGCCTCGGCGAGCGAAAACGTGCGCGTGATGAGCGGGCGAGCATCGACCTTGCCGGCACGGAGAAGAGCGATCGCTTTCGCAAAAGGGCCGCAGCGCGAGCCCACAACGGTGATCTCTTTGACGACAATAGGCCAGATTTCGACACGCGCGGCGCCGTGAAACGTGGATTTGAGAACCAGCGTGCCCCTCGGCTCCGTCATTTGTTGGGCGAGAGCGAATCCACCCGCTGAGCCGGTCGCCTCGACAACCAGCGGAAATATTTCTTTAACACGCTTCAGGTCTCCGGCATCGCCACGAACGCGCTTCGTCTCGATTCCTGCGTATCGTGCGAGGGCCAGCTTTTTTTCGTGCTTACCGTACATAACGATGCGCCGAATTTTTGTGCGAAGAACCCGTGCAATCAACTGCGCCAGCTTGCCGTCACCCAGAACCGCAGCCTCCCCGAATTGGCCAACGTCCACTTGATCGAGGATTTCGCATGCTGCGGCGAGAGGCTCGACGAAGACGGCTTGTTCATCACTCACGGAAGAGGGCACAACATGAAGATTCTCTAGCGGCAGCGCAAGATATTCGGCGAAAGCGCCATCGTGGGCAACAATGCCGAGAACGGTGCGGCGCGCGCAGTGCGTTTTCAGGCCGCGCCGGCAAAAGTCACACTCCGGCAGGAATCCATAGGCCGAGCACGCCACGTTGATTTCCCCTACGACACGGCGCCCGAGCCATTTCGATTTTTCACGTGCAGAAACACCCCGCACTTCCGCGACTTCGCCGGCGAATTCATGGCCGGGGGTGCCTCGAAATGCGTGGTACCCGCGCAGAATTTCCACGTCCGTGTTGCAGATCCCGGTAAGCCGGACTCGCACCAGCGCCCAGCGCGGCCGCAGCTTCGGAAGTCGTTTCGTGATTGCGATCGGTTTGTGGCGTCGAACCGTGAATGCGAGCATTTTTGATTTGCGCCATTCAGTGGAGCGCAGCAGCGAGAGTCTTGACCAGCAGCGGCTCCTGCTCCGGAAATACCGTGCGCAGGTCCAGGACAAGCCGGTCTTCCTCGACGCGGGCGATGACCGAAATGCCGGCGGGGACGCGGCGCAGACGCTCTTCCAGTTGAGCCGCGGAATAACGCGCGCTGGCGATGCGGATGAGTTTTGTCGGCAAGGATTGCGTCGGCGTTGAGCCACCTCCTACGAGCGAAGCGCCGTCCGCGATCTCGATCTCAACCTCGTCGAGTGGCAGCTCCGGACGAAGTTCTCGAAGGAAATTTTCCGCGCGCTGCTTGATTTCTTGTGTGCTCGTTCGAATCATGCGCAGCGCGGGAATTTCGTCCCAGGCAGCGCGGAGATAAGCGCCGAGCGTAGCTTCGAGCGCCGCGATCGTCAGTTTGTCCACGCGTAGCGCGCGAAAAAGCGGATGGCGCCGCACCCGCGCTACCAATTCTTTTTTTCCTGCGATGATGCCTGCTTGCGGGCCGCCGAGTAACTTGTCCCCGCTGAAGGTAACAATCGAAACGCCGGCATCAACGCTCTGCCGAACGATGGGCTCGCTGATTCCACTCTCCTCAAGATCAACAAGGCATCCGGAGCCGAGGTCCTCGAGAAGCGGCAAACCGCTTTGTCTGCTAAGCGCAACGAGCTCATCGAGCGATGGCTTTTCCGTGAAGCCGGTGATCGTGAAATTCGAGGGATGCACGCGCAGGAGCAGCCGCGTCTTATCGCCGATGGCGTTTTCGTAGTCCGCGATGCGCGTGCGGTTGGTGGTGCCGACTTCGCGGAGCACCGCTCCACTTTCCGCCATGATCTCCGGAATGCGGAAACCGTCGCCGATTTCAATCAGCTCGCCGCGCGAGACGATGACTTCACCGCCCTTGGCCAGTGCAGCGAGCACCAGCAGCACAGCGGCGGCGCAGTTATTGACGACAATCGCGGACTCGGCGCCGGTGAGGCGTTCGATCAAATGCGCGGTGTGCACATCGCGTTTGCCGCGGGCGCCTGCGGCGAGGTCATATTCCAGATTGCTGTACTGTGTGGCAGTGCGGCGAAATTCTTCGACGACAGCCTCGGGCAGCGGCGCGCGGCCTAGATTCGTGTGCAAAATTACGCCCGTCGCATTGATCACGGGCTGCAGGGAGCGCGCGAGAATCCGTTCGACTTCGTTGACGATGTGATCTTCGAGCGACACGAGGCTGAACGGCAGTACCGCGGCGTTCCGCTCATCCGCGACTCTATTACGAATGTCGGTAAGTACAGTGCGAGTAATCTCCAGAAGCAGTCCGCGGTCTACCCTTCCCGCGATCATCTTGAGGCGCGGCTGCGCGAGCAGCTCGTCGACCGAAGGGATTCGGCGCAAGAGCTCGGCTTGCTTGGCAGAAATGCTTCGCTTGGAGGCGGATTCCATGCGGACATTTCAGCACAGTGGACGCCATCCGGCAATCCGATAGAATACACACTGACGCCGGCAGCGAGCGGCGCCAGCGTGACGTGTTCAATCCGTGTCGCCGCGAATGCATCCGGTTGACGGCTCTCTCGCTTGCTCTTAGCATGGGGGTTTGAGGCTTCTCCGCAATGGCTACGATTGAAGAAGACTTGGGTCAGATCGAGCGCGACATCCGCCAGCTGAAGATCGAGTATGACCAATACTTCGGCGGCGGCAGAAAACGCCCGCCGTCGGAAATCGAATGGCGCATCGATCAGATGATGAAGCGTTACGGGGAGCGCGGCGGCGAGCTGAAATTCGCCCAGAGATTTCGCTTCAACAACCTGGCGCAAACGTACGCTAAATATAAGGACATTTTCCGGAAGAAGACACAGCAAAAAGAAGAGGGCAAAGTGCAGCGGCATTTCGGCGCCGCCGCCAAAGCCATCGAAGCGGAACGCGCGCAAAAGCAGGAGGCGGAAGCAGCGGCCGCCGGCGCGGCGTTTCGCATAACATGCTCGGAGCCGGAGCGGGAGAAGGATAAAGTCGAGCAGCTGTACCAGGCATTTCTTGAAGCCAAGCAGAAGGCCGGTGAACAAACCGGCAAGCTGACGCAATCGAGCTTCAACGAATTTGTCCGGAAAAAGACCAAGGATCTGCGCAAGCAAAAGAATTGCAGCGAAGTGGAATACGTCGTCCAAGTAGTGGATGGCCAGGTAAAGTTGAAAGCCCTCGTGAAGGCATGATTCTCGCCAGAATCTAGAACGAGCTTTTCCCTTCGTTTCCACTTCCCGAATTCTCCCCGCGCGCTTACACTGTTGTGTTTTTCTCTTGTTGGAGGATTGTGATGGCGGTGGAGCGCGCGCTGATCAGCGTGTTCGATAAAACAGGAATTGTGGAATTTGCGAAGCGCCTTACGGCGCTGCACATCGAGATTCTCTCGACGGGCGGAACGGCAAAGCTGCTGCGCGAGGCAGGCGTTGCGGTGCGCGACGTTTCGGAGTTTACGGGCTGGCCGGAAATGCTGGGCGGGCGCGTGAAGACGCTGCATCCGAAAGTTCACGGAGGATTGCTGTTTCGGAGGAATCACGCCGAAGACAAGAAGCAGGCTGCGGAGCACGGGATCGTGCCGATCGATCTGGTGGTCGTGAATCTCTATCCCTTTGAAACCACCGCGGCGAAGGCGGGCCTGACCGCCGAGGAACTGATCGAAAATATCGACATTGGCGGGCCGGCAATGCTGCGCTCGGCGGCGAAAAATTTCGAGAGTGTGACGGTCGTGACCGATCCACAGGACTACGATCGAGTCGCGGCGGAGCTGGAACGTTCGCGGGATACGTCGCTGGCTACGCGGCTGGAGCTGGCGCGCAAAGTCTACGCCACGACGTCGCGCTATGACGGCGTCATCGCAATGGAGTTGGAACGGCTCTCCGCAGCGGCAGGGCGCGTGGAACTGGGCGCGAAGCCGTTGCTGCCCGAGCGCGTGCACCTCGCGTTGCGCCGCCAGCAGGAATTGCGGTACGGCGAAAATCCGCATCAGGCGGGGGCTCTCTATGTGCCCGCCAACCGCGCACCGGAAGGACTCGCCGCGGCGAAGCAACTCCAGGGCAAGGAGCTTTCCTACAACAATTTTGTGGATCTGGAGGCGGCGCGGAGTCTGGCCGCGGAATTTCAACGCCCCGTGGCTGTAATCATCAAGCACAACACCCCCTGTGGCGCGGCGGAGCAGGAGACGCTGCTGGATGCGTACTTGAAGGCGTATGCGTGCGATCCGGTTTCGGCGTTTGGAGGAGTGCTGGCCTTCAACCGGATTGTGGATGCGGCGACCGCCGGCGAGGTGGCGAAACTGTTTATCGAATGCATTGTCGCGCCGGGTTTTGCGGACAAGGCCAAGGAAATTTTCAGCGCGAAGAAGAATCTTCGTTTGCTGGAATTGCCCGCGGGCGGGCTGGAGCCGGACCGGGAACTTCAGGTCAAGCGCATTCTGGGGGGAATGCTGGTGCAGCAGCCCGATCTCGGGGAGTTGAGCGACAAGGAGCTGCGCACGGTCACGAAGCGCGCGCCTTCGCCGGAAGAAATGCACACCATGCAGTTTGCGTGGAAAGTGGCGAAGCACGTGAAGTCCAACGCCATCGTATTTGCGAAGGCGGGAGCGACGCTCGGCGTAGGCGCGGGGCAGATGAGCCGCGTGGACTCCGTGAAAATTGCGGTGATGAAGGCGCAAGCTCCGTTGCAGGGAAGCGTGGTGGCGTCGGACGCGTTCTTCCCGTTCCCCGACGGGGTCGAGGAGGCCGCCAAGGCCGGCGCCGTGGCGGTGATTCAGCCGGGTGGCTCGGTGCGCGACGATGAGGTGATCGCCGCCGCGGACCGGCTCGGCTTGGCCATGGTCTTTACTGGAATTCGTCATTTCCTGCACTGAAGGTCCGCGACCCGTGTTCCGTGACTCGTGATCCGTGAAGAGAGCAGGGCGGCTCCGACCAGGTCGAATCTCCCTTCGAAGCTCCCCGGCAGGGCCGGGGCAGGCGGGGCAAGCCGGTGTAAGCCCCTCGCAAATATAGCTCGGGGTGAAAGTTCGTAAGTCCTTGGAAAGAACGAACTGGACTTTTTTTGTGGGGAGGGGGGTGTACCCGTCCGTGGTACAGACCGGGCACATCCCTGACAGGATAGACCGGGGGCATTCCTGACACTGTTCATCAGTGGCCAGCGCGTGTAAAAAGCAGCGCATGCCATGGAAAGCGAGCAGTGTGATGGAAGAGAAGCTGCGGTTTGTATTT
>JBIOGB010000050.1:0-25847 GCA_044447665.1 Candidatus Acidiferrales bacterium | reverse complement strand
GCCGGGATTCAAGTCCAGCGATCCGAAGATCAATCCGGCGGCGATCTTCAAGAAATGGGAATTGGAGAGATATCACGAGCCTGGGGACGATATGGAACAGCCAGGACTGCTTTTCGACGAAGCGGCGAAATATGCGCGGTTCGTGTTTCTGTGCGGATATTTAATCGCGCAAGAGACGGAGCGGCCAGCGTGGAATAAAGGCGACTTTTTCGGAGAGCACTACGGAAAGAAGAAGGATTAGCCACAGAGACAGAGAAGAGTCGGAAGTAAGGACGGAAGCAGAAGGGCCAAAGATAAGAGCGGAAACAGCTGAGGCTCTATTGGCTCTGTACTTCCCAGGTGTCGCCGGAGCGGAGGAGCTTGGCGAGGTCGCCGGGGCCGCGCTTGGCGATGACGTCCTTGATCTGCTGGTTCATGACGTCTTCGTAGCGCGGGAGATCGTCCCAAGCGCGGAGAACGCCGATGGGGGTGGGGAAGCCGGGGCGATGCTCCATGTGCGAAAGCAAGAAAGCGTAAGAGGGGCGCGGGTGGTGCGCGTCGTGGACAACGAGGTCGGATTCGGCGATGCCGTTGCCGAGCTGCACAACTTCGATGTCGCCGTCGGTTCTGCGACGAATGCCTTTGTCGCGGTTCTTGCCGAAGACGAGCGGCTTGCCGTGTTCGAGCTGCATGACGTGCTCGCTGCGGGCATCGCGTTCGGTGAGAGAGAACCAGGCGCCGTCATTAAAGATGTTGCAGTTCTGGAGGATTTCGACGAAGGCGGAGCCTCTGTGAGCGGCGGCCTGCTTCAGCGTGTCTTTCAGATGCGACTGGAAGACATCAACGCTGCGCGCGACGAAGGTAGCTTCCGCTCCGATGGCGAGAGAGATGGGATTAAAGGGACGATCAACGGAGCCGAATGGGCTGGACTTCGTTTTCTTGTTAAATTCGGACGTGGGGGAATACTGGCCCTTGGTGAGGCCGTAGATGCGGTTGTTGAAAAGAAGAACCTTGATGCCTACGTTTCGGCGGAGCATGTGGATGGTGTGGTTGCCGCCGATGGAGAGAGCATCGCCGTCGCCGGTGGCGACCCAGACTTCGAGGTCGGGACGGATCGCTTTGATGCCGGTAGCCACGGCAGGGGCGCGGCCGTGAATGGTGTGGAAGCCGAACGTATTCATGTAGTAGGGGAAACGACTGGAGCAGCCGATGCCGGAGACGACAACAAAATTTTCACGCTTGATGCCGAGCTCAGGGAAAACGGACTGAACGGCGGAGAGAATGGCGTAGTCGCCACAGCCGGGGCACCAGCGGACTTCCTGGTCAGTCTGGAAGTCTTTTTTGGTGAGCGGCGTTATGGGCGGCAGTGTGGCAGTGCTCATTCGGAAATCTCCTAAAGTCCCAGCACTTCTTCGATTTTTTGTTCGAGCTCGGCTTGCTTGAACGGGCGGCCCTGAATTTTGTTGAGGCCGATGGCGTCCACGAGAAATTTGGCGCGCAGGACCCAGAGAAGCTGGCCCATATTGAGTTCGGGGACAAGGATTTTTTTGTAGCGCTGCAGGACATCGCCGAGATTCGCGGGTAGCGGATTGAGATGGCGCAGATGAACATGGCCGATCTTGCGGCCTTGGCCACGCTGGGCGTTCATGGCGGCGGTGATGGCGCCGTGGGTCGAGCCCCAGGCGACGATTAGGAGATCACCTTCGGCATCGCCAGCGGGAACCACGTCGGGGATATCCTGGACGATGGCGGCAACTTTTGCGGCGCGGATGCGTACCATGTGTTCGTGGTTGAGCGGCTCGTAGTTGATGTTGCCGGTGACGTCCTGCTTTTCGAGACCGCCGATGCGGTGCTCGAGCCCCGGCGTGCCGGGCACGGCCCAGGGGCGCGCCAAAGTGTCCGGATTCCGCTTGTAGGGCAAGTAGCCCTCCGGAGAGTTGGGTTCCGTGGCGAAGCGCACGGGAAAATCCGGGATCTTGCTGACATCGGGAATGCGCCAGGGTTCAGCGCCATTCGCGAGGTAGCCGTCGGAAAGAATGATGACCGGCACCATGTACTTGATGGCGATGCGGCTGGCTTCGAGCGCGGCCCAAAAGCAATCGCTGGGTGTGGCCGGCGCGATGACCGGGATCGGCGCTTCGGAGTTGCGGCCAAAGAGCGCCTGGAGCAGATCGGCTTGCTCGGTCTTGGTCGGGAGTCCGGTGGAGGGGCCGCCGCGTTGAATATCGCAAATGACGAGCGGGATTTCCACGGCGACGGCGAGACCGAGAGCTTCGGTCTTGAGCGCCATGCCTGGGCCGGAAGTTGTGGTGATGGCAAGTGCGCCGGCGTAGGCCGCACCGATGGAGCTGGTGATGGCGGCGATTTCGTCTTCGGCCTGAAAGGTCATCACGCCGAAATCTTTATATTGCGACAGCTCGTGAAGAATGTCCGAAGCGGGCGTGATGGGATAGCTTCCCTGGAAAAGACGGAGACCTGATTTTTGCGAAGCGGTGACGAAGCCGAGAGCAAGGGCCTGGTTGCCGCTGAGATTGCGGTAGACACCGGGCGAGAGTTTGGCCGGCGGAATTTCGTAGCTGATTTGAAACGCTTCGGTGGCTTCGCAGTAGGAATAGCCGGCCTTCATGGCCAGCTTGTTGGCTTCGACGAGGAGCGGCTTGTTCTTGAACTTGGATTCGATCCAGCGGACGGTGGGGTCCATGGAGCGGTTGTAGAGCCAATAACACATTCCCAGGGCAAAGAAATTCTTGCAGCGGCTGATGGACTTGGCGTCGAGGCCGAGATGTTCGAGGGCGGTTTTCGTAAGGCGCTCGAGCCCGACAGAGAAAAGGCGGTACTTGTCGAGCGAATGATCTTCGAGAGGATTCGAAGTCATCTGGGCCTTGCGCAGATCGTTTTCCGCGAAGGCATCGGAATTCACGATGAGAATACCGTTGGCTTTGAGGTCGGCGACGTTCATCTTCAGCGCCGCGGGGTTCATGACGATGAGAACATCGACCGCGTCGCCGGGCGTGTAGACATCGTTGGAAGCGAAGTGCAATTGATAGCCGCTGACGCCGGGCAGCGTGCCGGCAGGGGCGCGAATTTCGGCGGGGAAGTCGGGGAAGGTAGCGATGTCGTTGCCGTAGAGCGCGACAGTGTTGGTGAACTGGCTGCCGGTGATCTGCATGCCGTCGCCTGAGTCGCCGGCGAAGCGGATGACCGCCTGATCGATGACTTCGCGTTTGTGCTTCGGCAGCGGAACTTCGGTGATGGTCGACATAAGGATGAATTACCCCGGTCTTGGCCCGAATATGCCAGGTCCGACCCTGGCAAAATCGGAACTCCTCAGCGGAATTCCCGCAGAGGAGCGCAGCTCACATAATCCTGTCAGGCGGCACGTTGAAAAGAATGAACTTCGAAGCGAGCCGCCGTAAGCCTACACAAAAAGAATACCACACCGGCCCGCGCGCGGCGGGGAGAGAGTCCGCCGCGGGGCAATGTGTCGTTAATAGTAAAGACGCCGGGAAAAGAGGATGCGTTACGCAGAGCAACGGCGGCGGAAGGGGGAAAAGGGCCAGTCGGCAAAATAATATTCGAGGCGGAAGACACGAAGAAGAAGCAAAGGCTTGACGTTCGCTTTCTTTTCGCCTAATGTGGGAGGCGGATGGCCGCGGCGCAAGTCGCCCGGCGATGAAGAAAAGCGGAGGTCTGACCCATGACCCTGACCAAGCGACAGAAGGAAGTGCTGGATTTCCTGGTGGCGTTCGAAACCAAACACGGCTACGCGCCGAGCTTCGAAGAGATCGGCAAGGGATTGAAGCTGACGTCGCTGGCGACGGTGCACAAGCACATCACCACGCTGGAGAAAAAAGGATTTATCCGCCGCGGATATAATCAGAGCCGCTCGATCGAAATTTTGCAGTTGCCGAAGCCGGTGAGGGAGCAAGTGCTGGACCGCAAAGTCCAGGAGTTGCCGCTGGTCGGGCGCATCGCGGCGGGCCGGCCGCTCGAAGCGGTGGAGGAACGCGAGACGATTTCGCTGGGGGATTTTGCGCGCGGAGGAAATTCGTTTGTGCTGCAGGTGAAGGGCAGCTCGATGATCGAAGATCACATCATGGATGGAGATTATGTGGTCTGCGAGCAGACGCAGGTGGCGAACGCGGGCGACATCGTTGTGGCGCTGGTTGGCGGGGAAGAGGCGACGCTGAAGCGCTTCTACCGCGAGGGAGCTGGGAAGGTTCGTCTGCAGCCTGCGAATTCGGACATGGCGCCGATCATGGTCGCGGCGAATGACGTGAAGATTCAAGGGCGGGTGATCGGGGTGTTGCGGAAATACTAAGAGAGAAGGATTGGCCACCCCGACAAGGTCCCCGAGAGGCTCGGGGCAGGCGGGGCAGGCGCCGGCACAGAGGAGTGAAGAAGCAAAGAGTTAGAGAATAAGAGAGTTGATGGGCTTTTTCTGATAATGACTTGTTTCCCGGCAATTGATCTTCCGAAGCATCCTTTCTGAACAGTCGATCCTTTGCGACCTTCTCGCACGATGCCCGCCCACACCAGCGGTCTTTTTCGCTCGTAGAACATACTGATAGACTGACGATTGGGTATTCTGAAGACTCGGATACAAATGCGAGCAGAACTCGAGCAGTTGAAGGCCACCGCGCAAGCGGACGCCGACGGCGAACCTTCGACTGCGGCGGTGGGAAAGATCTGCCGGTGACGATCAAGCCGTGAGCGGTCCGAACCTTCATAAACATCAGGGATTTCGTTCGCGCTTTCTGAGGAATCAGCGCGACCTCATCGTCTATTTGCCGCCGGGCTACGAAGCGCAGCACGCGCGGCGTTTCCCTGTGCTCTACCTGCACGACGGACAGAATCTGTTTGACGGGGCGACCTCCTTCATTCCGGGAATGGACTGGCATGTAGGGCAGACGGCGGACCGCTGTATTCATGGAAAAAAGATTCAGCCGTTGATCATCGTGGGAATTTACAACGCGGGGAGAGCGCGGGTGCGGGAGTATACGCCGACGCGAGTGCCGCGCCTCGGCGGCGGGCGCGCGGACCGATTCGCAAAATTTTTGCTGGAAGAGGTAATGCCCTTCATGGAAGAGAAGTACCGCACCATTTCCGGGCCGGGGTTCACAGGGGTGGGCGGGTCGTCGCTCGGAGGGCTGCTGTCGCTCTATTTGGGATTGAAGCTCCCGCACGTTTTCGGGAAATTGGCGGCGCTGTCACCGTCGGTGTGGTGGAACCAGCGGGTGATCACGCGTTTTGCCGAGGCGGCGCCCGTGCACCCGAGGCCGCGCATCTGGCTGGACATCGGCACGCGTGAAGGACTGCGCACCGTGAAGGACGTGGAACAATTTCGCGATGTGCTGCTGCAAAAAGGGTGGCGATTGGGGCAGGACCTGCAATACGAGCGCGTCGAAGGCGGGGAGCACAATGAAGCGGCGTGGGCGCAGCGCGTGGGGCCGTTTTTGGAATTCTTGTTTCCGGCGAGAGAGGGCACGGTATAATCCGCGCTAATTCCCAGAAGCAGTGAAGAGAGATTCCTTCCGAGAAGTGCGGAATGAAAATCTCAGACATAGGAAGTTCAGCGTGCCGGAAGGAAGGCCACTCACCATCCTGTGTGTCAGCTCCTACGAAAAAGGGCAGGAGTTTATCCGCACGTGCAAAGGAATGGGCTGCCGCGTGCTGCTGCTGACGGTGGAGAAACTGCGGAACGCGAACTGGCCGAAGGAGTCCATCGGCGAGATTTTCACGATGCCGGAAGATCTGCTGTTGCAGCACCTGATCTACACGGTGAGTTACATGGCGAGGTCGCGCCCGATCGACCGCATCGTGGCGCTGGATGAATTCGACATGGAAAATGTTTCGGCGCTGCGCGAGCATCTGCGACTTCCCGGGATGGGCCTGACGACAGTGCGTTATTTCCGGGACAAGCTGGCGATGCGCGGCGGAGCGAGGGAAGCCGGCATCCTCGTGCCGGAATTCCTCCACGTGCTCAACCACGACAATTTGCGGGAGTTCATGGAGCGAGTGCCGGGGCCGTGGCTGTTGAAGCCGCGCTCGCAAGCTTCGGGCATTGGGATGAAAAAGATTTACGAAGCGGCGGAGCTCTGGCCGTGGCTCGATCAACTCGGCGACCAACAATCGTTCTATTTGATGGAGCAGTTCGTGCCCGGCAACGTTTATCACGTGGACAGCGTGGTGTCGGAACGGGCGGTGGTCTTTGCCGAGGCGCATGCCTATGGCGCGCCGCCGCTCGACGTGTCACACGAGGGAGGCGTGTTTACGACGCGGACGCTGGCGCGCGAATCCGCCGAGGCGAAGAAGCTTTTGACGATAAATCGAAAGCTTCTGAAGGGATTGGGGATGGTTCGCGGCGTGACGCACGCCGAGTTTTTGAAAGCGCACGCCGACGGGAAGTTTTATTTCATCGAGGTAGCGGCGCGCGTGGGCGGAGCCTACATCGCGGACGCGGTCGAAGCGGCTTCGGGAATAAACCTTTGGAGAGAATGGGCGCGGCTAGAGGTCGGGGCAGGGAGAGAACCGTATGAATTGCCTCGAGTTCGGGACGCTTACGCGGGAGTGATATTATCGCTGGCGAGGCAGGAACAACCGGACACTTCCGCATACACCGATCCGGAAATTGTCTATCGCGTGTCGAAATATCACCACGCGGGATTCGTATTGAAAGCAGGGAAAGCCCAGCGCATTCAGGAATTGCTGGATTCTTATGCGGGGAGGTTTCGCACCGATTTTCTTGCTACGCAGCCGGTGCCAAACAAACCCACGGCTTAGCCGCACGAGAAGGGACGCTCCGGCGAGTTGCGATCGCGCGCTTAACAGAAATTCACGGTGTTTTCATCAAAAAGGGAAAGACAGACACTGACCTAAAGTCTAGTAACTGTAAGGAACGGCGGGCGCATAGTTCATTTGCTGTGGACTGCCGCGAGGTCTAAAGTTTGCATTACCCCGGCCAGCGAACGCGTAGGTGGTGCTGTCCCATGGAGAGGTACGATGTGGAGCAATAAAAAACCGGAAACGCCGCAAAACGCGCAGACGGAAGCAAGAAATTTGGGAGCGAATCAGCCGCCGAAGCATGGTCCGGCGACTTGGGAGGGAACAACGGCAATGAGCACAGATGCAATGCGTCCATTGGGTGCGACCGCGGACCGCGCGACGGCGCGGCTCGGGGCCAGCCTGCATGTGAAAGGTGAAATCTCCGGCAACGAGGATCTGGTGATCGACGGTTCGGTGGAAGGACTGGTCCAGCTCGACGAGCGGAAGCTGACGGTGGGGGCCACGGCGAAAGTTACCGCCGACGTCATTGCCCGCGAGGTAGTGGTGTACGGCACGGTGAAAGGTAACCTTCGCGCCAAGGACCGGATCGAGATCAAGAAAGACGGCTCGGTGATCGGAGACCTGACGACCTCACGAATCTCCATCGAAGACGGCGCGTACTTCAAAGGCTCGATCGAAATCGACAAGAGCGCGGAGAAAGAAAGCTCGCACAGCGCTTTCGCGAAGTCGGCTTCGAGTTCGGCGGGAGCGCCGGCAAGTAAGACGATTTAGTTCCACAGCGATTTCAACAAGGCTTTCTCAGGGGCGGCACGGACAAGGAGTTCGCGCCGCCCTTCCTTATTTAGCCAGCCTATGACGTCTAGGTTTTCTTATTTCTCAACTTGACAAGTATCTGGTTCAGAGTAAAGTTTGGCGCAGCCATCCTCTCAGGCTAAGCGCGGTGAGCTCTGCCGGGCCGAGCAAGGACGGGCTTTCGCAAGCCAGCGGCGCAGGATACGCGCGGGGGTCATTCCTTGGGACGGTTGCGACAGAGCGTCCCGAAGTCAGTCCTCGGAATACTGCTGGCAGGCTGTGCCGGCTGCGGGCAGGGAGCCTCCTCCAGAGGCCTGTCCATTCAATCACCGCCGCCTCCGATTGAAGATTTCTCGCTAACCCTTTCATCGAGCTCGGTCACGGTACTGCAGGGCGCCACAACTTCCGCATTGAACATCTCTGTAAATGGACAGAATGGTTTCGGCGGTGATGTGCAGGTGACGCTTGGCGGGCTGCCGGGGGGCGTGATTTCGAATCCCTCGAGTCCCTTTTCCGTGACGGCGAATACCAGCGTGCCGATGGTTCTCGGAGCGGCCGCGAGCGCGATGATCGGGAATTTCAATGTCAGTGTGCAAGGCACAAGTAATGCACTCGCGCATTCCGCCAGCCTGACGCTGGTGGTGCAGAAAGGAATCTTGTCCGGGCTACCGCGTACGGCCTATGTGCGGACTGATTCTATTGCCACGCTGGACGACCCGCCGGGAGAGCCTCGCCACCGGCGGATGGTTTACGATGCCGCGAATAAACACCTTTTTGTGGCCAATCGCGCCTCGAATCGTGTGGAAGTTTTCTCCACCGCGGACCAAACGCGAGTGGCACAAATCAGCGTTCCCGGCGCAAGCAGCACCGATCTTTCCGCTGACGGGAGCACCGTGTGGGTGGGCACTGTGCTCGAGGAGATCGTGGCGATTGATACCTCAACATTGCGGATCAGAAGCCGCTATCCGCTTGCCGGGCTTTCACCGATCCCCAATGTCATTTTCGACAAGCCCATTGAAGTCCTGGCGCTTTCCAATGGAAAGGAAGCGGTGCGGTTGCGGCAGCCGGAATCTGCGGAAGCTCTTCTGGCTCTCTGGGATCCCGTAGCGAACACGCTGACGAATTTGACTTCCGCTGCGCCGCCGCTTTTTCAAACTGGCGTGGGCGCGATGGCGCGTACGGGCGACCGCACGAAAATACTGGTGGCGGCTAACGACACGAGCGGGGAAATCGGCGTCTTTGACGCAAACGGGAACGTGGTGACGGCGCCGCAGACGCTGGGGAGCGGGCCCATTTCGCTGGTGGCGGCGAATAATGACGGCAGCCGATTTGCGGTCGTTCTTATGTCAAACGGAAGTACGCAGATTCTTCTGCTCAACGCGGCGTTTGGTCAAGTGGCGACGCGAGCTGCGACGAGCGTGCATGGCCTGACATTTTCTCGCGACGGAAAGCTGTTGTATGTGAGCGAAAATGCCAGCGCGCCCCCGGTGATCACAGTACTCGATGGCCAAGATTTGAACGCCATCGGGCAAGTCGCGGATGTTTCGCTCCAAGGCGGGCGTTCGGAAATCGAAGAAGGAGACGAAACGCAACTGCTGTTTGGTACGGCTAACCGTGGCGTGAGTTTTATCGATGCGGCGACACCGGGCGCATTGCCTGCGATAGCGCCGGCATTCGCTGCTGTGCCGAGCGCGCAGCCTTCGGAGGGGGCAATCGCGGGAGGAACGGCAACTGTGCTGTCAGGGCAAAATTTTGAAGCGACGGCGCAGGTTAGATTTGGGATGCAAAATGCCACGGCAGCCAGCGTGACAGGCAGCACGCAAATACAAACAAGCTCTCCGCCGAGCGTGGTGAACGGCGCGGTGAATCTTGCGGCGTATTTCCCTAGCGGATGGCTGGCGATTGCGCCGGATGCGTTCAGCTATGGTCCGCAGATTCTTGAGATTTTGCCAAACGCCAGCGCGAAGAGCGGTGGAGATACCGTGCAGATCTATGGCTACGGCTTCGGTAGCGACGCGAGCAAGATTGCAGTGAATATCGGCGGAGCGAACGCGATCGTTCAAAAAGTTGAGAAAATCACAACGCTCGCCGCGTCTCTTGGGCTCGGCGCCACCTATCCATTTTCGCTGGAGCGCATCACGATGCAGGCGCCCCCGGGTACCCCAGGCAAGGCGGATGTTTCGGTGACTTCGTCCGTGGGAATGGCCACGCTGGCGAAGTCATTCCAGTATTTGGAGAGTGAGCAAGTCTTTGCGAAGCCGGGGCTCTACAAGTTCTTGCTTTACGACAAGGCCCGGCAACGAGTGTACTTGAGCACGACAGATCACGTGGACATGTTTGATCTGAACGCACAAGGATTCTTGAGTGGATTGCTGCCGCCCGGTGGACCGCCCCCGAGCGCCGCGATTCGCGGGCTTTCGCTGACGCCGGACAGCTCGCAGCTCGTGGCGGCTGATTTCGGCGCGCAGAACGTGTATCTCCTCAATCCGGATACAAACTCCCCTGGCGGGCCGGGAAGCGGCACGACCGTGTTTGTCGGCGGTGTGGCAGGGTTTTTGAACTCGGGCCCTGCGCGCGTAGCGGCAACAAGCGCGCAGACGGTGTTCGTCGGTTTGAGCGGTGAGGGCGGGTCTGGTTCGTGCAATGCTTGCCTCAGTCAAATGGACCTCACCGCGAGCCCGCCGACGGTTCAACCAGCTCCGCAGCCGCAGGTGACGACAGTGACGGGAGCGCCACTCATCCAGGCGAACGGCAGCGGCAATCGCGTGTTCCTCGCGTTCAACAACAATCCTGCAGGCCCCGTTGGCGAGTGGGACGCGGCGTCTCCCAATCAGTTCACGACGTTTCCGGCGCAAGAGGCATCCGCCGATTTGGCGCCAGCGGCGGACGGAACGATGTTTGCGATGCGCGTCAACGGCATTACGGAGATTCGAGACGCGAGCCTCGCGCTGGCTGGCATCCCTGCAACGGCGGAGCTCGAACAAATACCTGGGCTTGTCGCCGTGCCGGGCATTACATCGCATCCGAGTGGGGCGCTTGTGTATCAACCGTTCTTGACGGGTCCTGCTCTGCTGCTCCTCCTGCAACGGGAATTCAGGGTGGCGTGGACATTGTGGATGCGCACAGCGGACAATTGCGGCTGCGGATTTTCCTGCCGGAAGCCCTCGCGATGCTCTCGAGTGATATTGACGGCTTGCACGGCGGATTTTTGGCTGTGGATGAGAATGGGCAGAGAATTTTCGCGCTGACCACTTCCGGACTAACGATCGTGCAACTCGCGGACGTTCCGCTTGGGATCGGCAGCCTAACGCCCGGGTCGGGGCCCGCAGCCGGCGGCACGATTCTCACGATTCGTGGGAGTGGTTTTCAGAGCGGGATCAAAGTCACGATTGGCGGAAAAGCTGCAGCAGTGACGTTCAAGGACATGAATACGTTGACCGTTGTTGTCCCTTCTGTCAGCGCGGGCGCACAGCAGTTGGTAGTGACCAATCCTGATGGAGAGAGCGTTTCGCTGGACGCTGCCTTCGCGGCCAATTGACGCTCCATCCGTTGGCAGCGGCCGCCGGCTACGCGCGGAGATAGTCGGGCTTCCAACTCTTGATGAGCTGCTTGATGGTTTTGCGGTCGTTGAGTTTTTCGTCGAGGACTTTGCGCGCCAGCGCGGGGAGTTCCGGGTCGCTGGCGAAACGCAGAGAAACGAACTGGCTCACGGTGAGGTCTGCGATGCGGGGCTTCAGGTCAGCGGGGAGAAGGCGCTCGTAACGCAGCCGCTCTTCGAGCCGAATCACGCGGTCCTGTACGCTCAGCGCCATGATCCGCGCGGATACGAACCCGACTGCCAGCGCTGCAGCCACCACCACCGCAATAAATCCATCCAGTGAGAAACCGGAAACCTTCCACCGGTAAATGGACCAGCCAAAATTGATGAGCATCGCGGGTAACACGAAAAAGTGAAAGGGCGGAAAAAATCTAGCGTGATTCGAGAAATTTTGTTCAGTCATGGTTATTCCTCCGTTCGAAACGGGCTCGATTCTAGCAGAGATGATTCTGTTTGCTGTATCCTGCGGGAGGAAAGTGTGGTGAATTGGGAGAAGTCGATATGCCGAAGGCTATTTGGGGTGGCAAGGTGATCGCGCAGAGCGATGCGTGCGTGGTCGTGGAAGGGAACCAGTATTTTCCGGCCGAAGCGGTGAAGAAAGAATTTCTCAAACCGAGCAACCACACCTCGATTTGTCCGTGGAAGGGTACGGCGAATTATTACCATATCGAAGTGAATGGACTGCGCAACGACAACGCGGCCTGGTATTACGCCGAGCCCAAGCCCGCGGCGGAGGAGATTCGAGGCAGGATCGCGTTTTGGAAGGGCGTGCGCGTCGAGGCATGAGGGATCTGCACGAAAGCTGATGGATGGGGAATAGTTTGGAGTGTGAAAAGGTTGCGGGATGCGGCCTTTTTATTTTGGGAGATCGTTTTTGAAGATGGAGCCATCGTGCATGACAAAGCGCACGTGCTCAAGTT
Organism: Candidatus Acidiferrales bacterium; assembly: GCA_044447665.1. GTDB lineage: Bacteria > Acidobacteriota > Terriglobia > Acidiferrales > UBA7541 > Acidiferrum. The sequence goes on along the minus strand of JBIOGB010000050.1, from coordinate 13,772 downwards.
CGGTCACGTCTTTCAGCGGATCGCCTTTCACGGCAATGACATCGGCAAATGCGCCAGGAGCGATTACGCCGATTTCGCCTTTCATGTCGAGCATGTCCGCCGCGCGCGACGTCGCGGACTGGATGGCATCCATCGGTGACATTCCCAGTGCGAAAAGCCGGCGGAATTCCTGCGCGAGCGGCTCCGTCCAGGGCATTCCGCCTGTGTCGGTCCCGTAGACAATTTTCAGATGGGCCTGCAACGCCTTGCGGAAAGTTATCTCATGCACCGCCGCGCGAGCGCGGTCGCGCTTCCCCTCTGGCGTGTCGGCGGGGGCCCAGTCTTCGTAGTAGGGAGAGAGCGTGGGGCAATACCACGTGCCTTGCCGCGTCATCTGTGCCATCTGCGCATCGGTAATCTCGAGTCCATGCTCAATCGAATCGCAGCCGCCATCGAGAGCGCGTTGCATCCCGATCCCGTTGTAGGCATGGCACGCGACTTTCTTTCCCCACCCGTGCGCTTCATCCACGACGGCTTTCAACTCTTCGACGGTGAGCGTGGGCTGCGAAACGAGATTGCCATTCTTGTCGACCCAAGACCGGTGGGTCATGTAGACCTTGAGCCAGTCCGCGCCGTGTTCGAGCTGCTCGCGTGCAGCCTTGCGTGCTTCCACCGGGCCGTCAATGATTTGCGCGCCCTTGGGCATGACCAATTCGGGGGCATAGCCTTCGAGGTTGTATCCGCCGGTTGAGGAAATGGCGCGAGTCACAACGAACAACCGCGGCCCGGGGATGGTGCCTTCGGCGATGGCTTCCTTAATTTCGACGTCGCCGTAGCCCGCGCCCTCCGTCTCCACGTCGCGAAGAGTCGTGAAACCTTGCTCGAGAGCTCGCCGCACGGCGAACGTAGCGCGGGCGGCACGCAGGGCGATGCCTGCTTTCAGAATATTTGCATCGTAACCGCCCTTGGCGGGATCTTCACCCCAGAGAAAAATGTGCGTGTGCGAATCGATCAAACCGGGAAGCACGGTGGCGGAAGAGAGATCGATCAAGGAAGCGCCGGCGGGAACCGGCGCAGAGGCGTCTGTGACTCTTTCGACTTTGCTTCCGCGCACGAAAATCAGCTGATTCTTGCGAGGCGCTTCGCTCGTGCCGTCGATGAGCGAGCCCGCGCGGATCACGGTAAGCGCAGTAGCGGGGGGCAAAGCCGATTGAGAACGCGCGATGCCTGCGGTGAGGATCAGCGAAACCGCAATCGAAAGGAAAGTCTTTTTCATGGGGGACTCCTTGAAGGAGGACGGTAGCTTGCCGCAAACACGCGGAGCATTGCAAGCTGCAAGCACAGTTTCAGTCCGGGCACGGATCTCCGCACTCCGCTGGACCGCGCAAATTTGCGTCGGGAATCTTACTCTAAGGATCCGAGAGCGGACCCTGGGGCTGCCTCTTTATGCACAGAAGCGAGGTTCTATCTATTGCCAAAGGTCGATAGGTTACGGTGCTATAGGAAGGTACGATCTCCGACCTATTGGACTTGAAGGTGAAGGATGAGATGGCGGGCTCCCTTTCTGACTCTTGTGCTCTGTGTTCTCCTGCCGGGGATCAGCAGCGCGCAGAGTCTCGGTCAAGTGGAGTGCCCGCGTCAGGATGGCTACGTCTATCTTTACAGCTCGATGTTGACCATGGATGTGCGCACGACACTGCAATGCGGAGAGCAAGTGGAGATCACCGGCCGCTACGATCATTATTATGGTGTGCGCACGAACAAGGGAGTGACGGGGTTCGTCCCCCTGGATGCCATCGTGCTCTTGAAGGCACAACTGGGCGCGAAGCCGGCCCCACTGCCTGCTGGGGAAACCGCAAGGGAGAAAATATCCTATGACGACCCCAATGCACATGCGGAGACCTCTCCAAGCACTCCGGCTCAGAAGCAGGGTCTCGTTTTGCTCGACGGCACGCCGGTGCGCCTGAAATTCGCAAAGACAATTTCCTCCGCCGGGGCCCACGTCGGCGACGAGGTGGCTTTTGAGGTGACAGCAGAGGTGGTGGCCGGGGGACTCACGGTCATCTCGAAAGGCGCGTCGGCAATCGGTGTAGTTGCCGAGGCCGCGCCCAAAGGACTCCTGGGTCGCGACGGCAAACTGAGCATAGGTCTCACCTACGTACGGCTCACCGACAACGAGAAAGCGGGGCTGCGAGCGGTGGAGGAAAATAAGAGCGAACTCCATGCGGGCGGAGTGATTTTCCCTCTGAAACATGGAAAAGACATCACTTTCGCGCAAGGTACGGCGATCACTGCATTCGTGAACGGCGACAAGCGCCTGACGGCGGCGAATTTCTCCGCTACGAAGGAACCCTCAGGGCCCGCGCCATCAAATTCAACAGCAAGCGCTCCTCACCCTCAGAACTGAGAAGAAAATTCCCAGGTCTTGCGGACTAGGTGCCGAGAAGGTTCGGCTGAAGGCGCGAGTAGCCGCGCTCGTGTGCCCACAGCGTGAGGGGAATCGCGGCGAGATCGTCCACGAGCGGCACGGCGTTGCCATCCTTGGTGAGATCGATGCTGCGCAGATAAAATCTGCACGTGTCGCAGGTCTCCACGCGAACATGCGGGAATTGTTCGGCGACGTAGACCGGCAATTTATTTTCTTGTTCTTCGGCGCACACCGGGCAGAGAATCCGACGAAAATCCCATTCATAAGAGCAAAAGGAGCAAAGCAGAAACCGTTTTCCGCCGTCGCCTTCCGGGCGCAACACGCCGAGGAGCGGCCGCGAGCCGCACAGCGGACAGACCAGCGATGTTGCCGCGAGCGGAGGTTTCGGTGCTTGCGACGCGAGGAGCTCCGCGTAAGGCTGCAGGAATGCGCGCGGAAAAAACTGGGCGAACGCGCCGACTTGCTGATCGCCACGGCCTGCTTCAGTCCAGTAGGCATTGAGAAGCGAGACCCAGGAGTCCGATGGCAAGGCGGAAATTTGGCGCGCCGACTCAGCGAGAGCGGCGGGTCCTTTTTGCTCGACTAGAGAAAGAAAGCCCCGGAACCGCGGAAGCAGAAGGGTGAGGTCCAGATCGCCGCGCAGATCTTGGGCGGCTTTTTCCGCGTGTTTTGCGCTGGAAGCGGCAAGCTGGAACAGGGTGCTTTGGAAGCTCGCGAGACTCCGGTACAAGTCGAGAAATTCCGCAGCGAAGGGATATCTAGCAGCGAGCCGCTCCGCGCGGCGTATGCGCGCGTCGTACGCAGACCCGCCGGTCTGCGCCAGCGTCATTTGCGAGGCGCGGACGTGCCGCCGGCGATCTCTTCGTACCAGCGCGGGTGGTAGCGCTTCGCGAACGCTTCGGTGACATCCCCGCGAATGACCGAGTCGAATGCACCACGCTCGACAAAAAGGCCCATATACAAGTGGATCATGAACAGGCTGATGGTGAACAACGCAGCGACCGGGTGAATGAGCACAGCAAGATAACGCAAGAAGCGAAGATTCCAGGAAATGTATTCCGGGAACCAGAGGATAACTCCGCTCAAAATCAAGAGCAGACTGCTCCAGAAGAATCCCCAGAAAAGAAATTTTTGGCCCGGGTTGTACCTGCCCGCGGGAGGCACCTTATCGTCCTGATTGGTGCTGTAGTAGCGGACGGCTTTCCACCACAATCTGTCCTCTTCGGTTTGACGCATCTGCGAGGCCCACGTTTTGTACATGTAAAGAACCGAGCCGAAAAACACCAAACCCGCCCAGGGATGCAACATGCGCGACACCGCCGCGCCGCCGAGCACGACCGCAATCCAGAACATCCACGGGGACCAGAACGCCAGTCCGGTGAGCAACAAATAGATGTAGGAAACTGCCGCAACCCAATGGTTGAGCCGCTCGCGAAACGTGTAGCGAAGGATATGGCCGCGGGGCACGCTCTGTCCGGAAGAGTTCACGACTTCGATCCTCCCGCAATCCTGTCTTCGTCGTCGCGGTCCTTCGGACCGAAGCGCAGATAGTGAACGAAGAGTCCGATCAGTCCGCCGATCATGGCAACGTTTCCGAGCCACTTGAGCGGGCCCTTCCACAACTTCACCGTCCAGGGGATGCTCGGATCGGCGGGCAGGCCACCGTAAAGTTCGGGTTTGGTGATGTCGTGCAGAACATAGATTACGCCCGTGCCGCCCACGCCCGGCGGATCATACACACCGGCACTGGGGAAGTTGGAATGTTCGCGCAATTGCTTGGCGCGCCCCTCGGCAAGTGTCTTCATGTCGTCCTTGCTGCCAAAGTGCAAGCACCCGGTGGGGCAGGACTTGATGCAGGCAGGCTCAAGGCCTTCGCTTACGCGGTCGGCGCAAAGCGTGCACTTGAAGACGCGCTTCGTTCGGGGATTAAACTTCGGAATATTGAACGGGCAGCCGGTGATGCAGTAGCCGCAGCCGATACATTTGTCCTGCTGAAAATCCACGATGCCGTTGGCGTATTGCACGATTGCGCCGTCGGCAGGGCACGCGGCGAGGCAGCCAGGATCAGCGCAGTGCATGCACTGATTCTTGCGCATGAGCCACATCAGCGTGCCATCTTCACGCTCGTGTTCGTTGAAGAGGATGAGGTTCCAATAATTCCAACGCGTCTCCGGCATGGTCTGGTAGGTATTGCCGAAGATGGTTTCACCGAACGGGAGATCGTTCCACTCCATGCAGGCAACTTCGCAGGCCTTGCAGCCGATGCAGGTGGTGGTGTCAATCAGCTTGCAGACGGTGAATTCGCGCTGCGTGTCCTCGCCGGGGACGGTTCCCGCATGGCCTGAAATTTTTTGGATGCGCAGTGTGGCCTGGCTCATGCATTCACCTAGGCCTTCTCTACTTTCACGAGGAAGCCTTTGAACTCGGGCGTAAATGCGTTCGGATCGATCACCGTGGGCGAGAGCATATTCACAGGAATCTTCGCCGTCTTCCCCTCGTCTTCGGCAATGCCGCGGTAACCCCAGTGAATGGGAATGCCAATTTGATAGGTTTTTTTACCATCGATCTGCATCGGTTTGATGCGCTTGGTGACCATGGCTTTGGCGATGTATTCTCCGCGCGCGCTGGAGACCTTGATTTTTTCGCCGCCGCGCAGCCCCATGTCATCTGCGAGCTCCACCGGAATTTCGATGAAAGGCTCCGGGACCAGCTGCACGTTCATCGGATTGTTCTTCGTCCAGTAGTGATAATGCTCGGTGAGGCGATAAGTGGTGCAGACGATGTTGTAGTCCTTGACGGTGCCGTACTTGTCCGCATCGGTCTTGAACTTTTTCACTACCGGATTATTTGATTGTTGAGGATGCAGCGGATTTGCCACCGGACTCTCGATGGGCTCGTAGTGCTCCGGGAAGGGTCCGTCGGCAAACGCCGCGAGGGGCGCAAATATGCGGCCGACACCTTCGGGATTCATGATGAAGGGGCCCATGTGATCTTTCGGCTTGGAATCGGCCTTGAAATCGGGGACGTCGTTGCCGACCCATTTCTGTGCCGCTTCGTTCCACCAGACTTGACGCCGCGCCGGATCCCACGGTTTGCCATCCGCATCGCAGGAGGCGCGATTGTAGAGCACGCGGCGGTTCGCGGGCCAAGACCAGCCCCAATTCTGATGTATGCCGAGGTTTGAGGGGTCCGAAGCATCGCGCCGCGCCGTCAGATTTCCCGCTTCGGTGAACGAACCGCAGTAAATCCAATTGCCGCAGGAGGTCGTGCCGTCATCTTTCAACCAGGCAAAACCCGGGAGCTGCTGGCCGGTCTTGATCTGCTGTTTCGTCGCGGGGTCCTCAAGATCAGCGAGCGCCTTGCCGTTAATCTCCTTCAACGCTTCGGCCAGTGATGGATTCGAAGGATCCGTGTAGCTCCAGGTCAATTTCAAAATCGGATCGGGGAATTTTCCGCCGTCTTTCTTGTAAAGCTCGCGAACTTTCAGGAAAATCTGCGCGACGATGGCTTGGTCCAGGCGTGCATCGCCCGGCATGGGCAGCGCTGCATTCTTCCACTGGAGCCAGCGCGCAGAATTCGTGAACGTGCCGTCTTTTTCCGCGAAGCCCGCGCAGGGCAGCCGGTACACGGTCGTCGGAATCTTCTTCATTTCGTCGGTCGTGATGCCGGGCGATTTCCAAAACTCGCTGGTCTCGTCGGGATAGATCTCACCGACCACCAGCCAGTCCGCTTTCTTCAGAGCATCGATATTTTTTTTCGAGTTCGGCCCGATCGCCACCCCGTTCATTCCAAACGCAAAGAGACCTTTGACGGTGCCGCGGTACATGCTGTCCCACAGCTGGACCCAGGAATAGTTGCGGTCGACTTTCGGCAAATAATCGAAGGCCCAGTCGGTCTGCTTGGTGGCTGCGTCCCCGTAGAGCGCTTTCAGGAAGCTGACCGCGAACTTCGGCGTATTCCCCCAGTAGTTGAAGGAATCCCACGGAGCAGGCTTTGCCGGTTTAGGAGTGATGCGCTTCATCCACGCGTCAAAGGACGTGTCGGCGGGAGTGGGAACCTTCAGGTAGCCGGGAAGATTGTCGAAAATGCCCGCCATGTCCGTCGCGCCCTGGATATTGGAGTGACCGCGCAAGGCGTTGACGCCGCCACCGGCGCGGCCGACATTTCCCAACAAAAGCTGCAAGATCGCCGCCGCGCGAATAATCTGAGTGCCGAAGGAATGCTGCGTCCAGCCGACCGCATAAATAATCGTCGCGGCTTTCTTCGTGTCGCCGTCCTTGCGCACGGAAGTGAAGAGGTCGGCAGCCTTCAAGAATTGTTCTCTTGGAATTCCAGTGATGCGCTCGACCATCTCCGGCGTGTACCGCGAATAATGTTTCTGGAGTAGTTGGAAAACGCAGTTGGGGTTCTGCAGCGTGACATCGTAAGCGACTTTTTCCGGCAGTGCGGGGGGCGGAGGCGCTGCGCCATTCGCCGGATGCGCGGAGGCGGCCACGACCTGCGCTTCCGGCGTGGCTTTCCCGTCAGCGTCACCCCCAGCGTAATTCCAGCTAGCTTTGTCGTAGGTTTGTTTCTCCGCGTCAAAGCCCGAAAAGACCCCGTCTTCCGGCAACTTGAAGCTGTCCTTCACGATGAACGCCGCATTGGTGTAATTGAGGAGGTAGTCCTTGGCGATACGGTTGTTTTCGATGGCGTAGCGGATGACGCCGCCGAGGAAAGCGATGTCCGCGCCCGCGCGAATCTGGCAGAAGAGGTCCGCGACGGAAGCGGTGCGCGTGAACCGCGGATCCACGACGATCATTTTCGCGTTGCGTGTGCGCTTCGCCTCGATGGGCCACTTGAAGCCGCAGGGATGGTTCTCGGCCGGGTTGCCGCCCATGATCAACATCATGTCGGTGTTCTTGATGTCAACCCAGCCGTTGGTCATCGCCCCGCGTCCGAATGTTGGTCCCAAACTTGAGACCGTGGGGCCGTGTCAAACCCTGGCCTGGTTTTCCAGGTACACGACCCCCAGGGCGCGCATGGATTTGACAACGAGGTAGTTGAATTCGTTGGTGTCCGTACACCCGCCGGTGAAGCCGATGGATTCGCAGTGGTTTACGGTGTGGCCTGCGGCATCTTTTTCGATGAACGTTTCGTCGCGGGTCTTCTTCACGCGCGCGGCAATCTCATTGAGAGCGTCGTCCCAGGAGATATCTTCCCAATGGTCCGAGCCCGGGCGGCGCACTTCCGGCTTCACCAGCCGCCGTTCGTTCAAAATATCTTGTTCGAGCGACGCTCCTTTGGGGCAAAGCGTTCCGCGATTGATCGGATGATCCGGGTCGCCCTCCACGTGGACGATTTGAGGCGTGACGTTCTTCGCCCGGTCGCCGATGGTGTAGATAATTACGCCGCAGCTCACGGAGCAGTAAGGGCAGGTCGAGCGCGTCTCGTTGGCCCGGGCGATTTTCAGGGTGCGAAGTTGCGCGAAGGCAGGCTGCAAATCAAAACCGAAAACGGCCGCGGCCGCGCCTCCCACAGTGGCCAGTTTCAGAAAGTCGCGGCGGGATGGGTTCACCGAAAACTCCCTATCCGAGAGAAGTAAGGAGGGAGAATGCTCACGGACGGACATTCATAGAACCCCGGTGCGAAAGTGTCAAGCAGTTCTTTGGGGCATGCCGCGTGCATTCCGTTCTCCAAAGCTAGGCAAGAGTCTGATCGCATTCATCGGCGGCCTTTTCGGCTCTCTAGCGGTGCTGCCCCTCAATGGCTTTACCACCGGCGCAATGAACTTCCAGACTTGTTCGCACCTTGCCTTCGCTTTCCAGATCACTCCGCCGCTCCTGGCGGTTGGCATCGCGTTCGCCCTCTTTATGGGGTTGATGGGAGGCGTGCCGCCGGGGATTCGTGCCGCGCGCCGGCCTGTAGCTCTTGCTTTACGCGCGCTATAGACGATCCTCGTTCCACATTGATCAAAGGAAAAGTTCAGCTCTCAAGGCGATCGTTTTTCAGGCCGAAACTGCCGATGAGGAGCTTGATGGCACGTCCGGGCCCGTGTGGGCTCCGGCAACTGCGGTGCGATACCGCACAAGCAGAAGGGTGACATCGTCGCCCTGGTGTGCGCCCCGCGCAAAATTTTCTACGGATTCCAGCACCGATCTCTGAATCTCGTCGAGCGGAGTATCCATGTGCCCCGAGAGCACCTCCCGAAGGCGCGCTACGCCATACAACTGCTCTTCGGGGTCCATTGCTTCCGTGATGCCGTCACTGAAGAGCACCACCGTGTCGCCCGGCTCCAGGTTGAGGCAGGTCGTAGTATATTCCGCTTCGGGCACGAGGCCGACGGGATAGGAGCCTTCGGTAAACGCTTCCTCAGCGACACCCCGGCGAATCAGAAACGGCGACGGGTGCCCGGCATTAATGAATTCAAGGTGACCTTGGTCGTCGAGGATTCCGAAAAACATCGTGGCGTAGCGGCCGACCTCCGCGTGGTCGCACAGGAAGCGGTTGATGTGATTGAATACGCGCCCGGGGTCCGTGCCCAGAGTCATCCCGGAAAGCGCGCCCTGAAGCATGGTAGTGAGCAGCGCGGCGCCGAGTCCTTTACCGGAAACGTCCGCGATCAAGAATGCCGTTCGGTTGTCACTGAGCGGAAAGACGTCGAAATAGTCTCCTCCGACGGCCAGGCAAGGAGTATTGATGCCGCTGATGGCGAGATGCGGATAATCGCGGAAGCCGCGTGGAAGCAGCGCTTGTTGTATTCCGCGGGCGATGTTGAGCTGCTCCTCCATGCGCTGGCGTTCGCGTTCGCGCTCGACCAGCCTGGCATTATCCAGAATGCTGGCGGCGTCCGCAGCCAGGGCGTCCAGGATCTGGCGGTCCAACTTCGAAAAAGCCGCGGGGCGCCGAGAATCGAGATACAAAACGCCGAGAAACTCGCCGCGCTTGATATTGATCATGGACTGGTCTGTCTTGGCGCGGGACATCGCGTAAAGCGGAATGACCACCACGGCGCGCAGGCGCTGCGCGACGATGCTTTGCGCGGCTTGCAGGTCCATCTCCGCTTGCGCGAGATCTTCCGTGATTACCGAGGACTGCTTCTTCAGCGCTAGTTGAATCGCAGTCTGGCTCGGCGTAAGGCTTTCCGGCGGAAGCCGCAGCCCGCCGCTGCGGCGCGCCAGGCGAACTTTCAGCGTCCCGGTGGAATCAGCCTCGAGAAGCAGCCCGCGGTCGGCATCGGTAACCGCAACCGCATGGTCGAGCATCGTGCCAAGAACGGAATCCAGCGGAAGCTGCGAATGCAGAAGCGTGGTGGCTTCGAGGAGCAAATTGAGTTTGCGCAGGCCGCCACCGCTCGCGGGTTCCGAGCTGGTGATGTGCTCGATGCGCGTGAGCAGATGGGGGAGCGATTCCTCGCCAGTGCTGTGCGACGAGCGAAAAATGATTTCGTAGGAATCCTCGAGGCCGAAGGTAATCGAATCGCCGTCCTCCAGCGCCCGGCTTTCAATTTTTTCGCCGTTGACGTACAGGCCTCGCCTCTGCCCGCGGTCCTCCAGGTAGAAGCGGTTCGCTTCCATGACGATGGCGGCGCAATTGCGCGAGATGCGGCGGTCGGAAAGCTGGAGGTGGTTGCCGGTTTCGGCGCCCCGCCCGATGTGGAAGGGCGCCTGCGCGATGCGCACGTAGCGCCGCGCGCCGTCGGGGGAGACGACCTCAAGTACTGCTTCGCCCAATGGTGAAACCGTATCAGGCATGACGCATCCGAATCCCGGAATTGTAGCATGGGGCAGGAGTTGTGTGGGCGCAACGACAGTAATTGAGAAATATTACTTGCGCGGTGGTCTGCGGATGGCTGCTTCCTGCCGGTTTTTCCCTGGGAAGTGTCGTCGGCGCCGATCATCGCGCCACTGAAGGAACTTTCCAGAGTTTGAGGCTCCGAACATTCTGTAGGGTCAGGGCTTGCTTGCCCCGGACGGCTCGGGGCCCCGCACTTTTGGACTTACTCGTAGCGCAGCGCCACCAGGGGATCCACCCGCGTCGCGCGCCGGGCTGGTATCCAGCAGGCCAGCAGCGCAATAACCGCCAGCAAAATTCCCACGGCCACAAAAGTGAGCGCGTCGTTCGGCTTGACGCCCACAAAAAGGTTTGCAATTGCTCGGGTACCCACAATCGCCAAGAGCAAGCCAATCCCCAGGCCAATACCCAGAACTCCCACTCCCTGCCTCAGGATCATTTTCAAAATGTCGGCGCGCAGAATTTCGACCGGAGCTATACTTATGATCAGCTCAATCGCTTGGCCACCATGGGCGACACTCACACCTCGAACGCGTGCCTTGGGTTGTCCTGGACCTACGATGCCTGGAGCAATCGCACCGCTCAAAACGTCACCAGCGGTACCTGCAACACCTTCTCCGCGACCGTGAACACGAAAAATCAACTCGTCGGTCCGCCGTATCTATACGATGCCGCCGGCAACCTCACCGCCGACGGTAATCACACCTATACCTACGACGCTGAGAACCGCCTCACCGCCGTCGACAGCGGCAACACCGCTACCTATAGCTACGACGCCCTGGGCCGCCGCGTGGAAAAAATCGTCGGCACCACCCGGACCGATTACGTATACGATCTTTCCGGCAACGTCGTCGCCGAGGTCAACAACGTCTGTGCAAGTATTTGCTGGGCGGTCTTCTACGCAAGTATGAATGGCCAGCTTATCGCCGAATACAAAAACCTCACCACCTACTTCTTCCACGGGGACCATCTCGGCTCGTCCCGCCTCGTCACAGGAGTAGGCCAGACCCAAATGCCAAACGGCGGCTTCGAGCAGGGACTCACCGACTGGTGGCTGTGGAACTCCAATTCGGTTCTCATCACTGATGCCACGGGAGCGCATTCGGGGAATAATTACGTACAACTCTCTGCCGCTGCCGGCGGCAACGCGGGCGTCCAGGCCCTCCAGGCCCAGGAACTCGCCGTGCAGCCCGGCGACCAGTTGACCTTTGGCGGCTGGTCCTACCTCGAGTCGGGAGGAACGGGCGCGCTTCCCGGCTGGTGGCTCCAGGTCGAAGATGCCAACCACAATCCGTTAAATTGGTATTTCTCAGGCCCCGTGCCGACGACCTCTTCCGGCTGGACGTTTCAATCGAGCACCTACACGGTGCCCTCGGGTGTCGACTACGTAGCCCTCTATGCCACGGTTTGGCAGCCTACTGTATCCACGGTCCTCCGCGTGGACGATGGCTTCCTTTACGACGGTCGGACCAGCCCGGCCGTCGTGCAGAACCTCGACTACTTGCCCTTCGGCGAACTCAACTCCACCGACTCCGGAATCACCACCCACAAATTCACCGGCGACGAGCGTGACGCCGAAACCTCCTTCGACCACACCCAGTTCCGCCAATACACTTCCCAGCTCGCCCGCTGGATCACCCCAGACCCTGCTGGCCTCGCCGCCGTCGACCCCGCCAACCCGCAATCCTGGAACCGCTATGCCTACGTACTCAACAACCCCCTTAACTTCATCGATCCGTTCGGCCTCGGCGATTGTCGTGCCGACGATAAAGAGTGCCCACCCGTCGTCGAGCCCGTGGACACCCCCATATGCGACTGGTTCTGCTTCACAGGTGGCGGCCCCGACCCCGCCCCAACTGGGCCACCCGATTCAAATATTCCCCCCGGATGCACCCTTCAAGAAAATCCTATCTTTCCGGAGCAATTCGATCTGGTCTGTCCTATCCAGCAATCGAAGAATTCCAGCGGTCCTTCTGCCCCCGGCGGCAATACCAGCGGCACGGTTAGAGCAACTCCGAAGCTACAGTTTAAACCACCAAGTTGGCACAATTTTACACATGAATTTCTCCCATGCTACGGCTCCCAACTAATTGGCAACCTATTTACAGGCGATGGTCTCGTTGGCACGGGTGCAGCAGTCGCACTAACAGTGACGAAAGTGACTGTCGGTGGTCCAGTGTTAGTCGTCTGGACAGGCATCAACGCGTTCAAAGCCGGCGCGGCGTGCGCCATTGCGAGTCGGGGATACTACGAATGAGGCGAAAGCTATCCCTGTCGGATCAGGAATTTCACGCACTGTACTGTCCTGTTAAGAATACAAAAAGCGCGTTGTTTCTTGTTGCCTACTTCTCTGTGGCGGCTTTTGGAAACTGGAAAGGGTTGCACAAAGCTCCTGAACACCTCGACCTGGTTTCACTTTCCTTTATCATAATTGTGCTGGCACTGCTCGCTAAGTCATTTGTAAACTTTACTTGCTTCCGCGAGCGATTGGTCTTTGTTCTTGTTATTGTCAGCTTTGTGACAGGGGAGGTCTGTGGATTTTTTCCAGCTATCGTGGGTCCGTACGCTCATGTGATGGAACTTGGCAAACTCGCGTTGTCGCTTCTCGGTCTTCTTGTGAGCCTGACCATGCTCGTCCAGTCGGCCCGAACTCCAAAAGTTGAGCCAAACGAGCCCCAGGCATCCATCGCACGGCAACTAAAGCGGAATTCTCTTGTTTGGTTCGCTGTTGCCTTAATCATACTAATACTCAGTACGCTGTTATACTTCTTACCATTTCGGCAATAGGCGGCAATACAAGGGCGGGTGGCCGCAGTTTCGCCGCGGTCTTGGATTCGCTTTTGCTCGGGTTGCCCCATGTTCGTCCCGCACGGGCGAACGTGGTGTTCCTCGGTTTTGTTCCTGACGTACTCCCTAGCTCCGCGCACAAAATCATCTGACATTTGGACATCCTCAATCCGCCTGCCCGCCGTAGCGGGCGAGCCGCGGAAGCGGGTCCCGTTCCACCCCCAGGAATCGCCATTCAACCCGCTAGTTCAACCATTCCCTGAATAACCCTTAGATTACCGTCCCCCGCATGCTACCATTCCGAGTGTTTGCCGATCACTACTCGCGACTCCTGCTCCAATCTGCACATCCTTGCCTCGCCACTTCTTTCTCGCTAACCCCTTTCTTTGCCACACATCCGAAAAATCCCCCTCTAAATCCTTTCCTTGCCACACATCCAAAAACACAGCACTTAAAGTCCTTTGTTTGCCACACATCCGCGAAAATGGGGGGTGTACCCCCCTCTTCCCCTTCCCTCAACTGCATCTTTAGTTCTATCTCTTTTGTTTTCTGCTTTGCAGTCGAGCTGCGCGCGCAAAATGAGCGCACGAATTGCGCATTTTCTCGCAACAACTCCTTTATTTGCCACACTTCCGTTTTTGATGGGGGGAGGGGGGAGGGGAGAGTGGTACAGACCGGGCACATCCCTGACAGGATAGACCGGGGGCATTCCTGACACTGTTCATCAGTGGCCAGCGCGTGTAAAAAGCAGCGCATGCCATGGAAAGCGAGCAGTGTGATGGAAGAGAAGCTGCGGTTTGTATTT
>JBIOGB010000049.1:0-26967 GCA_044447665.1 Candidatus Acidiferrales bacterium | reverse complement strand
TGCCGCACACTTTCAAACAAGTGTTTCCTCCAACCTGTTTGAATTCAAGCGCTTCCGCACACTTTGCAAAATACCCGGGTTAGGGTACCCCCCTCCCTCTATTTTTCACGACTCTTTCTCGATTCGACCTGTTCTATTTCCCGTCGTCCATCCCATTTCTATTCAACCGCTTACAAAATGCTCCTCCCGCAACTCCTTTGCTTTGACAACGATCCATTTTCATGGGGGTGTACACCCCCCATTTCTATTTTCTTCGACGCCCCCTTGATTCCATCTCTTCTATTTTCCACTCTACAAAGACTCCAGCCAAATTGTCGGTTGCGCCACCCGGAGGATTGCGGGAAAATCAGGGTTCCCGGCGCGCTCCCAAGCGTCCCCAGAGAAGGCACCCGCGGGCGGCTCGTGGTTTTGAACGCGATTCAAGTGCAAGAAAAAGAAGGGCAAATGTCATGACCCAACACGTTGGCGAACTCAATCCACCCTACCGATTGATGCTCACGCCGGGTCCCTCGTCGATGGACCCCCGCGTCTACCGGGCGCTGGCGACGCCGCTGGTGGGGCACCTCGATCCCTGGTTCAAGGGTTGCATGGACGATACGCAACTCCTGCTCCGGCAGATCTTCCAGACCGAAAACCGGCTGACGATGCCGCTCTCGGCGTCCGGCTCAGGCGGGATTGAAGCGTCGGTAGTCAATGCTCTCGAAGAGGGCGACGAAGCCATCGTGGCGGTCAACGGCGTGTTTTCCGATCGCATGTACGAGATTGCGACGCGCGCATCATCAAAGGTGACGAAGGTCGAGGCGCCTTACGGGAAACCGGTGGACGCGGAGGACGTACGCAAAGCGGGCAAGGGCAGGAAGATCAAGATGATCGGGCTGGCGCAGGGCGAAACGTCTTCCGGCGTGCTCACCAAGCTCGACGCCTACCGCAAAGTTGCCGATGAATTGGGAGCGCTGCTGGTGGTGGACGCGGTGGCGTCGCTGGCCGCGGTGCCGGTCCATGTCGATCGCGAGCGGATTGACATTTGCTTCAGCGGATCGCAGAAAGCCATCAGCGCGCCGCCGGGGATGTCGCCGATCACCGTCAGCCCCGCTGCCGAAGAAGTCTTCCGCAAGCGGAAGACGAAGGTGCAGAGCTGGTACTTCGATCTTTCCACGGCCATGAATTATTGGGGCAAGGAGCGGCTGTACCATCACACACCGCCGATTTCGTTGATATATGGCTTGCGTGAAGCGATGCGCATCGTTTTGGAAGAAGGACTGGAGGCGCGGTGGGAACGCCACCGCATGAACCAGCACGCCTTGATTGCGGGCGTGGAAGCGATGGGGATGGGGCTGCTGGTGAAAAATCCGGCGGACCGCCTGCCAACCGTGACAGCAGTGATGATTCCAGACGGCGTGGACGACGCGAAGGTGCGGAATCAATTGCTCGACGAATTTAATATCGAGATCGCCGGCGGATTTGGCCCGGTGAAGGGCAAGATCTGGCGCGTTGGGTTGATGGGATATTGCAGCCAGAAACCGTTTGTGCTGCTGTTCCTTTCGGCGTTTGAAAAGGTGCTGCAGGATCAGGGCTACCGCGTGCCGGCCGGGGCAGGAGTAGCGGCCGCGATCCGCAGTTACGCGCATTCTGAATCGGCGGCAGCGGTCAGCCGCTAAAGTAGCGAAGAAGCAAGGAAGCAACGAAGAAGGAAAAAGAAGGAGATTGCGTGCCTACACTCCCGGTATTGGCGAACTCCGGCGCGATGAGCCAGTTCATCGGCGCATTTGAAGTGACGTCAAAGCTGAGCGGGCATGTCTATGGATGCCGCTTCTCGCACATGTGGAACGCCATCGCCACCCGCCACAGCGATACCATTGACGTGAAGTTTTTTGTGGATGGCGGAGCCGTCGTCGTGGGGCTCGCGCACACCGCTTTTGTGAAATTTCGCGAGCGTAGCGGCCGTGACTTGACAGACCGCGAGGCCAGCTTCGTGGCCGCGGAATACCTGCGCGAGCGGCTCGAGGAAGAAGACGAACGGCCGCTCTATGACGTGGCGCACGACGATGTGGTGCGGCTGACTACGCAGGCCGGCATCAAGTAAGTTTCGACGAATTAATCGCCGGACTCGGCGTGGAATGCCGCGAGCCTCGGATGGTGCAAACCATCGCGGCGTATGAAATAGATCACGAGAAACATCAAGAGCGAACCGCCGACCATCACCGCCACGGCAACCTGGAGGCCAAGCTGAAGGTCGCTTACATCGGAGATTTTGCCGATGAGCTGAGGTCCCAGGGCTCCCAGGAGTTGCGTGACAAACATATACACGCCGATCGCCGTGGCGTGCGCGCGTTGCGGCGTCAAATCATGCAAGACTGCCGTCACCGGGCCGTGATACCAGGACATGAAATATCCGGCGATGAAGAGCGCCGCGAGAACCACCCATTTTTCGTCTGATTGAATGGCGAGCAAAACAAAGGGAGCAGCGCATAAGAAGGCCGCGGCAATCACGATGATGCGGCCGTAAGGGAATCTCTTCTGGAGGCGGTCGGCGACAAAGCCTCCTGTCAGAACGCCGAGCACTAGCGAGAGCAGCGCGACAATCGAAAGCGACACGGCGGCCTCTCGGATGCTGAACGCTTTATAGTTCACCGCGAAATCGACGCCCCAGGTGAGCAGCGACACACTCGCAAAAGTAATGAACGTGCCGGCGATGATCATCGCCACGTATGCGGGGACTCTCAGCAGTGTGGTCAAGGGCACCACTTCCGAGCGGGGCCGGCGTGGAGGTTCCTGTAATTTGAGAACCAGCAGCCCCGGAAGCATGCAAACAAATCCGACGATGATGAATGTGTATTTCCACCCGTGCATCTCGCCTGCCACGCCGCCAAAGGCCTGTCCCGCGGCTCCGCCCAGCAGCATGCCGGAAGCAAAAATGGATTGGGCCAGGGCGCGGCTTTCGTGCGGGAACGAGTCCGAAATCATGGACTGCGCCGCCGGGGCGTAAGACGCTTCCCCCACGCCAATCAGAGCGCGCGCCACGATAAGCAGTAGAAAGGTAGGAGCGAAGCCGCACGCGATGGTAGCCAGACTCCAGAAAGCGACGCCGCCCGCGATGATGCGCGTTCGGCTGAAGCGGTCGGCAAGAAATCCGGAAGGAAAGCTGACGACCGCCAGGACCACCAGCAGCCAGGTTTGCAGCGAACCAAGCTGCGCGTCCGTGACTCCCATTTGCTGCCGGAGAAGCGGCAGAAGCGGCACCACGACCTGGCGGTCCGCGAAGTTGACAAAATTGATCAAAGCAAGTACAGCAAGAAGGCGAAACTGGTAGGAAGTAAGCGGAATGGTTTTTGACGCCATGCTCAGTGCGCTCTATTTGTACCGGACGACCTGGAATTGCGGAGCCCTGGCCGCGCCGGGGTCAGCGCTGGCTCAAGCCTCCCCGATTATATACTGCGTATGAATACAATCCCGCTTTCCAGCAAGACAACCACCGACCGGTTAACCACCGTGCTCTCGTACGGCGCGCTGCTGCTCCTCGGATACCTGGTGTTTCGAATCGTCGAACCCTTCCTGGTGCCGCTGGCGTGGTCGGCGGTGCTGGCGATTTTCTTCTATCCATTGCATGAGCGAATCGTGCGGCGGCTCCGTCCGACCCCCGCGGGGCTTGTGAGCACCCTGGGCGTCACGCTGTTGCTGATCGTTCCTGCCCTGGTAGTGCTGCTGTACACAGCGCGCGAAGCGATCGACGCCACCGCTGGTTTGCAGCGCGCGCTGCGGAATCCGGAGCAATCGCTGCCTGCCGAGGTCGTAGCCTGGTTTCGCAGCCAGCTTCCCGAAGCCTGGCGATCCATGAATTTTTCCGAGCCGCTCCGCCAGGGCGCCGAAAAAATAGCGGCGTTTCTCGCGGGAAAATTTGCCGCTCTCGTCAAGAACCTGTTCGCGTTTTTTGTCGACCTTTTCATCTTGATCTTCGCTTTGTTTTTCATGTTTCGCGACGGGGAAAGCATCGTGCATGCGGTTCGCCACCTGCTGCCGTTTGATGAATCCATCCAGAAGGACATGCTCGACGAATCGAAGGAATTGATCTTTGCGAGCGTTGCCATCGGGCTGCTCGTGGCGGCGGTGCAGGGGATTCTCGGTGGCGCCGCATTCGCGCTCGTGAGGATCGGGACGCCGGTATTTTGGGGCGTATTGATCGCCTTTTTCTCCCTGGTGCCCGTCGTGGGTTCGGCGCTCATCTGGGTTCCGGGAGCGCTGTGGCTCGGATTCAGCGGCCATTGGGGTAAGGGTCTGGTAGTGGTGGTGATCTGCGGTGGCGTTTCCACCGTGGCAGACAACATACTGCGGCCTTTGTTGCTGCGGAACCGCACCCATCTGAACGAACTGCTTCTCTTTGTCAGCGTTCTCGGCGGCATTGAAGTCTTTGGGTTGCTCGGACTGGTGGCGGGGCCGACCATCGTGGCGGCGGCCATGGGGGTTTTCCGCGTCTACATGAGCCACCGCGACGCCGTGGCAGCGCCTAGTTCGTAACACGCGGCGTGAAAATCCGTGCGGCCCGGCGCGCCTGTGCTAGAGTACCCGCCTCGGATGGCTCCCTCGAACACAAAACCCGCTTCGGCGCATGCGGAACTGCCGCCGGCAAAGCTTCGGTGGCGCTGCGAACCCTCGCGCCTCCCGTTCGAAACTACGGCGCAGGCTGAACTGCGCGAAGGCTTTATCGGGCAGGAACGCGCCTTGCGGGCGCTGAAAATGGGCGTGGAACTCTCCGCGCCGGGTTACAACGTGTTCGTTTGCGGCCTCGCGGGAACCAGCCGCGGCGGCACAATCGCGCGGATGATCGAGGAAGTTCACCCGCAGACCAAGCCGTCGCTCGACCGTTGCTACGTCAACAACTTTAAAATCCCCGACCGGCCGCGGCTGCTCTCCCTGCCGCGCGGCCAGGCCAATTCCTTCAAGAAAGACATGCAGGCGGGCATCGATTTTCTGCGGCGGAGAATTCCGCAGGTATTCGAAGGCGAGCCGTTCCAGCGGCAGAAAGGCCGGATTGTCGAACGCTTCACCGCGCGGGAAAAAGAGTTGATGGACGATTTCACCCGGCGGATTGCGCGCGAACAGTTTGCGCTCGGGCACATGCAGGTGGGCGCGGTGGCGCTGCCGGAAATTTTCCCCGTGCTCGAAGGACAGATGGTGCCCATCGAGGACATTTCGAAAATGGTCCACGAAGGAAAACTCGACGCGCCGGTCGCCGAAGACATCGAGCGCAAGTACGAGCAGTTCCGGCAGGAGTTTACGGTTGTATACCGCAAAACACTGACACTCTCCCGCGAATTGGCCAGCGAGCTGAGCTACCTCGAGCAGGAAGCCGCTTCAGTATTGGTGGACGGTGTCATCGAAGAATTGAAGGAAAAATATCCGGGAACGAACGTCTCCGAGTATCTCGAAGAAGTGCGCCATCACGTGCTCGACAACCTCGATCCTTTCAAGGAGCGCGAAGGAGAAGCGGAGCAGGAAGGCGAAAATCCCGACGGTCTGCCGAAGGCGACGGGCGCCCCGGAGCGCGATCCGTTCCGCTTGTACGGCGTGAACGTGATTCTCGCGCACAACGATGAAGACGCTTCGCCCGTCATTTTTGAGACCACACCAACGTACGCGAATTTGTTCGGAACCATCCAGCGCGCTTACGACGCGCGCGGCGGCTGGACCAGCGACTTCATGGATCTGCGCGGAGGCTCGCTGCTGCGCGCGGATGGCGGCTTTCTGATCATGTACTCGATGGAAGCGCTCTCGGAAGTGGGCGTGTGGCGCGCGCTCAAGCGCACGCTGAACCACAGCCGTCTTGAGATTCAGCCGCTCGAAATGTTTTATCCCTTCGGCGGAAGCGCGCTCAAACCCGAAGCGGTAGAGATCAACGTGAAGGTGATTTTGATCGGCGACCGCGAGATGTACGAACTCCTTTACGAGTACGAGGAGGATTTCCGGAAGATTTTCAAGGTCCGCGTGGAGTTCGACGAAGAGATGCACATGAGTGACGGCGTGATTGCCGAATATGCGGGACGCCTGCGCGCTCTATGCGAAAAGGAAAACTTGAGCCCGTTTGACCGGGGCGCATTCGCGGCGATGCTGGAATACGGTGTGCGTAAAGCGGGGCGCCGGAATAAGGTCACGGCGCGATTTGTGGATATTGCGGACCTGGCCCGGGAGGCGCATTATGCCGCCGCGGCCGCGGGTGAAAACGTGGTGCGCGCAGCCCACGTCCGGAGCGCATTAAATTCCAAGATGGAACGGCACAACCTGATCGAGACGCGCATTCGCGAAATGATCGAGGAAGGGACGCTCCTGGTCGATCTCTCCGGCACGCACGTCGGCCAGGTGAATGGCTTGAGCGTGTTGGAGATTGGCGGATATTCGTTCGGCAAACCGGTGCGCATCACGGCGAGCGCAGCTATGGGCAAGGCGGGACTAATCAATATCGAGCGTGAATCAAACCTGAGCGGGCGCTTTCACGACAAGGGCGTGCACATCATTGCGGGATTCCTTCGCAGCCGCTTTGCGCAGGATAAGCCGCTTTCGCTTGCGGCGAGTATTTGCTTTGAACAATCGTATTCGGGTGTCGACGGGGATAGCGCCAGCTCGACGGAAGTTTATGCTCTGCTGTCGGCGCTTTCGGGGATGCCGCTGCGGCAGGATATCGCCGTAACCGGATCCATGAATCAGCAGGGCGACATCCAGGCGATCGGTGGCATCAACGAAAAAATTGAGGGATTTTTCGATGTGTGCCGGATCAAGGAACTGACCGGAACGCAGGGCATCTTGATGCCGGCGTCGAACGTCGAGGATCTGATGCTGCGGGATGATGTGCTGGAAGCCGTCGCCGCCGGGAAATTCCACATCTGGCCGGTGGCAAGAGTGGAAGAGGGCATCGAGATTTTGACGGGCCTGGCTGCAGGCGGGAAAAACGGAGATGGCGCCTTCGAGCCGGCGACCGTTTTCGCGATTGTGGACGAGAGATTGCGCAACATGGCGAAAACGCTGAAAGAGTTTGAGTAACCGCTGACTGCCTTGTGGTTTAGGCCCGTGAACAGCCATAGAGAAGAGGCCCGGAGGATTGCCTGTCCGACGTTGGCTACTGCGGATCGGGCGGCGGAGCAACGTAAGCCTGGCGATGATCCACGTGATAGTTGGATGCCGATGCATTGGCCGCGACAGCGGGACTCATTTGCACCTCGATCGAATGCATCTTTCCGTCACGCAGCGCAGGCGCGAACGCCAGGCTATATTCGTGACGAACGAGCTGCGCGATCTCCGCGTACGCTGCGGAGAACTCTTTCGCGCTTCTCGGAAAATAGGCACGGCCGCCGGCGGCCTCCGCAATTCCCTTCAACAGCCGATCCGCTTCATCAAATTGCGGCGATCCCGGAGCGGTATGATCCAGCGAGGTTTTCTTTTTTCGATTGTTCTGCGGGCTCCTCAGCTCGCCGCCTAACGACACCGCCAAAATCCGCACATCACTTGTCTTCAACTTCTGAAGCAGGGTTTCCCATTCATTTGGCGGCGAAGTATCCACTCCGGTAGAGAGCAGCACGATGGTCTTCTTGCCTTTTACCTGCCTGAGCCAATCCAGGACCGTCAATACACTCGAGGATAAGTTCAGCGAACCGAACCCCAGATTAAAGCTCAATCCATCGAGGGCCGTTGCTGCGGCAATTTTGTCCGGAGTGAAATCGACAATCGCCACAGGAGCTTCCGCGTACTTCACAACCGCGACACGGTCGCCGGCGGAAAGACCATTCAAGAGAGAGTAGGCTGCCTGAAGGTGGCCCCCTTCCAGCAGGTACACTGCAGGCCCCGCTTCGATCAGCAGCAACACCTGAGCCGGCTCTTCCACGGCAGCAAAATCAGTGAGGGGCTGCGGGGTGCCATCATCGAGCACAACGAAGTCCTCGCGGTGGAGACCTTCGAGGAACCTGCCTCTGGGGTCGGTTACGATCACGCCGACGTCGACGCGATCCACGCTGACGCGAATCGCTCCCTCTCGCGGTGGAGACTGCTGTTGCTGCTGCGGCCGCGCGGCCGGGTTCGAAAACAAGGAAGCGATCAGGAGAAGGAAAACTTTTCGTTGGGTTACGAGTGGCATCGAGATTTGTCGGGGTGCAGAACGGCTGAGTGAAGAACAGGTCCTCGTTAAATCCTATCGTCGGGCCGGAAAAGGCAGAAGCCCGGTCCCGCGCGGAGTTTCCAAAACGCGGAAAAGGGCTTCTTTTTGATTCGACGATCTGCGCGCTAAGACTGCGGCTTGGCGGCCGCCGCCGCGGGCGCCGCGCCGGCGCCCGTCTCCTTCGGTGTCGAGAGGTAGCCGGTTACCTGATCCTTACCGACATCGAAAACCACCATCTCGTAAGGGGCCATGCGCGAAGCGCCTTTGACGTAAAACTGCACCGGCTCGCCGGCGGTCTTGTCTTTCTTCTCAATGGCGCGATCATCCACGAACACCGTCATCGTGTACTTGGATTTTTTCTGGTCCGTTTTTGTGAGGTTGATCTGCACCGGCCCGACCCTCTGCGGTGTCTTGGTCTTCTTCAGCGTGAATTCGTAGTAATTGCGATCACCCCGCCGCTTCAACTCCTCGAGGTCGTCGCGATTGTGCGCGATGAGCCCGCTCATGACCCCCATGTCACCCGTGGCGCGGTCGAGCTTGCTCTTTGTGGCTTCCAGGTCGTTCTTGGTGGCTTCGATATCTTTCTTCGCGCCGCCCACTTCAGTGGCCACGGCGCCGATCTGTTCTGCGCTCTCCTTTTGAACCTGTGTCAGCTGTGCTGTGAGCTTTTGATCCGAGGCAGTTTGCTCTTTGAGGATCGCTTCCGCCCGGCTTTTCGCTCGCGCAAGCTCCGCCTGGGTCATGCCGACCTTTTGCTCCGTGACCTCGATATGGCCCTTCAGGTCAGCGAGACGCGAATTGGCCTGATCGAGCTGCGCGGAAAGAACCTTGTTCTGGTCCCGCGCTTTGCCGAGGTCTGCTTCCAGACGTGACTGCGCGGAATAGCCGGTGTAGCCGACCGCCGCCAGCCCGGCAAAAAGGATCACGAAGAGCACGATAATCCAACGCGGTGTGCCCGTGTTTTCGTAATGGTAGGACTCTTGCGGACTCGGAACGTTTGGAGAAATACTCATTCCCCCTCCTAAGATTTCGGTTCCACGCTAGGTAATGGACCCTTCCGGAATTATCGCCTGCAATCTTCGGTGTGTCCAATCCTTGCTCAGCGGGTTTTTCCTCCGCGTCCCTTCGCGCCGCCGGTGCGGGTAACGCCACCCGGCCACCGGGCAAAGACGGAGGTGGTCAGGCCGCCCCGCGGGGTAAATTCCCCGCGCACGACGCACCATTCCGGACGGGCCGCTTCGACGATGTCCCGGAGAATCTTGTTCACCGCATTTTCGTAGAAGATCCCAAGCTCGCGGTATGCCAGCAGGTACATTTTCAGTGCTTTCAGCTCGAGGCAGTCTTTCTTTGGCATGTACTGAATCGTGATGGTGCCAAAATCCGGCAGCCCAGTCTTAGGGCACACCGAGGAGTACTCCGGAAATCTCGTCGTGATCACGTAGCCGGGAAATTGGTTCGGCCAGGTTTCCAGCTTCGGCAATTTCGTTTGGATGCCCGCCCGGGCATGCTCAACGGTGTAATCGGTCATGAACGCTCCTGCTCTCCATTGTACCGTGACCCGGCCGGATCTCGTCCTTGCTGGGAAACGGTTCGTCGCCTATTCTAACCGGGAAAATTCTTTCACTTTCGACACGCTGATGAACTGCCCCGCCTGCCATTCCGAATGGATTCGCCGTTC
The DNA here is from genome assembly GCA_044447665.1 of Candidatus Acidiferrales bacterium. GTDB lineage: Bacteria > Acidobacteriota > Terriglobia > Acidiferrales > UBA7541 > Acidiferrum. Next base: position 17,152 of record JBIOGB010000049.1, on the reverse strand, counting down.
CCGCCGGAGATCCGCGCTCGATTATCTCTTCAGCGCCGCAAGCGTGTTGCCGTGGCGCTGCATGACCTGCGAGGCGCGTTTTCATGCGCGCGCGGTTCCGATTCACCATCTTTTTTACGCGCACTGTCCGATTTGCGGCAATGTCGATCTGCAGCGCATCGCGCCGGAACACGTCTCCGGAATCGCGTCAGCCCTCGGGAGAATTCTGAAGCTCCCGGCCATGCGCTGTGAACCCTGCCGGCACAAATTCTTCACCCTGCGTCCGCTCCAACGAACGTAGGACGGCTCCGCCGCGGTTTAGGCGGCCTCGTAAGAACGACTTTGCTTCTAGCATCTAGGCCTGCCTGCGTCGGCATTTCCCGCCTCCTCCTTGATCAACCGGATCGTCCGTGCGAAAATGTGATCCAGCGCTGGATTTTGCAATTGCGCGATTCTCGAGTATGCCTCCGGCGATATCGTCTAAAGGTTAGGACGTAGCCCTCTCAAGGCTAAAATCCGGGTTCGAGTCCCGGTATCGCTACCAAATCCAACTCGCGATAAGATTTGGTCTATGTTGCCTGAAGCGCGTGTCACACAGCCCGTCACCCAAGCGGAAGCAATACAGCTTGCGAGCGATATATTCGGCCTGGAAGCCAGAGCTCGCGCGCTGCCCGGCGAATACGACGATAATTTTCATCTCACAGCGGACGACGGCCGCGCCTACGTCCTCAAGATCATGCATGCGGGAAGGGAGCCGTCCTTCATCGATATGCAGTGCCGTGCCTTGCAGCACCTGGCGCGCCGTGCGCCGCACCTCGCCGTGCCGCGTGTTTGTCCAACGCGAAGTGGGGAGGCTTTCCAGAATACTCAGATGGCTGATGGCTCTGGGCGACTGGTGTGGCTGCTCACGTTCTTGCCTGGAACTGTGGTGGCCGAAGTTCGGCCTCACGAACCGGAGTTGTGCGAAGACCTCGGGCGTTATCTCGGTGAGATGGACGCTGCCCTCCAGGATTTTTCACACCCGTCCGCGAACCGCGAATTGAAATGGAATTTGGCGCGCGCCGGCTGGATCCGGGACTATTTGCGCTTCATTGCCGATCCCTCGCGGCGCTCGCTCGTCGAACGCATTCTTGGTCTCTACGAAACGGATGTCATTCCAGTTCTGCCGCGCCTGCGTCGCAGCGTCATCTACGGGGACGCCAACGATCACAACGTTCTCGTCGGCCCTCCCTGGCCGCAGCCGCGAAAAATCGCGGGAGTAATCGATTTTGGAGATCTGCACCACGGCCTTACCATCTCGGAGCTCGCCGTTGCTTGCGCCTACATCATTCTAGGAAAAGAAGATCCGCTGCAAGCCGCTACCCCTGTCGTGCGAGGCTATCATTCCGCCTATCCTCTGGAAGAAATCGAGCTCGCCGCACTGTATTCCTTGATTGCCATGCGGCTGGCGGTAAGTGTCGTGAATTCCGCTCATCGCAAGACTCTCTTGCCGGACGATCCCTACGTCACTATCAGTGAAGCGCCCGCCTGGGACGCGCTTCAACGTCTCGCAAAAATTCATCCCCGGTTTGCCCACTATAGTTTTCGCGCGGCGTGTGGATTGCCCGCCATGCCGCAAAGCGAAAACATCCGGCGCTGGCTCGTAAGCAACATCAAGACAGCCGTGTCAATTCTTGACGTGGATCTTCGAACGGATCCCTGCCGTGTCTTTGATCTAAGCGTCGGCAGCGCGTATCTCGGCGCTGAACCGCGAAGCGCGGAAACAGCTTCGCTCACGGATAAAATCTTTGGGGACATGAAACGTGCTTCCGCGCGTGTTGGCATCGGCCGATACGATGAGCCACGGCTTCTGTACACCTCGCAGCTTTTCGGTGACAGCAGCCATCCAACCGAGGAACGTCGCACCATCCATCTTGGCTTCGACCTCTTCGTCGAACCCGGCGCAAACCTTCATGCGCCTCTTGCAGGAGTCGTTCACACCCTCGCAAACAACGCCTCGCCATTGGACTACGGGCCGGTGGTCATCTTGCGGCACGCCGCCGGAGACGGTCAGGAATTCTTCACGCTGTACGGACATCTCGGCAAAGACTCCCTCAATCAGCTTCAAGCTGGACAGGCGATCGCGCAGGGCCAGCAGTTTGCTCGCGTCGGTACAATGCAAGAAAATGGCGGCTGGCCTCCCCATCTCCACTTCCAGATCATTCTCGATCTGCTCGACCGCGGCGCGAGTTTTCCCGGCGTCGCCCGAGCCGGCGAGCGCGCCGTCTGGACAAGCCTTTCACCTGATCCCAATCTTCTGCTCGGGATTCCCGCTGAACGCTTTCCAGCGAAAGAGCCTGATGCCTTCGAAACGCTGGCTTTGCGAAAATCGCTTCTCGGGAAAAACCTCAGCATCTCCTACCAACGTCCGCTAAAAATTGTGCGGGGCCGCATGCAGTATCTCTACGACGACTCGGGCCGCGCCTATCTCGATGTCTACAACAACGTTCCGCTGGTGGGACACAGCCACCCGCGCGTTGTGCGCGCAGTTCAGGAGCAGCTCGCCGTGCTCAACACCAACACGCGCTATCTGCACGACAACGTGAACCGCTATGCCGAGCGGCTCACGCGCTACATGCCTGCGCCATTGCGGGTCTGCTACTTTGTCAATTCTGGCAGCGAGGCGAACGAGCTGGCGCTGCGGCTGGCCCGCGCGCATACACGCCAGGAGGACGTCATCGTCCTCGAGCACGCCTACCACGGCCACACCAGCACGTTGATTGACATCAGCCCATACAAATTTGATGGGCCTGGTGGCTGCGGGCGCAAGTCCTGGGTTCATGTCGCGCCGATCGCCGACGACTATCGGGGACTCTATCGACGCGGCGATGCCGATGCAGGAAAAAAATACGCCCGTCACGTAGCCGAAATCCTGGAGCAGCTTCGCGCCGAGGGCCGGGGCGCGGCTGCCTATATCGCGGAAACGCTGCCGAGCGTCGCCGGGCAGATTGTTTTTCCGCCGGGCTATCTCGCCGAAGTTTACCGCCACGTGCGCTCCGCCGGAGGCGTTTGTATAGCGGACGAAGTGCAAGTTGGGTTTGGACGGCTCGGCACGCACTTTTGGGGATTCGAAACGCAGGGCGTGGTCCCGGACATCGTCGTGCTTGGGAAGCCCATCGGCAATGGTTTTCCGCTGGCCGCGGTCGTCACCACGCCGGAAATTGCCGCTTCTTTCGACAACGGGATGGAATTTTTCAGCACGTTTGGCGGGAACCCTGTCGCCGCGGCCGCAGGCTTGGCCGTGCTCGACGTGCTCGAAGAAGAGCATTTGCAAGCTAACGCGCTGCGCATGGGAAACCACTTGATCGCCGGTCTGCGAAGCTTGCAGGAGCGCCACGCGCTCGTCGGCGAGGTCCGCGGTTCAGGGCTGTTCCTCGGCGTCGATTTTGTGCGCGACCCTGCGACCCGTGAACCCGCGCCCGACGAAGCTTCCTACATCGTAAACCGGCTTCGTGACCGCGGCATCCTCACGGGCACGGATGGTCCGCATCACAATGTCATCAAGCTCCGCCCGCCGCTCGTCTTTTCCGAAGCCGATGCTGATCTGCTTGTCTCCACGCTCGATTCCCTCCTTGAGGAAGACGCCGCGCAACCCCGGCGCTGAGGAGTAGGTTGTTCATATGGCGGTTGGGATTTCTTTTTCTTGGTCGGCAAGATGTCTACGTTTCTATTCCAGCCGGCTGGGCGTATAAATCTTCGTCATTTCCAGGACCTGGCGGTAATACTCGCGTTGCGCCAATTCCGAAGCCGCATCTTCATCGAGAATAAACGTGACGTCGGGATGCAATTGAAGCGCAGACGCGGTGAGCGAAGCCGTGATGGGCCCCTCGATGGCCTTCGCCACCGCATCCGCTTTGGCCGCGCCGGTCGCGAGCAGAATTATTTTTTTCGCCTCAAGAATTGTTCCAATTCCCATGGTGATCGCGCAACGCGGGATCTCTTCTCCCGGAGGGAACGACTTGCGATTGTCCTCAAGCGTTTCTTTGTTCAAAACTTTCAGGCGGGTTCGCGACGCCAGGCTTGAGGTCGGTTCGTTGAAACCCACGTGGCCGTTACGTCCTATGCCCAGTAATTGCAGATCGATTCCCCCGGCCTTGCGGATGGACTCTTCATACGCGGCGCAATATTTTTCGTAATTCCCGCTGACTTTTCCGTCGGGGATGTGCGTGTTCTCGGGACGGATATTCACGCGCGCGAAAAAATTTTCTCGCATGAAATAATGAAAGCTCTCCGGATGGTGTGCCGCAAGCCCCAGATATTCGTCGAGATTGAATGTCACTACGCGTGAGAAATCGAGAGCTTCTTCCTTGTGCAGGCGCACCAGCTCCTTGTACACCCCCAGCATGGTCGCGCCGGCTGCCAAACCCAGCGTCGCCGCGGGATTGTTACGCACCGCCGCCGCCACCATGCGCGCGGCCTCGCCGCTGATTTCTTCATAATTCTTTTTGAGGATCACCAGCATTTCGCGCCTTTCGAACCGCCGGCCCGCGGCCAGGCTCGCGTTAGCATAGCCGATGCCGGCGGCGGACGGCGACCTCTCTTTCCATAACCGCCTGCCTCACGTTTTTCCAGAGTTGAACCGCATTAATGAGATGATGTCACCCGGCCAGCGCAAGCGACGATTGAAATTTAGGCGAGGACGTTTTACAAAAGACCGAAGGAATCGAGATGGCCCTAAACGCGACCGATTGGATTGTCGTCAGCGCCTATCTGCTCCTGAATCTCCTGATCAGCCTCTATTATCGCCGCCGCTCCGCCGGCAGCACCGAGGAGTTTTTTGTTTCTGGCCGCAACGTTTCCTGGTGGCTGGCCGGCACGTCCATGGTGGCGACAACATTTGCCGCCGATACTCCATTGTTGGTCGCCGGATTGGTGGCGAAGAACGGCATCTCCGGAAACTGGCTGTGGTGGTCGCAATGTCTCTGCGGCATGATGACTGTTTTCTTTTTTGCCCGCTATTGGCGCCGCGCGGAGATTCTTACCGACGTGGAATTTGTGGAGCTGCGTTACAGCGGCAAGCCCGCCGCATTTCTTCGCGGGTTTCGCGCCATCTATCTCGGCGCTCTTATGAATTGCCTGATCCTCGGCTGGGTCATCAAAGCCATGATCAGCATCATTACGGTCATGCTCGGCGATGCCATTGCTCAAGGGCGTGTTTTGCAAGCCGCGGTGGGAAGCCGCGAATTGTTTCATTACACTCTTGGAGCTCCCGAGCAGACGGCACTTTTGATCTGCGTGCTGATTCTGGTTCCCTTTACGGGGCTCTACACATTTATCGGCGGCCTCTGGGGCGTTCTCGTCACCGACCTGTTCCAGTTCGCGCTGAAGATGAGCATGATCATCGTGCTCGCATGGGTTGCCGTCGCCAAGGTTGGAGGAATTGCTCTCCTCAAGATTCAGTTGTCGCACGTTGACAACTCCACGCGAGCGAGCGGCCAGGCCACCGGTTCTATCCTTTCGTTTTTCCCTTCGTTTCACCTGGGGTGGACCACCAATGCCATCTGGACCTTGCCAGTTATCACTTTTGTATTATATCTTGCAGTACAGTGGTGGGCGAGTTGGTATCCGGGCGCCGAGCCGGGCGGCGGCGGCTACGTCGCGCAGAGGATGCTGAGCGCCAAAAATGAAAAACATTCTTTGGGCGCAACTCTGTGGTTCAACATTGCGCACTACGCGATGCGCTCCTGGCCATGGATAGTCACCGGCCTGGTTGCCGTGGCCGTTTATTCGCCGCATGGGGGATTGCGGCCCAGCCTGGAGTTTGCCGCCGAACCGGAAAAAGGTTACGTGATGGTGCTGCGCGATTTTCTTCCGCCCGCATTGCGCGGCTTGATGGTCGCGGCGTTCCTTGCGGCGTTCATGTCCACGGTCGGGACGCAGCTGAATTGGGGAACTTCCTACCTGCTGAACGATTTTTACCGGCGTTTTCTGGTGCGCCGCGCGAGCGACAGACATTACATTGTGGTCAGCAAACTTTTCATCGTTTTGCTCGTGATCCTCAGCGGCTACGCGGCCGCGAATATCACCTCCATTCAATCCGCGTGGCAATTGCTGTTGGGCATGGGCGCGGGAACGGGCGGCGTGCTGCTCCTGCGATGGTACTGGTGGCGCATCAATGCCTGGAGTGAAATTTCCTCGATGACTGCGGCGTTCATCGTCTCGCTCTCGCTGCGACACATGAAATTTAACGGAAACGATTCGGTAGTGTTTGCCAAGACCGCTCTGATCACCACGGTCACGACCACCATCGTCTGGATGATCGCCACCTTGCTCACTAAGCCGGAGCCGGAAGAACGTTTGCTGCAGTTTTACAGGCGCGTGCGTCCCACCGTTCAGGGATGGAAACGCGTCGCCGCACTCGCGCCGGAAATCCGGCCTGTCCGCGATCTCGGGTCCAACACGTTTGACTGGATCATGGGTTGCGCCCTCGTCTATTGCTGCATGTTTGGCGTTGGCGAGCTTGTCCTGCAGGAATGGCTGCCGGGATTCCTGCTTCTGCTGGGCGCGGCGGCATCGGGCTGGTTCATTTATTGGAGTCTCTCTCGCCGCGGGTGGGAGACATTGTCCGGTGCGGAGAAAGCGCCTTTGCGAGCAGGCGAGTCTCAAGCAGAATTTCAACCGTAGCTGAAAAGCTTCAGAGAAGGCGCCAGGCATTTTTATTTCACCAGCATGATAGACGTCGGACTCATCGGATTTGGACTTGCCGGGCGCGCGTTTCACGCGCCGGTGATTCGCGCTGTTCCCGGGCTGCGGCTCGCCGCGATTCTCCAGCGCAGCGGAACGCAGGCAACCGAGCAATATTCCGATGTGCGCATTGTGCGCAGCGTCGAGGAACTCCTGTCCATCGAAAGCATTCGCTTGATCGTCATTGCGACTCCCAACGACACGCACCATCCCTTCGCCAGGCAATGTCTGGCGGCGGGACGCGACGTCGTTGTGGACAAGCCTTTCACAACGACTCTCGCGGAGGCAGCCGAGCTCGTTCAATTCGCGAAGCAGTGCGGCCGGTTGCTTACTGTCTACCAAAACCGGCGCTTCGATGGCGATTTCCAAGCCATCCGGCAGATTGTAGCGGGCGGCGCGCTCGGCCGCGTCGTGCGTTTCGAGACAAATTATGACCGCTTTCGCCCGCAGATTCGTCCGAGCGCGTGGCGCGAAAAATCCGGGCCCGGCACCGGCATCCTCTTCGATCTCGGGCCGCACCTGATTGACCACGCGCTTGTGCTGTTTGGCCTCCCCGAGGCCATCACCGCGGACGTGCGCATGGAACGCGACAACGCGGTGACCGACGACGCCTTCGATATCCTGCTGCATTATCCGCACAGCCTGCGAGCGGTTCTTCGCTCGACGATGCTTGCTGCGTCGCCTCGTCCCCGCTTCGTGCTGCACGGCACGCGCGGCGGGTTTTTCAAGCAGAGCTTCGACCCGCAGGAAAACAATTTGCGCCGCGGCGAAATTCCCAAGGATGCGCCGTGGGGCGCCGAGCCCGAAGAAGATTGGGGCGTCCTGACTGTTTACGAGGGCGAAATTCCGACGCAGCGGCGCATCCCTTCGGGCACGGGCGACTATCGCGATTACTACGCCAACGTGCGCGATGCCATCCTGGGCAAGGCCACGCTGCACGTTGCGCCGCAGCACGCCCTGGACGTGATGCGCATCCTGGAGCTTGCCAGGGAGAGCAGTCGAAGGCGTTGCACAATCCCCTGGGCAGATGCGGCTTTTCGATGAGGCCACAGATTTGCGCAACTTCCGCGCGTTCCGCGTATAATCGCTTTTTTCGGAATGGGAAAGGAGCGCAATGGCGCCCAGCGTAATTGAACTTGCCCCCTCGGTTCTCGCTGCCAATTTCGCCCATCTTGGCGCGGATGCGCGGGCGGCGATTGAAGCAGGCGGGACGCTCCTGCACGTGGACGTCATGGATGGCCACTTCGTCCCCAATATTACGTTTGGCCCGCCGGTAGTCGCATCGCTTCGTAAAGCCCTTCCGGGCGTTCCGCTCGATTGTCACTTGATGATCGAGAATCCCGATAAGTTCATACCCGCGTTCGCTGAAGCGGGCGCCGATTGGATCTCCGTTCATCAGGAGGCCTGCATTCATCTGGATCGCACGCTCCATCTCATCGCTTCGGTGGGGTGCAGACCGGGGGTCGTCCTCAATCCCGCCACTCCGGTCTATACGGTGGAGCATGTGCTGGAGATCGTCCATCACGTTCTCGTGATGTCCGTGAACCCCGGCTTTGGCGGACAAAAGTTTATTCGGGGCTCGCTGAAGAAGATCGAAACCCTCGCGAGCATCCGCGAGTCGCGAGGCTTGGCGTACCGCATCGAAGTGGATGGCGGCGTTGCTCTGGATACGGTTGCCGATATCGTTCGCGCAGGCGCGGAGCTGCTGGCCGCCGGCCACGCCGTCTTCGGCCACAGCGACATTCGCGAAAACGCCAGCAAACTTTTGCATGCTGCCCGTGCCGCCGTTCTGACCCGCGCGTAACCCGCCGTCCACAGTCGCAAGTCCACAGCCCCAGTCGCCAGTCGAAAAGAGTAAGAGGGCTCTTCCCGCCGGGTCGGGGCAAACCCCACCGGCACCAGGGGGCGCGGACTCTCGGAGACGTTATGCTTGACGTACAGCGTAATTCCAGCGATACTTGACCCATGATCGTGAGCTTCCGGGACAAGCGGACTGCCGACTTCGCCGCCGGAAAACGCGTTAAAGCTTTCTCCGGCATCGAACGCGCCGCCCGCTTAAAGCTGGACCGGCTTGAAGCGGCGCTTACACTCGGTGACCTTGCGGCTCTGCCCGGAAACAGGTTCGAGGCCCTGAAGGGCGACCGCAGAGGCCAATACAGCATCCGTGTCAACGATCAGTGGCGGGTATGCTTTGAGTGGCCAGATCGCTCACCTGGCCCGGCGCATGTTGAAATTGTCGATTACCACTAGGAAAGGAGAACGCACACAAATGCGACCCGTAGCCATTCATCCCGGCGAACATCTAGCCGAGGAATTGAAGGAACTCCACATGAGCGCCGCCGCACTGGCACGCCATCTTAAGGTTCCTACCAATCGCATCACGCAAATCTTGAACGGAGACCGCGACATCACGGCGGACACGGCGTTGCGCCTGGCTCATTTTTTCGGCACCAGCGCCGAATTCTGGGTCAACCTGCAAAGCTTGTATGATCTGCGTCTCGCCCATCAGGAGACCGGAAAAGTCATTAAGGCCCTCCCCACGCTCAAGCGGGTCAACGCCTTGCATGTATAGAAATCAAACTCCCCTGAAGAATCATCTCCGGTTTCGGGAGTCCGAACACCGGGCCGGCACGCCCCGGCCGAGGCCGTCCTTCTCGCTGAGAAACGATTTGCCAGAGAACGGGAAGAATTGAGGGGTGAACGGCACTGGGGCGGGATGAACGGTGCGGGCGGCAACAAGACGAACTAGAAAAAAGCAAAGTCAGAACCCACGTGTAAGACCGGCACCCGGGGCTCCCGGCTGCGCAATTCAAAGTTAGACAACATCGGCGGGATCTTTGTTTGCCGGGTCACTCTTACGCAGGAAGGCCGATCTGATGCTGCAGGTGCTGAAATCGCGGATCAGAGCGCAGGGGATCGAGTCTGGGCTCCCACTTCATATAAATGAGAAAGAAGGAGCGCTCTTCATACGCCCTCTGAAGCCACTCGAAGGCCTTTTCTTTGTCGCCTAGGGCTATATAGATAAGCGAGATGTCGAAAGGCGAAACATATATGCGCTGTGCAGGTTTCTCCAGGCTGGCGAGGATTTCCAGCGCTTGTTTCCTTTTACCGGCGGCGGCGAAAGCGTGGCCGAGGGCCGCCCGCGAGAACATGTTGCCAGCCGAGAGAGTGACCGCCTTCTGGAACTCTGCAATGGCCTCTTGGAACTTGCCAACTTGTTCGTAGTCCCATCCCAGGATGATGTGGGTCCAGTCGAAATCCGGCTCTGTCTGCACGCTTTTTAGCGCCTGTTGTATGGACGCATTGTATTCGCGCGCGGAGTAGCGGTGCCAACAGAGGCAAGCCGTCAGGATCGTATCCACCGGGTCCAGCTCTACAGCGCGTTTGCTCTCGGCTACCGATTCTTCCATCCGGCCCATCGCCATCAGGAAGTGAGCATAGTCATGGCGGATATCTGCCTGGTTGGGATTAAGTTGAAGAGCGCGCTTGAATTCCCTTTCCGCCTCAGCCCAATCCCAGTCGTAATGAAGGTGTACGAGCGCCAGCACGCCGTGAGCTTCTGGAAGCGACTCATCCTTTTGCAAAGCTGTGGTGGCGGCATCCCTCATCTTCGGAAACGCCACGTTCGGAGGGAGCACGTTGAAAAATGCTTGGAAATAATACGAACTCGCCAGCTTCAAGTACGGCGGAGCATAGTCCGGATCCAATTTGATTGCCTGGTTGAAGTAGTCACCGGCTTTCTGTAGATCTCCGTTGTCCAGATATGAACTCCCTCTGAGGTACGCCTCGTAGGCGTCAGGATTGACGGCCCGAGCTGCCTTCAAGCGCGTCTGCTGCTGCGGGTTCAACTTGCTGCCCACTTCCTTTGAAATCGCCTGCGCAACCTCACCTTCCAGGGACAGCACATCGCGCAGCTCGCGTTCGTAACTTCTCGCCCACAGATGCCGGTCGGTGGGCGCGTAAATCAGTTGCGCGGTTATGCGCACCCGGTCACCCGAGCGCTGCACAGAGCCTTCCACGACTGAGTCAACATTCAACTCTCGCGCAATCTGTGGAAGGGTTTTCTTTGCTCCTTTGTACTGCATTACTGATGTTCGTGAAATCACCCGCAGCGGGCTGATCTGGGCCAAGTCGGTGGTCAATTCCTCAGTCATACCGTCGGCGAAGTACTCTTGCTGAGGATCACCCGAGAGATTCTCAAGCGGCAACACCGCTATGGATTCGATCTGCGCTGTCAGCATGCCGCCGAAAAGCCGCGTGCGCACCCCACCAAGGTTCATTGCCAAGATCGCGCTTGCTACCAATACCAACACAGCCACTGCGGCCAACCCAACCAAACTCAGCTTTGATTTTGCTGCCTTGGTCGCTGTCATGGAGATGGAGGTGGTTATCGGAGTGGACGACCTTCGCAAATCCACCGCGACTTCCCTAGCCGACTGGTAGCGGTTCTCCGGCTGTTTTTCCAGACATTTCAGAATAATTCGCTCGAGTTCCGCTGAAATACGCGAGTTTAGCGCCCGGGGCGGCACGGGCGGCTGATGCAGGATGGCATCGGTCAGCCTGGGTGCTGAGTTTTCTTGGAACGGACGCCTGCCGGTGGACATCTCGTAGAGCACCGCACCCGCTGCATAGAGATCGCTTCGTGCATCGGCTCCTTCGCCTTGCAACTGTTCCGGCGACATGTAGGGAAGCGTCCCGGCGATGTCTTGGACGGTTGTGGCGGCCTGTGTGACGCTCAACTCACCAGCCGGGCGCAGCAGCCTTGCTAAACCAAAGTCGAGCACCTTCGCCTGTCCCTTCGGCGTGACAATAATGTTTCCGGGCTTTAGGTCGCAGTGCACGACGCCGTGCTCGTGCGCCTCCTCCAAGGCCGCAGCCACCTGCCCGCCCAGCGAGACGGCTTCCTTTTCCGGAAGCGATCCTGATTTCAGCTTTTCCGCCAGCGACTGGCCGGGCACGCACTCCATCACCAGGTAGTGCACGCCGGTTTGTTCGCCAACGTCGTAGACCGCAGCGATATTGGGATGACTTAGCTTGGCCAGCGTAAGGGCCTCTTTGCGGAAGCGTCTGAGGGCATCTTCGTCCGTCAGCATGCCGGGAGGGAGGACTTTCACCGCGACGTCGCGATCCAGCCGTTCATCGCGCGCGCGATAGACTTCTCCCATTCCGCCCGCACCGATCAGTTCGAGAACGCGGTACCGCCCGAGGACTCGGCCAATGATTGGAGCCGTAAATCCCATCGCATGCGGAGTCTATTCCGGGGAGGAGGGCAAGTCAATCACGGCTGCTCAGCTTCTATTTCTCTCGAGGCGAGAGAGTGCGGCTTGAGGGTCAGGTCGGGGCTGGAGCTTGGCAAACACGGGAAAGGATAGCATGCCAGTACGGATTGGTTAAGTAATAAGCAGGGAATTGGGAGAATTGAGGGGTGAACGGCAATGGGGCGGGATGAACGGTGCACGGGCGGCAGCAGGACGAAAAGGAAAAAGGCAAAGCCAAAAACCCCATGTGCCCCGACCCGGTCGGCGTAAACGTCACCGGCACCCGCGGCACCCGGCCGCCTGCAGTCGGGATTCTATTTCCTTAGCTTCGTTAACTCATACGGAACGTACCATCGCCTGAATTTTCTGTTTAGGCGATGCTTGCAAGGGGTTCAGGCGCTGGACAAACCAGCGCGATGGCAAGCGTGGCCGTCGTTCGGACGTAATAACTATTTGCGGGCAAAGGACATAGGAATGGTCAAGGGTTTTGCGGCGAAACTTCTTTCTCTGATTTTTGTCATTGCTGGTGTCGCTGCCGCGCAGTCCTTGACAGCGATGTCAGCATACGGGCAGAAACCGAAGCCGACGGTGAAAGAAACGTTGGGCTGGATTCAAGACAGCCTCAACAGCGATTACGGCGACATTGAGAAACAGACCGCCAAAGGGACTGAGATACACACGCTGCGGCTGGCGGATTTCTCCGGCTGCCGAGTTCATTTCGTTCTCACCGAGGCCGTCGCAGGAACTGAAACGTTTCACGATGAGTCCTCTTTCGACCTTAAGGACATAGACCCGGTAAAAAGCAGATTCGCTAGTCGCGGAATCACATCTAACGATCCTGGATTGTTCACATCGGTAACGCAGAACGCAATCAAGAAGATTGCCACGAAGACCACCTACGGCGTCACGTCGATTCCCGCGATAGCAGGCAGTAGTGCACTGTTCGTCGCAGAGTTCTACAGCCCGTACGGCGACGACTTCGCGGAAGCGTTCACGCATGCGGTCAAGATGTGCGGCGGCAAGCCATCAATTTTCGCGAAATCCAACACAGGAGATTCGGATGAGCAAGCATCTCCCGCGGCTAGCGTCGTTGGCGCGGAGTCGGCCTCGCCCCTAAAGGATATACCGGAAATAGCCAGAGCTGCCAATGGAGCCATCGTATCCATCGTTATGTCGGACAAGGATGGCAGTCCTATAGCCCAAGGCAGCGGCTTCCTCATAAGCAATGACGGCGTGATCCTGACCAACTATCACGTCATTGCAGAGGGTAGTTCCGCTGTCGTTAAGCTTCCTGAAGGCGCTTTTTATGTTGTCGATGGAGTGCTCGCATTCGATAAAGCCCGGGATGTTGCCGTCATCAAGGCGCACGGCGATAACTTCCGGACGCTCACTCTCGGGAATTCGGACCGACTTCAAGTGGGAGAAGAAGTCGTTGCTATTGGCAATCCGCTTTCTCTCGAATCGACCGTCTCAAATGGAATAGTCAGCGGACTCCGAACAGTTGAGAAGGAAGGCGGCAAATTCTTGCAGATCACGACGCCGATCTCTCCTGGTAGCAGCGGCGGCCCGTTGTTCAACATGGGGGGAGAGGTAGTTGGAATCACGACCTTGTACCTCAAGGGCGGCGAAAATCTAAATTTCGCAATCCCCATCAATGATGCGAAACGCTTGCTTCTGGTCGAATCCACTAAAATTCAGGCGTTGCCCAACGAACCCGAGCCGGTCAAAGCGCAAACCCATAACGGAGACGCACCTTCTTCAGTATCGACCACAGTGGCGCAGACCAGTCCGAGTCCCCGCAATTATTACCAACAGCTCTACGATGCTGGCGGTTTCTCTAAAGGACTGCCGAATGCTGTCTGTTTCAGTGATGACGCCCACCTAGGTACGTTCTTCACTTTCATAGCATACGCCGCCGATGAAAATTACTACAATGCACAGGCTAAGGTGCAAGCGCTTCACCCAGTGCCGACGGACCCGGACATCGTCACACCTGAGATGAATGAACAATTCAATATTATGGAGGCAGTTCAACGTACCGCGCCATACGTTACTTTTCTCATGAAAGGTTGGCTCGAGTCTTTTTCCCCAGAGGCTCAAAAATTCTTTCGAGGAGGCGGAAGAATTTTGAATATGACCCTCTATGAAAAGGGCGTCAAAGGCAGCACGGCTGAATGGCGCTGGGACGGGAGTGCATGGGTTCTTCCAATGAAAACTGAACATCCGAATGCAAGAACTCAAGTATCTACAATTTATCGTCTCTCTATCGAGCCGACTACGATGCGTTATGTTAGGTCTGGGGCAGTTACGATAACAGTTGGAAGTGGCTCGACGGCGGCTAACGAGACAGACCATTACGGGCCATGGGGTGGTGTTTGCGAAAAGGTTCCAAACCCAAAGTAAATCAGTTGTGGACCCACCTCGCAAAAGAGCACTTACAGCACTTGCGCTAGTTTCCGTCACTATTACGCGAAAGTCTTGGCGGTGGCTTTCGATGAGTGGTTAGGACATCCAAGAACGTCATCAAGCCACGAGGAAAGGGGCACAAAATGCTGACAGCATACTGGGACCTGGGATTACAAATTAAAGATTTACCCATCGATGATCCGAGAGTTCCGCAATTTCCTTTTGAGAATCTGAGCAGTGCGGAATCTGTACTTGCCAAAGCCAAACTCAAGCGGCCAGAAATCAAGTGGGAGATCAAAGAAAACGGTGGGTCTTATAGTGTTCGAGGGAAACGGGCGTGACTAGCCAGTAGGCCATAAAATTCTGCAGGTTGGAGACGTGCAGCACGCCGAATGCCCGAACTGTTCGATAAGGCGGAACACATGAAAACACTGTCATTTCTGGTCTTCTTCTTGACGATCGTCTCCGGCACGATGGCAGCGCCGGGGCCGAGCCCAGGTGTCTGCAAGGCAGATTTGAAAGCGTGGGCTGCGTCGAAAACTGAAACACTGACCATCAAGGAACTCAATGAGCGCATGAACACCATGTTCGCGTGCGCAGACCTGTCTAAGAAGCATGAAAAACAGGTGCGAGCATATCTAGGGGAGTTTTACAGAACGCACAGCGAGCTGGCGAATCGAGCCTTCAATTTCATCACGAGGCATGGCCTGGCTGAACAGTTTGGGGTGGAGGAAAACGGAACTGCGAGCTCTCAGGCGTCGTCCACCGCTGGCGCAAGAGAACAATGAGATTCAACAGAATGGCGGGTTTGACCAACCGCTGAGGCACACATCAAGCGGCTTCATCGTCGAGTGATTCTTCGCGACACGTTGCTCGCCAGCGATAGGACGGGTGGATTCCGGCGAGCTGAGGTCTTTCATCTAAGTGAATCCTGCCAGGTAATTTACCTTTCTCGACACATCTGCCCCTTGGGCCACTGGTCCGCGCCCGCCAATTCAGGCGACACTGAAAAGGTAGCAAAGGAGGCCCGAAAATGAAACGGCCCAAACCCACCAACTATGTGTGCGAGCATATTCCGTTTGACCCAAGCGACACAGCTTCCGTTTCGGTTGAGAAGATTAGATGCCTGTCGCTGCCTGGGCTAGTCCGTATGTGCCCCGAATGCTCCGAAGTGTACAAGCAGGCCCAGGCGGGTGGCGCATCCTCTGGGCGCTAAACCTTCAATGGGCGGTCTTCGCTCTACCGAAGGCCACCCAGTTCCTTGACGTTCCCCAGTTATTTTCTAAAGAGGTATCCTCCCACTATGAATTCCAAACTCCTCAGAAAGGTCGCGCCACCCACGAATCGTTCCGGTCGGCTTAGTCGATGGCGTGAAATTAATGCGCAGGGAGAAAACTATGCCGTCGGGCGGTCATAAAAAGAAACCAGTTGTTTTGTTCGCGATTCATCGCCACTGGATTTGGGCTGACCGAATGCGCGCAGAATACTTCGAGCGAATGAAGGCCAATCCGCCCGGCAACAGCAACATTGTTGAATGGTTTTTGACCGGAGACGGTATGTATCTGTGCCTTTGGTTCGGGCTGGAGTTTGCTGTTTGCGAAGCTCTGCACGACAGAAAGTTCTCGATTCCCAGTGCTCAGAAGGAAATTAACGGAATCTATAAATCCTTAAAGCTATTCCGAAACACCGTTTTCCATATTCAAGGTGAATACTTTTCACCGAAGATGTTCAAGCTCCTTAATGACCCCACACACCAAACCCAAATTGATAATGCCCACAAGGAAATTGGGCAATGGCTCCTAAACGAGATAAGTGGATAGGTAGTGGCAATAGAGCCGTCCAATCTTCATGCAACGGTGACTACCGACAACATTCACCCAAGAGGTTAGATGGCCTTTTGCGAAGTACTAAACCGGGCCTGCGACGAATTCGTTTTGCTGCTGTGGACCGACCCGCCCACGGTTGTGACGGGCTCCCGCTTGTGAAGCGGGACTCGCTTGTGAAAACCAGGTAAAGAGAGGTCGTATTGTTTCGAACAATCTCCAGCTCATTTACGCCATCTTCGTCATTCCCTTAACTCTTTCTTTTCTTCGGCTTCCAGCCACGAGTCTCTAGTTTCCAGTCTCCAGAACCGTTCGAACGCACGATCCATTTTTTCCGCCGATTTCCACCGCAACTTCTTTCTAATCTCTAACTTCCATCCTCTAACCTCTGTTTCTCCCCGTTCGAATGATATACAATAAATAATATTCCTTGACAGTTATACAAGCTCATGCTATCATGGCTTGTGATAGTCAGCTTTCAGCCCGCCCGTTTCCGTCGATCGCCGTTCGGAGAACTTGCCGGAGAGTTCCGACCCGGCCAAAACCGCTCTTTCCCCCTCTTCCACCAGCCTGCCAGCCGCGGCGCTAATCGCCCGTTGGGACTCTGTTGCGCTCCAACAGAAGCGTTCGTACCTCGTTTCTCTTCATGCCGTTACGGACCATTTCTCTCACAACGAGCGGGGTATACCCCCCTCCATCCAATTCACTATCCCCTCTTGCCCCGAGTGCGCTCTGCGAGCGCACGAATTGCGCACTTTTTCGCAACAACTCCTTTCTTTGCCACACTTGCGTTTTTCATGGGGGGGAGGGGGGATACCATTCGGTACAGACCGGGCACATCCCTGACAGGATAGACCGGGGGCATTCCTGACACTGTTCATCAGTGGCCAGCGCGTGTAAAAAGCAGCGCATGCCATGGAAAGCGAGCAGTGTGATGGAAGAGAAGCTGCGGTTTGTATTTGA
>JBIOGB010000048.1:0-29402 GCA_044447665.1 Candidatus Acidiferrales bacterium | reverse complement strand
CGTGCCAGCAGAATGTGCTCGCGCGTCTGCGGCATCGGCCCGTCCGTCGCCGCCACCACCAGTATCGCCCCGTCCATCTGCGCCGCGCCCGTGATCATGTTCTTGATGTAGTCCGCATGCCCCGGACAGTCCATGTGCGCGTAGTGCCGGTTGGCCGTCTCGTACTCCACGTGCGACACCGCAATGGTGATGCCCCGCTCGCGCTCTTCCGGCGCGTTGTCAATCGTGTCGAACGCCCGGAACTGCACCTTGGGGTTGTGCTTCGACAGCACCTTGGTGATCGCCGCCGTCAAGGTCGTCTTGCCATGGTCAATGTGACCGATCGTCCCAATGTTTACGTGCGGCTTACTGCGTTCGAATTTCTCCTTCGCCATTTCCTTTACCCTCTGCGTCCGATCTGCTGCGCTCTTGCCACTTTCAAATTTCCCACGAACTTGGATTCAACTCCCAGTGCAATTTGGAGCGGGGGACGGGATTTGAACCCGCAACCATCACCTTGGAAGAGTGAGACTCTACCGTTGAGTTACCCCCGCCCTCCTGCACCAATTTATTCCCCGCACCGCGCTACAACATCTTTTTTTGTTCGCCGTCGGCGAACCCGGTACAAGCTGGAGCCTGGGACCGGGATTGAACCGGTGACCTCGTCCTTACCAAGGACGCGCTCTACCAACTGAGCTACCCAGGCCGAACCCGTTCCCTCCGATTATTGTCCTTCGCGACGCAGTCTTACCAAGCAGTACTTTCACCGCGAATCGGACCGCTTCCGAACATCGCTTGATGCGATTGCCCTGCGGTTTCCTGCGAACAGCTAGAGCCTGGTGGACGGGGGAGGATTCGAACCTCCGTAGCCCGCAAGGAGCGGCAGATTTACAGTCTGCTGGTTTTAGCCACTCACCCACCCGTCCCGAAAATTCATTCGGGACACAATAACCGTATCCCGCAAAATCATTCGGGACGCAACTGTTGCATCCCGCGAACGCTCCTGCGACGCTAAGTCTATGTACCGAAAACAATTTCCAAAACAATTTCAGCGCCAGCATAGAAAACACAAGACGGACTCGTGTCAAGAGACACCAGCCCGTCACATTTGACTACAGGGATTCGCTCCGCCTTGCTCCCCCTACAAAAGTCCTGGTGGAGCTGGCGGAGGGAATTGAACCCCCGACCCTCTGATTACAAATCAGATGCTCTACCAGCTGAGCTACGCCAGCGCTGCTCAAACCAAGTAAGAATAGCAGAGAGGGCAAAGAAATTGCAAGGGGGAGTTCGGGGTTCGAGCACGCCAAAGGCCAGCTCTGTGGAAAACACGGGGATGGTTTCTGGCTTCCCCCGACAGCCCCTATCTCATTTTCAGTCTATAGCTTAGCATGAAGGTCAAGCCTCGCAGTCTGCGCCCAGCCTGAGGTTGAGCTGTGGGGATACCGGCGTTTGCGGGCACAGGGTGATTTTCATATCTGTTGGCAGTGGCGTAGAGTTGCAGAATCGCGCATCCAAGTATGATTTGGACACGACCCAAGGTACAAACGGAATGAAAGCACGTTTGTGGATAGGGCTGACAGCGGTTCTGCTTCTTCTAGCCGCGATTGCTTTTTGCGGATATGACCGTTGGGGAGGGCGAAATAGGGCCTTGCGTGACGAGGCGCTGGCACTGGTGCCGAACGACGCGAGCGCAGTGCTCTTCGCTGATTTCGAAGAACTCCGCCAAGCCCCTTTTCTTTCGGCGTTGTACGCCTGGGCGCCAAAACCACAGGCGGACGCGGACTACGCCCAGTTTCAACAAGCAACGGGATTCAACTACGAGCGCGACTTGGATCTCGTGTGCATCGCGTTGCTCAAGCACGGACCAGAGGTTTCCTACTTCGCAGTGGCCGATGGGCGATTCGACAGAAGAAAGATTGCGGCTTACGCTTTGCAGCCCGGCGCGCGCTTCAGTCAAGGCAACCTTGAAATTTTCTCCATTCCGGTGAATGGGAGTGCGCGCAAGATTTCTTTCGCGTTCCTGCGAACTAACCGGATCGCGCTGACTAACGAGAACGATTTGTCAAAGATTTTAGCGGGTAATCAAAGAGACTCGGACGCGTCGGATTGGCGGACGCGCTTCGAACGGCTGGCGGGCTCCCCGATTTTCGCGGTAATACGGCATGAAGCCGGAACAGCCAGCGCTTTGGCAGAACAGGCGCCCGGGGGACTGCGGTCACCGCAACTTTCTGCGGTGCTCGAGCAGTTGCAGTGGATGACGCTCGCGGGGAAACCGGATGCCGACCGCCTTCGTATAGTCGTGGAAGGCGAAGGCACCTCGGACACAACGGCGCAACAACTGTCGGACTTGTTGAACGGCATACTGGTGTTGATGCAAGCGGGGTTGAACGATTCGAAGACGAGAAAGCAGCTTGATCCCGTGGTGCGCGAGGCATATCTAGAACTGGTCAAGGGCGCCGAGGTATCCAGGATCGATCGAGGGGAAACGAAGGCAGTACGGATGGTTTTTGAGATGACGCCAAAGTTTCTGGAAGCAGCTCGAATTGCCGCACCCATCGTTCCTCCTATACCGGCAAACGATGCTGCTGCCAAGAAGGGCGAGCGTCACAAGTAGGATGGATCGCAAAAGACGCCGCCCATAAGAGCAGCTCTTAACAGACAAATATAGAGATGAGAAACGATCAATCGCCGGTAGCTTGCGACTTCATGTAACGCCAGGGGTTTATAGGCGCATTGTTCATGCGGACTTCGTAGTGAACGTGAGGACCCGTGGAGCGTCCGCTGATTCCGGTGTAGCCGACAACCTGGCCCCGCTTCACACGAGAGCCCGCCATGGTAGCGAAGGCAGACAGATGGGCGTACCAGGTGGTGATGCCGAAGCCGTGGTCTATAACCACGAGGCGGCCGTAGCCGGCATGGTTTTCAGCGATTGTTACGACGCCGTCAGCGGTAGCGTGAACAGGCGCGCCATAATCGGAAGACACGTCCACGCCCGTGTGAAACGCTCCTTCCCCGCTGAAGGGATCGAGCCGCTCGCCAAAAGTATCGGTGATATGGCCGAGCACCGGCCAAATGGAGGGCGTGTAGCTCGAGTCCGCAAAGCTCGTTACCGGGATGAGGCGCAGGCCGCCGCTGTAAATGGCGATGGCCGCGGCATTTCTTTTCAAAAATGTGTACTGCTCGACAGTGCGGTCAAAAGCATCCTCGGGGGTAGCCGGGTTGTCGGTTAGGTCGAAGGCTGCCGGATGATAGCGAAGAACGCCGTAGGTCATGGCTACTTCGGTGGCAAGAGATTGCAGGGAATCGAGGCGCTGGTTGGTGTCGTTTACGGTGCTCTGGAGCTGCTGATACTGCTTCCTCAGGGTCTGCTCTTCATGCCGCAGAGCGTTGTAATTGCCTACCTTCCAGAGCATGCGCGAGTAGGAGCCTATCGCCGCGACCACAGTGATGCTGCCTATGAGGGCCAGTGTGGCGATGACGTGCAGGATGTAGGCCGGCACGATCACCTTCCGGAGCTTCCCCGGAGTCGACGCGATAAAAAATGTGTAGCTCTTACCCTGGATCACTGATTGGGACCCTCAGGCCCTTGAATTTGCCTTGCGCGGGCTTTGAACCCTGTCACCCGCATGAGAGAGCCGCTTCGTGTACAAAGACTCGCACCCTGGGCAGAGATCCGCGGCTGTGGTCATACTAATTTTTGTAGGGTATCTACGTCAACCCTGTTTTTAGTACTTCGAAGGGCAGGCTGTGCAAACCTGTTCCCTGTCCGGAGGGTCAGGTGGAATGCGGTTGCGAGTGTCGGAGAGAGGCGGGGAGGGGTTCCAGCGATATACTGGCGCCCACAGCCCCTAAGTGGCAGTATGGCTCGATTGAACCAAAACGAAAACTCCCTGGTGAAGCGGATTGTGCGGGGCTCTGCGCGAAAGCGGGCCGGAAATCGCAACGGGCTCAAACTGGGTATGGGAGACGATGCAGCGCTCTTTGCCCCCAGGGTTGGCTGGGAAACGATATTGACATGCGACTGGTTCTTGGAAGGCACCCACTTCCTAAGAGGCAAGCACCCCGCGGATGCAGTCGGCTGGAAGTGCCTGGCCCGCGCCGTAAGTGACATAGGAGCCATGGGGGGCCAGCCGCGCTGCTTCCTCTTGAGCCTCGCCTTACCGCAAACGCTCACGGGCCGTTGGCTCGACGAATTTCTAGGCGGCCTGAGGCGGGCAGCAAGGAAGTTCTGTTGCTCCCTGGCGGGTGGAGACACGACGCGGCGCAGAGAGATTCTGATCAACGTCACGGTGGTCGGAGAGGTGCGAGAGGGGCAAGCCATTTTGCGCTCGGGGGCGAAGCCAGGAGACGTTATTTTTGTAAGCGGACGTCTAGGCGAGGCAGAACTGGGATTGCGCCTCTTGCGCAGCGGGGGAACCCTTGCAGGAACCAAAGGTTTCGTGCTGAGGAAGCATCTTTATCCGGAGCCCCGGCTTGCGCTTGGCCAGTGGTTAGCAGAAAAGGGCTTAGCGACCGCGTTGATGGATCTCTCCGATGGGCTGTCGAGCGATCTGCCGCGGCTCTGCACCGCAAGTGGAGTGGGTGCTCGTATCGAGGAAACGAAATTGCCCAAAGCGTCTGTCGCGGCTAGTAAGCGCAAGGTACGATTCGATGGGTTGCAATTGGCCATCAATGGTGGCGATGACTATGAATTGCTCTTTACCGTTCCGCGAAGAAACGTTGCGCACATTCCGCGATCCTTCCGAGGCGTTCCGCTAACGCGCATAGGTGAGATCACGCTGGGACGGACAATCCTCCTGAGGGACAAGAACAACCGCGAACGTAAGCTGGTGGCCGGCGGCTGGGACCCTTTCCGCGGAGCGAAGTGAGAAAAGCGAAAAGAAGGTTGCCCGCCTTAGTGATCCTGCCTGGGCTGGATGGAAATTTGCGGAGCAATCCATTCATCCTCAAGCCAAAGATCCGAGTCATCTGAATCACATATGGCCCGGCATTTAGCGGCTTGGAGAAAGGCTGACTGCATTCGCGGGCGTGGTTTTTGTCGTCGGGGGCGCGGTCGGCGGCTTCTCTTTAGGCTCCGCGGGTTCATCTTCGGTTGGGGCGGTATCCGGAGTGTCCACGAGGATGTGATGCTCGCCTACTTGCTGCTCGAGCGGAACCACATTGGCGAAATCGAGAACGGGCATACCCGCTAGAGCGCTCTGCATGAACTCGAGCCAAATCGGCAAAGCGGCGCGGGCGCCGGTTTCCTTCTTCCCGAGCGAAATTTGTTTGTCGTCGTAACCCACCCACACCCCGGCAGTCAGCTGTGGCGTGAACCCGATGAACCACGCATCGGTATAGTCCTGAGTAGTGCCCGTTTTGCCGGCAGCGGGGCGGCCAAGTGCGCGGGCCTGAATGCCCGTACCGAACTGGATCACCTCCTCGAGCATGGCGGTCATCGTGCGGGCGACATCGGGCGAGATGACATCGTGGACTTCCGGATGCGCCTCTTCAAGGAGCGCGCCGTCGTAGCTAGTGACACGACGGATCATGTGCGGATCAATGCGGATGCCATCGTTGGGGAAAACGGTGAAGGCGGAGACATGCTCAATGAGTTTCATGTCCGCTGCGCCGAGCGCAAGCGGAAGATAGGGAGGCAGCGGCGTGGTAATGCCGAAACGTCGCGTCATATCGACAACCGTGGAGATGCCAACCTTCTCTGCCAATTTTACAGCCGGGACATTGCGCGACCCGGCCAACGCACGGCGAAGTGTTATGGTGCCCTCGAATTTCTCGTCGTAGTTGTGCGGGGAATAAGGCTGGCCACCGCTGACGGTCGTAAACGGCGTGTCGACGATGGTGTCAAAGGGCGAGGAGCCTTTTTCGATGGCGTCGGCGTAGACGTAAATCTTGAACGAACTGCCGACCTGGCGAAATGCCTGGGTCGCACGATTGAATTTCGAGTCTTCGAAACTGTAGCCGCCGACCATGGCTTTGATTTCGCCGGTAGGGTTGTCCATCGCAACGATGGCCGCTTGCGGTGCGGGCTGTTGCTCGAGTTGGACGCGGACTGTGTTCTCGCGGAGCTCTTGAATGAAATATTGCGCGAGGTCACCCGTTTTAAGGAGCTCGGAGGGTTTCTTACGGCCGGTCCAGGTTAAATCCGATGGAGAGAGAATCGCGCGGTATGAGCCGATCTTGATGGTGGCGCTCTTGTCATCGGCGGCGAGAACCAGACCGGTTACGTAGCTTCCCTTCTCGATGGTACGACGCCAATCATCGTCCTCGTAGGTATCGAGCTTGCCGAGATTGTCGCGGAGAATATTGGGCAAGGAGCCGCGCCAGCCATGGCGGCGCTCGTAGGCGTGGAGGCCGTCACGGAGAGCTTGATTGGCGGCGCGCTGCATTTTGATGTTCAGCGTGGTGTAGACGCGCAAGCCGCGCTCATGAACGGCTTCCGTCCCGTACGTGAATTCGAGGTACTTGCGAATCTCTTCGAAGAAATAAGGCGCGAGGTCGTTGCGCGGATATTGAATGTGGAGTCCGAGCGGCGAATTCCTCGCGGTTTGTTCCTCGGCGGGCGTGATCTTTCCTTCTTCGGCCATGCGATGGAGCACCAGGTTGCGGCGTGAGAGTGCTGCCTCGGGATTCAGGATAGGAGAAAATTTCGGGCCGTTAACTATGCCGGCCAGAAGCGCCGCCTGTTGAAGATTCAAGTCGGTGACGGGTGCGCCGAAATAGAATTGCGCGGCGGCGGCGAAGCCATAATTCCCGTGAGCAAGATATACCTGGTTTCCATACATAGTAAAAATTTGCGGTTTGGTGTAGCGGCGCTCGATCTGCAGGGCGAGGAGAATCTCCTGCATTTTGCGGCGGAAGCTGCGGTCGCTGCGATCCAGGAAGAGATTGCCGGCCAATTGCATGGTGATCGTGCTGGCGCCTTCGGCTTTGCGCCGCTTCAGGATGTTGCGGTATGCGGCGCCGGCGATGCGCGGGAAATCGATGCCCCAGTGATCTTCGAAGTGCTGGTCCTCGACGGCCAGGACGGCGTTGTAGAGAACTTTCGGGCACTGTTCGTAAGTCATCAGAATGCGGCGCTGCAGGGCGAAGCTGCCGACGAGTTGGCCATCGTCGGCGTAAATCTCCGTGACGACATCGGGACGATACGTCTCCAGGGCGCGGATTTCCGGAAGGTCGCTGGCGTAAACGAAGAGCAGACCGCAGGCCGCGCCCAAGGTGATGGAACAAAGCAGAAGAAAAGCGAGGGCGACTCGGTCGATCAGCTTCCAGCCGCGCAGACGCAGCGTAATTGGGGGGAGACTCAGCATCAGAAAGAAAGTTTAACGCAGATGAAAGAGATTCCGGAGAAATCAACCGAATTCAAGTTTCCATCGAGAATGTCCAGGAAAGACATGCGGACATGAAAGCCGAACCTACAAAGGCTGATAATACTTTTCGCCGGCACATGAGCGGCAGAGGGTGCGGCCGGCCGCGAGGATTTCGCGCTTGAAGTTGATACCCTCGCCGCATTCGGCGCAGAGTGCGCGCGGACCCTTGAAGCCGGGTAAGTCTTCCGGCTGCACATCCACCTTTACCCATTGTTGGTCGAACAGGACGTCATCGGGAAGCTGCGCGTAGGCTCTTTGCTGGCAAGTTTCCTTGTCGAGCGCAGGGAACATATCGCGCGCGGCTTGCTTGGAGGATTCCCGGGCGGCGATGCGGATGGCGCGGCCGGTCCTGAGGTCGACGAACGTGGCGGCGACTTTGCCCCAGTCGCGAAATTTCAGGGCGCGCTTGCCGAGCCGGCAGTTGGCCACAAGAGCGACCGCGTCGGTGACACAGCGATCGATTTCTACGTAGGTGACGAGGCGCTTGCGTTCGACGATGGGGTCCTCAATCCCGAGTTCGCGCAGGCCGAGCATGGCTAGACGCACGCCGAGGACCTGTCCGGCACAGAGGTGGCCGTGGGTTTGCACAGCGAGGTCAAGGTATTCGCCAAGAGATTTCACGGATGAGGGGAGTTTACAGCCGACAGTTCACAGTTGATAGTCGAAAAATCCATGCTTGGCGATTTGGGGCTAGCAGCCGTGGTGAAGCAATTTTCCCAATTATAATAAAGTAGCTGAGCCAATCGAGATCGCCGGAATCCTTACGCTTGATTGGCGGGAGACCAAGGATGCGGTTGGCGGGCCTCGACGAACGCGAAAACGGTCATGAGGAGTGCAAGGGCGGCGAGAGAGCCGTCGCGGAAGACCGTCTTGATCGTGAGCGGTTCGGGGTTGGCGAAACAACCGCAATTGATCTGCAAACCCAAGGCGTAAGAACGCACAACGGCGGCAAAGAATCCCAGCATGATGAGGGTGACGATCGTGGCCCAGATACGAAGTCTCCAGCCGATCAGCAGGAGCAGACCCAGAACAACTTCCGCGAAAGGCAAAGTGTGTGCGACGAATTTCACGCCCCAAGGGGGCAGCAATTGGTAGGAATCGACCTGCATGGCGAAAAACGATAATGCTACCCCGATGGGCGGATGGGGATGAACGATGGGGAGAAAAATCTTGGAGTATCCGGCGTAGATGAAGATTCCCCCAAGGATTAGGCGACCTATCCAGATAATCGCGCGACGGAAATTGAACGGGCTGAATTGCATCATTTTCTGTTTTCGCCGTCCGTGCGGACCAATTCTATCTCTGACTGAGTAACTGGTCGAGAAACTGCTTAAGAATTTCGTAACTCATGACTCCGGAATAGGGGTAGGTCTGACCCTTGCAATGAAACACCGTCGTCGGTGTCTGATTGACGCGGTACATCTGGCCGAGAGCGAAATCCTTGTCGATGGCCGCGTCAAGTGTGCCGCCCTTGACGAGCGCGCGAACCTTGGTCATGTCCGCTGTTGAGAGTACGTTGGCGACGGTGCCATCCACATCGCCGCTCTGTTCCCATTTTTCCTGGTTCTGAAAGAGGGCTTGTTCGACGGGCTCGAACTTGCCAATCTGAGCCGCGGCGCGGGCGTAGCGGGCCGCGACGCGCGAATACACATGCATAGACAAGGGAAAATCGCGATGAATCAGGTAAACCTTGCCGACGCTGACGTAGTTATCCATGAGCTTGTTGTTCGTGGCAGTGTAAAGAGTCTTGCAAGCAGGACATTGAAAATCACTGAAAATTTCCATGACAACAGGAGCGGTTTTCGAGCCGAAGGCCGTGTGCGGGTCAACGTCAGAGACGGCGCCTGAGGACTGAGGCACACGCGCCTGTGCAAGGTGGACACAGCAGAGGCCTAACAGAGTCACTTTCAGAGTGGCAGCAAGAATTCGCCGTCGAATCACTCGATCCTCCCTAATCGTCCATGCAGCAAGCCGCGATTTACAGCAGCAGGGACGATTCTACCGCGAAATTGGGGAAATAGGTGCCTAGGCGCTTCCCGGCGTGGCCTCGGGGTACCTATGCCGTAGTCAGTAAGATGCGTCCCGCATGGGGGTGTTTGTCCGGGGTTGAGGTATCGGCCCGAGGCTATGGCACTGCGACGGAATTGCTTGTAAGTTATTATAACAATTATGTTTATCTGTATAGTCAGAAAACTTGACAAACACACACTCAACTTGTATACTGCCGTCGAAGTCGCAGTCAGGAAAACAAAAAGGCATAACCTCCGAGAGGTTTCATTTGAGCGAGGCCATGTCAGATAGACAGTTGGGTTCAGGGAGGAGTGGCAGCAATGACCAAGATTATTGGAATTGACCTAGGGACGACAAACTCCGTGGTGGCCGTTATGCAAGGCGGCGAACCGGTGGTGATCCCCAACCAGGAAGGTGCTCGTACGACACCGTCAGTCGTAGCGATTACGAAGACGGGAGAGCGTTTGGTGGGGCAGGTAGCGAAGCGGCAGGCGGTAACGAATCCCGAGAACACGGTGTATTCGATCAAGCGCTTCATGGGGCGGCGATATGACGAAGTCAGCGACGAAATGAAGCGAATTCCTTACAAGGTCGTCAAGGGAGAGCACGACGACGCGCGAGTCGAAATCCTTGGAAAGCTATATAGCCCGCCGCAGATCTCGGCGATGATCCTGGGCAAGCTGAAAGCGGCGGCGGAAGATTTTCTCGGTGAGAAGGTGACCAAGGCGGTCATCACCGTGCCCGCGTATTTCAACGATGCCCAGCGGCAAGCGACCAAGCAAGCGGGCGAAATCGCAGGCATGGAAGTGGTGCGCATTATCCCAGAGCCAACGGCAGCCGCGCTGGCATACGGGATGGATAAGAAGAGCGACGAAACGATAGCGGTCTACGACCTGGGCGGCGGTACGTTCGATATTTCCGTTCTGGAAGTCGGCGCCGGAGTCGTCGAAGTAAAGGCCACTAACGGCGACACGCACCTGGGCGGCGACGACGTGGATCAGCGGATCGTGGACTGGTTGATCGACGAATTCAAGAAAAAGAATGGCATCGATCTGAGCAAAGACAAGATGGCCCTGCAGCGCCTGAAGGACTCGGCGGAAAAGGCTAAGATCGAGCTTTCGCAGATGATGGAAACGGAGATCAATCTTCCGTTCATCACGGCGGGCGCATCGGGCCCAATTCACATGGAGGAAAAGTTAACACGGACCCGACTCGAGCAGATGATGGGCGACCTGCTGGACCGCTCGATGAAGCCGGTAAAACAGGCGCTGGAGGACGCGAAGCTTTCGCCAAACGATATACAGGAAGTTGTGCTGGTAGGCGGCTCGACGCGCATCCCGAAAGTGCAATCGCTGGTGCGTACTTTCTTCGGCGGGAAAGAGCCGCACAAGGGCGTAAACCCAGACGAAGTCGTGGCGGTAGGCGCCGCGATTCAGGGCGCGGTCCTGGGCGGTGAAGTGAAGGACATCCTGTTGTTGGACGTGACGCCGCTCTCGCTTGGGGTGGAAACGCTCGGTGGCGTGATGACCACACAGATCCAACGCAATACGACGATTCCGACGCGCAAGGTGGAAACGTATTCGACGGCGGCGGACAACCAGCCCGGCGTGGAAATTCACGTCATGCAGGGCGAGCGCAAATTTGCAGCGGACAACCGTTCGCTCGGCAAATTCAAGCTAGACGGGATTCCGCCTGCTCCGCGAGGCACGCCGCAGATCGAGGTGACGTTCGACATTGATGCGAACGGCATCTTGAATGTGAGCGCGAAAGACAAAGCTACAAACAAGGAGCAGAAGATCACCATCACTGCATCGAGCGGCCTGACCAAGGAAGAGGCCGAGAAGATGCGGGCCGAAGCCGAGTCGCACGGCGAAGAAGATCGCCGCCGCATGGAAGAAGTCGAGGCACGCAACCGTCTGGACGGGATCCTCTATCAGGCTGAGAAAATGATCCGGGAAAACCGCGAGAAAATTTCGGAAGCCGACGTCAAGACGACTGAAGAGGCAATCGAAGAAGCGAAGAAAGCCATCAGCGAAGGCGGAACGGCGCGTCTACGCTCGGCCACGGAAAATATCGAGCGAGTGCTGCACAAGATCGCCGAAATGCTGTACAAGGCGAATCAGGCGGCGGGCGGGGCAGAACAAGCCGGCGCCGCGGGCGCAGGTGCGAGCGGTCCGTCGGCTGGTTCCCCTAGTGGCTCGAGCGGAGAGCAGGCTGGCAAGCCCGGTGATGTGATCGACGCCGAGTACGTGGACGTGGATGAAAGCAAGCGTCCGAATTAACGCATGAGCCGCAGGGGCACACGCCGCGGCGTGTGCCCCTGCAATCTTTTCGTCAGAGCATCGATGCCGACAGCTACGAAACAGGACTATTACGAACTGTTAGGAGTCTCGCGGAAGGCGAGCGTGAAGGATATTCGTACGGCTTTCCGGAAACTCGCCAGGAAATACCATCCCGACCTCAATCCCGGCGACAAATCCTCAGAAGAAAAGTTCAAGCAGCTCCAGGAAGCGTACGACGTCCTCTCCGATTCGAAAAAACGGCAAATGTACGACCAGTATGGCTTCTACAGCGACAACCTCCCGCCGGGCGGACCCGGCGGGGCAGGAGCCGGCGGCGGGCATCCCGACATCAACTTTGATTTTGGCGGATTCGATTTTGGCAGCGGGGCGGGTGGCGCGGGCGGCGGAGGAAGCTTTCGCGATCTGTTCAGCCAGTTTTTCCGCGGCGGACACGGGGGCGAAATGGAGCCGGAGCAGGAGCCCGGCAGTGACCTCGAATACCAGATTGAGATTGATTTCTGGGAAGCCGTTCGCGGCGCGGTGAAAAAACTTTCCATCACTCGGCTGGATTCATGCGAGAACTGCCGTGGCACTGGTGCAGTGGGTTCGCCGCAAACGTGCACCACTTGCGGTGGCACGGGATCCATTCAACAAGCAGCGGGCAAGATGCGGTTCAACGTGCCGTGCACACGCTGCGGCGGAACCGGCAAGCTGCGGACCGCGTGCAAATCGTGTGGTGGTGAGGGGCGCGTGCGGCGCACGGAAACGATTGATGTGAGGATTCCGGCGGGCGTAGTGAACGGCGGCCGCGTGCGCGTTCCCGGCAAGGGCAATGCGGGAACGATGGGGGCGCCGGCAGGTGATTTGTACCTGCGTGCCGAGGTCAAGCCACATCCATTTTTCGAACGGCGCGGAAATGATTTGTATACGAAGGTGCCGGTGACGGTGAGCGAAGCGACGCTCGGTGCGAAGATCGAAGTGCCCACGATGGATGGGCGGTCGATCGTGCGCATTCCCCCAGCGACAAACAGCGGGAAGACTCTGCGGCTCAAGGAAAAAGGGGTGCCAAGCGCGAGGAGCGGCGCGCGCGGCGATCAATATGTGGAAATTCAGGTTGTCGTGCCGCAGCCTACGGATGAGCGCGTGCGGAATCTGATGAAGGAATTGGAAAATGTTGCGCCGTCGGATCCGCGAAAGGATTTGTTCAGCAAGGCCGGCGTATAAGAGAAGAGCAATGTCGCCACGAGGAAAAAAACGGGCCAGAGCGGGCTACATGATCAGCGCGGTGGCGGAGCTGTATAAGCTGCACCCGCAGACGCTGCGGCTCTATGAGCGCGTCGGGCTGCTGAAGCCATCGAGGTCGCAGGGAAACACTCGGCTATATACAGACTCCGACCTCGAGCGGCTGGACGTGATCCTCACGCTTGCTCGCGACTTGGGGGTGAACCTCGCGGGAATCGAAATCATCCTGAACATGCGCGAAAAGATGATCGAGATGGAACACCAAATGGGAGAGTTCGCGCGCGTCGTGCAACAGGAGCTCTCGCAGGTGGCGTCCCGGCGGGAGGAGAGAGCGCCGCGCCACGCGATTGTGCGCGCCTCGCCAAGAGTTGTGCGGTCTTCTTAGGTGGATCGAGCGCGGGCGTCGGCTAATCTCGCTTTCTTCATGTACGACGGAATAGTGGGCACAGATTCACGTTTGTGCTAACCAAGCCTTCCACAGTTTTCCCAGAGTAGACAGCTTGCCGTGAACAAAATGCGACCGTATGCTGTGGGCACGGAGAGGAGCTGCCGGGGTAAAATCCGGCACCTGCCGAGACTAAGACCAACTATGGCACAGGAGAATTGCACGCTTTGCAGAGGGACGGGATGGAAGCTTGTGCCTCGGCCGGATGCCGCCGGGGGCAGCGTCGCCGTGGCATGCGATTGCGGAATGGAAGAGCGCGCGGCGCGGGTGGTGGAACGCGCGCGAATTCCGAAGCGCTACGAACACTGCGATTTTGAAAGTTACGTTACCGACCTCAGCGACGGAAAAACCTGGACGGCACAACATGCGCAATCGCTGAAGCAAGCCAAGCTGCTCGCGCAAGGATTTGTGCGAGATTATCCAGGCGGTGCGGAAAAAGGCTTGCTCTTGATGGGGACAACCGGAGTTGGAAAAACGCATCTTGCAGTGGCCGCACTTAAAGAGTTGATTCACCGCGGGCACGCAGGATTGTTTTGCGATTACCGCGAACTGCTTAAAGAAATTCAGGCAAGCTACAATCCTGCGAGTGAATCCACCGAGATAGGGATTCTTGAGCCGATTCGCACGGTCGAAATTCTGGTTCTCGACGATCTCGGCGCGAGCAAGCCCTCGGCGTGGGTCCTTGACATCATTGGGCTCGTCTTGAATGCCCGCTACAACGAGAAGCGCACCACCATCGTCACGACCAACTATCCCGATAATCCTGCTACGGAAGGCGAAGCGACGCGGATTGGTGGCAAGTTGATCCCCCCTGTACGTGAAGATGCGCTGGAACAGCGTATTGGATCGCGCATGCGTTCGCGGCTCTTTGAGATGTGCCGAACCGTTGAAATCTCCGCGCCGGATTTCCGGCGCGAAACGACGCAGGCAGGCCGCGCCCGAGCCTGAGGGCTGTTCTGCCGGTTCATTGACATGGGGTTGAGGCGGCGCGTATCATTTTGACGTTGCAGCGTTTTTGACGCCCGCAGCATCTGTGTCCCAAGTGGCCGCCTGGCGGTCAACCTCCTTGCACTAAACCCTTTAGGGAATCCGCAAGGAACCTTATTCGATCAAACAGGGATTCTTATCCCGGAGGCACGCAACCATGTTTTCTGACCACGACAACCTTGCATCGGCGGCAGCCGCCGCTCCTGCATCTGAATCTGAACCTGCCCATACTGGCTCACCAAACGAAGTAAATTCTGCCGAAGCCGTAGCAGCAGAAAATCCAGCGGACTCTAGCCCGCCGGAGGCCAGCGCACCTGTTCAAGCGGTTTCGGAGGAAACCCACGCGGCTCCGGCAACAGAGCCCGAGTCCGTGCCGGACAAAGCGGCCGAATCGTCGGCTGGGGCTGAGGGTCACGGCCTCGCCGGCCACGTTGACGCAGAAGCAGCGACCGCGGCTGAAGAGGCAGCCGGCTCCGAAGAGATGAGCAAGCTGATGGAGCAGTACGACGAGCAGCAGGAAGCTGCCTCGCAGAACGAGCTGATCGAGGTTAAGGTTGTCGCGTACACGGAGCAGGGCGTGGTGGTTGACCTCGGCCAAAAATCCGAAGGTCTGATCCCTGCTGCGGAATTCAGCGAGACGGACATTCCGCGTCCGGAGCCCAACGCTACCATTGAAGTGCAGCGCACGGGCGAGCACAAAGACGGCTACGTCATCCTGTCGTACCAGAAGGCGCTCCGCCGGCGCACTTGGGAAAAGATTGACGCAGCCTATAAGGCAAAGGAAACGATTGCAGGCAAAGTCGTGGACCGCATCAAGGGTGGCCTGGTTGTGGATGTCGGCGTGCGCGCGTTCCTGCCGGGCTCGCAGTATGACCTGCGGCCGACGCAAAATCTGGACAACCTGGTGGGCACCGAAGTCCAGGTGCGCGTCACAAAGCTGAACCGGCGGCGCGGCAACGTGGTTGTGAGCCGCCGCGCGATTCTCGAAGAAGAACAGCACGCCAAGCGCGCTGCGCTGATGGAGACGCTGACCGAAGGCCAGACCGTGCACGGACACGTGAAGAACGTGACCGAGTATGGCGCTTTCGTGGATATCGGTGGAATTGATGGGCTATTGCACTTGACAGACCTGAGCTGGGGCCGCGTGAAGCATCCCTCCGACGTGGTGAAGCCCGAACAAGAGCTGGACGTCATCATTCTCAAGTTCGACAAGGAAAAGCAGCGCGTCTCGCTGGGACTCAAGCAATTGATCCCGGATCCCTGGGTCAACGCGTCGGAAAAATATCCCGCGGGCGGCAAGTACAAGGGCAAAGTTGTCGGCGTTGTGGATTACGGCGCGTTCGTCGAGCTGGAACAGGGCATCGAAGGCCTCGTCCACGTGACGGAAATGAGCTGGGCAAAAAAAGCCACGCACCCATCGAAAATCGTAAAAGTGGGCGACGAAGTAGATGTGGTGGTGCTTGACATCAAACCGAGCGATCGCCGCGTTTCGCTGGGAATTAAGCAAGCGTTGCCGGATCCATGGATGCAAACGGCGGAAAAATATCCCGTGGGCACGGTGGTTACCGGAAAAGTGCGCAACATTGCCGAGTTTGGCGCGTTCGTCGAGCTCGAAGAAGGCTTCGACGGGCTAGTGCACGTCGGAGACGTGAGTTGGACCGGCCGCGTGAAGAATCCTCACGAGGTGTTCAAAAAGGGCGAACCAGTGACGGCGAAGGTGCTGAGAATCGACCCGGAGAATCGCCGGGTGTCGCTGGGTATCAAGCAGGTCAATGACATCTGGGGTGACTGGTTCAAGCAGCACAAGGTCGGGCAGATCGTAAAGGGCAAGGTCTCGCGGATTGCCATGTTCGGCGCGTTCGTTGAACTGGGCGAGAATATCGAAGGCCTTTGCCACAACACGGAAATCGAAGACCGCAAACGGCGCGACGAAGGGCACGGGCCGATGCACCGCACGACGACCGGACCGCTGAAGAGCGCCGGGCCGCTCGAGCCGGGCAAGGAATACGATTTCAAGATCATCAAAATCAGCCCGGAGACGCGGCGAATCGGTCTGAGCTATCGCGCGGCGGCGAAGCAAATAGAACGCCGCGAGATCGAGCAATACCGCAGCACATCGAAGTCATCGTCAACGGCAACGATAGGGGACGCGATTCAATCCAAACTTTCGGCGCGTTAGCCCGTTCCGTGAAGTTGGGATGGGCAGCAACCTGCCTGTCCGGGGCCCTGACGGAATTTCGTTTACCTGAAGGTCATTTTAGTGATAGGAAGGGGGGCAATCAGGCGGACGGCGCCCCTCTAAGCTGTTTCGCTTCAAAAGGCTGCGGGCACCGGTACTCCGGCAACGCACCGAGGCATGGGGAAGATGACCAAGCAACCTACATTGACGAAAGCCGACCTCATCGCTGAGGTTGAACGCATCACCGAACTCAAGCGCTCTGATTCAGAAACCATCGTCGAGACTATTTTCGACAGCATCATCCAATCGATACAGAAGGGCGAAAAGATCGAGATTCGCGGCTTCGGCAGCTTCCGCACGCGGCAACGCCGCGGGCGCGTGGGGCGCAACCCGAAGACCGGAGCGAAAGTGGAAGTCCCGGCAAAGAAAATTCCTTTCTTCAAGCCCAGCAAAGAACTGAAGGACTTTGTGAACAGTGCCCAAGCACAGGCCTCCGCGGGGACCGTGCCACATTCCTGAGATCCAATATCCAAATCCATTGCCTTGAGGGAGTAACTCCGGCATCTTGCCGGCGTTCTGGTTTCTAATAGAGAAGACTGTCAGGGAAACGCTGGCGCTATAAGAGGAAACTTCGTCAGTGCCCGGCAACACCCGCTCAGTCATTTTGCGTTATGCTGTGCGCAGGATTCTGACTCGAGGTGGCCGAGGCAATGGACTATCTCTGGACCCCCTGGCGCTACCAATACATGGCGCAAGTCAACAGCGGCGCGCAGCCCGAATGCATTTTCTGCGACGCGGTTGCCAAAAACAGCGACGCCGAGACGCTGATTGCCCACCGCGGCGTGAAAGCGTTCGTCATCTTGAACAGGTACCCCTATACGTCGGGACACGTGATGATCGTGCCGTACGCCCATGTGGCCGAATTGAATTTGTGCGAAGCAGACGCGCTGAAAGAAATGATGCAGCTGGCACAGCGCGTCGAGAAGGCTTTCCAAATAAATTACAAACCCGACGGAATGAACCTCGGCATGAATCTGGGGCGGGCCGCAGGGGCGGGAGTAACCGGACATCTGCACCTGCACGCTCTGCCCCGGTGGATCGGGGATTCGAACTTCATGACCGTCACGGGCGAGACCCGCGTCCACCCGGAAGATTTACGGACCACGTACGACCGGCTTCGCAAAGCTTTTCTCTGAATCGTAAATGCGGATGAAAGCCGTAAGAAAATGATTGCGAGCTGCCGGTCGGTTTGTGCGCGGAGCAGAACACGGTGAATCTTGAACTGACGGAAGAACAAAAGCTGCTACAGAAGAGTGTGCGCGAGTTCGCGGAATCCGAGGTGAAACCCCTGGCGAAAGAGCTGGATGAAACCGGCCGCTTCCCTCGGGAGATTTTCAAGAAAGCGGCGGAGCTTGGGTTGACGGGCATCGCGTTTCCCGAAGCCGATGGCGGCGCGGGCTTCGACCACGTCGCGTACACAATTGTAATTGAGGAGATCTCGCGCTGTTGCGCTTCCACGGGCGTGATTCTGTCCGTCCAAAACTCGCTTTACTGCGATCCCATCCATCGCTTTGGCACGGATGAACAAAAAAAGAGATTTCTGCTGCCTTTCGCACGCGGAGAAAAGATCGGCTGTTATGCCTTGACGGAGCCGCAAGCGGGATCGAACGCCGCGGCGCTGCAAACCAGGGCGGTGAAAAAAGGCGAGAAGTACATCATCAACGGCACCAAAGCTTGGATTACCAATGGCGGTGCCGCTGATGCGGCCATCGTCTACGTGAATACAGATCCCGCGAAAGGGGAAAAAGGAATCACAGCGCTGGTGGTCGAAGGAGGGACGCCGGGCTTCAAGGTGGGTAAAGAAGAGAAGAAGCTGGGCATCCACGCGACGGCGTGCTGCGAGCTGGTGTTCACCGAGTGCGAAGTGCCACTGGCGAATCGCATCGGCAACGAAGGCGAAGGCTACAAAGTCGCGCTTTCGACGTTGGACGGCGGGCGAATCGGTATCGCGGCACAGGCTACAGGCATCGCGGAGGGCGCATTCGAGGCCGCACTGGCATACTCACAACAGCGCATGGCTTTCGGCCACGCGATTTCAGATTTCCAGGCCATTCAGTTCATGCTTGCGGATATGTCCACGGAGATCGACGCGACACGACTGCTGGTGCGCAAGGCAGCGTGGAAACAAGACACCGGCGCGCGCTTCACCAAGGACGCGGCAATCGCCAAACTCTTCGCCAGCGAAATGGCTACCCGCGTGACACACAAAGCAATTCAGGTGCTCGGAGGCAACGGCTACAGCCGCGAATATCCCGTCGAGCGCGCTTATCGTGACGCGCGCATCACGGAAATCTATGAGGGCACCAGCGAAATCCAGCGCCTGGTGATTTCTTCCTGGGTTCTGAAGTCTTAATCAGCCCGTAGTATCCTGACGGCGTGCTGGAACTGGATTGTGGTCTCGAATTTGATCCCGCCCGCGAGGAAGAGTTTTTTTCTGCCCTGCCGCCGCAACCAGCAGTTTGCCTGATCGAGCCGCGCGAGGAAAAGGCCGAGCCGTATCTCCTTCGCACCCAGGATTTGCGAAGGCGGCTGCAGCGGCTTTTGGGCCCCGCCGACCCGGCGGGCAAACGGTTAAACTTGCGTGACTTTGCGCGTGGCGTGCGCTACCGATCGACTGGATCCGCTTTCGAACAGGCCTTGACCTATTATCAGCACGCAAAGCGCATCTTCCCAAATCGCTATCGGGACTTGATGCGCCTGCGCCCGCCGGCGGTATTAAAAATAAGCCTGCGTAACGCCTATCCGCGGTGTTATGTGACCAGGCGAATTCCTGTGGACGAAACGGGATTCCCAACCGCGGGCGCCTACTATGGACCGTTTGCATCGCGGCGCTCGGCGGAAGCGTTTGCCGAGCGCGCACTGGATTTTTTCAAGGTTCGGCGGTGTCAGATAAAAATCCGCCGCGACCCGACCTTCCCCGGCTGTATTTATTCCGAGATGAAGATGTGCCTCGCGCCGTGTTTCGCGGGGTGCACGAAAGAAGAGTACGACTCGGAGGTGCAGCGGCTGGTTCAGTTTCTGGATACAAACGGCAGTTCGCTGCGCTCAACAATTGAAGAAGAGCGCGAGCGCTCCAGCGGAGAGCTGGACTTCGAGCGGGCATCCGCATTGCACAAGAAAATCGAGAAACTGGACGATGTGCTGCGGGGCCGCCCGGAACTCGCCCGGCGGATTCAGGACTTGGATGCCGTGATTCTCCACCGCACCGCGGAAGAACAGACGATTGGCGTTTACGCGGTTCGCGGCGGCCGGGTGGATGAGCCATTTTTCTTACGCTTCGCGGAAATCGCCAGCCAGCCGCGTTCTGCCGAACAAATCCTGCGAGATTATCTTGACAGGTCTCCCGAGCAGGAGAAAGAGAAAGCTCCAGTTCCCCACGAAATGATGGGCAGAGATGATTTGGGAGAGCACCTGAGTCTCGTAGCGCGCTGGTATTACAGCAACCCCCGGGAGGGCGAAATTTTCTTCCGCGAGAAAGATTGGCCGTACCGGCGCATTCTGCGTGCCTGCGCGCGGCTGCTTACCCCGCAGGAGCCATCGCCGCCAGGTTAATGTGGTTCGCAGGCCAGCCAGGACGCGCGGGGAACTTCTTGCCTGGAAATGCTGGCGGAAGAAGCCCGTATAGTACAGTCTGGCCGAGGGAGAATTTCCGGGAGCGAAATGACGAGGTGGATTCAAGTGCGCTCCAGCACGGCAGCCGGATGCACAGCCCTGTTATACTTTTGCACTACGATTTTCGAACGTAGCTAGGACGGATTGCGGAACTATGACAACGCACGCCACCCCAGCGTCCACGCGCCAGTATGCGAAGCGATTTGCCGGCATTGCCGCCGATGGACATTTCCGCGACGCGCAGGGCCTGATGCTTTCCTCTGTGGGCATCGGCACATACCTGGGCCAGCCCGATGCGAAAACCGACGAGAGTTACACTTCCGCGCTGGTTGCGGCGGCCGAGAACGGGATCAACGTCATTGACACGGCGATCAACTATCGTTTCCAGCGGAGCGAGCGCAGCATCGGCGCAGCTCTGAAGCAACTCGCCGCGAAAAGGATTACACGCGAAGAACTCATTCTTTGCACAAAAGGCGGCTATTTGACGCCGGATGGATCCATGCCCGCTGATCCGAACGAGTATTTTTTCCGCGAATACCTCCAGCCGGGCGTGTTCAGCGCAAAGGACATCGTCGCCGGCAGTCATTGCATAACCCCGCGCTATCTCGAAGACCAGCTTGGACGCAGTTTGCGCAACCTCGGCGTGGACTGCATCGACGTCTACTATCTTCACAATCCGGAGACGCAACTCGGCGAAGTCTCACGCCCGGATTTCCTGGAACGTGTGCGGGATGCCTTCATCTACCTGGAATCCGCTGCAGTAGAGGGAAAAATTCAGTTCTACGGCATAGCCACTTGGAATGGATTCCGGCAGGAGTCGCGGGCGCGCGATGCAATGCAACTGGGCGAACTCGCTGAGATCGCGAAGGACATCGCCGGAGAAGAACACCGCTTTCGGTTCGTGCAGCTTCCATTCAACCTCGGAATGACGGAAGCTCTGACGCTGGGCAATCAATCACTCGGCGGCCGCGAGCGAACGGTCATGGAAGCGGCGAGTGAGCTGGGCATTACGTTGATCGCCAGCGCTTCCCTGCTTCAGGGGCAAGTTGCGCGGAACCTGCCCGCGTATGTCGCTGAAGCCCTGGGGCTTGCGGATGACGCGGAGCGCGCGTTGCAGTTCGTGCGATCGTCGCCGGGAATCACCACCGCGCTGGTGGGGATGTCACGCATCGAGCACGTACGCGCAAACGCTCGCCTGGCGGGCGTGCCACCGGCGACGGTCGACGAATTCAGCAAGCTCTTTGCGCGCGGCGAGAACGCCTAGGAGCAGGGCTTCCTCAGGTCTGCTTTCGGGTGTGTGGATGGCGCTCCGTGAGCCAATCTGCGATCGCGCGGCTCAACTGGTCGAGCTTGCCCGTGAAAAAATGATCCGCGTCATTCACGGTAATCAACCGGTTGTCTCCGGGGAGCGAAGCCGCAAGAATTTTCACTTTATCTGGCGCGCCAAATTGATCTTTGCTTCCCTGAACAAACAGCTTCGGCTTCTTGCAAGCCGATAAGTACGAAAAATCCGAGTCGTTCACCGGCACACCGATGCCGATCAATTCGGCCACGCGAAGATCTTCGCAGCCAACCCGCAGGCCCACCCATGAACCGAAGCTGAATCCTGCGAGCAGCACGGGCAGGCCGGGAAATTCATCAGCCAGAAAATCGACCGCCGCGCGAACATCGTCTTGTTCGCCCAGGCCCCGGTCATGAACTCCCGCGCTCTTACCCGCACCGCGAAAATTAAATCGCAGCACAGGCAAGCCGAATTGGTCCAGCGATTTTGCCGCCTGATAGACGACTTTATTGTGCATCGTTCCGCCAAAGAGCGGATGAGGATGGCAAACGATCGCGGCAAGCGGAGGTTTCTTGCGGCTCGTGGGTCTCCAAAGGATGGCTTCGAGCCGCCCTGCCGGACCGTGGAGAGAGAAATTTCTCGATTTGTGAGGTGTGGCCATGGAAATAGAATTCTGGCGTCATGAGTGTAACCGAACGGAAAAGGGGACGCTGAAGGAACCGGATTAATTAAGACAGGCGTTGCACGGTGACGGCGAGTGCACTGCTTTCCGGCAAGTGTTCGACTCGCACAATTCGCGCCGGGATTTCCGCACGGCCATGCCACGGAGCCGATGCATACCGATCGAAGGACACCAGGATGCGGTCGCTGAGCGCATACTCCCGGCTGCTCACAAAACGAAGCCCCTCGCCGGAAATATCGAGCGTCATCGCTTCTTCGAACCAGGGCATGCGTTCGGGCCGCACATGAACCGGCATCGCCAAAGTGCGCCGCGGGCTGGCGCGCCGTTCAAGATCGCGGCCATTGCCATTGCCGTTGGAAATCGTTTGTTTCGCTCTCTCGAACCGCATCGCAACGTTCAAAGTCACTGGCGCATTTGGACTGGGCTCGCTGCGAAGCACTCGCGCGGGAACTTCCGGCTGTCCATCGGGCATCGAAACATCGTAAGGAAATGTTGTCCACAGCGCGACGCCAGGAGAATGAGATTCCTTGCAGGAGACGAGCAGGCCGCCGCGAGAAACGTTCACCGATTCGCAAATCTCGCTTCTCTGACCGAAAGGCGTAGTCCAGCGAAGTCTTACCGGGAGGTGGAGGCGCACGCGGTGATGCTCGCGGCCAGGCATTTTTGAAACCATACACTACGCCACAGGGCGGGCTAACTCTAAGTATATGCCGGAGTTATCCAAACCGCTAAGACCTCGTACTAGGACAAAATTTCTTGAATTTCGCGTTGCAGTTTCCTTGCTGCAATGTTAGCGTTCCTCAGAATCCAGCCAGTCGGGGGAGACATGAGTGACGGAGCCGACCGCCGCGAAGCGCGGCGATTCACTATGACCCTGCCGTTGCGCGTCCTGCCGCGCGAAGCGCGTGGATCCGAGCTTCAAGCACAAACGCGCGACGTAAGTTATCGTGGCCTCTATTTTGTGGCGGAAGCCAAGTTCGAAATCGGCGGCGAAATCGAGTTTGTAATCACCTTGCCGCAGCAGGTGACGCAAGCCGGGGGAGTGGACATTCGCTGCCGTGGCACGATTGTGCGGGTCGATTCGGACCCGGATGGCCGCAGGGGAATTGCCGCAAAGATCGATCGCTACGAATTTCTGCCCGCCACCGCACCCGCTGCCTGACTCTTTCGTGCTCGCATCAAATTCCCTCTGGCTCGCTTGCCGCTACCGCGCGCGAGTACAATGAATTTGCCCGATTTCTTTCGCCAGGGGAACTCATGTATCACTACGACGCCAGGACCGCGCTCGAAGAATTGCAGGAAGACGCATTGCTGCCGCACCCCGTGAAACTGCGCGACATGATCTTGCGCACGCAGCTTGGCCCCCAGGACGCGAAGGTGCTCAATCATGATTTTCAGGACTACCTGACGCGATTTGGCGAGCTGCAAAAAGTCGCGCATGGCATCCTGGAAAAACTTGCTGCCGGACGTCACAAAACGGCTTGAGGCCCATCGGAGCAATCGCGCGGGAAGCCGCCCGCAGTATCGCCCGCCCGGGCGCCGCCGCAGCCATCGCCGAAGATGCCCTCCGGCTGGTAAACTGCCATTCGGAGGAGACGCAAGGCGCGGAGGGGCGCCACAAACGGATCTCGATGCGACGCCACACACTGCTGATCGACGCCGACGATACCCTTTGGGAAAACAATGTTTTCTTCGAGAAGCTGATCGAAGATTTTATTGGCATTGTAGAGTCCTCCGGTTACACCCGCGCCTATATTCGGCACATCTTGAACGAGACCGAGCGCAAGAATATTCGCCAATACGGCTATGGAGTGCGCAGCTTCGGCCGTTCCCTCGAAGAGACGTACCTGAAGCTTGCGGACCAGATGGCGAAGCGGGAAACGCTTGCGCTGATCCATCAGCGCGTCGTCGAACTCGAGCGCACACCGCCAAAAATTCTCGATGGTGTCCCGGAAACGCTGGCCTATTTGACCGAACGTCACCGCCTGATTCTCTTTACCAAAGGCGAGCCCGCCGAACAGGCCGCGAAAGTGGAGCGCTCAGGCCTTCA
The DNA here is from genome assembly GCA_044447665.1 of Candidatus Acidiferrales bacterium. Taxonomy (GTDB): domain Bacteria; phylum Acidobacteriota; class Terriglobia; order Acidiferrales; family UBA7541; genus Acidiferrum. The sequence goes on along the minus strand of JBIOGB010000048.1, from coordinate 5,225 downwards.
GGGTTTCTTCGAGTTCATTGAAATCGTGCAGGAGAAAAACCCGGATACTTACGGCGGCCTCGTCCACAAGCACAAGATCGTGAAGTCACACGGCTGGATGATCGGCAACAGCCCGCGCAGCGACATCAACCCCGCGATGAAAATCGGCCTGAACGCCGTCTACATCCCTCACGAGCACACCTGGCATCTGGAACATGAGCCTGTGCTGGCGGGATCGGGAAAGCTCGTGATTCTGCCCGCTTTCCGTGAATTGCGCGGCCACTTCTAGGGCGCTCGCTATCGCCCCAAATTGGATGTTGCATCCGCGCAGCCGTCCACGAGTCTAACTGTTTACGAATCTTTCGAAGGAGAACTCCATGGCGACGGCAACAACTTCTCTTCACTCCGATTGGCGGCAGGAATGGTTTGAGATTGAGGACGCTACCTACCTGAATCTCGCGGGGCAAGCGCCCATGCCACGGGTTACGATTCGAGCGGTGCAGGCCGCCATGGAGGCGAAGAAATATCCACACCACCAGCCGGACTCCACATTCTTCGAAGTTCCGGACCGCATCCGTGCGTCCATCGCTAAGCTGATTGGCGGCAGGCCGGAAGAGATCGCCATCACCACAGGCGCGAGCAATGGAATGGCCGCTGTTGCGTATGGCCTGCCATGGAACCCGGGCGACGAAGTGATTACGTCGAAAGGCGAATTTCCGCTGCAATATACGGCGTGGAAGCCGATGGAGGCGCGCGAAGGCCTGAAGCTCAAAATCGTATCGCCACGCGAGCGTTTCATCTCCGCGGATGATTTGCTTGCCGCGATGACGCCGAAGACGAGAGTGGTGTCGGTCAGTCTTGTACGCTTCGACGATGGCTCGTTGCTCGATGCCGCCCGCGTTGCCGCCGCATGCCACGTCCAGGGCGCACTCCTGGTTTTGGACATCAGCCAGTGCTGTGGCGCGTTGCCGCTCGACGTCGAACAACTGGGCGCGGATTTTATGGTTTGCGCCGGATACAAGTGGCTGCTCGGCCCTTTTGGGACAGGATTTTTCTGGGTGAAAAGCGGGCTCATCGCCAAAATGCGGCCGGGACCTTTCTACTGGATGGCGCTCGCCGGTTCGCACAACTTCTCTTCTCTCTCCTTCGACGACCCGAAACCCGCGCCGGCCGCGAAACGCTGGGACACCGCGGAGTCGGCCAGCTATTTCAATTTCAATCTGGTGGCCATGGACGTCTCGGCTGATTTTGTTGTGCGTATGGGTCCAGAGACGGTTGCCGCGCACAACCGCAAGTTGATCGACTTGATGTACGAGCGGCTGCCGAAGGATCGCTGCATTCCGGCGAGCCCTCTGGAAGCGGATCGCCGGGGGCCATATGGCTGTTTTGTGGCACGCACTCAAGAGAAGACCGTGGCACTCTATCAAAAGCTCCGCAATGAGAATGTGATCGTGAGCCTGCGGGAAGGCAAAATTCGTGTCTCTCCTCATGTCTACAACACCGAACGCGACATCGACCGCCTCATCTCGGTGATCACCACGTGACATCGCAGAACCATTGGCCAAGAATCGCTGTTGTTGGAGCGGGCGCCGTCGGCGGCTACTTCGGCGGGATGCTTGCGCGTGCCGGCGCGCCGGTAGTGATGATCGGCCGGCCGGCGTTTGTCGAAGCGGTGAAGAAGAACGGCCTTTTCTTGGATACGCTTCATTTTCAGGAAATGGTGCGAGTCGAAGCGGCCACGGACTTGAATGCCATCCGTGGAGCGGAAATCGTTCTCATCTGCGTAAAAACGACCGACAATGCGGCAACAGCGCGTGCCATTGCTCCGTTAATCGCGCCGGGGGCAATCGTTGTCAGTTTTCAGAATGGTGTCGACAACGTGGAGCAAATTCGCGCCGCCTCCGGGATAGAAGCATTGCCTGCCGTCGTGTATGTCGCCGCTTCCGTGCCGGAGCCGGGCCGCGTGAAGCACGCCGGCAGAGGCGATCTCGTTTTCGGTCCCCGAAACGATAAGACCGAACGTATTGCGAGCTTGTTCGAGCGCGCTGGGGTGCCCTCCCGCATCTCGGAAAACATCGCGGGCGAGCTGTGGACCAAGCTCACCTGGAACTGCGCGCTGAATGCTGTCTCGGCGCTCGGCAAGGCGAAGTATGGCCAGATCGCTGCCAGCGACGATGCGCGACAACTCGTCGAAACTGTCGTCCACGAGGTGCTGGCCGTGGCGCGCGCGGCGGATATTCATCCGCCGGGACTGGAAGATCCCAAGGCCGCGCTGGCCGGGGCGTTCAAGATCGCCACGCAAATGGCGGAGGCGCTCTCCTCGACGGCGCAAGACATGAATCGTGGCAAGCGCACGGAGATCGATTCTCTGAATGGATACGTCTCGCGCCGCGGCACTCAGCTTGGAGTGCCTACTCCGGTCAATCATGCGCTGTACACGTTGGTGAAGCTCACGGAAGGCCGCTCGTAGCTTTTCTGTGAGAGATACTCTTCTAGCGTTCCAGAGGAACATGGAACGGAATGTGCACAATCGCTTCGAGCTCGACGAGTATGCCCTGCTTCGATGCCGGCCGGAATTTCCACTGACTCAGCGCACTCATGGCATTGGCGTCCAGCTGTTCATCGAGCCCTCGCACTAGCTGAATACTGTCCACCGCTCCATCGCCGCGAATCACTGCGTAGAGAACCACTTCGCCCTCGACACGATCGCTGATCAGCGTGGGCGGATACTTTGGATCGATTTTCTTGAGCGGGACAGGTCCGACCAAATCACTCGAAATCACTCGGGGAGCGTCGGGGCTCGATCGCAGCTCCGAAAAATTCAGGATCCAGCTCCCCGTCGAGCTGTTCAGATTCGGCATGTTCACGTGCAGCGTATAAACGCGCTTCGATGCAAAGATTTGTTCCGGCTTTGCACCCGGCGGCAACACAGCAAAATTCGGCGGCGCGGTTCTCTCGACTGGATCATCATTCCCCGCGTTGGGCTCTGGCTTCGTCACGAGGATTCGCGGCGCGGGCGCATTTATCCTTGGTGTGCCGCCTAAACCGGAGACGGCGCTGCTTCCACGCGGGCTGCCACCGCTGATGCTCACGCCTACAGAATTGTTTCCATTGCGCGCGGCGGCCGTCTCTCCCGTGGTTCCAGCGCTCTTGCCTTCGGGTGAAATGGAAACGCGCGCCGCCAGGTTGCCTTGCGGCACCACCGGTGGTGCCGCCGGAGCTGCAGGTGTCGCCGAGAGCGCAATCAGGGTCGCAGGACTCCCGTTGAAAGCGCTCACCTGCGCCGCACCCACATCCGGAGCGGGTCCTGCGTCACCAGTTCGTGCACGCTCTCCGACGCGTGGCGCTGAACCCGCATTTATTTCCAGCTTCGGCCGTACAGGCGCGTCTTGCTGAACTGCCAAGCTGATCTCGGAAGGGCGCTGCTCGGTATTCGGAATATCAGGTAATGGAGCAGAGGTGACCGTGGCGACACGGCGTTCCTTCGGACGCAATTTTTTCAGCGTTTCTTCGCTGATCTGTAAACGGGGCCGCGCGGGACCTGCGGTCTGTTGCAGCTGAACCATATTCGGCAGAGTCGGCAGGATCTTCGGTGGCTCGGGCGGCGCCGAGGAATTGATCAACGTCTGCCGCGGATGATTCGGATGCACGGGGTCCGTGAAAATGCGTTGCCTCGGATGAAACGCATCGGCGCCTCGCGCTGGTAGCTGCTTTACCGGCGCGGCGCGGACACTGGGTTTGGCCTTCTCGCGTGGAATCTCGAGAAGCGGAAAATCCTCGATTCGCCCGGACCAAGTGAGTTCCGTGTTTGCAAACGCCGGATTCTTGTGCGGCCCGGAAAACTGCGGAAATGGCACCACGACGAAAGCGAGGTGCCACAGCGCGGCCGCGACCACGGCCCGCATCGGCATCCGCCCTTCCACCCAGCTATCCTTAAAAAAAGCGCCCTCTTGATTTTTCTTCGCAGCAAACGGACCCCAGAGGAGAACGCCCAGGCTGCTTGCCAATCCTGGATGAAAATCTCCCCAAGCTATTGCGAGTTTTGGCTCCAACTGGCCAGGCAGATCGCCAGGCGCTTCAGGCGGCGCCGCCGGTGGGGCGGGCACGAAGAGGTCGATGGCATTCTCGATTCGATCGAATTCCATGTGAGCGCCGATTATACCGCGCCGGGAGGAGACGAAAAGCGGGAACGTGACCCGCCACGGCGGGCAGGCTCGTGATTCGTGATTGGTGAAAGAGGGAAAGAGAGTGCTTTTGGCCGGGTCGAATCTCCCCGAGAGGCTTGAGGTAAGGGGGAGCGGGAAATAAAATAGAGGGACGGGGGTACACCCCCCATGAAAATGGATCGTTGTCAAAGCAAAGGAGTTGCGGGAGGAGCATTTTGTAAGTGGTTGAAGAGAAATGGGATGGACGACGGGAAATAGGGGCGATTGGTGAACAGGCAGTCTGAAAAAATAGCGCGAGGGGGGTACCCTATCCCGGGTATTTTGCAAAGTGTGCGGAAATGGTTGATTGCAAAAGAGTTCGACGGATATGGTGTTTGAAAGTGTGAAGCAAGTGTGCGGAAGCAATTGAAAAGGAACAGGTTGAGTGTGGAACGCTCGACAGAAGAGTGCGCAACGATTTGGGAAGAGAGGAGAAGCTAAGAAAAGAGAGGCAGAGAACTCGGGCGAAGAGTTGGACGAGTCGGGCTGGAGCTTGGCAAACACGGGAAAGAATAGCATGCCAGTACGGATTGGTTAAGTAATAAGCAGTGAAAGGGGAAAATTGAGGGTTGAACGGCAATGGGGCGAGATGAATGGTGCATGCGGTGAGACCAAAAGGAGAACAGAAAAGTCAAAACCCGCACCCTCAGAAGCGAAGGGTGCGGCACCCGGCGTGCAACGTCCATACGGAGGTTTGGGCGAAGTCTCGCTCGTCCAGCTTGGCGTTGGGGTCATGGTCAAACATCTTCAGGATGGCAGAGAATGCAGCGGACTCGTCGAAGAGGAAATGTATTGTGTCGAGGGAGCCCGCGTGGGTGGAGGCGGAAACCTTGAGACCTCCGTACGAACCACTCAATCCTGCGGCCAGGATCAGCTTGCGAATGGAAAACCGCGACGTTTCGAGGGTGTAAATAAAACTGTGTAAATGGCCAATTGGAAAGGGAGAATGTGAGGACCTATGGCCATTGAGTCGAAGTTGATCGATGAACTGCTGAGGGAGTACAAAAAGCCCGAGGATATCGTGGGCCAGAACGGGCTGCT
>JBIOGB010000047.1:0-29432 GCA_044447665.1 Candidatus Acidiferrales bacterium | reverse complement strand
GTACCGCCGCAAGGCGGACATGGTGGAGACGGCGGACGAACGGGCAAGCCTCGAAAAGCAAGCCGACGATCTGCTCGACAAGATCAAAGAGATCAAGCAGAAACGCGCCGAACAGCCGCAATCTTCCACCTGATTACTTTAAATCCGTCACCTTATTCGAAATAGGGCGCCTGCCGGGGCGCCCTTTCTCTTTCCACGGAGCCTCTCTGCGCAACGCTGTGCCGGCCTGCTCGCCGCGAATGCCGCTTCGGGGTACACTGGGACATGCCGTCACCTGGCAATGCTCCGCTCAGCTTTAATCGCGACCGCACCGAGCGGCAGTTGGACACGCGTTTCGAGGAGCTCCTCGCAAAGCTTCGCAATAACCGCCCCTCCGAAGATCCCTGGATTGTCCGCCGCGCCTATGAGATTGCCACGGAACGCCACCGTGACCAGTGGCGCATTTCCGGTGACCCCTACCTGACTCATCTGCTCGAAGTAGCCCACATTCTCGCCGACATGCGCTTGGACGCCACCACGCTTACGGCCGCCCTCCTCCACGACGTCATCGAAGACACGGAATTCCCTCTCTCCCGCATCGAAGAACGTTTCGGCGCCGATGTCGCCCACTTGGTCGAAGGCGTCACCAAGATCGGCCGCCTCAATATGGTGGCCCCGGAGGCGCGCCAGGCCGAAAACGTGCGCAAGATGCTCCTGGCCATGGTCAACGACGTCCGCGTTGTGCTCGTGAAACTTGCCGACCGGCTCCACAACATGCGCACGCTCGAATTCCTCGACCCCGCAAAGCAGCAGCGCATCTCGCGCGAGACGCTGGACATCTACTCGCCCATCGCACACCGCCTGGGGATGAGCGTCATCCGCGGCGAGCTGGAGGATCTTTCCTTCCGCTATCTCGAGCCGGAGGCTTTTCTCGCCCTGCAGAAAGAAGTGATCGAGAAAGCTCCGGTTCACCGGAGATTTCTTGAAGAAGTGCAGACCACCATCCTATCCAAACTCGTGGAAAATGGAATTCCAGCGGAGCTCGAAGCCCGCGTGAAGACTCTGTATTCGCTGCACCGCAAGATCCTGCGCCAGGAGCGAAGTCTCGAGCAGGTCTATGACCTGCTCGCCATCCGCGTCATCACGGATAACGAGCGGAACTGCTATGCGGCGCTCGGTGTGGTGCACCACATCTGGCGCCCGGTGCCGGGGCGCTTCAAAGATTACATTGCCATGGCGCGGCCGAACCTCTACCAATCGCTGCACACCACCGTGATCCACGGCGGCCAGCCCTTCGAAATTCAGATACGCACGCAGGAGATGCACCGCATCGCGGAAGAAGGCGTGGCCGCGCACTGGAAGTACAAGGACGGCAAGCCGTCTTCCGGAGACGATGACCAGCGCATCACCTGGATGCGGCAGTTGATCGAATGGTCCCAGGAGCTGCAGGAGCCCGGAGAATTCCTCTCGACCCTGCGCGTCGACCTTACGCAAGTCGAGGTGTACGCATTTACTCCGAAAGGCCGCGTCTTGGAACTGCCGCGCGGCGCGACGCCGGTGGATTTTGCCTATACCGTGCACACGGAAGTCGGGCATCAGTGCGTGGGCGCGAAGGTGAACGGCCAGATGGTTTCCCTGCGCCACGAAATCGTGAGCGGCGATGTGGTGGAAATCCTCACGCAGAAAGGCCACACGCCGAGCCGCGACTGGTTGAGTTTTACTAAGTCCTCGCACGCCCGCAGCAAGATTCGCCATTGGATCAACCTGCAGGAGCGTGAAGAAGCCAAGGAGATGGGCCAGCGCCTACTGGAGAAGGAGGCGCGGCAGTTTGGGCGCAGCCTGAAGAAAATTCCACACGCGGATCTGCTGAAGCAGGCTTCCGACTATGGCCTCTCGAAGATTGAGGACCTCTACGCTGCAGTTGGCTTCGGGAAATATTCCGCGCGGCAGGTGCTCGCCCGCGTGCTCGGCGAACCGGCCAAGCCGCCGCAAACAGAAGCGGAAGACTCCAAGCCCACCTTGGCGAAAACCGTCAAACGGATGCTGGGTCTTGGTGAGGCGCCGCTGATCGTCAAGGGTCATGACGACCTGCTGGTTTATCGCGCGAAGTGCTGCAATCCCATTCCCGGCGACGACATCATCGGATACATCACCCGGGGACGCGGCGTCGCGGTTCATACCCGCGCTTGCCCCAACGTGCAAAACCTTCTCTACCAGACGGAAAGGCGCATTGCTGTCGAGTGGGGCGGCGTCGGTGCCGCCACGTTCCCGGTGCAACTCCTCATCTGCGCGAAAGACCGCCCGGGCCTCCTCGCGGAGATCACCACCGTGATCAGCGGCGCGGGCTCCAACATTCGCATCCTCGAAAGCCGGCCCGACCGCTTGAACGCGCGCATCGAAGCGAACCTCGAGATTGCAGACCGCCGGCAGCTCGAAACCATCCTATCGAGTATTCGCAAGATCTCCGGCGTCTACGGCGTCGACCGCGTCTATCAAACGTAAAGTGTCTCCCGGCCCTCACCCGCATCCTTCCGCGCCAATGCCACCCTGTCCTTTCGCCGGGTATCACCCACAGCACACTTCCCGGTGCGCATTCTTGCTCCCGCTACAATGAAGTCATGTGCAAGTGCAAGCGGCATCGGATCCTGCTTCTCGGCGCGTGTGTTCTCTTCGCGGTTGGTTGCAAGAAGCACATTCTTACCGACTACCGGCCGCTCGATCGGGCCGGGATGGGGTCCAGCAACGTCGAGCAACTCAAAGCGTTGAACGCCTCGGACGAGGAAGTGGCCCAGCTCGTCAAGCTCAAGCAAGCCGGCGTACCCGATGACACTTGCGTCGCCCTCGTCAGCGCTGCTCATGCGCACCAGCACCTGTTCACGAGCGCGGAATCCGCCGCGAATCTAAACCATGCGGGATTCACCGATCTGGAGATTCTTGAGATCGCCCGCGCGGACCAACTCGACACCATCAGCACGGAAGCGGTAATGCTGCGGCTTGTTGGTCTCTCCGATGCGACTGTCCAGACACTCCTTCACCGCCGCATGCAAGGGCAGCCGACGCTTTCCAGTGCCGAAATCGGCCGCCTCAAGAACGTTGGACTCACCGAAAAACAGATTCTTGAGCGCATCAATCAAGGCATGACCGACCAGCAAGCTGAAAAGGAAGCCACCGCGCGCGAGCATGCTCGCAATCATTCGAATACGGGTTTCGTTCGCATTCACGGCCGCCGGCCGCGCTGACCCCTCCAAATTGCCGCCTCATCCCTTATCCCGCGCCCCGTGCCTTTTGCTTCCCCGGCATTCCCTCGTTACAATCAGAGCGCTTTGGCGCCGCGCTCTCATCTCCGCCCATTCTTCCTTCCGCTCCTCGCCCCCGCGGGATTCTGGGCTGTCGGTTGCACCGCCGCCCTGGGACCGGGCTACACGATTGAAAAACAGGAAGTCCGCGTGCATTTCCTGCCTGGATCTGACCCAAAAATTCTCCTTGAGGCGGACTACCAACTGCGCAATTCGGGGAATCAACCGCTTTCTTCGCTCGAGCTTCGTTTACCCGGCCGCCGCCGTTTTCATGTGGGTGCGGCGCACGCCGACTGGGACGGCGCGGTGCTCGCCTTCGAAAACTCCTCGGCGAATCCTCGCAACACGCTCTTGAAATTTCCTGGAGTGTGGCCGGTCACTGCGCGCCACACTCTGCATCTCTCGGCCGAAATCCTGCAGCCTGGCCCTGGCGAGCCCAGCTTGAGTTTTGCCTCCGATGCTTTCTTCCTGCCGGCACAAGGATGGAGCCCGGAGTTACTCCCCGCAAAGGGACTCTTTCCGACCGGCGGCGTGCCGCCGGCAAGATGGGACTTGATCGTGGAGGTTCCGGACAACTTCCTCGTGCACACGAGCGGCAAAGAAGTCAAAACATCTCGAAGCCGCGGCGAACTCGTAGTTCGGGCCGCCCAAGCGCCCCGGGATCGCTATCCATTCGTGATGGCAGGGCGCTATGTTTCCACTTCGCTCGGCACCGCAAAACAAAAAGTTTACTTGTGGACGCGCACATCGCAGCAGACCTCCGGCTTGAAGACTGCGAGCGATTCACTTGTCCGTGCCATGAATGCCTACGACTTGGCTTTCGGAAGCCGCAGCAAGGACACGCGCCCTTTGTGGATCGTGGAATGCCCCGTTGCGGCTGGGTGTTTTTCCACAAGCGTATCTGCCTACGCAAAATTTCTCGGCGAAGCCGAGGAGCCCACTTCGGCGGAGATGGCTTCGCTCGACACCGTTCTTGTTGGCATCAGCGGTGAAACTCCAAGAATCGGAGCGGCCGTTGCTCCCTCCTTGGTGGCAAGCTGGCTCGGCTACGGCCAGAATCCCGGCTTCTACGAACAAGAAGCTCCGCTCAACGCTTTACCCGCCTACGCCGCTGCCCTCGGCCGCGAATCCATCGAAGGGCCGTCCGTTCGTGAAGAGACGATTCGCCGCGCGCTACGCTTCATCCCCTGGAACGCCCCAAAGCAGAAGACGGAAGATCCCGCTCTCCTCCGCGCCAAGAGTTTTCTTTTCTTTTATGCTCTGCAGGAACGTTACGGCCAGGCCGCTTTCAACCACGCCCTCAATCACATGCTCAATGCCCGGCGAGGCCGGGGATTCAACCTTGCTGATCTGATCTCTGCGTTCGAACACGAGACGCACCGGAATGTTGCCGAGTTTGTGCGCTTGTGGATGAAGCATCCCGGCGTGCCTGATGAATTTCGTGCGCGCCACGAAAACGTGTCGGCCCTGACCACTAGCTCTTCTAAGGAGGATGTTCCATGAAAGAAGTCGTTCACACAGACCGCGGGCCGAAACCTATCGGACCGTATTCCCAGGCCGTCAAGGCCAGCGGCGTTATTTACTTGTCTGGGCAGGTAGCGCTGGATCCGAAAACCGGCGACTTGATCGGCAGCGATATCCGCCAGCAAACGGAGCGAACGCTGGAAAACGTCAAAGGCATTCTGGAAGCGGCGGGCACCAACCTGCACCACGTCGTGAAGACCACAGTTTTCCTCAAGGACATGAATGATTTCGCTGCGATGAATGAAGTCTACGCCCGCTATTTTACGGCCGCGCCGCCGGCCCGCTCGACTGTTCAGGTCGCTCGTCTGCCGAAAGATGCGTTGCTCGAAATTGATGTGATTGCGGCGTTATGAACGTTGCGGATTTCCCGCTCAGTGTGTGAAACGCACAAGAATCTCTTGAACGAAAACGATTACGGTCTATCCGGGCTTTCGAACACTTCATCTAACGCGGTGTATGTCAGCACGCTGGTCACGACAATCGCAGCAATATAAACAATATAAAAGTGGCTTTTGCCGGCTTTGCGGGGTGGCCAGCCAAAATCTTTCGTCCCCGCTCCCTGCGGCTCGGGAATTGCTTCCGGGTCGAGAATCACGCGATAGGCTGTCGCTTCCGGAATCACCTGGGTTTCGCCGTCCACCGTGATGCTCAGCGCCCCTCGCGTGCAGCGCACGATCAATTCTTTGGAATTGACGATCGAGACCTGCGCAATCGTCGGCCCGTCATTCTGCGCCCGGATCTCCGCCGTGACTGCACGCAATGCGAAGGCATTTGCCAGTGCGGTCGAAAAGTCTGCCGTGCCCCCCAGGAGAATCGCCGACGGTGTGCCGTTGAGCTCGTTGATTGTCGCGCTGCTCGATTCGCGCAGCATCAGCCGGGCTGCCCCCGCCCGGACTTGGATAACGCCAAACTGCTCTGTGCTGAGTTTATCGCCGCCGAAGACAGTCGTTCCGGCCGACGCCGGCGCCATGCCGACATGCGCACGCTGCGCCAGCAGCACTGTTCTAAAAGCGGTGCTGGGTGCGCTCCAAACTGGCATTGCCACAAATGTCAGAGAGAGGAACGCAGCAACACTTTCGCGCAACTGCGTCATTGCCGCCTCCAAGAGGTCTGGTGGAACGATACTTTCAACGTTTTATCGGGTCAATGTTAAATCAGCTGAGGAAGCAAAAAAGTTACGCCCGCACCGCCCCTCGGATTACTGGTAGAGGCGACCCTGCACTGTTACAATGCAGGAACTCGCATGGCTGACTGGAAACAGATTACCGCGCGCATCCGTCGCGCCCGGACCGGTAAGGATCCCGCGGGGCAGCTCTCCAACCTCTTTCAAAAAACGCGTGACGCCATGGTGGCGTTCGAACTCGCGCGCCATTTTGAATCCGCTGGACTCAATGCCGATGCCGCGAAATGGTATGCCACGGCTGCGGAACGTTTTCGCCGTGCCAACTGGAAAACCAAAGCGCAAGAAGCCGCCGTCCGGCTTGGCGGCAGTGTTGCCGAAACTCTCCCGCTGCAGAGTGCCGCTCCGGACTCCAGTGATTTTGCTCTCACTTCGCCGGCAATTCCGGTGACCCCCGCTCCGGAACCCGAGCTGCCTTTCGAACACAACCTGGACAGTTCCGAATCCATTCTCAAACCGAGGGAAGAAGCAGCCCCAGCTGTATCCGCTCCATCCGTTGACCTGAAGCCCCGTCGGCGCGGCCGCCGCGGTGGGCGCAATCGGCGGAGGCCAGGCGCAAGCAAAGAACTCCCCGCCGCGCCTCCTCAAACCGCTCAGCAATCCCCGACACCGCCCCGGGAACCGGCTCCCGCCGTTCTTGATCTTCCGGACGAACCGAAACCTCCACGTGTCGTTGACAGCCGCGCACTCCCGCGCTTGCCGGTCGAGCCTTCTATCGAGGCCGGCGCCGTGGGGCCCAAGGGACGCTACGGCGACCCGGGGCTCTCTTCTCGCATTTCTCTGCTCGAAATGCAATTCCGCCGCCTGCTCACCTGCCCGCCCGCAAAGCTTAGCGAATCGGACGGAGCCCCCGTCGGACCTGGAGTTTTCCTCCTGACGGATTCGGACCTCACGACCTACTACTACGTTGAACCTTGCCAGACTCTGCGCATCGCCATCGGCAACCTCTTGCGTGGCGGTTCGAGCCGCCGCAACGCGGAATCGATCAAGCCGCAACTCGCCAAACACTTGGGCATTGCCGAAACGCGGGTTACGAAATATCTCGCCGACCATTGCGTAGTTCGCTGGCTGCAGCTCGATGAAGGAGCTTCGCACTTCGCGCATTTTGTCATCGCGGTCCTGCGGCCCACCCTGAACGACTAGGCAATATAATTCCAAATTGGACAGAAATCTTCTCACCGAGTGCAAATTTAGGGTCTTTCGCCCTGGGAGTTACCCTCTCCGCCACGGCCCTAAATTACCCATTGGAGGCTCATTTTCGCCGTTCAACCCCTAATTTTCCCCATTCGCCGTAACCTGCTGGCTTCCGCCCCCGGTACCAGTCAAACTATAGGTGTCCAAAGACTTATTGGGCGTACCCATTGGGCGTGGTACGGTTAATTTGAGCCCGGGGGGCTTTATTAGGGCTCGCTCATCATCTAAGGCATCGGGTGTAGTTTGGGCGCAACTTTCGAAAGCGAGGGTAGAGGTTTATGCCGAATCAAGTGGGCACGCAGATTTTCAGGACGATTGACTGGGCGGTTTGCAAGGCCGCCGCGATCACCTTTAACACGATCCAGTTCTTCAACAAGCGCAACCCCAATCCCTCGGTTACGCCGCAGTGGTCGGACAAACCGCTGCTGAAGTCATGGGAGAAGACCAAGCCCACCCTCGGCTGGCCGCGCCAGACAGATTCGCTCTGCCCCGGCTGCGTAAAGGAAGCTCGCGAAGCCATCATCGCCGGCAAGAAAGACTGGCGCGACCTGATGCATGAGAAGGTCGGCGAGATCAAGGCCCAGATCATCGAGCGTGACGGCGAAGTCTGGATGGTCAAGGACTGCCCCATCCACGGCCACTACGAGGACATGATGGCCATCGATTCCAAGTTCCTCGACTGGATCGAAAAGCAGTTCCCCGGCCGCGACATTCCCGCACACAACGACGAAGACCTGCACAAGCACGGTTCCAGCACGGTTCGCTATGGCCGCGGCTCGGTCCTCACCGTGGACCTCACCAATCGCTGCAATATGATGTGCGATCCCTGCTTCATGGACGCAAATCAGGTCGGCTATGTCCATGAACTCGGCTGGGAAGAGGTCAAGGAAATCCTCGACAACGCGCTGAAAATCAAGCCGCGCCGCCAGATGTCCGTGCAGTTCTCCGGCGGCGAGCCCACCATGAGCCCGCTCTTCCTCGACGCGGTCGCCTACGCCCGCAAGATCGGCTACAACTCCGTCCAGGCCGCTACCAACGGCATCGAGTTTGCCAAGAGCAAGGAGTTCTGCAAGAAGGCTTTCGCAGCGGGCATGCGCTATGCCTACCTGCAATTCGACGGCATCGGCAACGACGCCAACAGCCACCGCCAGATCGGTAACCTGTTCGACGTCAAGCTCCGCGCCATCGAAAACATGCACGAAGCCGGCATTGAAATCGTGCTCGTCGTGACCATCGTCAACAACGTCAACAACGATCAGGTCGGCACCGTCGTCAAGTTCGCGATGGAGAACCCCAAGAAAATCGCCTTTGTCAGCTTCCAGCCGGTTTCCTTCACCGGCCGCGACGAGGACATTACCCCGGAGCGCCGTCTTCGCCAGCGCTACACCCTTTCGCATCTTGCGAAGGACGTCAGCAAGCAAGTCGGCAAAGTCGAGCCGACCCGCGACTGGTTTCCCATCTCCTTCATCAGCACCTTTGCGGGCTTCGCGGACATGGTCAAGGGCAATGAATCGCAGTGGGGCTCGCTCTCCTGCGGCTGCCACCCGAACTGCGGCGTCGGCACCGCGCTCATGATCAACAAAGAGACCAAGGAATGGGCGCCCGTCCCGCGCTTCCTCAACGCCACGCAATTGACGAAAGACGTCACCGCCATCACCGACGCCGCCCGCGGCAAGGGCTTTTCAAACTTCATGATGGCCATGGCCCTTCTCAAGAACTACCATCCCTTCCAGGGACCCAAGGGTCTGAAGCTCTACGACCTATTCAAGAAGTTCGACAAGACCTGGGCGCTCACGAATAGATCCACCACGAAATACGGCCGCACCTCCCCGGACCGCGACTTCAACGACGCCATGAAGCGCCGCCAGAGCGACCCGTGGAACTTCCTCTTCATCGCCGGCATGTGGTTCCAGGATCTTTTCAACTACGACTTCCGCCGCACCGAAATGTGCATCATCCCTTACGCCACGCAGCAGGGCGAGATTTCTTTCTGCGCTTACAACACCGGCGTGGGCTGGCGCCAGATCATCGAGAACATGCACAAGAATGCGACCGTCGCCGAGTGGTATAAGACCCACGGCAAGCACGAGATCTACGCCAAGGGCAAGACCGTCAACCTTCAGAGCTACGAGCACTCCCTGAAGATTGACGTCGATGACGCTTCGCGCGTCCGCCATCTCGAGCACGACATTCCGCAGACTGCCGCCGAAGAAGATCGCGCGCGCCGCAAGAAGGCCTACGAGGAACAGGCCAAAGTTCGCGCCATCTACGAGGAGCTGGTGCTGAAGAAGCCCCAGCCAACCGTCGTGCAAATCGGCACGGTGCAGGACATCGCCAAGGCGGTTCCAGCCAACTTTACCAATGCGGGCAAGCCGGTCACCATCGCCCCCGCAAATGGCAACGGCCATTCCAACGGCAACGCCGCCACCAAACCCGAGTCCGCCGAGAAGGCCGCCGAAGCCGTCGCCGGCGACTAACAACCGGTTATCTCCTTACCTTTTCGAATGGTTCCGGCTCAAACCCGGAGCCATTCGCTTTTGGGGTGGGGCCCAAACCCGGTGATATAATGTTTGTATGCCAATCTACGAATACATCTGTGAAGAGTGCAAAGCGCAGTTCGAGAAAATTGTAATCAACAAGCAGCAGGAAATCGCCTGCCCGAAGTGTGCCAGCAAGAAAGCCACGATCCAGCTTTCTGTCTTCGCCACCTCAAACGGCTCAAGCAACGGCGCTTCTGCCAAGTCCTCGACGTCGTTTTCCGGTGGTGGGGGTGGCTGTTGCGGCGGCGGTTGCGGTTGCCACTAGTCGGCAAGTTACGGCGCCAGTGGCACAGGCTTCAGCCTGCGCGCCTTTCTGTCACTTGAGTACGGCGGTCATTGGGGGAATCATGTCCATCACCACCGCAGAGCAATTTGAAAAGCTCCGCGCCTGCGGCCTCATCGTCGCCAAAGCCTTGCGCGCCATGGCCGAAAAAGTCCGCCCCGACGTCACCACCGCCGGACTCTCCGCTGTCGGCTCGCGCATCCTTTCCGATTGCGGTGCCCGCTCCTCGCCGCCGATGGTCTACGGTTTCCCGGGTGACGTCTGCATCAGCGTCAACGACGAAGTGGTCCACGGCATTCCCGGCGACCGCGTCATTCAACCAGGCGACCTCGTCAAACTCGATCTCACCGCCGAAAAAGACGGCTACCACACGGATTCCGCCGTCAGCATCGAAGTGCCGCCGGGAAACGGCAAGGCACGGGAACTGGCGCGCTGTGCGGAGCGCGCGTTCCGGCAGGCGCTTGGCGCGGCGCGGGCAGGGAACCGAACGAAAGACATTGGCCGAGCCGTGGAGCGCGAAGTACAGCGGCGCGGTTTTCATGTGATCAAGGAACTCGGTGGTCACGGCATCGGGCGCACGATTCACGAGCCGCCGACGGTGCCTAATTATGCCGATTTCTCTGCGCAGCACAAATTGACCGAAGGATTGGTCATTACCATCGAGCCGATTATTGCGACAGGCACGGGCGATGTTTTGCTGGATAGAGACGGCTGGACCTACCGCACTGCGGACGGCAGCCTCTCCGCCCACTACGAGCACACCAGCGTCATCACGAAAGGCGAGCCGCTCCTCCTGACCGCAGCCTGACCCCCATGATCCGCAGTCACTCGTCTCTTCTGATCTCCCTCGGCCTCTCCTTCGCCTTCGCCGACTCCTCCACCAAGAAGTAGGAGTCCGATAAACGCCTCTTCGGCCTAGCCAGCCACCTGAATCGTTCCTGGGAAATGAGACCCTCCCAGAATCTATACAAACATCTTGACGGTATCTCCGGAACATTCCGCTTGACCCGGAGATAATGCATGTGGTATGATATTTTTAAGTAAAAACACGTCAATCGCAGTCCCCCGGCTGCTTCAGGCTCGTCCTGCGGATTCTAGTAACCAACTAGCTAACAGAGATCTGACGTAACTTCCTTAGAATCAACACTTGTAAAAGTGTATCAAAACAAACGACTTTAACCTCCTTTAGAATGAACACTTATGAAAAACCTGGGGGGAGGGGGCCTGCGATTCGACCGTCTCGATTGCTTTCCTGCGCGACCGAGGAGCGTATCCTGGCTCGCACATGAACCGCCCCGACCAGCCGCACGTCTTTCCGGCCCGCATCCACAAAGTCTGGATCATGCGCTGCGTGGACGTGCCCCGCGACGTGTCCAAAGCCCTTCGCAGCGTTGCTGGAGAGAATGCCTTGCACATTCCCGTGCACGGCTGGATCGAGGGCCTGCCGATGAAGAGCACCCTTGTGCCTCGGGGAGGCGGCTCCTACCGGCTTCACGTGCACAGCCGCATCTGGCGCAAACTCTGCATCGACGCCGGCGCCACCGTCGAAGTCACTTTGCTCCTCGACGCGGAGCCTCGCGAAGTTGTGCTCCCGCAGGATTTCGCCGCCGGCCTCGCCGAGGAACCTCGCGCGCTCGCCACCTTCAACACCCTCACGACGGCGCTCCGCCGCCAGATTGTGCAGTACGTGGATTCCGCGAAGCATGCGCGCACGCGCGAAAAACGCATCCAGCTCGTTGTCCGACGAATGCACGAGCGCGCCGCGAAACGCAACACAAGCAAACGGAAACAGAGCAAACGCGCAGCTTCACCTTCTCCGTGATCTCTGTGCGCTGTTCTCTGTGCGTTCTGTGTTGATTTCTTGTTTCACTCCGCTTGCTGCGGGCGCGAATAGTGCAGGATATTCTCAGGCACAGGAACACTCGAATTTCCGCGAGGGTCGCGCACGGGCGTCCCCGGCGTCCATCGAAACGGGAGCACTCCCGTCCAAACGGGAGTCGCGTAATCTTCATCTCCATCCACCGCGGGACCCGTGCGCACTTTCGCTGAGACTTCCACGAGGGGCACGGCAAGAACCATCGTGCCTTTTAGCTCCTGCTCGCTTGGGGGTCGCACGCTTGCCCACCGCCCGCGGATGACGTATTCGACGAAATCGCGCATTGCCGCAAGTTTTGCTCCCGCATCTTCGACGGGCTCGGCTTTGGCCATCACCACCACGGAGCGGTAATTCACAGAGTGACCTGTGGCGGTTGGTGAAAAGACGATGCCGTCCAGCAGCGTCACGCTCAGGCAAAATGGAGCGCCGCTCGCGAGCATTTTCATCAGCCGGCTCGCCGTCGAGCCGTGAAGAAAAAGTTTGTCGCCGACTCGCACGTAGTTCGTCGGCACCACAAAAGGCTGCCCGTCCGCGATGAAGCCCACATGGCATACAAAGGCTTCGTCAAGAATGCTGTAGATCAGTTTGCGGTCGTATCTGCCGCGGTCGGATTTGCGCCGGATTTTTGTTCTCTCGGTCGGTGTGAAGTCGCTCATGGATGCAGCCTAGTCCGCATCCATCTTTACGGCAAGTGCCAATCTGGCATTACCGGTCGCTCTCCTGCTCGTCATTCCGAACAAAGCGAAGCCGAGTGAGGAATCTCTCTTGTCTTTGTCAATGTGATTCGGATGCAGCAGCCGCTGGTTTTGCCTTGCCGTACACCACGCGGAAGCCGATGTATTCCGGTTGAGGTTCGCAACCGGCTTTTTGGTCGGAAGGGCAGTCGGCACTACCACCGACTACCTTGCCTTTTCCATCTCGGGTCATCACCCATTCGGCGACATTACCGCCCAGGTCGTAGATGCGTTCTTCTCCTTCATCACCTTTACCGAGGAAACTGCCGACTTCCCTAAGTAGGCCGCCTGGCTCAGGGAGCGTGTCGGCCAATTCTCGCAGCTTCGCCGTGTCGTCGCGATTGGGAGCGTAACCCGCCCAGTAATCAAGCGTGTTTTCGTCGGACCGATTTTCGTAAAGATCTTTGACTTCGTCCTCATAGGGGATTCGGAACGGCCAGTCTTTGCCTGATCCGCCTGTCTTCCACAACCACTCTGCGTAGGATGCAGCTTGTTCTAACTTGATTCCGTTCGCCGGAAAGTTTTCCGTGCCTGGTAAAAACTTGTAATTCTTGTCAAAGGCGGCAAATTGCGCGCGGGTGACTTCAAATCTCCCGATGTAAATGTCGCCGTGCCTAACAATTTCTGGCGTGAGGCGAGTCGATGCCACTTCGAAATGAATCTTGCCGTCTGCGGAAGGCTTACCCTCATTGCTGGGTTTCATGAGACTTGACTCACTACCATAGAGATTTCGAGTGCGTTCGATTTTTTCGCGCTGGAGGGCATCGGCCAGAATAGAGTTTTTCTTCAATGACTCGTTTTCTTGCTTTGTGGTTTTGAAGAAATATTTGTCGAACCATGCGAGCTCGTCTTCCACTTTGCGCAGTTGGTGCGTCAGCTTGCGCGGGCCGTGCGGCTCGCCCGGGAAGACCACGTACTTGACCGTCTTGCCGAAATATTGCAGCGCGCGGAAAAATGACCAGCTCTGCGCCGGCGGAACGTTGCGGTCGGCCGTGCCGTGGAAGATCAGCACCGGCGCCTGCACTTTGTCCATTTTGAAGAACGGTGATTTGCGGATGTAAAGCTGCGGGTCTTCAAACGGCGACTTGCCGAAGTAATACGTGTCAAACGATTCGCCGAAGTCCACGTTGCCCCAGTCGCTGATCCATTCCACGTCGCCCGCGCCCACGCTCGCCGCTTTGTACCGCACCGGATACGTCGTGATCAGGCTGATGGAAAGAATCGATCCGTTTGACCAGCCCAGCGTCGCGACATGGTCGGGATCCACTTTGCCTTGCGCGATGAGATAATCCACGCCCATGTTGATGTCCGGCGTCTCCAGATCGTAATACTTGCCGCAGCAGATCGATTCGCCCCACTTCAAGCCGTAATTTCCGCTGCCATGATAGTTCGGCCGCAAAATGAACGCGCCGCGCTGCGTCAGCAGGTTGATTGGATAGGCCCAATTGTCGTCCCACGCGTCGGAATCCCAGCCCTGAGGGCCGCCATGAATCGCCGTGATCAGCGGATATTTTTTTCCTGCTTCGTAGTTCGCCGGGTAGTAGAGGATTCCCTCCACCTCTTCATCATTCGAGCCTTTCCAGCGGATCACTTCCGATTTCGCAAACGTGCGGCCTTTCACGAGGCCCTCATTCAGCTTTGTCAACTGCACGGGCGAAACGATTTTCGTGCCGTCGAGTTGCGCGCGGTACACTTGCGGCAGTTTGCTCGCAGTGGAATATTCGTAGACGATCGTCTTGGCATCTTCGCTGAGCGCGAAACCGCTAAGATTTTTCGCGTGCTCGCCCTCGAACGATCGCCGCTTCCAACTCCAGCCGGCAGCATCTTTTTCCGCGGTGTAGCGTGCTACTTCGGAATGACTCCCCGCAGCGAGCTGGGTAATGAAGCCGCCGGGTATCGCTCGCAATTCAAATCCCAGCCCGTTCTCCCAGTCCAGGTTGACCTGCGTGATCTTTCCGCTGGCCACGTCGTAGTGATACAGCAGCCGGATCGTGGCCATCAGGAAACGCGGGTCCGTGGAATACGGGGCGGCAGCGTAGAACCCGCTGGTGTCCGGCGCCCACTCGAAATCGGACGGCCGGATGCGGCCTTCGGTGAAAATCTGTTTCTCCGTGCCGTCCGTGAGGTTGTGCAGAAACACCACCGGCGGAATTTTCTGATCGAATTCGTAGTGCAAGCTCTTGGCATGCTCCGCGACGGCGTATTTCCCGTCCTTCGAAACGCCCCAGCCGCCAATCCAGTCCATATTCGTCGTCAGGCGTGTCACTTTCTTGTCTTTTATCGTGATCTTGTAGAGGCGCACCGGCGGTTCATGCTGCTCATCGTCGACGACTGTGGAATCATCCTTCTTTTTCTTCAGTTCCTGTTCATACAGAGCCGGGTCTTCCTGCGCGCTGTAAATCAGCGTGTCCTTGTCCAGCCATTCAAAATGCCGCGGTGCGCGCGCCAATTCCGTCAATGGCCAGGGTTCGCCGCCGTGCGCGTTGATCAGCCAGATCTGTGCCGGCGCGGTATCCGGCTTGGCTTTGGGCCGCGCGCGGCTGCTGGTGAATGCGATCACCTCGCCGTCGGGAGACCAGCGCGGTTGGCCATTTTCATCGGTGCCTCGCGTGAGCTGGATTTCCCGGCTTTCCGTAAGGCTCGAAAGAAAAAGATTCGAGTAGCCAGCGTCCTTTTCCTTGTCGCCTCCCGCCTTCACCCATACCAGCCATCTGCCATCGGGCGAAATGCGGAATTGCCCAGCGTACTCCGCGTAAATGATATCTTCCGCCTTCCATGGTTCCAATTTCGCCTGCGTTTTGGCTTCATCGGCATGCGCGATAGGAACAGAGCACAAAATCGCCGTGCACACACACAGTCCCGCCGCCAGAATTCCAGCTGCAAGCAATTTCCTGGACATCGTTGTTGTCTCCGTCTCAAATGTTCACGAGTGCGCGCGCTGCCAGAACCTCTTCTGGCGAGCGGGACAGCATAGTCCAATTGACGCTACTTGTGAATCGTGTACGCTGAATGACGCCTGTCCGGCACCGAGGTCATCCGATGGCAGCTAAGGCAGCGGCAAAGCTTATCTTCACTCGTGAAACCTTTCGATTCTTCCGCGACCTGGCCCGCCACAATCAAAAAGCCTGGATGGACGCCAAACGGGAACGTTACCAGCAATTCGTCGTTCAGCCTTTCCGGCGTTTTTTCGAGGTGATGGCCCCGGCCGTCCTTCAGCTCGATTCGCGTTTCGATACCTCCGGCCGCACCGGCGCAAATTTTTCTCGCATCAATCGCGATATCCGCTTCGCCAAGGACAAAACGCCCTACCGGCCGCAAATGTATTTGAGATTCACCGCTGTGCTCCCGGGAAGCCGCGAAAGCGGTCAGCTCTACGGCGGCATTTCCGCGGACACTGCCACCGCCGGCTACGCAATCTATGCGGGGCCGAAGCGCAAGGAATCCGCGCTCGCGCGGATCGCGGGGCCGCGCGTCAACGCAAATCCGAAGTGGCTCGCGCAACAAAAAAAGCGGCTCGGGCGCCGTTACGAAAGCTACTGGTACTCGACCAAAAAAGGGGAGTGGACCAAACACGATGGCTGGCCGGTGAATCCCGAAGACTGGAAGAAAATCCAGGGCTGGGTCGTCCGGCGCAAATTTTCTCTGGCTGCCGCAACCCAAGCCTCCTATCCGCGTGAGGTCGCCAAGATTTTTAGCGATCTCTTTCCGGTACTTCGGTTTACTTCACTGCCGAACTGACGCCGATCGCCTGGCATGATGGCGCCCAGAGGCGCACCATGGGAAAAGGTCGGATTCCTTCGGTTCGCGAAAGAGGAATTGCGCTCCCCTCGCTTTGCCTGTGCTTCAAGACGATTGACGCGTCCCGCGCACTCGCATACGATGCCCCGGGTATCGCGATTGCTTTGCCGCAAATTCTACGAGGGAGCTCTGCCGACGATGAAGCGTCCTTATTTCTTGCTGAGTGCCACCGCGCTATTCCTGCTTTGCGTGAATGCTGCATCTGCTCAACAGGCGGCGCAGAATCCTGCGGAGAAGCCATCCGAAAAGCCAAAAGAAGAGAAAAAAACGCCGCCCGCGCCGGAAGAAAAAATCGTCCAGTCAAAACACTCGCTGCGGATCGGCGGGCAAGAACTCAAGTACACTGCCACCGCCGGCACGATCCTGCTAAAGCTGGAGGACGGCACTCCCAAGGCCAGCATTTTTTATGTCGCCTACACCAAGGATGACGTGTCCGATGCCGCGCAGCGCCCCATCACCTTCAGCTTTAATGGCGGCCCGGGTTCTTCCTCGGTGTGGCTGCACCTCGGCGCTTTTGGTCCACGCCGCGTGCAGATGGGCGATGCGGGCGCACTTCTTCCTCCGCCCTACAAGCTCGTGGACAACGATGCCTCTCTTCTGGACGTTTCCGATCTGGTTTTCATCGACCCCGTTTCGACCGGTTACAGCCGCGCCGTTCCCGGCGAGCCGCCGAAACAATTCCACGGCATCGAGCAAGATGTGCAATCCGTGGCGGAATTCATTCGCTTGTACGCCACGCGCAACAAGCGCTGGCCCTCGCCGAAATTTCTCGCCGGCGAGAGTTACGGCACAACGCGCGCCGCGGGCCTTTCCGGTTATCTGCAACAGCACTTCGGCATGTACCTGAACGGCATCGTGCTCGTCTCTTCGATTCTGAATTTCGAGACGACGGAATTCGATGCTGGCAACGATTTGCCGTACCTCCTCTATTTGCCGAGCTACACTGCCATCGCCTGGTATCACAAAAAGCTCCCGGCGGACTTGCAGGGCGATCTGCAAAAAGCAATTGACGAGTCGCGCAAATTCGCCGCCGGTGAGTACGCCGATGCCTTGATGACCGGCGACAATCTCGCTTCCGATCGCCGCAAAGAGATTGCCCAAAAACTTGCGCGGCTCACCGGCCTTTCCGCAAATTTTGTGGACGAGTGCAATCTCCGCGTGCAGCTCGGCCGCTTTACCAAGGAGCTTCTACGCGACCAGCGCCGCACTGTCGGGCGCATTGACGGCCGCTTCCTCGGCATCGACGCCGATTCCGCAGGCTCGCGGCCAGACTACGACCCGAGCATGGCGGCGATCATCGGTCCGTACACCGGCGTGCTGCTCGATTACGTCCGCAACGACCTGAAATTTGAAAGCGACCTGCCCTACGAAATTCTCACCGCCCGCGTGGAGCCGTGGAACTTTGAGCCTTACGAGAACCGCTACGTCAACGTCGCCGAGACTCTGCGCAGCGCCATGACGCAAAATCCTTTTCTGCATGTTTTCGTCGCCAAGGGCTACTACGACCTCGCCACGCCGTTTTTCGCCACAGAGTACACCTTCGATCATCTTGGACTTGACCCGTTTCTGCGCGGCCATTTGAGCGGCGCTTACTACGAAGCAGGACACATGATGTACGTTCACGCTCCGTCGCTCGCCAAGCTCAAGCAGGACATCGCCAGATTCATGAGCACCGCCACGCCGCCCAGTAAAGCAAAATGAAGCGCTTCGTCCGCATTTTCATCTGGGTGGCTGTTGCGATCGCCGGCGCGGGGGCGCTCGGCGCGATCGCGTTGCACCGCGGCGAACCGCTCAATGCCATTTGGTTCGTGATTGCCGCGGTGTGCTGTTATCTCGTGGCGTTTCGTTTTTACTCCGCATTTATCGCCGCGCGCCTGCTCGTGCTCGATGACACGCGCGCCACTCCTTCCGAGCGCAAGGATGACGGACGCGATTTTGTTCCCACCAACAAGTGGGTTCTTTTCGGCCATCATTTCGCGGCCATTGCCGGTCCCGGGCCGCTCGTCGGCCCGACGCTGGCCGCGCAATTCGGCTATTTGCCGGGCACGCTCTGGCTCATTGCCGGAGCAGCCTTCGCCGGCTGCGTGCAGGATTTCATCATTTTGTTCTGTTCGATTCGCCGCGACGGAAAATCGCTCGGCCAGATCGCGCGAGAAGAAATCAGCAGCCGGGGCGGATTGATAACGCAGCTCGCGGTGCTGGCCATCATGATCATTCTGCTCGGGGTGATCGCGCTGGTGATCGTTAACGCGCTGAAAGCTTCGCCCTGGGCTACCTCTACGCTCGCCATGACCATCGTCATCGCTTTGCTACTTGGCGTTTACCTGCGCTTTTTCCGGCCGGGCCGCGTGCTTGAAGCTTCGCTGATCGGTCTGGCGCTCGTTTTGTTCGCGGTGGTGGCCGGGCGCTGGGTGGGAGATTCGCCCTCGTGGTCGCACCTGTTCACTCTAAGCGGTATTGCCCTGGCGTTCGCGCTCATCATTTACGGCTATATCGCTTCCACGCTTCCTGTCTGGCTGCTTCTTGCGCCTCGCGACTATCTGATTGCCTTCATCAAAGCGGGCGCCTTCTTCATCTTGGCGGCGGGCATTTTGATCGTCAGGCCGCCCGTCCTCATGCCGCCGCTTACGCGTTTCGTCGACGGCACGGGCCCCATCTTCGCCGGAAAAATCTTTCCGTTCTGCTTTATCACCATTGCGTGCGGCGCGATCAGCGGATTCCACTCGCTCATCTCTTCTGGCACAACGCCGAAAATGATTATTCGTGAAAGTGAAGCGCGTTTTATCGGCTACGGCGCAATGTTGCTGGAGTCCTTCGTCGGCGTCATGGCCATGATTGCGGCTTGTTCGATGACCCCGGGCGTTTATTTCGCGATCAACAGCCCCGCAAGCATCGTAGGCAGCACGCCTGCGGCCGCTGCTGCCACCATCAGCCAATGGGGTTTCCCACTGACGGCCCAAACGATGACGGATCTTGCCCATCTCGTGGGCGAAAAGACTTTGCTGAATCGCGCCGGTGGCGCGCCATCGCTGGCGGTGGGCATGGCGCAAATTTTCTCGAACACCATCGGAGGCGAGCGCCTGATGAGCATCTGGTATCACTTCGCCATCATGTTCGAAGCGCTCTTCGTACTCACGGTGCTTGACGGAGGCACACGCGTCGGGCGTTTCATGGTGCAGGAGCTCGGCGGCCGCCTGTGGAAGCCGTTTGCGCGGACAAGCTGGCTGCCGGGCATTTTCCTATCCAGCGCCGTTATCGTGGGAGCCTGGGGATATTTTCTCTATCAGGGCGTCACTGACCCGCTGGGAGGAATCAATTGGCTCTGGCCGCTGTTCGGCATTTCCAACCAGCTGCTCGCCGCGGTCGCGCTCGTCGTAGCCACCACAATCTTGATGAAGATGGGGCGCCTTCGCTGGCTTTGGGTGACGATGATTCCCATGGCCGCGCTCATCACCATCACCATGACCGCGGGCTATCAGAAGGTTTTCGATGCGAATCCGCGCATCGGTTTCCTATCCGGTGCCAACGAATTGGTGGCGCAAATTGCGAGCGGCTTGATTCCGGCAGCAAGAATTGCCGAAACGCAGCAGCTCATCTTCAACTTGCGCCTCGACGCCGCGGTCACCCTGGTCCTGGCGCTCATGATTTTGCTGATGATCATCGAGGCGGTGATTCAGTGGTACGTGATTCTCGGCCGGCGCCGCGAAATTGTTCTTCACGAATCGCCCTATGTGCGCTCGCAGTGGGCCGCGGGCTATTCTGGCGCAGCTCATGGAGACGACTGATGCGGTACGGGGCAAAATTCGCTTCCCGGTGGCTCCGCAAATTCTGGCGCGGCGTGCGCGAATGGTGCGGCGATTCCGCCTACGAGCGCTACCTGCGTTTCGTGGCGGAACGTCCAGCCGAGCGCCGCCAGCTCACCGCTGCGGAGTTTTACGTCGAGCAACTCAATCGCCGCTATTCACGCCCCAATCGCTGCTGCTGAGCGCACTTGCCTTTTCCCAGGCGAGACTCTAAGATTCATTTCAATTGAAGCCCCCCATTCATCCTTCTGCCGGAGAAAGACATGGCCATCAATCAGGACAAGCTTCACGAATTTCTTGGCAAGGCGATTGTCGATTTTGGCGCCACTTTCAACGCCGCGCTGATTCGCATCGGTGACAAGCTCGGTTTATACAAGTCTCTCGCAGCCGCCGGAGCGCAGACTCCCGCGGAGCTTGCCAAGCGCACCGGCACCGCCGAACGCTATGTGCGTGAGTGGCTGAGCGCACAAGCCGCCGGAGGCTATGTAACCTACGATTCATCAACAGGGAAATTTCACCTCAGTGAGGAACAAGCTTTTGCGATGGCCGATGAAACCAGCCCGGTCTTCTTGCCCGGAGCATTTCAAGTAGCCCTTGCTGCTGTAAGAGCAGAAGAGTTGCTCACCGAGAGATTCAAGACCGGCAACGGTCTGGGTTGGCACGAACATCACCCAGAGCTCTTCGTCGGCACCGAGCGCTTTTTCCGGCCCGGTTACGCCGCCAATCTGGTCAGCGCCTGGATTCCCTCCCTCGAAGGCGTCGACCAAAAGCTCAAGAGCGGTGCGCGCGTCGCCGATGTCGGCTGTGGCCTCGGCGCATCCACCGTGTTGATGGCCAAGTCCTATCCCAAGTCCGAGTTCGCCGGATTCGATTACCACGATAAATCGATCGAAACGGCGAAGCAGCGCGCAAAAGATGCGGGCGTTGGCAGCCGCATTCGCTTTGAAGTCGCCAAGGCAAAGGATTATCACGGCAAAGACTACGATCTCGTCACATTTTTCGATTGTCTGCACGACATGGGCGATCCCGCCGGCGCATCCGCTCACGTTCACAGCACGCTCAAAAAAGATGGCACTTGGATGATTGTCGAACCCTTCGCCGGCGACAAGCTCGAAGATAATCTTAATCCGATTGGCCGCGCTTTCTACGGTGCCTCCACGCTCCTTTGCACCCCCGCCTCGTTGTCACAGGAAGTGGGCCTTGCGCTCGGAGCGCAAGCAGGTGAGAAGCGACTTCGGGAAGTCGTCACATCGGGCGGATTTTCCCGTTTCCGCCGGGCCACGCAAACGCCGTTCAATTTGATTTTCGAAGCCCGGCCATAAAGACCGCCCGGCCTGAAGTTCTCGTCAGAACTCTTCTTCGTCCTCATGGCTGCGTTTGAGGATTGTTGTCTTGTGCGCGATCCGCACGCCGTGTGCGCGGATTCCGGTAAGGACCGCGCGCCGCGCCTCAGGCGGGAGCATTTCCGGCGCAAATACACCAGCGAGGTCTCTGGGGAAAAATTTGATGAAAAGCGCGGCGATGTGCGCCGTTGCGTAAGCCACCGGGGTCGTCAAGCGCCCTTGCCGGCGAATCTGATAGAGCGTTGGGAACATGCAATCGCTGCGCATTAACAAATACTGGTCTTCCTTCGTGCCGAGCTTAACTCCACGCACCAGTATTGCTGCTGCGAACCGCGCGTTTTGAAGAGTCCCATGGCGGATCAACTTCGCCACCTTTCGCGGTGAAGGTGTCTGCGGGAACCGGTGCTGTGCCATCCCGCGCGAGCGATGCAGTTTTCCTTGCTTGTGCCAACGTCGCAGCCGGTCAATTTCGTTCCCGCCAATTTTTACGTCAAGCTCGCGCATGGGTATGAAGTACGGCAGCGTCGCTACTTCGTCCTGCGCGGCAAGCACCACGCGGATCGTGCCGACGGGCTCCATGAAATGAAATTTCTCCATTTCGGAAAAGCGTTTTCCGAGAAGGAATTTTCCGTCGCGATAGATGCGCGGGTGCGACACTGCCTCGTCGAACGACACTTCCGGAGACCATTGCGATATCGGATCGTCGCTCTCGCTGCTCTCATAGAGCCGGATATGTACAGAGTGGACTTTATCGAACTGTTCCGCCGCGCGTTTCACCAGCAGATTCGTCAGGCCGGGCGCCGCGCCCGCATTGATCAGCGCTATCCGGTTCTTCTCCTCGAACCGTTTTGCATAGCGGAATTGTTCGGCCTTGAAGGGATGCCGCGCAAGGTGCGAGCTGAGGTCCACATAATGCGCGCGCAACCGTAGCGCCGCTCGCAGCACGATTTCATTGAACACGGAAGCCGAGGCGTTGACGATCAACTGGCATCCGCGCGCCGCCCGCACGATCCCGCGCAGATTTCTCGCATTTACTTCGGTTAGGGGAATAGTGCTCTTCTTACCTAGAAAGCGCCGCGCGCGCTCCGGGTCGCGATCGCCGCACCAGACCGTATGTCCTTGTCTCTCCAGTAATTGTGCGAGAAGAGAGCCGGTCGCCCCGGCCCCTAAGACGAATATCCGCATGGCGTGGCAAAACTCTATCACAATCCTGTGCCCCGCCTGCGTCTCGTCCCGGCGCAGCGTTGAATTGCAGCCCGGACCGCACAGGCGTAAACTTAGCCGGTACACTCCGACCCCTGAGGCCTGTGGGAGAGACAGCCTATGGCACAGGGGCGACGTCCCGGCGAGGAATGGGTCTTATTGTTCGGGACGGAGGGTTCGGGTGGAAACGCCCGCGCCTCCCTTTTGCGGTGAGCCGGGTTTTGGCAAACCGCGCACGGTTTGAAACCCGTGCCTGGAAAGGAGCGACTTCGACGGAAATGTGCGGTTTTCCGTCGGGCGCCCGATTCCCAGCACTGAATCGGGCTTAATTATTTTTGGACACCATGACCCTGCACGACAAATTCGGGCGCCAGATCACCGACCTGCGCATCTCCGTCACGGATCGCTGCAATTTCCGTTGTGTCTACTGCCGCTCCGCCGACCCGGAAAACTACCGTGATCACGACGAAATTCTCTCCTGGCCCGAGCTCGACCGTCTTGCTCGCATTTTTCTTCGCCTTGGCATCCGCAAGATCCGCATCACCGGCGGCGAGCCTCTGGTTCGCAATGGAGTCGAAGACTATATCGCGCGTCTCCACGCTCTCGGTGTCGAAGACCTTTCGATGACCACCAATGGCCATCTTCTCGCGGAGCGCTGCGAACGGCTACTCCAGGCCGGTCTCCGCCGCATCAATATCAGCCTCGATTCCCTCGACCCCGCGAAGTTCGAACGCATTACGCGCACTAAGTCTTTCGCCACTGTGATGAACGGCATTGACGCCGCCCAAAACTCCCGCTTGGCTCCCGCCAAAGTCAACGCCGTTCTCGTTCGCGGCCTCAACGACGACGAAGTCGAATCCTTCGCCGCTTTTGCTCGTCTGCGCGGCGTCATCATGCGCTTTATCGAATTCATGCCGCTGGATGCCGACCGGCATTGGACGCGCGATCTGGTCGTTCCGGCCGCCGAGATTTATAAGCGCATCCACGCGCGCTGGCCGCTCGAGCAGATTCCCCATGAGCGCAGTGAAACCGCGCGCAAGTACCGCTTTGCCGACGGCGCTCCCGGCGAGATTGGCCTCATCGCGCCGGTCACGCAGCCCTTTTGCGGCCATTGCTCGCGCCTCCGCCTTACCGCCGACGGCAAGCTCCGCACCTGCCTTTTCAGCAAGGACGACCACGATCTGCGCGCCCTGCTCCGGGAAGGAGCCCCGGATGACGGCCTGGAGACCTACATCCGTTCCGTGGTCCTTGAAAAAGAAGAAGGCCATCGCATCAATACCCCGGATTTCGTACCACCTTCTCGTACTATGGTGTTTATCGGGGGATAGAGGATAATTGCACCAAATCACGGGAAAATTCATCTAACCAGCAGGGGTCGCAGCCGGCCTTTTGGCAATCAAATCAATGAAGCGAAAATGAGCAACGTTACCTCCATCGCGAACTTGTCCTCGCTGGTTGGCATCGCACCGCCGCCAACCTTGCGCGCCCCGGAAATCGAAAAGGGTGTCGGATGCGATTTTGACAGCTACCTCCTGACGCCCGACAACACGCTGGATGACCGCATCGCCTCCGCGAAAGCGCGTCTTGGCAAAGACGTCGTCATCCTCGGCCACCACTACCAGCGCGACGAAGTCGTGAAGTTTGCCGATTTCCGCGGTGACTCCCTCAAACTTTCTCGCCAGGCCGCCGAGGCCGACGGCCGCTACATCGTATTCTGCGGCGTCCATTTCATGGCCGAAAGCGCCGACATTCTACGCCGCGAGCATCAAGTCGTTGTGCTCCCCGACCTCAACGCGGGCTGCTCCATGGCGGACATGGCGGACATCGGCCAGGTCGAATCCTGCTGGAGCGAACTCTCTTCCCTCGGCGATTTGAAAGTCATTCCCGTCACGTATATGAATTCCACCGCTGCCATCAAGTCCTTCACCGGCGAACATGGCGGCTCGGTTTGCACCAGCTCCAATGCCGCCGCCGTCATGCAATGGGCCTTCGAGCGCGGCGAAAAAGTTCTTTTTCTTCCCGACGAGCATCTCGGCCGCAACACCGGCTTCCGCATGGGCATTCCTCTCGACAAAATGATTGTTTGGGACCCCTATCAGGATTTTGGCGGCAATTCACCCGAAGCCATTCGCGGCGCTCGCGTCATCTTGTGGAAGGGCTACTGCTCGGTGCACCAGCGCTTCACGCCGCAACAGGTCGAACGCATCCGCCGCGAGCATCCCGGTATTCGCGTCGTCGTTCACCCGGAGTGCCGTTTCGAGGTCGCGCAGGCTGCCGACCAGATCGGCTCGACCGAGGGCATCATCAAGGCCATCTCTGCCGCGCCCGCCGGCTCCGTGTGGGCCGTCGGCACGGAGATTCACCTCGTCAACCGCCTCAGCAAGGAATTACCCGGCCACAAAGTGATGTCGCTTGACCCCAGCGTCTGCGTTTGCACGACGATGTTCCGTATTACGCCCATACATCTGCTCTGGGCGCTCGAAAATCTTGCCGCCGGAAACATCGTCAACCACATCTCCGTGGACGAACGCACACGCCACTATGCGCGCGTGGCGCTCGACCGCATGCTCAGTTTGCGGTAGCATCGCCGCATCAGGAAATCGCACGCCGCAATACGGATACAAGATGGCAGACGAAGACAACGAACCCGATCAGGACGCTCCCGAGCCGCAGCCGCGGCTCTTTACCCTGCGAGAGGCGGAGCGCACCCGCCGCGAGCTCGAACCCCACCTTATTGAAGCCATGGATTGCCGCAAGAAGCTCGCCGATCTTGATAGGGATCTCAACGCCGTCTCCGCCCGCATCATGATGATGGGCGGCATGCTCGTGCCTTACGAAAAGCTTTCCGGGCTTCGCGCGCAGCACCAGCAGCTCGCTGAAACCTTCAAGTCCGCGCTCAGCCGTATTCTTGAAACAGGCTGCTTGATCAAGGATCTCGAAATCGGCCTGCTCGATTTTCCCTCGCTCCTCGGCAATGAAGAGGTCTATCTCTGTTGGAAGCTTGGCGAAGACCGCATCCGTTTTTATCACCGCCAGAATGAAGGAATTTCCGGTCGCAAGCCCCTCGACCCACGCGATGCGAACCCAGGCGATACCGTGCAATAGTTTTCTTGCAGTGGCCGGTCTTCAGACCGGTGTTTTCTCTTGGCCGTCATCCTGAGCGAAGCGAAGGACCTCCGCGTTCCGTTCTTCGCGCGCGCAAACTGCGAGCTGCTTTGACCGACCATCCCGCAAACCGTCTAAAAGATTCCGCCAGTCCCTATCTCCGCTCCGCCGCCCATCAGCCCATTGATTGGTATGAATGGGGCGACGCCGCTTTCTCTCGCGCCAAATCGGCTGACAAGCCGATCCTTCTCGATATCGGCGCGGTGTGGTGCCACTGGTGCCACGTCATTGACCGCGAAAGCTACGAGAACGCCGAAATCGCGAAAATCATCAACGAACACTTCATTCCCGTTAAAGTTGACCGCGACGAGCGTCCTGATGTGGACTCACGCTATCAATCCGCCATCAGCGCCATTTCCGGGCAAGGTGGCTGGCCACTCACCGGTTTTCTTCTTCCCGATGGCAAGCCCTTTTTCGGCGGCACGTATTTCCCGCCCGATGACCAGATGGGGCGGCCCGGTTTTCGCCGCGTGCTCCTCGCCGTGGCCGATTCTTATCGCAACAAACGCGCCGAGCTGGAACGCGCCGCGTACTCGCTCGCTGGCGCCGTCGCGCAAGCGGAAATGTTTAACGGCGCGCGCGCCGATTTCGATCCCGGCGTCGTTGACGCGCAGATCCGCTCCCTCACCCAGCAATTCGACATCAAGAACGGCGGCTTCGGCCGCTCGCCGAAATTTGCGCATGCCTCCGCCATTGATCTCCTCCTCGAGCGTTATCAACAGACGAAAGAAAAACATTTACTGGCTATTGCCGAAACCACGCTCGAAAAAATGGCTCGCGGCGGCGTCTACGACCAGCTGGCCGGCGGCTTCCACCGCTACTCGGTTGACGAGCGCTGGCTCGTTCCTCACTTCGAAAAGATGAGTTACGACAATTCCGAGCTCTTGCGAAATTACGTTCACGCCTATCAAGTTACGAAGAATGATTGTCTTCGCAAAACCTCCGAGGACATCATCCACTGGGTCAACGAGGTCCTTTCCGGTCAGGAAAGAGGCGGATTCTACGCCAGCCAGGACGCCGATTACTCGCTCGAGGACGATGGCGACTACTTCACCTGGACACTCGACGAAGTCCGCGGTGCGCTCACAGCGGAAGAAGCGCGCGTCATCGAACTCTTCTACGACGTCGAGCCGCATGGCGAGATGCACCACAATCCCGCCAAGAATGTCCTGTGGATTGCGGGAAAACCTTCCGACATCGCCAAGCAACTCGACCTCGATGAAGCCACGGTTCGGCTGACCATTGCCGGGGCGAAGGGGAAGATGCTGGCCGCGCGGCTGCTCCGTCCCACGCCCTACATCGACAAAACGATGTACGTTTCCTGGAATGCGATGTTTGTTTCGGCTTACCTTGACGCCGCGCGCGTCTTGGCGGGTTCACTCGGCGGGAATTGCCGCGCATTCGCCCTGAAAACTCTCGACCGCATGTTAAAGGAAGTCTGGAGCGAATCCCGCGGCTTCGGCCATCGCATCGGCGGCCCTGCATTGGAAGGCTCGCTGGACGATCAAGTCTTCGGCGTTCTCGCCTTGCTCGATGCCTACGAAACCACACTCGAGCCGCGCTATTTCCACGCCGCTCAGAAAACGATGGACCTTGCTATCGCGCGCTATGGCGACGCCGAAGGTGGCGGCTTCTTCGACCGCCCCTCTGACGCTGCTCCTATGGGTGGTCTCGATGTCCGCCGCAAACCTTTTCAGGATTCCCCTACACCCGGCGCCAATTCAGTCGCCGCCATCGCCCTAATTCGCCTCCATGCCTTCACCGGCGACGATCGCTACCATGCGTTCGCGCAAAAAGCGCTGGAAGCCTTCGCCGGCATCGCGCCGCAGTACGGCCTCTTCGCCGCCACCTACGGCCTCGCTGCCACACTCTTCGCGCGTCACCCGATGCAGGTCGTCATCACCGGCCGCGCTGACGACCCTGCCGCCCAAGCGCTCGAAGCCGCAGCCCTTGGTGTCTTCCGTTTCGGCAAGTCCGTTCTGCGTGTGACTCCGGAGACGCCGCAACTCCATCTCGCCGGTGCCCTCAAGGAAACTTTGCCGCATCTCCCTGCCGACAAGCCACTCGCCGTAGTCTGCTCCGGCCAAACTTGCTTTCCTCCCACGAGCGACCCCGCGCAGCTCACCGCTCTTCTCGAAAACGGCGCCGCCACGGCAACCTCCCCGTAACGATCGCAATTTTGCAATTCCAGTGCGATAGAAAAAAAGGGCACGATCCTTGTGAGATCGTGCCCTCCCGATTTTTCTGCAATGTGACGATTACTTCTTCGGCCGCGATTCCGGCGGCACCAATCCATTGTTTCTGTAATACACCACCAATTGTCCGTAATGTTCCCCGGAGTGCTCAATTAGTCCGTACGCCAAATCATACAGCCGGTCCAAATGCGGTCCGCCGTCGTTGACGCTTTCGTTCAAACCTTTGTCACCCTTCGCTTTAATCGCATCCGCGCCGTCTTGAACGCACTTCTTCACGAATGCCACGATCTGCGCCTTGGTTTTCAAATCGTCGCGCTTTGGATCGTCCGGGTAGCGGGGTTTCTGTCCCAGCGCGAAGTCCGTGAAGTAATACATGGACGCCGAAACATGTATGAGCCCCGCCGCGAACGTCCGGGAATCCGCATGCGGTTTGTATTCGTACTTGTCCTCAGGAAAATCCTCCGCCATCGCGATCAGCTTCCTTCCGATGTCATTCCACTGCTCGAGTACGGCCTGCGACGGGCTCGGCGCCGGCTTCGGCGGCTCTTTCTTCGCCGCTTCCTGCGCGAGCACCGGCATCGCAGCCAGCCCGGCGCACAACACCACTGCCCCCATCAGTTTCATCAATTTCATCTTCTCTCTCCTTAGTCCGCCTGCGCGGACGCTCTCCTATTCTGACGCACCGCCCAGCCAGTGGTTTCTTTGCTTTTTCCGCAGGATCCTCTGCGGACGAATCCGCCTAGTTTTCGATTCGCGCCAGGAGCTCCACGAATTTCTGCTTGCGTTCCGCCTGGTCGTGGCCGCCTTCCGCTTCGGCGAGCTGCGTGATGTTCATCGAGCAGAACTTCGGCCCGCACATCGAACAGAATTTCGCTTCTTTGTAAAAATCATCGGGAAGATTTTCGTCGTGCATCGCCCTCGCCGTCTCCGGATCGAGCGACAATTCAAACTGCTTGTTCCAATCGAATAAGAACCTCGCATAGGAAAGCGCATCGTCGCGGTCCCGCGCACCCGGACGATGCCGCGCCACATCCGCCGCATGTGCCGCAATCTTGTACGCGATCACTCCCTGCTTCACGTCTTCCGCATTCGGCAGCCCCAGGTGCTCCTTCGGCGTCACGTAGCACAGCATCGACGCCCCGTGCCATCCGATCATCGCCGCGCCAATCGCGCTGGTGATGTGGTCGTACCCCGGCGCGATATCGATCACCAGCGGCCCCAGCGTGTAGAACGGCGCCTCGTGACACCACTCCATCTCTTTGTCCAC
The DNA here is from genome assembly GCA_044447665.1 of Candidatus Acidiferrales bacterium. Lineage (GTDB taxonomy): Bacteria > Acidobacteriota > Terriglobia > Acidiferrales > UBA7541 > Acidiferrum. Next base: position 52 of record JBIOGB010000047.1, on the reverse strand, counting down.
CTGCTCCTTGATCTTGTCCAGCGGAACGTGCCCCGGTCCTTCGATCATCACC
>JBIOGB010000046.1:0-30055 GCA_044447665.1 Candidatus Acidiferrales bacterium | reverse complement strand
GATGGGGCGCAACGGCACGGGCAAGAGCACGATGCTGAAATCGCTGATCCGCAACGCGACGGGATTCATCGAGGATACGGACCGGGAATTTCCAATCAATGGCGGCACGGTCGCGTGGGGCCACGAAGTAGCGGTGGGATATTTTGCGCAGGACCACACCGATTCCATCACGAAAGGAATGACGGCGATCGAATGGCTGTGGCAGTTCGATCCGGCGGCGTCGCAGCAGGAGCTGCGCGGGCTGATGGGGCAGATGCTTTTCAGCGGCGAAGACGCGCTGAAGCCCACGGCGGCGCTTTCCGGCGGCGAATCGGCGCGGCTGATTTTTTGCCGGCTGATGCTGCAGAAGCCGAACTTCCTGGTGCTGGACGAGCCGACCAACCATCTGGATTTGGAATCGATCAACGCGCTGAACATTGCCTTGCAGCGGTACGACGGAACGGTGCTGCTGGTCACGCACGACCACGACGTGATTGATGAAGTCGCGACGCGCATCTGGCATTTCGCCGACGGAAAAATCGAAGACTTCAAAGGCCCGTACGAAGAATTCGTGGCGTACGCGGAAGAAAAAGCTTCGTAAGACTGCGGTACCCTCCCCCCTCCTGTTTTTGCGCGGTGCTGGGAGCACTGCTCGGGAGAATTGTCAGTTGACAACGCCTTCGCTCTTATCGAGGGCCACCCGCCACCCCGAGCAAAAGCTAATTCAAGACCGCGGCGAAACTGCGGCCACCCGCCGGACGCCGTATCTTGAGAAGGCGGCAGAAATCTACCGACTGGTGTTGGTCTTCTTCACGTAATCCGCCACCTGCTCGAGAGTTGCGAACCAGACCCCGGGCTTCGACTTCATGTAGGTGACCAGCTTATCGAGCTGCGCGATGCGCGAGCGATGGCCGGTGATGTGGGGATGCATGGTGAGGATAAAGAGAGTGCGTTCCTGATAGGCAGCGTCGAACTCGGCTTTGTAAATCTGGTAGACCAGGTCCGGATCGGGCAGAGAGCCACTCGCCTGCGGTTCGTAATAAGGATAATCATCGGCGATCCAGTTGATGGGGAGCTCGATCATGCCGGTCTTCTGTCCGTTGGCAATCAGCTCATAGGGCTCATCCATGGCCATGAAGCTGCTGTCGTACAAAAAACCTGCTTTGCGAATCTGGTCGAGAGTGTGCTGACTGAATGCCCAGGAAGGAGCGCGGAAGCCAACAGGGCGTTTGCCGACAGCCGTGGTCAGGTAATCGATGGATTGGGTCAGCAACTGCTCCTCCTTGGCAGCGTCTCCGATGGAAGGCAGGTTTTCATGCATCCAGCCGTGAACGCCAATCTCATGGCGGTTGCGCCGCACAATATCTTGAATCATCTGAGGGTGGAGCGCAGCGCTCATGGCGGGAATATAAAAGGAGGCTGGGACCTGCTGACGGTCGAGAAGATCCAGGACACGGGGTAAACCCGTGGTGGCGCCGTACTCGCCCTGGGAGAGAGGAACGGGCGCGGGTGTGTTCCTCCACAGCAGCTCATTGTCGACGTCGAAGGTGAGGCAGACGGCGACGCGTGCTCCGTTGGGCCAGGCTTTGGGAGTCAGCTTCTGGCCAGCCCTGACAAGTGCCACTGCCTGGCGAACCTGCTCTTCCTTGGCATCGATCGGGATGGCGGGAAATGGAGGCGGCTGTTGCTGCTCCTGGGCAGCCGCGCGGAACGCAATGGGAAGCGAGAGAGCAAACGCGAGCCCCCACAACCTGAAATGGAGAGACATGTTGTGCTCCTGAGTGCGAGGGGCATTGTATACGCCGAAACAAATTTTGAGTCAAACAAGCAAAATACGAGGAGGATGCCGAGCTATGCGCCACCGGGGCCGGATGTGTTCTTGCGGCGAAGAACTGCGTTCAGGCTTCGGCGGTGAGGAGGAGGTGCCAGCCGAAGCGGCGTTCGAGGGCGCGGAACAGCGGTTGAGGCATCCAGCGGAGATAGGGTTCTTTCAGGTAGCGATATTGGACGTAGTCGGGAATGCGGTAAGGGAAGATGTGGTCGACGCGAACTTCGCGGACGCGGAAGCCGTGGCGTTCGAGGAGCTGTCTGCCTTCGCGGCGCGAGTAGGTGTAGGTGACGGGGCAGCCAGTCTGCGCTTCGGAGTTTTTCGCGACGAGGTCGGGGAGCTTCCAGAATTGGCCGCGGCCTTCGGCGAGGAGAATCCAGGCAACTTTGTAGGAGCGGCGATGGTAGACCATGATTTTGATGGCCGTGCCGGGGCGAGTGTATTGACGGAGCTGGTCGAGGACGATGTCAGGGTGCGGGGTGTGGTGGATGACGCCGAAGGAGTAGATGAGATCGTAAGGCTCGACGGGAACAACGCGAGAGAGCTCTTCAGCGTTGCCGGGATAGAAGCGGATTTGGTCCTGAAGGCCGAAGACGGAGGCGCGGGCGCAGCCGAGCTCCATGGATTTTTCGGAGAGATCGACGGAGCTGACTTGAGCGCCGCTGCGAGCGAAGTTGATGGTGTCGGTGCCGATGCCGCAGCCGATTTCGAGAACCTTCTTGCCGCGCCAGCGATCGAATTGGGCGAAAGCGGGGATGTGCGGCTCGACGAAATACTTGCGGGCTTCAACTTCGTCGAAATACTGCCTGGAGCCGATGGGCGCCGGCGAGTGGCGGATGTTGCAGGGACGCTGGTCCCAGTATTCCTTGACCCGGGAAATCTGGGTGTCTGCGAAGTTCATGGCTCGTCCAGCTGGAAGGTCCGCGATTCCTTTACCGCAATAGCACAAATCACAACCGAAGAATAAGTATAGCTATTCTGCTCGCTGCTCTTATTCAAAACTAAATGAGGGAGGTTGCGCAGGGTAAACATCAGGAGTGCTTTCGAAAGCAGAGTAATTGAGATAAGGTTTCTCGCAACTTGGGCGAAGATTTGAGCATGCGCTTGCGCCGATGACTCATGCCAGATGCAGCACGGTGCGGACAAAATCCGCGAGATTCCGGAAAGGCCGGAAATAGATGCTGATCGTTTCCGCGCTGGCGATTTTTTTCACGTGGGTAGTGATGGCAATCGCCCTGCTTGGTATCGGCTCGATTTTTCGCGGGCTCTTTGGCAGAGACTGCTTTTTTGCCGATGCTTTCTGGATGGGGCTCTGCGTTTCCACGGGAGTTCTAGAGATTTGGAATTTGTTCCTGCCCATCACTTCTTGGGCGACGGTCCTGCTGCTTTGTGCGGGCCTTTTGGGACTCCTAGTCAATCGATCGCTTCTCCTTGAGAACTTAAGAACCCGCTCGCGACCCTCCGGCTGGTTAATTCTGTCCGGCGTTTCGATGGTGCTGTTCATCGCATTTCGAGCAACAAGCCCCTGCGATCATGTCGATACGGGACTGTACGGGGCGTCAGCCGTGCGGTGGATTTTGACGTATCCGGCAGTTCCCGGCCTTGCGAACCTCCAGGGAAGACTGGGATTCAATAGCTCCGTGTTTCTTTGCATCGCGGCGCTCGGACAAGGTATGTGGAAGGATTTAGGGCACCATTTGTTTACTGGATTCGTGATAGCCGCGATGGGCATCACCATCCTGCCCGCATGCGCACGTGTAATCGCGAGATCCCCGGCGTCTCCGACCGACTGGTTTCACAGTATTCTGGCGATTCCGGTATTTTTCTGGGCGGCGCGATCCAGAATCGTAGGCACGCAAACCGACGAGCCCGCGACGATTGCCTGCCTGGTTGCCGTGGGAATCGTTTTCGATGCCCTTCGCCGGAGAAAAGAAGACGGCGAGCGGAACTCTGAAACTCCACGGATTGCCGTGGCCACAAGCCTTTTCGCGTTGGCCGTAGCTTTCAAATTATCCACGGTTGTTTTTGCATTACTCACATGGTGCCTGGCGTTTCGCAGGATCTGGGCGATGAGCGGGTCCATGCCGAAGCGGCGGATCTACATTGCCGGCGCACTGGCCTTATCTCTGGCGATCCTGCTTCCTTGGTGCGCACGCGGAATTATTTTGAGCGGCTATCCTCTGTTCCCGGCGACATCGTTGGGCTTCGCTTTTGACTGGAAGACCCCACCCGACGTCGCGAACTGGTATGCCGCCGGGGTCCGCGCCTGGGGGCGGATTCCCGATGCCGCTCCCGCTGAGACGCGAGGTCTCGCGTGGCTCGGTGTGTGGTCGAGCAACGCGATCCGGAACAGAGTGTCGTTTCAAGTGCCGCTTGCGATTTCCTTGGGCGGTCTGGCGGTGGCGCTAGGATTTCGAATGGGTGGAAAGTTCCGTGAAGCGTGTCCCTGGCTTTGGCTGCTGCTTCCCTCTTTAGCGGGCGTCGGATTTTGGTTTCTGGCTTCGCCGGACATGCGATTCGGTCAGTTTGCCATCTGGACGACGGCGGGAACGTTAGGATCCTGGGGGATTGTTGCCGCAACTTCCGAACACCGCGGCGGGCAGACGGGAGCGGCGATGGCCATGCTGTTGGGATTGTTGGTGTGGTGCCTGATCTCTTTTGGCTGGAAGGAACCGTACCGGGCGCTCGGCAGCGTGAAGGAATTGCCGGCATTACCGAAGGCGGACGTCACCGTGCGACACACGGTCTCCGGATTAGGCGTGTACGTGCCCGCGCAAGGAAATCTGTGCTGGGATGCTCCATTACCTTGCACTCCTTACTTCGATGAGACGCTTCGCCTCCACAAAGGGCCCTCGATGCGCTGGGGATTCGCGTCTGAGCAGCGAGCGGAGAACTTGCAGAGATACTGGTCGTCCACGACACGTTAGCCGGCTTGCCAGCAACGGCTTGAGAGCGCGGAGGCCTAGGCGGCCAGCGGGTTCCGAACAAAAGTTAAAATCTCTTCTTGTCCTTCCGTCTGGCTCTTGACGTCGTGCAGGGCAAAGCCGGCGTCCGCGAGGAACGACACGACTTCGTCCTTCGACGGCGCACCGACGTAAAGGGGAAGCGGAGTCACGGCAACTTCGAGCGTGATTTTCGAAATATCGCGCAGCCTGTGGCCTGCAGATTTTAAGACGGCCAAATCCATGCCTTGCGTGTCGATTTTCAGGAAATCCACGCGGTCAATTCCCATGAGAGCCATGAGGGTGTCCAGCCGGATTGTGGGCACGGTGACGATGGATTCCACCTTGAGGACATGCCCTCCAATCCAGGCTCGGAGCCCTTCCTCGTGAAAAGGGAGGAGCGAGTTCGCTTCTTCGTATTCGTTGACATGAAAATCAGCGGCGCCGTCCCGCTCGGAAACGGCCATGGGAATTACCATGTAATTGGCCGCGCGGCCCATCAACGCAGCAGCGGCGCGGAGATTTGGTTCGAGGGCGAAGACTCGAAGGCCGGGATTATGCTGCGCGTGCCACAGCGTAAGTTCCCCAAGGTGAGCTCCGACGTCGATCCAGGTTCCCTGGAATCCATTGCGCCGGAGAATTTCAGTGCCCGCCTTGCGAAGCGTACGTCCGATCCAGTCGATGGCTTGCAAACCCATGCGCAGCTCTCCCCGGCGCTATTCAGGCTCTCCCTGAGGTGTGGTTGGAATGGTGGCCGTGTGAAAACTGCATTTTGAGCAACTCCCCATCCAATTCTCCGGGCCAGGCGACGAAGTTTTCATCAAAGTCCTGACGGTTTGCATGCAGTTCTTCCAAGGATCCCTCTGCCGACATTCGAAACCATTTGTATCCTTTGCCTGACAGGAAATCGATGATCTCTCTGCCCCGATAGCCCCACGGCTGGGTGCGAATATCTTGTACTTCCGCCAGAATGACGGGACGCGGGCGGCGTTCGAGAAGTCTCTGTGCTCCCTGGAGAACAGAAAGCTCGCCCCCCTCGACATCAAGCTTAATGAAGTCCACCGACTGCAAATCGTGTGCGGCTAACCATTGGTCCAGAGATAGGACGCGAACGGAAATTAACGAAGTCGAACCGACCAAGGCAGGCGGCCTGAGACTGTTGCAACCAGTTTCGAGATGATCCACCACGTGCAGGCTGGCTTCGCCTTCCTCATTTCCCAATGCAAGCTCTTGAATGCCCACGTTCTTGCAGCGGTTCAAGCCCACGTTCAAGCGGAGAGCTTTTCGTTCACGGGGCGAGGGTTCGAAGGCGAATACGTGTCCGCTGGGGCCGACCGCTTTGGAAGCAAGAAGAGTGTAGAGCCCGTGATGCGCGCCGATATCCAGTACAGTCATACCGGGGCGGAGGAAGCGGCTGACGAAAGCGCGCTCGGCCAGCTCGAATCCGCCATACGTCACGGCGGCGCCCATGTAGTCGCTTCGCGCCAGAAACCAGGCGCCGAAGGGCAAGCGAAGCGGGATAGGCATGTTCGGAAGAATTCGGCGCATCCGCTGGCCAACGGCCAAATATTTTTCCCCGGCAGACCTCGAAAGGAATTTCTTCACGCGACGAGAAAACCGGGCCACGCCACCGGAAGTTTTCTGCCACGGATTTACAGTTTCGTGTGGTTCAGAGAGCGGGATGAGCAGCGAAGAGGCCAGCGGTATGACTGAAGCAAGAAGCACAGTCCGGCGTTGCAAGTGCTCAGGAGTTTCCCGGAAGTCATCATGATCCGGCAGACTAGCCAGACGGTAGACTGCGGTGAAACCCGCGCGATAGAGCATTTTCACCAGGCACCCTTCGCTGGGATAAAAGGCCATGTCCGTCAAGCTCTGGTTTTCTAATGGGAGCTCGGTTCGCAGGAGCAGCGAGGATCTGTCATCGGGAATGCACATGCTCTCTAGGAGGAGGCCTTTTTGCGTAAGCGCACGGAGACGCCGAATCGCAAGCAGCGGATTTTCCAAATGGTAGAGGAGCCCCATGCAAAATACCAGGTCAAATGACCCAAGCCGAAGGACGGATTCATCCTCGACGTTCACATGATGGAACTCGACGCCCGCCTGCCGGCGCCTGGCCTCGGCGACGTTTACTTCACGGCCGTCGATGCCCACGACTTCAAAGCCCAAATGTTGCAGAAAGGAGGAAAAACGTCCGACGCCGCAGCCAACATCCACGGCCGTGCGTATTCCAAGTTTTTGACGCAGATCCGTGAGTAACGGACGTACCGCTGCCTGTCGCGCTTCGACTATTTGGATGGCATCTGGGCTGTCGAACACCGACTCGCGTGACAAGCTCATGCCTCCTCGCGGATTCTGAATTCGCATGGCACATTGAGGGTGCCATTCCATTCATCGCTTGGATGCTGGTGGCTTTCCGTGGCGACGATCATCTCCGGCAGACACTCCCAAGCATCCACAAGGTTCATTTGTTCGTTGTACATGCTCACGAGCCAGGTGTAAGGCCCCGGCCGCAACGGGAGCATCGGAAAAGTGTAGGAGAGCTGGTGCTCACCGATTTCAAGTTGTAGGTTGTCGGCGGCCCAGCCCCAGATGAGCTGGCGGTCGAGATTGTAGAGGGCGATGCCGTGCTGGCCCATGCGGATCGGCGCGTGAAGCTTGAGGGTGAATGCGATGGTGACGGGACCAAGAGTGATAAGGACATGGGGCTCGTCGCCGCGGGGCTCGACGATTTCCCAGCGGAGGAAACGGCCTCTGGTGGCGGGGCCGCGAGAGGACTCGTGACCGTTACGGTCGCCGCGGGTCATGGCGGTTTCGTAGGCGCTGACGACTTCGTGTGTGGGGCCTGTGCGGCGAGTTTGTCCCTCGTCGATCCACACGACGCGCTGACAGAGGCGGCGAATCTGATTGAGCTGGTGGGAGACGAGGACGACGGTGCGGCCGGTGCGTGCAACGTCGCCCATCTTGCCGAGGCATTTTTTCTGGAAATTGATGTCGCCGACGGCGAGGACTTCATCAACGAGAAGGATTTCGGGTTCGAGATGGGCGGCGACGGCAAAGGCGAGGCGGACGTACATGCCGGAGGAGTAGTGCTTGACTTGCGTGTCGATGAATTTTTCGAGTTCAGCGAAAGCGACAATTTCGTCGAACTTGCGCTCGATCTCGCGCTTGCCCATGCCGAGGATGGCGCCACTGAGAAAGGTATTCTCGCGGCCGGTTAATTCAGGATGGAAGCCGGTGCCGACTTCGAGGAGGCTGCCGACGCGACCGTGGATTTCCGCCCAGCCGGTGGTGGGGCGCGTGATGCGCGAGAGAATTTTCAGAAGCGTGGTCTTGCCGGCGCCATTGCGGCCGATGAGGCCGAGGACTTCGCCTTCACGGACTTCGAGGCTGACGTCCTGGAGCGCCCAGAAAGGTTCTTCGCCGGAGCGGCGGAAAACGGAAAGTGGCGAGCGCACGAAGCGGCTGAGCGAGTCGCGCAAGAGGCCTCGCTCGGCGTGCAAGCCGCGATGATAGAGTTTGCCGAGGTCCTCGCCGTGAATGGCGATGCGATCGGAGGCCGCGCTCACTTAACTTTCGCTCCCTTCAACGCTGAGTGGCTCAAGCGTGTGAATTCTTTGCGTCTCAGCAGGCAAATAATGGGACCGATGGCCCATCTGAACGAAGGGTTTTTCAAAGTATAGCCAGGACAGACGGCAAAGGAGGAGAGTAACCCCGAGGGCCAGGAGGGTCAGGCAAACTTCTGGAAAGGACGTCAACTGCGGAGGCCGGGACCTAAGCAAGCTGAAAAATGTGCCGAGAATGATTACGTGGAAGAGGTAGACGCCATAGGCGATCGTTCCCAGCCAGCCGAGCCAGCGCCAACGCATGCAGCGGGCAATCCAGCTTTCACGATGCGTCATCGCATACAAAAGCGTAGAGAGGTAGAAGAGAGCCATCCAGGTATAGCCGGCGGAGAGCATCGGGAGGTGACGATAGTCCGAAGCGCGCCAAGTGAGAACGGCCATACCCAACAGCAAAATGAAAAGAAACGCCGAAGAGAAGCGGCGGTTGCGTGAGAGCCAGTCCCGGCAGGCTGGATCGCGCATGACGACGGCTCCGAGAACGCCAAGGAAGAGCGCATCGGCGCGGCAGGGCATGAGGACGTGCCAGGAAAGCCAGCGCTCGGGCCAAAAAACATAGAGAACGATGCGGAGAACAGGAGCAGCGAGGATTCCTGCAGCGAGGGCAACAAGAATACGCCGCGGGTTCAGGATGCGGACGAGCGCCGGGAGCGTGAGGTAAAACTGCTCTTCGATGGCCAAGGACCACGTGACGGCAAGGGTAAAAGCGCCCCAATTCGTGCTCTGCGCCATCCAGAAATTCTGAAGGAAAAAGAGGTGCGGGAGCCAGGGCAGCTGGTCCTTCGACATCCACGCGAAACGCCCGGCGAAGCTGAAGCTTGCGAGGCGGCTCAAGGAAAACGCAACGGCGAGGCTGACGGCGTAGATGGGAACGATGCGAAAAAAGCGGCGGGTGTAGAAGACGCGAAAATAATTTGCGGAGTCGCGGGCGTCGAGAAGAATGCCGCCAATGAGAAAACCGGAGAGAACGAAGAAAAGGTCCACACCGCTCCAAGACAACCGCCCTAAAGCCTGCAAATAGGCGATCGGAGTGCCGGGGGACGGCTGAAGGGGGATCAAGAAATAATGGTGAACCAGAATCATGCCAATGGCGGCGCCGCGGAAGCCGTCGAGCTCGGGGATGCGGCCGCTGAGGACGGAATTAGTGGCGGCGAGTGGCATCGTCTATTCGCTCTGAGACGCGGTGTGAGGCCCTGACTTTGTGATCGAAGAAAGGGCAGGCGCCGGACGCCGCGAGTCGCACAAGAGGCCTCGCTCGGTGTGCAAGCCGCGATGGCAGCGTTTGCCGGGTCCTTCAGCATGAATAATAGCTTGCGTCATCGTTGCTTCGAATCCAGGCCTATCAAAAAGTTTACGGCCTCAACCCAGGGTCGCTTCCTCATACAAGTACCTGTGCCCGCGCCGGATCAGGGGCTTTTCAAAGTACCGCCACGAAAGAGTTGCCAGGGCGAGTGTCAGAGCGGCTGCAAGCAGAGTCACGCCAAGACCCGCCTCATTATAGACTTGCGGCGGGGCGTGCAAGAGAATCCGATGGGCGAGCATATTGATCGCTAGGTGAGTCACATACACGCAGTAGGAGACAGTGCCGAGCCAGCGGAGAACCGTCCAACGCATCACGGCGGCAACCCAACCTTGCGTGTGCGAGAGCACAACCAGCAAAAGACAACCGTAAAACATGGCGAGCCAGGTGAAGCCGATCGCGACCGTGACGATGTTGAGCGGGTGATCCAGCCACCAAAGCAACGCGCCCACTCCGAGGAGTAAGACGAGCAGCGCACGCTGCAAGAGCAATCGGCGCTTCACGAGAAAAGCGCGGAACCAGTCCTTCCGCCAGGCGACGGCGAGGAGAACGCCAGAAGCCAGTGCATCCGACCGGCATGGCATCAGAATCATTGCCGCGAAGGTGTGTGGCAACCAATATTGGAAAACGAGGAATCGAAGCAGCGGCGCTAGACAAATCGTCCCCACAAGGACAAGGAAAAGAATTCGCGGGGATAGAAACCGGATCAACGGAGGCGCCAGCAGATAGAACTGCTCCTCGACCGCCAGCGACCACATAACCGCAAACCACAGCCAGGGAAACGGCACCATCCCGAACTGCATGTTTTGCAAGAAAAGGAGGTGAATTGGAACTTGCAGCAGGTCCCTGGGCGCGGCAGAAAAATGGCCAGGTAGAAGCCAGAGCGCACCGATAATCAAAACGGCGTAGATGAGGGTCCATAGGTAGTAGATGGGTAGAATGCGGAACACCCGCCGCATGTAAAAAGGACGGAAGTAATGGGGGCAATTTCGCGCGTCGAGGAGAATGCCCCCGATCAAAAAACCGGAGAGGATGAAGAAGAGGTCCACCCCGCTCCAACCGACGGTCAGGGCGCTGAGCAATCGGTGGATCCAAAAGCCCAGAGGGGCATGCTCGACGCCTCCGATGTAGTGGAAAATGACGACGAGCAAGATGGCGAGGCCGCGGAGGCCGTCGAGCTCGGGAATGCGGCCGCTGAGCTCGGGGAGGGGGCCAACGGGTTTCGGAGCGGCGGCCGCGACGACAGGACTAGTCGCTGTCAGCTGCATTGTCCGCTCGCATTGAGATTCAGCGTGAGGTCGTGCGTCTGCGATGAAAAAAAGTGGCGGGCGCCAGAGGCCGCAAATCGCGCGGCAAGGCGCGGGAAAAAACAGGAATGATTCAACGCAATCGTCAAGAGATGGCTGACCCCGAATAATGAAGATAACAGAGAAGGAAGTTGAGGAGAGCGAAGGCGCGGAGAGGTAGTAAACAGGGAGGCGGTGGGACGGGAGGAACGGTTATCAATAGGACCATCGAAGAAGGAACTCGGGGCAATCCGGGATACTATTTTAGGAAGTTCCCTTTCTGAAGGCGATCTGATGACACAAGAACGAAGGCGCTCGCCGAGATATCCGTTTTTTGCTTCCGCGGAGCTTATCGAGGATCAATCGGACGTGCGTATAACGACGCGGCTGAGCGAGCTGGGACTCTACGGGTGTTACCTGGACATGATGAATCCATTCCCCGCAGGAACCTCGGTACTGATCAAGATCTCCGAAGGAGATGCAAAATTCGAGTCGCACGCGAAGGTCGTGTATTCGCAGCCAAACATGGGCATGGGAGTGTCGTTCCAGGACGTGGAAGAGCGCTACATGGAAGTGCTGCAAAAATGGATGGCAAAGGTACAGCCGTGACAGCAGGCGCTCCAGCAAGCTGCGGCTGCTTGCGGAGCTTTTTCCAATCCACCGGAGTTTCTTGAAATCATTTGTTCCCGACTGAACTCAACTCTAATTTGCGGTTTCACATCCACTCCGCTACACTGTCTCGCAATGTCGGACTTGCTCCCCGGTGAGCAGCTCACCCATCTCCGTTCCCGACTGGGGATGACCACACGCGATGTCGCGGAACTCAGCCAGAAAATTGCAGATTCGGAAGGAAACCAGGAATTCGCCATTTCAAACGCCTGGTTGACCCAATTAGAGAACTCAGATTCAGTTCCCAGCATCTTCAAGCTGTACAGCCTAAGTGCGATCTATCGAATCAAGTTCACGGATCTTCTTCAGCTCTTCGGCGTGGATCTGGAAAAAATTAGCCAGCTTCAGCTTGCTACGCCCCTGGCCAACACACACCTGGCCACCCTGGAAGTGTACGACTCCGAAAAAACAGTTTCTTTTCCGGTGCGGTTTGACCGGGCCTTCGACCTGGACAACACCAATCTTCTGACTCGCATGGTGGAAATCTGGGGAGAAGTGCCGATTGCGCTGATTCAGCATCTCGACATCAGACATAGCCTGTATGGGTACATCGGGCTCCAGGATTTAATGCTCTACCCCCTGCTGCGCCCCGGTTCTTTTGTCCAGATCGATCAACGAGTGCGCAAAATCCGGCCGATGCGGTGGCGCACCGAATATGATCGTCCCATATATTTTATCGAGTTACGTGACGGCTACGCTTGTTCCTGGTGTGACCTTCAGGAAGGACAGCTATTGCTCCTGCCACATCCCCTATCGCCATGCAGCGTGCGCCGATTGAATTACGGGACAGATGCGGAGATTATCGGGCAGGTGACGGCAGTTGCGATGCGTCTGACAGACGGAGCGGATTCTGTTTCTGACGGAAACGCAAGACTTCCAGGGCGATCCTGATATTCGAGAGAAAGAGCTGCACCATGGTCGGATCCGCGTGCATTGGAATGGCAATGCGATAAGGTTCCAATTCTTGCCACGTTCGAACAAGTTCGTCCGGTCTCTCGTGCGAACTCTGAACGTACATATCCAGTTGTCCAACCAATTCTTCCAAAGTGGAACTAGCAAGCCGGCAAAACACATCTCGATGGGCGGCCTGGAGCGCCTCTCGGCCGCCATCTCCAGGATGGCGTGCGGAAAGACCTTCATGATGGTAAGTGCCGGTATTGTAGTCTCGTGTAGAGGCAAGGTAGATCAGCCGCCCCAGGTCGCAAGGAATCTTAGACAGGGTGCGGCGCAAAAGGTCGTCAAAGGCGTCGTGCACCCTCACGGGGCTGGCTCGGGAGCTCATTCCATGCCTACGGGGTACCGGAATCCTGGGGCGTTGCAATCCGGGTTGTAATTTCAAACTCGTGCTGCGCATGACCGATCTGATCGGAAATTTTGCTCAGGTATGCAGCAATGCCGTGAAGTGCCGGTGGACTCATGAACCGGATAAAGATCATCAGCAAGGCACAAATCAGGCGGAGGATGATGTATTGGAACAGCAGCTTCGCCTCGCCTGCAGCATTCAGATTCTGACTTAGGCGGGCGGACCGCGCATGCTCCTGCATGATCATGCGAATCTCATGAGAAGCTCTCCGAACCCAGTGCAAGGCCACACCCTTACGTTCCTCACGGTAAATTCGGAGCAAACGGGGCGAACCCAGGCGTAAGATAAACTGGAAGTCGTCCTGTGAAAAGATGCTGTGGGTCACTTCCCGGGGGCAAATAGTTTCCGGGCGTCCATGCCGGATTTGATCACCCGGTCTTGCACGCGCCTCGTCCGCCGATTTCTCTTCCATCCCCAGGAAAAACAGAAGAAGAATGAGCAAGAAGGCGGCAGCGACGAACACGGAGAAACCGATCATGGACGAACCGCCCTTCCTAAGCTGGCGCGGGTCTCCTGTAAGCGACGCCGGGTCGCAGCTCTCAGTGCCTCATAGTCGTATTCAAGCGGAGTACCAGGTTTCGTTTCGGGACTCAGCTCGTGGGACCATAATGCCCTCGTCCAGATACAGAGCGCGATTAGGTAGGAAGCGGAGTACACATAGGACCACAGACGTTGGATGCTATTCCCAAAGTGAGGGACCAAAGTGAGCTGAACAATGTTAACTGCAATGTAGAAAGAATATCCGGATAGAATGCCCTTCAAATTTCGACCGAAAGGGATGGCATACATGAGGAAAAGTGCGACCAGCGCGATAAGAGCCGTTGCTTGAACAATCCGCAGATTTCGCTGGAGTTCCGCCGTTGTTTTCGTAGGCCACCATAAGGAGCCATACGACATACTTACAAGCACCTTCGCGAACGTGAGAGCGAAAACGAGAAACAGTAAGTTGCGGGCCATGCGCGCTGTTCCCGGATATGCAGAGAGCCCTGAGCGATAAATCTCAAATACGACGCCCGATCCAATCACCAGGCCAAAAAACTCAGTGATCCAGTATGTCTGGGGATAAATAGCGGGATGCCAGCCATAAATATAGAAGCGCAGGAGATCTTCGAGGAACACAAACGCAATGTACAAGTAGAAGACAGGGTATTTGAAAAGGAGTCTCTCCCGGAGCCCGCGAAACAACATCACCGCTTCAAGGCACATCCCCGCCCACCAAATGGCCTGAGTCAGCATTTCATTCAAGGGTCAACTTCGATCCACCACCTGAGGCGAGATAGTAGCACGAGTTGGGGGGAAAGATTCACCGCATCCTTTCCCCCCAATTTCAATTATACCGCCAGCGGTTTGGACGTTGGTTTGAGTTTCTTTAGCGGGATTGGAGGCGCCGGGGGTGCAGTTCCATCAGCTGTCAGAATCGTCAGACTGCTTAATGGTAGCGATCGGGGCGTTGGTTTAAGTTTCTTTAGCGGGAGCGGAGGCGCCGGGGGAGCAGTTCCATCAGCCGCAAGAATCTTCAGACTGTTTGATTGCCCTGCTGGCAAAACCAGCTTCCCACTCAATGTATTCGTATGAAAAGTTGGTCCAGAACAATAAACGACGGGAATGGCCAGGATACACAGTGCCCAGATAGCTTTCTTCATGCGCATGGCTTTCTCCTTGAGAGGATTTGGAGGGCCAGGGGAAAGCGGCTTCGTCCCCTCCAAAAACGAGCATGCGTAGGGTAGAGGGGAGAGCCTCAGAGGGAGAGTGCGAAATAGTATCTGGTTGGTATTGCGACCAGAATGGGCATTTTCTTGCGCTACCAATTTCGAAGGCGGGCGGGCGGCAAAAAAACGAGCGGGCTCGCAAAAACTCAGGGCAGATTGGACTGGGCTAGATTCGGCCCCACGCCGATAAATGCGTTGGCATCGGACACAATAAATTTCGCTTCGCGACTGGGACATTCCCGCGAAGTGCGCTAATCACCGCGGTCTGCGCTTCCTGGGAGACTCATGAACAACTCTCGCAAGTCCCTGCTGGGATTACCTTCGTAGGATGATGTTTTGGGTGCGGGTTGGACGCGGACCATCATTCCCCTGTTAAACCAAGATGAGAATGATTTCTGTTGCCATCATCACAAGGCGCTCCGTTCTGCTCATGTTTCGAAGCAAATCACAAGTTTTGGAGAAGCATACACGCACGTCCAGTGGACAATGCTTTTGCGCTTGTGTTTGCTCATACAAAAAGCATGCACGTTGCAAGACTAAAAAAACATCGGTCTGCGGAAATTGAGGCCACTTCCAACCGAACACCTGCGGCGCGCAGCAGGTGCTCACCGTCATTTATCTTGCCTGAAAATCTAGACCCTTTCACCCAAAGGCATGTATCTCCCGGCAGATCTCTCTTCCCGTTCAACCCTTATCCTCCAATATCTACACGCAGTTATTGGTTTCGACCACTTTTTACGGAAGCCCTTCATGGGCAGCCGGAACGCGCGTGCTCTTCCAGCTCCGGAGGATGTTATGACGATACTTGTGTCCGTGGGTCAACGATACATCTGCCAGCATGCGGCGTGCCGTTGCGAAATCGAAATCAAAGTGAGCCCGCCATCCGAAGGAAAAGCGAATCCGCAATGCGTATGCGGTTCGGAAATGAAGAAGGTTTATTCCAAGCCCGAGATGCGCAGACTTACGAAATCCAAAGCCATGCGGCGCTTCGGACACGCTGCATTAGTCCCAACCGGTTTCGGGTCAATTGCAGGGAGCGAACATGCGCAGGCGAGATGAATGCCTCTGCACTTCCGATAAGCCCTCATTGATTTGCAACGCGCCGCAGGTTCGAGAAGAAAAATTCAGATGAGAAGAGTTTTCACGTTCCTTGAGATTCTTGTGTCCGGTTCGCTTCTGATTCTCGGACTCTACGCGTTGAAGGAAGGGATCTCCAACAATTCTCCGTATGCGATCGCCTTCGTTCTGGCAGGTGCGCTATTGATTGCCGCCAGCTTAATAACCGTGATTCTTGCCATCAGATCCATTCTGTGGAATCGCACGATGTCCCGACACGCCACTGGAAACCACCGGCTAAGCCGTACGGCCAAGGGGTGAGAACATTTCAAGGGCCAGAGTGAAACCGATCTGAGGCATGAAAGGCAAACGACCCGCACCTGGCAAGCATGCATCCCGAAAGAGAATCGGAGCGTTCTGTGAATCAATCTACACCCAGGGATCGAAGACGCAGTGAGCGGGTATTGTTGCAGGTACACGTTATTGTTTGGATGGAGATGCCTCAGGGAAATCAAATTCACGCAGACGCATATACGCTGATTGTGAATGCCCATGGCGGTTTGCTCGAAATGGAACTGAAAGTAGTTCCTGGAATGAGACTAGTTCTCGCAAATCCCAAGACCGAAGTGAAGCAGGGATGTCGAGTGATTCGGGTCGAGAAGTCTCACACCGGGTCGTACGAAGTGGCATTCGAATTTGATAGCCCAACCCCGAAGTTTTGGCCCATCGTTTTCCCCCCGGCGGATTGGGAATTAGTGGCTTCCTGATTTACATGATTCACCCCTAGATGGCCGAAGCCACAATAAAATAGTTTAGTGGCAACCACCTTCTCGCCTTCCCGATCACTGCCAGTGTAATTTCAACCAGGCCAGCAAGAGACGTTGCACTGCTCTTTGTTGGTGAAAGGTAAGCCTGGTCTAACGGACGGAAAACAAGTGGTGAGCCGGGCAGGACTCGAACCTGCAACCAGCTGATTAAGAGACCGTCCAACGAGAATCAAGACTGAGTGCGACGGTTCGCTATCGTGTTGAATTACCGCGCCAATAGCGGCGATTCTCGCTCCCACCTCTCTACTACCATTTGCTATGGTTTTCAATGGAGGGTGGGCACAAAATTGAGCACAGTGATTCAGGGAGAAAGCAATTCTTTCTTTGAGTCGAGGACAGGGCCCTCACCCCTGCCGGGGATTGCTTCCTATCTCAATTCCAGTTTAATGCTCGAGCAGCGAGAGGTCGATGGAGTCGCCCATCACTTGGTAGCCGAGGTCGTTCGGGTGCAGATGGTCGCCGCAGTCGTAATTTGGGAGCATGCGCGCGGGGTGGCTCGGATCGCGCAATGCTTTATCGAAGTCGATCACAGCATCAAAGGCGCCGCTGCTACGGATCCAGGCGTTGACAGCGTCGCGCTTAGTCTCGCCCTCCGGCGTGTAGTAACCCGGCAGAAAATTCGTAACTTCGTATGGCAGCAAGGTGCCGCCGAATATCTTGAGCCCTCTTGCATGCGCGCGCAGAATGAGTTGCTTGTAGCCGGCGATCATGTCGTCGGCAGTTACAGCTTCCGCTGGATTACCATTCGGAATCGTCGGACGTGCAATGTCGTTGATGCCCAAGAGAACGATCACGTGCGTTACGCCTGGCTGGGCCAGCACGTCGCGGTCGAAGCGATGCAGGCCGCCATCCCCGACACCGTCATGGAGAATCCGTCCGCCGCCAGTACCCTGATTCAATACGCCCATATTGTGGCGGCTGCGCGGGCCGTCAAGCCGGCGCGCAAGCTCGTCGGGCCAGCGATGATTTGTATCCGGGGTGGAGAGGTTAGCATCAGTGAGTGAGTCACCGAAGGCCACGACCGCGGCAGCCTGCTCAGGTGCCATCACTTCCACGCCGGTCAGAAAATACCACGAAAGCTTGGTCGTGCTGACAGGCATTGCGATGGAGGCGGTGTGATTTCCCGGAGGAGATATGTAGTTCGTCTGTTCTGCAATCCCGTGGTACGTGATTTGGAAGGTCCCCGGGACATCACCAGGCAAATAGATGCTCACCGCCAAGTCCCCCAGCGCCGGGACGTCAAGCTGCACAGGATCGCTGACGACTAGCGCGCCGGCCCAGATGGTGGTGGACGCAGCCCCTCCGAAGGTGAGCGTCCGGTCAGAGCCCTCTACGATAGACGCGCCGGTGTCGCGGACGGCGATGTGCGCTGTCCCGATGACCAGCGGCTGGGTCCCAAAAGCGTTCGACAGCCGCACGCGAACGGTGTGGCCGCCGATGCTCGTATGAACGATGAGCCGAAGCGTCTGGTTGTTAAAACCAATGCTGGATGTCCCCACGGGACTCGTGGTCCAAGTGCCGACCCAATGCATATGGCTTTGGTTCTCTTTAGCGAGAGCGATTGGATGGACCATGAGAGCGACGAGGACGGCAACTGATGTGAAGAAAACGGTGGACGAAATCACGCGATGCCCCAGGTCAATCGTTGATAGATACGACTTGACGTCACGTACAACGAGCAGGTGTGCGGCGGGTTTCATGGCTGGCATCTCCTCAGAGGCTTATCGTTTCACTGATGATGTTGGCCGAATGGGATCAGCGGACTGAACGTCCCGCTAGAGAGTCGTGCCCAGGCGCTGAGTACGGCGTATTCAATGTCCTGGCAACGTTTTTCACCCCCGGACTTAAGACTTGCGGCTACTTGCGCGCTGTGTCGACGAAAATGGATTTTAGGATAGAGGCTTGGACGCCTTTGTTTGCATCGACTAGCTCGGTGATGGAGAGATCGGCGGCGACACTGGCGAGCATGTAGGCGTCATCGTGGCTAAGGTGCTTCTCGTTCATCAGAAAATCAATGAGCTCCCTCAAAGCGATCTTTGTAGCTTCGTTCAGGTCTTCGTGGAGGCCCATGGTGATGAAGCTGGTTGGCGTTTCGGCACGCGGCCAACGGATATGCATGTCCTTGCGCACAATGAACTGAAAGGTGCCGACCAAGGAAGTTTCCATCGCTGTGCCATCGACTTCGCCGTGACCTTGTCCGGCATGGCCATCGCCCACTTCGAAGAGCGCACCGCGTACGTGCACCGGAAGGTACAAAATAGTACCGGCGACAAGTTCCTTGTCATCGATATTGCCGCCATGAATCCACGGTGGCCGGCTGCTGATGCGGCCAGACAACTCGGGCGGCGCGACGCCCATGCTTCCAAAAAAAGGCCGCAGGGGAAGATCGATGCCGTCAGCGAAACGAGCCACGCCACGCTTTTCGTCCAGAGGGATGATTTTCATTTTTGCGGAGGGATAATCCTCGGCCAGAAAACCGGTGCCAGGGTTGGAACTGTTATACGCGTAGGGGACTGCCAGGCGAATCGACGGCATGCGAACTTCCAGGACATCGCCGGGCTGAGCGTCCTCGATATAGATGGGACCTGTGAGGATGTGTGGTCCTGGTCCTTTGACGGTAACCTGCTGGAAGATGTCACGGAGCGGCTGCTCAACCTGGTTCGGCGGAATGCCTGCGTCCTCCAACCGCTGTGGACTGGAAGTAATTAAGGTGTGGATTTCCACAGTGTCGCCGGAACGAATTCGCAGCACCGGCGGGACAGTCGCGTCGTAGTAGCCCCACTCAATGGTTTTGGAAGTCGGCTCCAGGGTGTACTTCGTGCCGCCAGTCGTTGGGTCTTTCTGCTGAGCGGGAGCAGGTTCAGTGACTGCTGCGAAGGCCAGCAGAATGAAAAAAGGAACAATTAGCAGAACAAAAAGTGTTTTCATGCGGGGGAGCCTACCAAATCGCGGGCTTTCCGCCAATGGCTTCTTTAGTTCCATCGCTTGGATGGTTGGCTGCTTACTTTCGAAAAAGTTAATGTCCCGCAAACTAATTAGACGAAGCGAGGCGTGCTGTTGCATCGAGAAAGTGATAGCATGCGCGCGCTGTCGAGGGATTATATGAAAACAATCGTCGCAATCCTATTTGCAATTAGCGCGTTTTTGTTTGGCACTCTGCGTGTTGATGTAGCCAGCAATGTTGCGCGGAATACCGAACTCCGCCCTTTCGCCGCGCAGGTTCATGCGGCTTCGCCAGAAGCAGAGTCCGGTGCCCGCATCAAGCGCATCGAAAACGGACTGTTACCTGCGGCAACGATCAAAGGGCAAGCCGTACAAACAATGAATCTCGCCGAGCGAATGAAGCACTACAACGTGCCCGGCGTAAGTATTGCTTTCTTTGAGGGTGGCAAAATTTCTTGGACTCGAGCGTACGGCCTTGCGGATGTCGCCAGCGGCAGGCCGGTAACACCTGAAACGCTTTTTCAATCCGCGTCCATCAGCAAACCCGCGGCTGCTTTGGGTGTGTTGCGCCTCGTGCAGGAAGGCAAGCTCAATCTCGATGAGGACGTGAATCTCAAGCTGCGCTCGTGGAAGATTCCGGAGAATGAATTCACGAAGGAACAGAAGGTGACGTTGCGCCGCATCTTGAGCCACAGCGCGGGAATGAACATCCAGCGCTTTCCTGGCTACGCTGAGGGCGAGCCGCTGCCGACGACGGTGCAGATTTTGAATGGAGAGAAGCCTGCAAATACTGTGCCGATTCGCGTCGACACTGTGCCCGGGACAATCTGGCGATACTCTGGTGGCGGATACGTCGCAATGCAGTTGTTGCTTTCGGATGTCACCGGGAAACACGTACCGCAGCTCTTGGATGAACTGGTGCTGCGCCCGATTGGCATGACGCGCAGCACGTTCGAAGAGCCATTGCCGGAGAAACTTCGGTCCTCGGCTGCAACGCCGTATAGAGAAGATGGCAATCCGGTCAAAGGTGGATGGCACACCTACCCCGAGATCATACCAGCGGGTCTTTGGACCACACCGAGCGATATTGCGCGCATGGCGATCGAGGTACAAAACGAGTACGCAGGGAAATCGAATAAGATTTTGTCTACAGAAATGATGCACGAGATGCTCAAGCACCAGAAAGATGATTGGGGCCTTGGATTCGCGCTGGAGGCTCCGGGGCACAAGCTGCGTTTCAGTCACGGAGGTTCCAACGAAGGATTTCGATGCACGCTGCAAGCGTATACTGAGGCACCTGGGCAAGGAATTGTGATCATGACGAACGGCGACCAGGGCTGGAATCTGCTCAACGAAATCCTGCGTGCCGTGTCCAAAGAGTCCGGCTGGCCGGACTTTCAACCGCAAGAACACACACTGGCCAGCCTCGATAGTTCTCAGCTGTCAGTTTACTCAGGTAGGTATGAAGTAGCGGGGGCAGCCATGCCCACGCTCGTGATGCTGAAAGGTGCACACCTGTATGTGCAAAACGAGGCACTCGGTCCGGAGCCGGAAGAGTTGCTGCCGGAGTCGGATGCGCAGTTTTTCGTTACGTCGGCGCCGCTTGTTTTTGATTTTCAAAAGGACGAAAAAGGCGCCATCACCAAGATGATTCTTCACAGTGATTTCCAGACAGTTGAAGCTAAGAAGGTCCAATAGCGCATTCGAAGCTGGCGAGCCACATCTTCAGCGGGTCATGCCGCGGGTAAGAGTTGTTACACGCACTGCTGGAAAGCGGAAGAGTCGGCGGCCGTCTTGCGAAGAAATATGATATGAGAGTAAAGGTGATCCAAGCGGTTTGGGGCGTACATGAAATTTGAATCCAGACATTCACCCCGCAAGAATAGCAAGCCCGTAAAATCCTTGATTAAGGCTCTTCGTATTTTGGACGCCCTCGGAGATTGTCCCGGGGGCTTAGGAATTACGGAATTAAGCGGGATCCTAAAATCCCCCAAGAGTACGGTGCATCGTCTCGTCGCCACGCTGGAAACGGTTGGTTATGTTTTCTTCGACTTGCCTACTTCAAGATATGTTCTTGGAAGCCGTGTAGCTAAGCTGGGCGAGCAGCTCAATCAACAGTCTCCTTTGCTCACGGTTGGTGTGCCAGCACTGGAACAGCTCACCCGAGAATGCAAAGAGGCCAGCCATCTAGCGATCATGGAAGGGACGGAAGTTGTCTACATATCCCACGAAGAGATCACAGAACCGATACGAGTGAGTTTTGGCATGGGACACAGAGCCCCGGTTTACTGCACCGCGGGCGGCAAGGTCTTTCTTGCCGGGCTCTCAAATAGCGGAATCTTGACTCTTTACAAAAACAAAAAGAAGTTCGAACAACGCACACCACGCACCCTGACCACGCTCGAAGACCTTCTATCTGAGATAGCTACCGTGAGAAGAGAAGGGATCGCTTACGATAACGAAGAATACATGCCAGGCTTGTGTTGCATAGCTGCGCCGGTCAGGGACTTCTCCTCAAGAACGATCGCGGCGATCAGCTTATCCATGATGAAACATAGAATGACGGCGGAGCGCAAAGCAATCTTCAAGGAAGCCCTGCTTCAGGCGAGTGTTGAGTTATCCGAAAAGCTTGGGTTTTTGCCGTCCTTGTCAAGCGGACCGCCGCTCCACCTCATCAATCCAAGTCACGGACTCTCGCCACAGAAACACCGCTGACATTTGGCAGCTTCCCGAAACAAAGTGCAATTTTTCAATTTAACAGAACTAAATTTTGAATCACGACAGCAAAAAGATCTACTAGTTGTTCCGCTATGCGGAACGATGTTCCGAAAATATTGTTGACAGGCTGCGCCTCCCGTGTTACCAAGACAGCCCATCTGAACTTGTAAGCAGCGCTCGTTCCCGGGGATTCCCAGGCTCTATAAAGATGCAAGAAAGGTGGCTACATGGTCTCGCTCCAGAAATGCATTGGGCTACTTCTCATCTTGGGGCTTTTTTCTGTTTATGGGTATGCCGACACGAACGGCAAGATCTATGGACAGGTCGCAGATCCGTCAGGTGGGATCCTCGTGTCTGCCACGGTCACTGTCACAAAGACGGATACTGCCGAGCGCAAAACCGCGCAAACCGATCTGCACGGGAACTACTCGCTGCTCGCCCTTCCCCCGGGGCAATACGACCTCGAGGTTCGGATGGCGGGTTTCCAGACTTATGAACAGCGCGGCATCAAGGTGGACGTCAGCTCTGCTCTAGAAATCAATGTGGTTATGGCCTTGGGTTCGACGGAATCCAAGATCGTGGTGACCGCTGAAGCCCTCCGGGTGGAAGCGGCCAACACGCAATTGGGCGATGTCATTGGGGGAAGAACGATGGAGAATTTGCCCCTGAATGGACGAAGCTACACCAACTTGCTCGGTCTACAGTCCGGAGTCATTCCCGTCTCGAGCGGAATTCCGGATTCGATCGGCGCCAGCGCCAGTGCAAGCGAGTCCACCGGAAACGTCTCCATCAACGGGCAGCGGGAGAGCGCCAACGGCTTCATGGTGAACGGCGGAAACATCGAACAAGCCCGCAACAACGGAGCCGCGACCATCCCGAACCTCGATGCCATCGCTGAATTCCGCGTCATCACGAACAGCGTCGATGCCGAATATGGCCACTACGCTGGCGCTCTCATCAGCGTGATCACCAAATCCGGCACAAATGAATTCCACGGCAGTGCCTTCGATTTCCTCCGCAACACCGATCTGGATGCGCGAAACTTCTACGATACCCAGCGCGGCCTGTTTCGGCGCAATCAGTTTGGGGGTACGCTCGGAGGACCTGTTCGGCGCGACAAACTCTTCTTCTTCGTCGATTACCAGGGAACCCGCGAGTTGCACGGAATCAGCGGAGGACGTGTTCCGGTACCCACGCCCGACCAGCGTAATGGCAATTTCTCCGCGATCGCCGCCAGTGCGCTCACCGGCTCCGTAGGTGGCCCCTTCTGGGCCAGTGTCCTCTCACAGCGCTTGGGTTACGCTGTGACCTCCCTCGAACACTACTACACGCCCGGCTGCAACAGTCCGGCTCAGTGCGTTTTTCCGAATGGAGTTATCCCGCAAGCAGCTTTTTCGGCCCCCGCCAAGGCACTTCTGCCCTTCATCCCTGTGCCGAATCCAAGCGGATTTTTTGTGGGCTCGGGTAATAATTATGACACTAATGCCAACCAGGGCGGCGTCCGCGTTGATGCGAACACTCGTTGGGGCATGCTTTCTGCCTACTATTCCATCTACGATTCAAGTCTCCTCAGGCCGTACGGCAGCAACAACGTACCCGGGTTTGGAAATCTCGATACATCGCACCCACAGCAAATCAACCTCAGCGATACCAAGTCCTTTGGCACCACCGCGGTGAACGAATTTCGCGTCAATGTGTTGCGTTACGTCAGCTGGGTTAACAACCCTACGCAGGGCCTGGGCCCCAAGCTCAGTTCCCTGGGTTTTATCACTCCGGCCAGCCTTAGTACGGGCGGGATAAGTCCCGCGGACCCTCGTGTTGAGGGCATTCCGTCCATCATATTTAACAACTACTCGATCGGGATTCCACAGTTCGATTATCAGCAATATCAGACGTCACCACAGTTTATGGATAACTTTTCTAAAGTGATCGGGAGCCATTCCGCGAAGATCGGTGGAGAATATCACTACACACGTTTTCGTCAGCGCTTTCCGGAGGCCGATGCAAATGGGCTTTTCGCGTTTACGGGCAGCGAAACCGGCTCGGATTTTGCGGACTATCTCCTTGGCGCGCCTAGCGCTTTCCTCCAATCGAGCGATGACGACTACGACAATCGCAAAAACTACGTAGGTATCTATGGGCAGGATAGCTGGCGAATGAGATCGAACTTGACCGTCAACTTCGGCCTTCGGTGGGACTGGATCCAGAACTGGTATGAAAAACATAATGGAACTTCGGATACGTTTATCCTGGGCGAACAGTCCAAGCTCTATCCCACTGCACCTCTAGGGTTTGTTTTTGCAGGCGATCCCCGGCCGGGCGGAGGCAAGATCCCGCGAACGGTCGCGAACACTCCGCGTGGCAACTTCGCGCCCAGGATCGGGATCGCCTACGCCCCTTCTGCGGACAGCGGGATACTCAAGTGGCTGCTGGGCGGCCCTGGTAAGACAAGTATTCGCGCTGCCTACGGCATGTTCTACACCAACAATGGGGGGTACCAAGCTTATCTCATTACCGGCGCGCCTCCCTTCGTGGCCGTTTGGACCGCACCCACTCCTCCTCTATTCGAGGCGCCCTATAGAGACCGCGTGGACGGCACTATCCTGCAATCCCCTCCCTATCCGAACTACGTCCCACCTCCGACTGGCGCTACGGTGTACCAAGGCTGTCCGACTTGCCCTGTGGCACCCATTAACTGGGAGTTGCCTTTAAACGGAGTTCCCGTCTGGTCCATTTATAACCGCACGCCATACGCCGAGGATTACCATTTCACGATTCAGCGGCAGTTCGGTCCCGAAACGGTGTTGAGCGTGGGCTATGTGGGGAGCCAGGGGCATGCTCTCATGGATGCGTTTGAAAGCAACCCCGG
The DNA here is from genome assembly GCA_044447665.1 of Candidatus Acidiferrales bacterium. Classification (GTDB taxonomy): domain Bacteria; phylum Acidobacteriota; class Terriglobia; order Acidiferrales; family UBA7541; genus Acidiferrum. The sequence continues at coordinate 4,946 of JBIOGB010000046.1, read as the reverse complement.
TAATAGCCAGCTTTGCTTGAGCTTGAGCCAGCCGTCTCAGGTGGCCCCGGGCACACCAACGTGCGGTCCGTTCGGAGAAAATACCGTTTATACGCGAGCGAACGGAACAATCGTCAATAGCACTCGTGGGCCATTGGGTGCAAATTTCGTTAGCAACCCCTTTTACAAGACGATCGGGAACTCGAATTACAATTCTTTGCAGGCCAGTGTGCGCCACAACTCGAAGAGCCTAAGTTTGGAGGCCGCGTACAGTTTCAGCAAATCGATCGACAACGCTTCGGATGAACGGGACAACGTGCTCAATCCATCCAACCCGTCACTCAGCCGAGCTCTATCTTCCTTCGACATTAAACATAGTTTCGTAGTCAGCTATAACTATCTACTGCCCTTTGATCTTTTGGGCAAGAGCCGATGGCCGCGCCTAACGCAAGGCTGGCGGCTGGCGGGTATCACCCGATTCTCTAGTGGCCTCCCGATTCAGCTGTACGAAACCGATGACCATTCCTTCGTGGGTGAGTTTTTTGGCAACATGGACGTACCCATTTATAACGGCGGGAAGCTGCACTTCACAAATCCCCGATCAAATCAGCCCTACTTCGATCCGTCGTTATTCAGCTTGGAACCGATGGGCGTGTTGAACACCTCCGCGCGGCGTTTCTTCCACGGTCCCGGCATCAACAACTTTGATATGTCTTTATTGAAGGACACGCGGATCACGGAACGCGTCAGCGTCGAGTTCCGGGCCGAATTTTTTAACGTCTTCAATCACGCTCAATTCATCAATCCGACCGGAAACATCAACTCGAGCACCTTCGGAATGGTCAATAGTGCTCGCGACCCGCGCATCGGGCAATTAGCCTTGAAGATGCTCTTTTGAACGGCTCGGCCCCTGGCGCGGCACGGTGAACCCGGTCGCATCTATCAAACCGTAGTCTTGCGGGGCAGACATATCGAAATCCTGCGGCCACTCTCTGAACTACCAAGGGCAGTTATGCTGGCTTGAACCGACACGCATATTCAAAGAGGAGGCACATGTTGATGACGTTAGTGCTCAAATCTCTGTGCAGAAATTCGTGGGAACGCAGGGGAAAACAACCGCTGTGGCGTCGGCTGTGGTGGGCTGCCTCTATTATGGCAATCGTGGCCCCTTCGTTCTGCTCAGCCCAAGATGCCACGAAGCTTTCTCCCGAGGCTCGGGAATTCGTGCGCGTGGCTGACCCCGTGGTTGCACTGACACACGTCCGGGTGATTGACGGAACCGGCGCCGCGCCTCTCGAGGACCAGACCTTGGTAATCGAAGGTGGACGGATTGCAGCTCTCGGAAGCTCGGCAAAGATTTCGGTGCCAACCGGTGCGAAAGTGATCGACCTACATGACTTCACGTTGGTTCCAGGCCTTGTCGGAATGCACGAGCATATGTTCTACCCCTCCGGCGGTCCAATGGCTGAGAGTGGCGGAGCCCTCTGGTACAACGAACTAGGTTTCAGCGCTCCGCGTCTATACTTGGCTTGCGGGCTCACCTCCATCCGCACTGCGGGATCCATGGAGCCTTATGCCGATCTCACTCTCAAAAATTGGATTGATGAAGGACGCGTGGTCGGTCCCAAAATGCATGTTACGGGACCCTACCTTGAAAACTCAACGTCCTACCCTCAAATGCACGACCTCACCGGCCCAGAGGACGCACGCAAAACTGTAGAGTACTGGGCCGACGAGGGCGTTACCTCTTTTAAGGGCTACCGCCATATCACGCACTCTGAACTCGCTGCGGCAATCGAGGCAGCCCACAAACGCGGTTTGAAAGTCACCGGGCATCTTTGCGCAGTGGGATTTCGTGAGGCTGTGGAGCTTGGCATCGATGACCTCGAGCATGGGCTCTTGGTTGATACGGAGTTCGTACCTGCGAAGAAACCTGATGTATGCCCATCTTACCAGGAAGCTGACACGGCGCTCTCCAAGCTGGACGTGATGAGCGCACCGGTTCAAGAAATGATTCGAGACTTGGTCAGCCATCACGTTGCCGTGACGTCTACTCTCTCAGTTTTCGAAAGCTTGCTCCCGAATCGCCCGCCACTTTCGCAGCGTGTCCTCGATGCGATGGTGCCCGAAGCGCGCATCGAATACTTGACTGAGCGGGCCCACATCGCAGAGAGTGCCGAGTCAGGAGGCGGCTTAAGCACTCAGTTGTTCAAGAAGGAGATGCAATTTGAGCGCGCCTTTGTGAAAGCGGGAGGCTTGCTGATGGCCGGCGAAGATCCGACTGGGAATGGAGGTTCCCTGCCGGGTTTTGGTGATCAACGGGAACTGGAACTGCTCGTCGAAGCCGGGTTCACTCCGGTTGAGGCCATCCGGATTTACACCGCTAATGGGGCAGCCTGGCTCGGAGAGTCAGACCGAATCGGCACACTCACACCGGGGAAGCAGGCAGATCTTATAGTGATCCGCGGTAATCCCGCAGCGCACATTGCGGACATCGAAAATGTGGAGATGGTCTTCAAAGATGGGATTGGATACGACTCTGCACGGTTGATTCAGTCGGTAAGCGGTTCAGTAGGGTTGCACTGAGGGCCGGAAAAGGTTTGCGTCCAAATGTCGAACGACGAAATGGCGCATTCAGATCAGAGTTCACATCTTGAGGAACACCCGGAGGATTCGACTATCAAAGATATTTCTCGACGTGACTTTATCCAGACCAGCGCCGCTGGGCTACTCACGAGCGTGCCTCACCTATCCCCCAGTAGCGGTCTCCCGAAGCGCGTGTCGACTCCGGCTGATCTTGAACTCTGTTTTATGCCGGCTACAGTTCTTGCCGCAGAGATACGCGCGAAGAGGATTTCACCGGTTGAGATCATTGACGCCGTCTACGCGCGCCTTCATGAGATCAATCCGAAAATTAACGCCTTCTGTACGCTAACCGAAGAACAGGCACGCTCAGCGGCTAAGGAATCGGAAGCGGCAGTGATGCGCGGCGACCAGCTTGGCGCGCTTCATGGAGTGCCCGTCTCGATCAAGGATCTTCTCCTCACGCGAGGCGTGCGCACCATGTACGGTTCGCGGATCCGGGAGAATTTTGTAACCGAAGAGGACGCGCCTTCCGTCGCGAAAGTGCTTGCCGCGGGCGCAATATTGATTGGCAAAACTACTACCCCGGAGCATGGGTTTAAGGCCGTAACCGATTGCCCGCTCACAGGGGTGACTCGAAACCCTTGGAATCTGAACAAGACTTGCGGGGGCTCCTCAGGAGGGGCTGGCGCGGCCATTGCCGCTGGACTTGGCGCCCTCGGGATCGGTACCGACGCCGGAGGTTCTATACGTATCCCGTGCTCGTTTAACGGGATCTTCGGACTAAAACCATCCTTCGGCCGCGTGGCCGCCTATCCTCCCTCGCCCGTCCCCTTCCTCGTCCACGTTGGACCGATGGCACGCACGGTGCGCGACGCAGCACTGATGCTATCGGCAATGGCGGGACCCGACGAGCGTGATCTTCTATCGCTTCCCGCCGACGCGACTGATTACCTATCCGCTTGCGCCCGTGGAATCCGCGGACTTCGTGTGGCCTGGAGCGCGACGCTCGGCTACGCGAAGGTCGAGCCCGAAGTGGCACACCTTACGCAGGCGGCCGCAAGCGTCTTCGAGAGTGATTTGGGTTGCAACGTGGAAGCCGTGGATCCTGGGTTCGGGAGCCCATGGAACTTCTTCACCGTGCTCTGGGTAATGAGTTGTTTTTTACGATTACGCGCTTTCCTCGAGGAATGGGAAAGCCGGATGGATCCGGATCTCGTCAAGGTGGTCAAGCAAGGCGAGCACCTCGCGCCAACCGATTACGCGGAGGCGCTGGCGAAGCGCTCGGTCCTTTGGGAAACAACGTGGAGATTTTTCGATCGTTACGATCTGTTGCTCACGCCAACATTACCGGTGATGCCATTCGATGTTGGAAGGATCGCTCCGGAAACGATCTCTGCAGACAAAGGATTGCTGCCATTCGGCGATTGGATTCCCTTCACGTACCCATGGAATCTTACCGGCCAGCCGGCCGCTACGGTGCCATGCGGATTCACCCGTGAGGGACTGCCAGTCGGGCTTCAGATCGTAGGTCGGCGATTTGCGGATGCCGTGGTTCTCCGAGCAGCATCCGCATTCGAACAGGCTCGGCCATGGGCCCACACGCGACCGTTTTAATCGACGGCCACGCGATATAACGCGCGCTAACCTGACAAGTGAAATCTCGCTGGCTCCCAAGAGATCCCCTTGCGGAAAGTTGCGAGCTCGTGGTCCATTCGATTTACCCGAGGAGTGCTGCCGCTTCCACGATCTGCGCCACACGTTCATCTCGCGGCTCGCCGAGTCTCAGGCGTCCGACTCAACGGTGATGGCTCTCGCCGGGCACGTCTCCCGCGCCATGATGGAGCGATACTCGCACATCCGAACGGAAGCGAAGCGACGGGCTGTAGATGATCTCAGCGGCACCGATTTTGAGCCCGGTGTGGCACAAAATTGGACACAGTTGTTTGTCTCGGATAAGTCAAGCGAGGCTAAGACGTAGAAAAGAAGTGGTGAGCCGGGCAGGACTCGAACCTGCAACCCGCTGATTAAGAGACCGTCCAAAAATAATTGATATGGAGTGCGATGCTTCGCTATCGTGTTGAATTACCGCGCCATTAGCGGCGATTCTCGTTCCCACCTCTCTACTACCATGTGCGATGGTTTTCTACTGAGGGTGGGCACAAAATTGGGCACAGTCTTGAGAACAGTGAGACCCGACCAGCAGCTTGGCAAGTTTCAACAATTGAGCACTTGTCCGGTAAGCGCGTTCTATAAAAGGGGATGTCAAGAAGAAGACTTCGCCCTTGACTGGAGGGAGGGGAGAATCTCTTCTCGCCATCCAGCCCGTGTGTTGGAGTGAGGGTCTGTGATTTTCCCATTCCTGCAGATTCATCTCGTTGGCG
>JBIOGB010000045.1:0-31295 GCA_044447665.1 Candidatus Acidiferrales bacterium | reverse complement strand
CGAACCGACGTTTGCAATCAGAACCGTAAAATTCAAAAGATGGAAGAGGAAGAATCCGCCGGCTTGCCGTGCCACCATGGGAAACGCGGATTCCACCATCTCCTGCGGAAATGGTTTGGAGCCCCACACCAGTTGCGCCGCATACACTTCCAGCGAAGACAGCACCCCCGTGATCAGGCATACGAGCACCGTCGCCAGCAGAATGTTCCTCCGCGGATTCTCCACCTCTTCCGAAAGTGTCGAGATGCCGTCAAACCCGATGTAAGTCAGAACCGCGATGGAAGTCCCTCGGAACACTCCTCCAAAACTGAAAGTCTCGGGGTTATAGAAGGGTTGTGTAAAATATCCGGCGCCGTAGGAGTGCAGCCCCCAGAGAAATCGGACCACGAACACAAAAAAGATGATCACCACGATTGTCATTCCGGCCGCGAATACGTCATTGATGCGGGCCGAAGTTTTCACGCCTCGCAGGTTAAGTGCCGTGAAGAATCCCGCGTAGAATATGGCCAGAGCCCAGTACGGCACCCCCGGCAGAATATTTTGCGTAAGTTTGCTGCAGATCACCGTGCAAATCAGCGGGTTCAGGATGTAGTCCATCACCATGGCCCAGCCGGTCAGATAACCGAGCCCGGGATGAATTTCCTGCCCCACATAGGTGTAGGCCGAGCCCGCGCTCGGATACGCCCGGGCCATTTTCCCGTAGCTGATCGCTGTCAGCAACATCGCCACCATGGCGATCAGAATTGTGGTGACTACGTGTCCGCCGGCTTTGTTGCTGATCACTCCATAGATTCCCATTGGGGCGATTGGCTGGATGATCACAATTCCGATGATGATCAGGTTCCAGAGGGTCAGCGTGCGCCGCAGGTGCGGCGCGGAGTTCGTCGTAGCGGCGGCTGTGGTGCTCAAACGCTTCTCCTTTTCACGGCTCCGCCGCCGTTCGGGTCCAGCGTTACGACACGGCTGAGGTTTTTCGGTGCGTCTGGATCAAGGCCCTTGCGCAGTCCCACCGCAGCGCCGAGGAGTTGTGCCGGGATCGTCACGGGAGCCAGGCGCGCGAACTCCGGTTCATCCATTCGAAGCTCGATCAGCAGATCGCTTGCGCGCCGGAGTGTTTCCGTCGCGCGATTCGTAACCACAAATGTCGCCGCGCCAAGTTCTTTCATTTCCGAAACCAGCTGAGTTTCTTCCGCTGCCGCCGCTTCGGAAATCAAAAACGTGATCAAAGTATCGCTGCCCGCAATCGACCGCGGTCCGTGGCGGAACTCCAGCGTGTGGTAGACCTGCGCGTACGAAGAAGACATCTCCGTGATTTTCAGCTCCGCCTCCTGGGCCAGCCAGTAGTGCTCGCCTTGCCCAAGGAAAACGAAATCCGCAAACTGCCGCTTCCCGCCAAAGCCCTGAATCTTATCAGCATTCGCTTCGAGCCATGGCTGAACTTTTTCCGGCAGTTTGTCGAGCGCGGAAATGAGTTCACGGTCGCCCGCAAATTTCGCCCCCAATCGCTCGAGTGCGATAAGCATGGAGGTGAACGACCGCGTCATCACCGTGCTCTGCTCATCTGCCCAGGCGAGTTTGAGCGTGCGCCCGCAGAGCTTCTCGAGCGCGCTATCGGCGTTGCAAGTCACGCCCAGCGTCAGAATCGAGCGGTCCGCCTCCAGCAGTTTTGCCGCGCGAAGAACTTCCGTGGTTTCTCCCGAGCGCGAAACCAGCACTACTTGCTTTGCACCCGTCCGCCGGATCGTTTCCCTTGGAGCGAACAGGAATTCCGAGGCCGGAGCAGCCGTGCAGCGTGCTTGCAACTGTCTGGACCACAGCGTGGCCACGATCTGCGAAAGATAGTAGCTCGAGCCGCAGGCGAGAAACAGCCAGGGGCTGCGCGGAAAGAAAACCTTGGATAGTTGCTCCAGCGTTCCTTGTTGCTCGAGCTGTTTCGAAGTTTCGCGCCACACCGCCGGCTGCGAAAGGATTTCGCTGAGCGTGTGCCGCCCGGCGGCAGGCGCGGAATCATATGCCTTGCGTGCCGCGCGTAATTTTTTCCGGCTCCCTGTTCTCAGGCTCGTCGGCATATTGAGTCCATTGAATCGTTTTAATCATGGCATTTTGCAGGAAACTACCCGTTGGCGCAAGGGCTAAATGGAATCCACGCCGGCCTCTCGCTGCCTCTTATGCCTGTCCTTGCGGACAGGGGAAAAGTTTCCACGGGCCAGGTACTTCTTTGCCGAATGTTTTTCGCCTTTTTTCTGCAACGCTCAGCAGCACTCCGCAATCTAACTATGTAGGCGCCCGGCCCGATTTTAGGGCGTGTACCATGGGCGAGGAATTCAGTATCAACGGCCAAAACCGCACGGCTCCTCTCATTCCGCACATCGCGGGATTTCTCACCGTCTTTCTCGTCGCCATGTGGATGCGGCGCTTCCCCATCCATCCAGACGCGGGTCTCCAGGGCTACCTGCAGGTCATCACCGGCCTGCTCGCGTTTGTCTTCGCCGCCGTCACTCTTGTCCGCTTTCAAGGAACACAGGACCGCATCTCGCTGATTCTCGGTGCGGGTTTTCTTCTGTCCGGCGCGGTCTTGGCCGCCTCCAGCGTTCTCTTTTTAGATTTTTTGCAGACCAAGCCCGTCCATTTGCTCTGGGCCCCCGTTGCTTTGTGGATTGGCCGCATCGTGCTCGCTCTGCTGCTCGCCGTCGCGCTGCTTGTCGAGCATTTTCTGCCGCGCTCCCGTCATCCTCGCCTTGAAATTGGGGGCGCTCTCCTTACCGTTCTGGGCCTGGCATATTTGATCACTGCCGCCTTGCGCCGCCTGCCCACGGGCGTCTCCCCGCACCCCGGCGCTGTTATTCCCAGTCCCCAGCAACTCTTGCCTGCCGCAATTTTTCTCCTGGCGCTGATCTGGTATCGCCGCCGCTTGCAGACGGAAGATTCCCCATTCGACCGCGCTATTTACGGTGCCGCCTGGCTCAATCTCGCGGCCCAGCTCGCGGCTTGCCAATCCGAGCGGCTGCTCGATGCTCCCTTCGTGTTTGCGCAGGGACTCACCGCGCTTAGCTACGCCATCGCTCTCGGCGGTGCGCTGCTGGACAACGCGCATTTGTTCGAACAGGTGCGCCATCTCGCCGTGAGCGATCCTCTTACCGGTCTGGCCAATTATCGCCGCTTGCTGGATGTGCTCGAGAGCGAGACCGAGCGCACCAATCGCAATGGCAGGCCCTTCGCCGTTTTACTTTTGGACCTCGACGGCTTGAAGAAAATCAACGATACCTACGGCCACCTTGTCGGAAGCCGCGCGCTTTGCCGCATGGCTGAATTCCTGCGCATCCATTGCCGTGCCGTTGACACGGCCGCTCGTTACGGCGGTGATGAATTCGCTCTCGTTCTTCCGGAGACCCGCGAGGATGAAGCAAGACGCGTCGCCGGCCGCATCCGCAGTCTAATGGCAGAGGATCAGGAGAAGCCGCCGCTTTCAGCAAGCATCGGCATTGCTGTCTGCCGCGGTGGTGGCGAGCGGATCGAAAAACTTCTCTCTGAAGCGGATGAACATCTCTACGCGGAAAAAGCGCGGCGGGGGAGACACGCAACCACTATGCCACTTCCCCGGCGCCGTTCTTCGAAATCGTAAACCTGCTAATATACCGCGCGGTTCTGGACCGTCTTCTTGGTGTTTAGCGAAAAACGCGGCTCGGGCGTGTTCCCATCAAGGATTTGGCCCGCCACGTACTCGCCTAGCGCCGGCCCGTGTTTGAATCCGTGGCCGGACCCGCCTCCGGCGAACCACACATTTTTCATTTCCGGGTGCCGGTCCACAAGAAAATCCCCGCTCGACGTGTTTTCGTATTGGCACACGCGCGTTTCAACAATGGGTGCATTCCGCAGCGCAGGGAAGCGCCCCGCGACATATTTTCGAGCGGCTTCCATCATTTTCGGGGAGACGAGACGCGACTGTGTGTCGGGATCCATCCGCTCACCGTGATCGTCGAATGCAATCTTCAGCCCGCGGCTTTCCAGATCCGGCATTCCGTATACCAGGTCATGCTGGAAAAGCCACGTCGGCAGCGCCGGTGGCGCAAATCGCAAGTCACCTCCGGGAATACCAAAGAAAAAAATTTCCTGCCGGCTGGGGAAGATTAGCTCACCGAGGACGTCCGGGAAGATTTTGCCCAGCCACGCGCCGCATGCGAAAACAAATTGCCCGGCCGCAATCTCTTCCCCGCTGGATGTAAAAATGGAAGAGAGAGTTCCCGATCCACGGGGCGTCGCGATCTGTGTAAGCCGGTATTCGCCGCCTTGTTTCACAACATCTTCCACCGCTGCCGCCACCGCGCGCCGCGCCATCAGCACTCCGCTCTGCGGCTCGAGGAAGCCGGAAATTATGTTGTCGAGCCCGATTTGCGGATACCGTTTTTCGAGCGCGGCGCGGTCCATCTCCTCGACCGGCACCTCGCAGCGTTTCAGCGTCAGGACCGTCTCCCGCATGCGCGGGTCATCTTCTCCGGCAAGCCAAAGAACGCCGGTTTCCTGGAAGAGTCCGCCATGCTCCGTGCCAAAAAATTCCTTCCATTGCGCGAGAGAACGCATGGCCCAGCGCGTGTAGAGCTCATCCGCTCCGTAACCCATTCGAATGATCCGCGATTCGCCACCGGAACTCGAGCGAGAATGCGCGGGCCCGTATGCCTCGAGCAAAATTACCCGCTGCCCGCGCCGCGTGAGGTGCCACGCCGTCCATGCGCCAAACACGCCGGCGCCGATAACCGCAACGTCGTATCGCTTCTGCTTGCTCATCGCCTCTCAATCACCGGAGCAGCATCCTATCCTACAACTCGAAGCGCAGCTCGTTCGCTGGCGCGAAGTTCTCGCGAATGACATTCCCGCCTTGAACGACGAAATGCGGAAAAATAACATTCCGCTCATCGCGGCATCCAGCCGTTGAAAAGCCCGCTCTCGAGCTTCAGCGAGTGAACGCGTCTGCGAGCGGCTTAGCCCAGTGCGAGAGATGATTGAGCGATTTGTTGTCGGTCGGATCGAGATGCAGGGGCGTGACGGACACGGCGCCTGAAAAAATTGCAGCGTAATCCGTATCCGGCTCCACATCTTTGTTGATACGCTGTTCAAACAACCAGAAATAAGTGCGCCCGCGCGGATCTTTTCCTTCGCTCAGTTGATTGCGCGTGATTTTTCTTGATTGCCGCGTGAACTTCACGCTGCCATCCCACGGCTCCGGCACGTTCACGTTGAGCAAAACTTGATCCGGCAGGCCCTCGCGCAGAATTAATTCCGCCGCGGAACGCGCCACCCGCGCCGCGGAATCAAATTTCGCTCCATTTTTCTTCGAGCATAGCGACATCGCCAGCGCGGGAATGTGATGCAGCGCCGCTTCCCGCGCCGCGCCCACCGTTCCCGAGTAGTACGCGTTTTCTCCCAGGTTCGCGCCAAAATTGATTCCCGAAATGACCAGATCCGGAGGCTCCGGCAGCAATTTGTGAAGCGCGACGATCACGGCATCGGCCGGGGTGCCATCCACGGCTCACTGTCGCTCGGCCACGGGGTGGCACACAATCGGCTGGCGCAACGTCAGCGACTGCGCCGCGCCGCTCTGCTCCCGGCTCGGCGCAACGATGCTCACGGTCGCGAATCCCTCCAGCGCAGCCGCGAGCATGCGCAGGCCCTCGGCTTGAATCCCATCATCGTTAGTCAGTAAAATATGCGGCATGAATTAAATATTTTCCTGCAAAGTCTCAAAACCAGTTTACGCGAATTCTGACCGGCGGGAATGCGACGGCAGTCTTTGCGATTCCGGAAGAAGAAATGGTCGGGGCGCCCGGATTTGAACCGGGGACCTCACGCACCCCAAGCGTGCGCGCTACCAGGCTGCGCTACGCCCCGACAGGCAAACAACCACAAATCCACGGTATCACCGGCGTTCCAAGAGCGTCAAGAAAGCGCGCAGTGAATCGCGCAGGTTCAGAAGCATTTTGCGGCTGAGGAGTTGCGATGCACCTTCCGCAGTCCCACCGGCGGGAAGCGCCGCTCCATCGGCGTCGCCCGCGGCATTCGGGTCGCGCAGGTGGCGGCGCGCCCCGGCGATGGTGAAGCCCTCATCATAGAGCAGGCGCTTGATCCGGAAGATCATGTCAACGTCCGGCTGGCGGTAGAGGCGGTGCCCGCTCGGGCTTTTCACCGGCTCCAGCATCGGGAATTCCGTCTCCCAGTAACGCAGGACGAAGGGTTTCAAATCCGTCAGACGGCTGACCTCGCCGATGCGATAGAGCCCTTGCTCAATGGCGGTTTGCGTCGCGGTTGCGTTACCCGGCATTTTTGAAATCCTGTCGAGAGGGGGACGCCGCTATCGTAGCAGTTTCCAGGGGAATCCTGTAGAGGCCTTCACAGTAAGGCGCGGAAGAGGCGCTCATTCGTCGCCGCCCCGGGATCTCTTATCGCGTTTGCGGAGGCGCTGGATGAAGCGCACGGGTGTGCCCGTGAAGTCGAACTTCGCGCGCAACTGATTTTCGAGGAAACGCTGGTAGCTGAAATGCAGCGGTGCCTTCTGGTTCGTGAAGATAAGGAATGTAGGCGGCGCGGTCTTCGCCTGCGTGATGTAGTAGATGCGCACGGGGCGCGCCTTGGGCGTGCTGCCGCGCTGAAGGTCGACATCCTCCTTGAGCCAGCGATTCAGCTCCGGCGTAGGGATATGACGCCGCCGCGCATCGGCCACCTGATTGATCAGCGGATAGAGCTTGAGCGCACGCTCGCCCGTTTTTGCGGAGAGAAAGACGATCGGCGCATAGCTGAGGAACTTCAATTTTCCGCGGATCAATTTTTCGTAGTCGTGGAGCAGCCTGCCAGGATCGAGCTCTTCCGGACGGTATTTCTCGCCCGGCGCCCGCTTCGATTTGCCCTTGGTGGAAGCGGCATCGCGCGCCGCCGCTTCCCGCGCGGCTTCGACAGCGAGGTCCCATTTATTGATGACGATAATGACGGAACGGCCGGACTCCTCGGCGTAGCTGGCGATCTGCGCGTCGCCCTGGGTGACGCCTTGCGCGCCGTCCACGATTAGAAGCGCGACGTCGGCGCGCTCCAGGCCGCGCCGGGCCATCACCACGCTCAGCTTTTCCGCGACCAGCGTGGTCTTGCCTTTGCGGCGGATTCCCGCGGTGTCCACAAAGCGGTAGGTGCGGCCGTCGCGGGTCACTTCCGTGTCCACGTTGTCCATGGTGGTCCCCGGAGTGGGCGAAACGATGGAGCGCTCTTCGCCGGCCATGCGATTCAGCAGCGTCGATTTGCCGACGTTGGGGCGGCCGATGATCGCGACCTCGACGAGGTCGGGCCGTTTTTCTTCTTCTTCCGATTGCACCACGCTGATTTGCGCGAGCGCGGCGTCGAGCAGATCGTCCACGCCGGTGCCGTGCTCCGCGGCGATGGGGAAAACGGGCACGCCTAATTCATGAAACGCCGCGGCATTCGCTTCCTGCTGCGCGGAATCGACTTTGTTTGCCGCGATGACGAACGGCTTGCCGGTGCTGCGCAGGAGCCGCGCCAGCTCCTGATCGAGCGGCGTTATGCCCGCATGGCTATCCACCACAAGCACGAGCAGCGCGGCTTTATCGATCGCCACGCGCGCCTGGCGCAGAATCTCCTGCGGGATAACCGCCTTGTCGTCGGGAAGGAGGCCGCCGGTGTCCACAATCTCGAGGGCGCGGCCGCGCCACTCCGCTTTGCCGTAAATGCGGTCGCGCGTGATGCCGGGCTCGTTGGTCACGATGGAGCGCCGCGTGCCCGTCAAGCGATTGAAGAGCGTGGACTTGCCGACGTTGGGACGTCCGACAATCACCAGAGATGGGAGTGCTTGCGTCATGGGCAGAGGCCGCGGGTGTACGGCGGGAAACCGCGGCACCTGCGCAATCTTCCAGTTTACAGTAAGGATGCGCCTCCTGAAAGGCAGCGGCATAGACGTCATGATGGGTTGGTCCGAACCGCGGTGGGCGGGGCGGTGTCGGCGGATTGCTCGGCGGCGCGACTGCGGGCGAGGCTTTGGAGTAGCTCGTGGCCGGCGGCGACGTCACGCTCTTCCTCAATTTCTCTCCACATCGGGGGGAGACTGTTGAGGAGCAACTGGCAGAGATAGGCCAGAGCGATGGCGTCGCGGCGGGCGATGCGTTGGCGGGCGAGCTGTTTGACGAGATTACCGAGGAAGTGATTCACGGCATCGGCGGTGGAGAAGTCTTCGAGCTCGCCGAGAAGCTCGGCGGCGAGGGCTTCGGGATCAGGAGTTTGTTGGTGAGTCTCCTCCTGCCGAGCGTGCTCGGAACAGAAACTCGAAGCGGAATCGGTGGCTGGCAAGCGGCATCGACCATTGCGGGTGGTATGGGTGCAGCGGCGTAGATCATTGAGAGATTTAGAGTTTTTGGATTTGCGATTCATAGTGTTCCTCGATTGAGGAGGGGTAGCCCCCCTCCCCCTATGTTTTTGTAAGAGCGGAATCTAAAGGACTTATGGGAGATGGTGTGCGTAAGAGCGGATTCTAAAAGACTTATAGAAATGGGTTTTGCAGAGGAGCGGGAATGGTTAGGGGAGCGACGAGTTTGGCTGCTGACTTTCAAACCCCATATTAACACAGGTATAATAGGCTTGTCAAGGTGTACTTACTTGTCATTCGAACGAGCTGTGGAAAAGAGTTCGAACCAGGAAAAAGTAATTTCACCGATTTCCTTCAACAAAGGAAGGGTTGCGATTACTTCGCACGTGACAAACCGTCGAACAACGATTGTGCAGCGCGCCTTTCGTGGTTCAGGGCAGGCGAACTTTCTGGTAGAATCACGGCCATGAAAAGACGATCACTGCTCCAATCGCTTCCAGCGGCGGCGCTGCTGCCAGCATCGGCATGGGCCAGCTCGCAACAGGAGAAGACGAACGCGGGTCAAAATTCAACCATGGTTTATGAACTGCGCATCTACCATGCCGCCGAAGGCAAGCTGGACGACCTGCTGAAGCGCTTCCGGGAACACACGACAAAACTTTTCGAGAGACATGGAATCAAGAACGCGGCGTACTGGACGCCGACGGACGATCCGCTGAAAGGCAAGACGCTCATGTACATCCTGGCGCATCCGAGCCGCGACGCCGCGACCGCCAACTGGAAAGCGTTCCGCGAAGATCCGGAATGGATCAGCGTGCGCGACAAGTCCGAAGCCAACGGGAAATTGGTGGAGAAAGTGGATTCCACTTTTCTCGAGATGACGGACTTCTCCCCGCGACTTCGTTAAACAGACGCAGCAGGGCGCGCTTAACCCTCCCCAGACACACTAACCCCGCACCGAGCGCTACTCAGGGGCCACAAGTCTCCGCTGTTTGCTACACTACTCGCGCTTTATCCGGAGAGCGGCATGCCGACACGCGAAGACGCCTGGAAACTATTGTGCGAGCACACGCAGTCAGAAAGTCTGCGCAAGCACATGCTGGCGGTGGAAGCGTGTGTGCGCGCCTACGCGCGGAAGTGCGGCGCGGACGAAGAGCTCTGGGGCCAGGCGGCGTTGCTGCATGACTTTGATTACGAACGCTGGCCGAACGAGGCGCACGCGCCCGACAAAGAGCATCCCTCGGAAGGCGCAAAAATCCTTCGAGAGTGCGGTTACTCCGAGGAAATCGTTCGCGCGATTCTTTCGCACGCGGATTATTGCAACGTGCCGCGGCAGAGCGCGCTGGAGCACACGCTTTTTGCCTGCGACGAACTGGCAGGATTTCTTACCGCCTGCACTTACGTGCGGCCGTCGAAGAGCATACTGGACCTGGAAGTGAGCTCGGTGAAGAAACGCATGAAGGACAAAGCGTTTGCGCGAGGCGTGAGCCGCGAAGACGTCGTTAAAGGCGCTGAAGAGCTCGGCGTCCCGCTCGAAGAGCACATTACCTTCTGCATCGCGGCGCTGCGCGAGCATGCGGATGCTCTCGGGCTGCGCGGGTCGCTGTGACACGTTTTGCCGCGCGGGCGCTTCGCAGGCGGCCAGAATCACGCTAAAATAGAAAAATGATGCTGTCGCAGATTGAAGGATTTGACGCGGCGGCGGGGCGGCACCCGCGGCGAAAGACGTATGGCGTGAAGGTGGGGCACGTGCGCGTGGGCGGCGGTGCGCCCATCGTCGTGCAGTCCATGACGAATACGGACACCGCCGATGTTGCGGCGACTTTTCAGCAGACGGTCGAACTGGCAGAGGCGGGTTCGGAGATTGTGCGCTGGACGGTGAACGTGCCGGAAGCGGCGGCGGCGGTGCCGGAAATCAAGAAACGCTTGCTCGATGCCGGCTGCAATGCGCCGATCATCGGCGATTTTCACTACAACGGGCACGTATTGCTGACGAAGTATCCGGAGTGCGCGAAGGCGCTCGACAAGTACCGCATCAATCCGGGGAACGTGGGGGCGGGGCAGCGCCGTGATGAACAGTTTTCCACGATTTGCAAGATCGCACGCGACAACGGAAAGCCCGTGCGCATCGGCGTGAACGGCGGCTCGCTGAATCAAGAGCTGGTCATGCGCAAGATGCAGGAAAACACGGACAAGAATCTCAGCAAGGAGTCCGAAGAGATCATCAACGACTGCATGGTGCTGTCCGCGCTGCAATCGACGGAACTGGCGCTGGAATGCGGGTTGCGGAACGATCAAATCATCATTTCCTGCAAGACTTCGCGCCCGCGCGACCTGATCACTGTTTATCGCGATCTTTCGGCGAAAACCGAGCAACCTTTGCATCTGGGCCTGACAGAGGCCGGGATGGGGATGAAGGGGCAGATCTGGTCGGCGGCATCGCTCGGCGTGTTGCTTTATGAAGGGATTGGAGACACGATCCGCATTTCGCTGACGCCAAAGCCGGGCGGCGACCGGCGCGAAGAAGTTTATGCTGCGTGCGAACTGCTGCAGGCACTCGGCCTGCGGTCGTTTTCGCCAAGCGTGACAGCATGCCCCGGCTGCGGCCGCACTACCACCAGCACGTTTCAGGAATTGGCCGAGCGTATACAGGGCTATATTCGCGAGATGATGCCCATCTGGAAAACGCAATACGAAGGGGTCGAAGAGATGACTCTCGCTGTGATGGGCTGTATCGTGAACGGTCCAGGCGAATCGAAAGCGGCCAACATTGGCATCAGCCTCCCCGGGACGGGCGAAGCGCCGCGCTGCCCGGTTTACATCGACGGCAAGAAAGACGTGACACTTGAGGGCACGTATGATGAGCTAGCTGTGGCGTTCCAAACCCTCGTCGACAACTACATTGCGAAGAAGTACCCGCGCAAGACGGCCGAACTTTCTGGTACTGCTCGATAGCCCCAAAAATTGGGAGCCCGTTTGTGCTGAAAAAGAACCCGATGTGGTTAACTGTAATTCTTACGGTGGCGATTCTTGTGGCCGGGTATTCCTGGCTCGAAAAGCGGGTCCGGGTTCGCAAGTCAACAGAGGCGTTAGTCGTCGAATTCAATGCTCAGAGAGACGCTCTTAATTCCTTTGGTGACGTGGACCTGAATACAACTAACTTGAACCTAGCTATCTTGGAGGAAAAGCTTCACAAACCGACTTTCAGAAAAGCCGGAGAGCATGATTCGACAACACTTGGATGGGCTTGTGCGAACAAGAATTGTGCAATTTTGGCTTCTTTCGCTACGCCATTCGGCCAGGAAATTCCAGCGACCGCATCCCCAGTTGCGCTCGCTGTAATGAAGCCTTTTTCTTCGATCACGCATTCCATGGCAATTGATGGAGTTCACGTTGGTAGCACGGGCGAGGAGATCGAGAAAATCTGCGAGAAGCGTGGTTATGGAGTGTCGCTAGGAAAGAGCCGAATCACTTGCGATGAGGGCTGGAGCGTCGGTTGGGTGGAAGTGAATGGAAGGGTGGATGTGCTCTCGTTCGGAAATGAAAAACTGCTCAGCGGCGACAAGAGTAAAGTCAACAAAATTTCTTCATCGCAAGTTAGCACGTATAAGAGGGACGCCAAGTGAAAATTTCGAGAGAAGACGTGTTGCGAGTGGCGGAGCTGGCCTATCTCGACCTGAGCGAGGCCGAGATGGAAACCTACCGCAAGCAATTGGACGACATCCTCGAATACGCGGGGAAGCTGAACGAGTTGGACACGAGCAGCGTCGAGCCGATGGCGCAGGTGCTGACGGATGACCAGAATGTGGACGCGACGCTGCGGGAGGATCTGGTGGTGCCCTGTGCGGTCGCGGAGGACGTCCTGGCGCAGGCGCCGGATCCCGAGCCGCCATATTTCCGTGTGCCAAAGGTGATTGAGAGATAGCGGCGAGAGACAGAATGGCGACGAATTGGACAATTCAGGGAGTTCGAGAGGCGCTGGCGGCGAAGAAGGTTTCGGCGCGGGAGCTGGCGGGAGAATTTTACAAGCGCATCGAGGCGCGAAATCCCGAGCTGAATGCGTACCTGACGCTTTCGCGGGAACGCGCCTACACACAAGCAGACCGAGTGGACGCGATGGTGGCTGCCGGAAGACCGCTGCCGCCGCTGGCGGGCGTGCCGATTGCCGTCAAAGATGTGATTAGCACGCGCGGCATCAAGACAACGTGCGGGTCGAAGATCCTCGAGAAATACGTGCCGCCCTACGACGCGACGGCGGTCGAGCGGCTCGAGAAAGCCGGCGCGGTGATTCTGGGCAAGACGAATTGCGATGAATTCGCGATGGGCAGCTCGAACGAAAACTCGGCGTATGGGCCGGTACGGAATCCGGAGGCGACCGACCATGTACCGGGCGGTTCGAGCGGGGGCTCCGCAGCCGCGGTCGCCGCAGGCTTGGCGGTAGCTGCGCTCGGCACCGACACAGGCGGATCCATTCGCCAGCCGGGGGCGTTCTGCGGGATTCCGGCG
Organism: Candidatus Acidiferrales bacterium; assembly: GCA_044447665.1. GTDB lineage: Bacteria > Acidobacteriota > Terriglobia > Acidiferrales > UBA7541 > Acidiferrum. The sequence goes on along the minus strand of JBIOGB010000045.1, from coordinate 18,436 downwards.
ATGATGGGGAGCTACGGCCGCGTTTCGAGGTACGGATTGATCGCTTTCGCCTCATCGCTGGACCGCATCGGGCCATTTGCCAGAAATGTGAAGGACATTGCCAGCGTGCTGCAGATTATTTCCGGGCGCGATCCCCAGGATTCGACTTCAACGACCGCGCCGGTGCCGGACTACGCTGCGCAGATCGAAAAGCCGGTGAAGGGTCTGCGCATCGGTATCCCCACCGAATATTTTGGCGCAGGGATGGACGAAGGCGTCCGGAAGCAAATGGAAGCGGGCATCGAACTTTTCAAGAAGCTCGGGTGCGAGTTGCGGGACATTCACATGCCGCACACGGACTATGCCATCGCGACGTATTACATCATCGCGACGGCAGAGGCAAGCTCAAACCTGGCGCGCTACGATGGCGTGCGGTACGGCCTGCGCCTGGAGAGCGATTCGCTGATTTCGATGTACCGGAAGACGCGCGGGGCGGGCTTTGGCGCGGAAGTGAAACGACGCATCATCCTCGGAACGTATGTGCTCTCCGCCGGATATTACGATGCCTACTACTTGAAAGGGCAGAAGGTGCGCGCGCTGATCGCGAAGGACTTCCGCGACGCGTACACGAAGGTAGATGCCATCGTTACGCCGACGTCACCGGGGCCCGCTTTCCGGCTGGGGGAGCGGACGGCGGACCCGCTGCAGATGTATCTTGCTGATATTTATACGGTTACGGGATCGCTTGCGGGTGTGCCGGGTATTTCGGTACCCTGCGGGAAGGTCCGCGGCAAGCTGCCGGTGGGGCTGCAAGTCTTCGGCCCGGCATTCGGCGAAGCGCGTGTGTTACAGCTCGCTCACGCTTTTGAGCAAGCAGGCGGAGCCAACGTCTGAGTTCATTTCGTGTGTCTAGATTAGGAAACTCTATGCGACCCATCGAACCCATCGTGCAGAAGCTGGCCCGCGCCCAAACAAGATTGCTGCGGGCTGCGGATGCGGTCTCCGCCGAGCAATGGAAAAGAGGTCCCGGCAATGGGACGTGGTCGGCGGGGGAACTCGTGGCCCATTTGATCATGGTGGAGCGGGGCATCGTCGGGACCGCCGACAGGGTGACACAAAAACCTGCAAAGCCTGCCTCTTTCTTGAAGAGGTTGCACCTGCCGCTGGCCCTGGTGGAATCCCGTCTGGTAAGGCGCAAGACGCCGATCCCGCTGGATCCCCAGCTTGTCCGCGAGAAGGAAGCGATGCTGGGGGAACTGCGAGATGTTCGGGAGAGGAGCTTGGCGTTCCTGGATGAAACAAAGAATCGCAATCTGAGTGCGTATTGCTGGCGACATCCGTTCCTCGGCAATCTGAATCTGTACGAATGGTTTGAAATGATCGCCGCGCACGAGTTGCGGCACACCAAGCAGATGCAAGAAATTGCAGCGGCACTACCGAAAACTGTAGAGACTTTGCAAAAATAAGACATTTTTGCTCAGTGATGGGGGTTTCTTCCGGCAAAGTACTAGCGGCCCAAAGCGCAAGAAAAACAATGAAAAACAGGCTTATTTGCAAGGTTTTTGAGGGAAAGTACTAGCCGGTTCGTTTTAGGCTGGCGGAACGGAACGACTATTGCTCTTGGATTATTGCAGCGTTTAGGATGCATATAGCATCAAAGGGAGTGGAGATTGAAGTCAGGCGCGCTAAGGCAAGAAAAGAGCATGAGGGATAAGGCCATGGTTACCGTAAAAGCAAGCCAAAAAATATTCACGGATTCCGAGGTTGCCAGCTTGACGGGTATTTGCGTCGATCACCTGCACAACTTCGCGAAGAGCCGGCACTTGGGGTTTATTGCGCGGGCGGCGCAAGCCGCTGGGATTCAAGCGGATCAGTGGCTGTTCACCCTGTCGGACCTGATGGTGCTGGTGACGCTTTTCCCGCGCTGCTCGCACTGAAGAGCAGAAGTTAGGGATTCCAAGGGCTCCTTCCGGTGTGGCCGGAGGGAGCCCTTAGTGTTTTTGGGAGGACGGAGAGGCTTTAATACCCTAAATTCCTGGAGTTGCGGGGTGTGAGGAGCGGGGGTATCCTCGGCACTGGGGGCAAACCGTGGGCTCTAGTGAAGCATCGCACTCCCAGTGAAGATTATGACGAGTTTCCGCAAACCGTGTCTTTTGTCAGTTCTGGCCTTGATTGGCTGGCTGGGGGTTGAAGGACGTGAACAGAGGTCATCCGACCTCTATTATTCCCAAAATCAAGCAGCCACACCTCAGCAGGACGCGAGCGGGGCGCCGGGAGCGGCAACTCGCCTTCCGCGGGGCAAGAAACTGGTCTTGAAAGACGGAAGTTTCCAGCTGATGCGGAGCTATGAGCGGAGAGGAGAACGCGTACGGTACTTCAGCGCGGAACGGGGCGATTGGGAAGAGATACCGGCGGCGATGGTGGATTGGGACGCGACAGCGAAAGCGGAAGCGGAGTCAGACAAAGCGGCTGAGGAACTGGCGAGTAAGGTGCACAAACAAGAAGAAGCGTCCAAGGCCGAGATGGTGATGGACATTGACGCCAGCCTGCAGGTGGTTCCGGGAGTGTTCTTGCCTCCAGGCGAGGGGATGTTCGTGATCGAGGGCAAGACGGTGTCCCAGCTTGACCAAGTCGGTTCGGAAATCAAAAAGGATAAGAAGAGGACGCTGCAGCAGATTCTTTCGCCGATTCCGATTGTGCCAAGCAAGCACCACATCGAGATTCCTGGAGCGAAAGCGAAGCTCAGGATCACGAACGCGCAGCCGGAATTTTACTTGAGAGAAGCGCCTCCGGATCCGGATCGCACCACGCCCATCCAGAAGAGCAGCCGCCCGGGAGAGACCGGACCGGAGGTGGAATTGGTGCGGGCGACGGTGAAAGGAAACAGACGGCAGCTGGAAACGATACGCAGCTTATTTGGCGAGGAAATTTCGCAGGAGCGAAATACGATTTCGCTGCAACGCTGGGACATCGCGGCGACAGTTTTCCGTTTCACGCTGAGCGAAACATTGCCGCCCGGGGAGTATGCGCTGGCGGAGATTCTGCCGGACGGCATGAACCTGTACGTGTGGGATTTCGGCGTGGATAGCGCGTCAAAGTCGAAGCCTACGCGGCAGCAAGCAAAATAGAGTTTATTTGAGCTTAGAAATTCATTGCCGCTCGCGGCTGCGGGGCGGCCTTGCTCGATGGGAAGGTCTGCGAATGCCAGCTTCGATTGAAAAGCATGCAAAGGAGAGCCAGCTGGAAAATGCCGGCCCTTTCTTTTTTGCTTTCATCACGTAATGGTCGCGCGAGGCTAGGAATGACGCTGCAGGAGCTGAGGGCGATTGGGAAAGTAATGATTCAATCCTGAATCTTTTCCGCGGGCGAGGCGGTGAGGACATCCCGTAAGACGGTGAGCACGTCCGAGACGCGGAAGGGCTTTTGGAGGCGACGCGGCTCGCCGAGCTTGGGTTCCCCATCGCCATTTTCCAAGAAATCGCCGGTCATGTAGATGACGGCAGGTTTGTGGCCGCCAGAGGCGGCGAGGATGCGTTGGGCGGCGGAAGAGCCGCTTGCGGCGCCTCCGCCAGCAGTAAGATTCAGATCACACAGCACAGCGTCGTAAGAGCGCTGGCCGATGAAGCGCAGGGCTTCCTCGGCATTCGCAGCGCAATCAACCCGCATGCCGTGAGCGGAGAGTCCCTCGTCCAGAAGCATGCGAATACTTTCTTCATCGTCCAAGACGAGAATAGAACGGCCCTTGAGCACGGCCACGGTAGGAGGAGCCGATTGCAGGTGGCTGGACTCGATCACCTTTGGCGGGGCGCTTGGGAGGGATTCCCCGGCAACAGGAAGGTAAACCGTAAAGGCGGCACCGCCGGCGGGAAGCGCTTCTGCTTCGATGGTCCCGCCGTGCTCGCGAACGATAGCCATGCAAATACTCAAACCAAGGCCGGTACCGCCACCGGGACGCTTGGTGGTATAGAACGGATCGAAAAGACGCGGGAACGCTTCGGGTCGAATGCCCACGCCGTCGTCTTGGAAGGTAACGGCAATGCGGGCGGAATCCCGGGCCAGGCGAATCTGGATCCGGCCTGAGTCGCGGACTTCGCGGATGGCGTATTCGGCGTTGGTAATCAAGTTGAGAAATACCTGGATGAGCTGATTGGCATCACCAATGACGCCAGGGGCACCGGGAAACCGGTGAAATTCCACCGCAACGTTGTTACGGCGAAGCGAATGCTCGTGAAGCTGCAGAGTGCGTTCGACCAGCGTATTGATGTCGACAGTTTTTTTCTGGGGCGCGGCAGGCCGGGAAAAATCGAGGAGATTCTGGACGATGCGGGCGGCGCGGCGCGCCTGGCGATGGGTCAAGTCGAGCTGACGTTTAATCTCTTCCTCGACGCCGCCGCGTTCAGACAAGAGTTCAGTGACACCGAGAATGGCGGTGAGCGGGTTGTTGAGCTCGTGGGCAACGCCGGCGAGCATCTGGCCCATGGCGGCGAGCTTCTCCGCCTGGATCAACTGCTCTTCGAGGCGCTTGAGCTCGGTAACGTCCCGGCCGGACATAACCACACCATCGATTTTGCCGGCTTCGTCGAAGAGGGGGCTGAAATTGAAACGGATGCGGCGCCACTCGCCGAGTTTGTGGCGGACGCGCACTTCGAGCGAGGCAAAGGTCTGCCTGCCAGCGACGATGTCACCGTAGAGCGAGAGCAAGGCAGGCAAATCTTCGGGATGGGTGCGGCCTCCCATCTTCATCTCGCGTGTTTCTTCAATTTCGTAGCCGAGAATTTCTTTGCAGCGCGGACTCACAAAGGTGAAGTTGGAGCCAGTGTCCAAGACGAGAATCAGGTCGGGAAAACTGTCAACAAGGCGCCGCGCGAATTCCTGCTGCTGGTGGAGACGGTGCTCGATCTCGCGGCGCGCGGTGATGTCCATGACCGCGCCTTGATACCGGATGACGGCGCCGGCGGAGTCGCGGACCGCGGCGGCCGTGTTCAGACAGACGATGGGATGGCCGTCTTTGCGCTGGAGAGTAATTTCGCGGCCTTGGACGGTAGATTGGCGCTCGACTTCCTCTTTGAGGAGTTTTCGTTCTTCCCTGCTGGTTAAGAGCTCCGGAACTTTTTTCGAGAGAAGCTCGTCTTTCGAGTCGTATCCGAGCATGCGGACCAGCGCGGGATTAACGTCCAGGATTTGGCCATCCGGAGTAGTGATGTAAATGCCTTCCTGCAGAGTTTCGAAGAGTTCGGTAAAGCGGGCTTCGTTTTTGCGCAAGGCGGTGATATCGCGGGCGAGAACGGTGAGGCCGTGCACCTTGTCGTCGCGGACCATTGCGTGGGCGACGCAATCGAAGTAATGCACGGATTGCTGGTTCTTCAAACGGACCTGCACGAGGCCGGACCAGGTGCGGCGCTCGAGAAAGCGCGGCAAGTTTCGCCCAACCAGATCCCGGCTGTCGCCGCTGCCTTCCTCCACAAACTCGGAAATGTGCTTGCCGATAATCTGCTGGAAAGGGACGCCAACCAAATCGCTGAAGCTGCGATTCACGGCGCGCACTTCGCCTTCGAGCGAGAGGGCGATCAGAACGTCATCGAAGGAATCGATGAGATCGCGGAAACCCTGCTGGGAACGGGTGATGGTGGCAAAGAGCTGATCGAGCTGCTTTTCGCTGGGCGGAGCGGCGTCACGCTGTTCAATGCCGCGCATGAGGCCGCGGAGCTCAGAAATCTCCTGGGTTTTCTTCCACATGTAAGCGCTGAAAAGCACGACGAGAACGACCAGGCCGATGGGCAACGCTTCAAAATGTCTGGATAGAGATCGAATGGAATCCCAGGAGACAAGGGCGAAAACAACGGCGAGAACCAGAAGGACAAGGAAGGTCAGGCGCCAAAGTTCCCTCTGCCGTTTTTCAAACTGCTCAAAACGTGAAGATAGACCAGGGCGTGCGCCGCCACCCTGCGAAGAACGGTCCCCGGCGCCCGACTCCCGCTGCCCTTGATCTGCCATGAATATCCGTGACACTCGGAAAACCGAGTGAAGGGATGATTACGCTCCTTACAAGCTATTGTAAGAACGGCATTCGAACGTCAGCAAGGCAAGACGGGGCAAGACGTTCCTGATGGATACCTGTTGGAGATGGAGGAAAACAAAACGGCGTCCCGAAAGGGGCCGGGACGCCACTTGCAGCATTTCGAGTCAGCTCTAGCCTTCGGTGGCGGCGTCGGCTTCAGTGTCCTTCTGCAAGAAGTCGAGCGCAGCAGCTTCTTCGGCGGTGAGCTCGGCGGCTTCGGGAATTTCCTCAGCCGAAGAGGGAGCGGGCATTTCCGTCAGCAATTGAATACTGCGGTAGTGCTCGAGCCCCGTACCGGCCGGGATAAGGCGGCCCATGATGACGTTTTCCTTGAGGCCGCGGAGATAGTCCACTTTGCCGGCGACGGCCGCTTCGGTGAGGACGCGGGTGGTCTCCTGGAAGCTGGCGGCGGAGATGAACGAGTCGGTCGAAAGCGACGCCTTGGTGATGCCCAGGAGAAGCGGACGGCCCGTGGCAGGGCGGCCGCCATCGGCGATCACGCGGTCGTTTTCCTCGCGGAAGCGGAACTTGTCCACTTGCTCTTCGAGGATGAAGGTGGTGTCGCCGACGTCTTCGACTTTGACCCAGCGCATCATCTGGCGGGAGATGGTCTCGATGTGCTTGTCGTTGATGTTCACGCCCTGGAGGCGGTAAACCTCCTGAATGGCATTGACCAAGTAGGATTGGGTGAACTTTTCGCCGAGGACGGCGAGCAAATCGTGAAGGTTGAGCGGGCCGTCAATGAGGGCCTCACCCGCCTTCACGTGGTCGCCTTCCTGTACGTTGATGTGGACACCACGGGGAATGGAATATTCCTTGGTGGTTTTTCCATCCTCGCTATCGACGAGAATCTTGCGCATGCCCTTGGCGATATCGCCATACTTGACCACACCGTCGATTTCGCTGATGACAGCGGGGTCCTTCGGCTTGCGGGTTTCGAAAAGCTCGACGACGCGCGGGAGACCGCCGGTGATGTCCTTCGTTTTGGTGGTTTCGCGCGGTATCTTCGCGAGCACGTCGCCGGCCTGGACTTCGTCACCGTCCTGCACCATCAAGTGGGCGCGGGAAGGCATGAGGTACTTCTTGCGAACCTTTCCGGCGGAATCGCGAACGAGAATGGCCGGCTGGTGCTTTTCATCACCCGGAGGAAGCGTGACAACAAGCTGCGAGAGGCCGGTGACGTCATCCACCTGCTCGTCAATCGTCAGGCCGGGGCGCAGGTCGTCAAATTTCACAGAGCCGGAAGTTTCCGTGAGGATGGAGAAGGTGAAGGGATCCCATTCGGCCAGGATCTGGCCGCGGGTGACGTGCTCGCCGTCGGCTACGCGAAGGCGCGCACCGTAAACGACGTGGTAGCGCTCCTTTTCGCGTCCTTTTTCGTCCACGAGGGCAATCAAGCCGGAGCGGTTCATGGCGATGAGCGTGCCACCTGCAGCAGAGGAGTCGCCCTTGATTTTGCGGCCCTCGACGTGGCGAAGGTCAATGAACTTTACTTCGCCGTTGTTGCGCGCTTCGAGCGTGGAACGCTCGGAGACGCGGGTAGCAGTTCCGCCGATGTGGAAGGTGCGCATGGTGAGCTGGGTGCCAGGCTCGCCGATGGACTGCGCGGCGATGACACCGACAGCTTCGCCAAGCTCGACCATGCGGCCGGAGGCCAGGTTGCGGCCATAGCATAGCGCGCAGACACCGCGGCGCGACTCACAGGTGAGCACGGAGCGAATGCGGACGCGCTCGATGCCCGCGGCCTGCACGGCGTTGGCGAGCTCTTCGGTAATTTCCTGGTTCACGTCAACGATGACGCTGCCCTCGAAGTCCTTGATCTTGTCGAGAGAAACGCGGCCGACGATGCGATCGCGCAGCGGCTCGACTTCGACGCCGGCCTCGACGATGGGCTCGACGTAGATGCCGTCGGTGGTGCCGCAATCGCGCTCGTTGATGATGACGTCTTGCGCGACGTCGACGAGGCGGCGAGTGAGGTAGCCGGAGTCGGCGGTCTTCAGCGCCGTATCCGCCAAACCCTTGCGTGCACCATGCGTAGAGATGAAGTATTCCAGCACCGTGAGCCCTTCGCGGAAGTTGGAGGTGATGGGCGATTCGATGACCTCGCCGGAAGGCTTGGCCATCAGACCGCGCATACCGGAAAGCTGGCGGATCTGCTGTTTCGAACCGCGAGCGCCGGAGTCGGCCATGACGTAGACGGGGTTGATGATGCCTTCTTTGTCCTGATTCTCGAGGGCCTTGAACATCTCATCAGCGACTTTTTCGGTGACGTCGCCCCAGATGGCAATGACCTTGTTGTAGCGCTCGCCGTTGGTGATGGCGCCGTCAAGGTATTGCTGCTGAATTTTGACGACTTCCTTGTCGGCGTTTTCGACGAGCTTGTACTTGTCGCTGGGAATGAGCATGTCATCGATGCCGATGGAGATGCCGGACTTGGTGGCGTAGGCAAAACCCAAATCCTTCAACTGATCGAGCAGGGGGACGGTGCCTTCCAGGCCGAAACGCAGATAAGCGTAGTAGACAAGCTGCTGGACGCCCTTCTTCTTCAAGAGACCATTCACGTAGGGAAAATTCGCGGGCAAGTGCGAATTGAAGATCACGCGGCCGACCGTGGTTTGGATGAACTGGCGTTCCATCTTTACAGGCTCGGTGTGCGTCACGTCCTGATCGTCATAGGCGGTGGTGAGGTCGATGACTTCACCGGAGTAACGCAAACGGATGGGGGTGAGCAGCTCGACTTCGCCGGCTTCAAGAGCCAGGACGACGTCTTCCGAAGAACCGAAGACGCGGCCTTCCCCCTTGGCGCCGGGCTTGGACTTGGTCAGATAGTAGATGCCGAGGACCATGTCCTGCGACGGCACGGCGAGAGGCAAACCGTGCGCGGGTGACAAAATGTTACGCGAGCTAAGCATCAGCACGGAGGCTTCGACTTGAGACTCCGGCGAAAGCGGGATGTGCACAGCCATCTGGTCGCCGTCAAAGTCCGCGTTGAAGGCGGTGCAGACGAGCGGATGGATGCGGATGGCCTTGCCTTCGACGAGTACGGGGTCGAAAGCCTGAATGCCGAGACGGTGAAGGGTTGGAGCGCGATTCAGCAGCACCGGGTGCTCACGGATGACGTCTTCGAGAATGTCCCACACCACCGGTTCCTTCTGCTCGACCATTTCCTTGGCTTGCTTGATGGTGGTGCAGTGCCCCTGGGCTTCGAGCTTGTGATAGATGAAGGGCTTGAAGAGCTCGAGCGCCATCGTCTTCGGGAGGCCGCACTGATTGAGCTTGAGCTCGGGGCCAACGACGATGACGGAACGGCCCGAATAGTCCACACGCTTGCCGAGGAGGTTCTGGCGGAAACGCCCCTGTTTGCCTTTGAGAGTGTCGCTCAAAGACTTGAGGGGGCGGTTGTTGGTGCCGCGAAGAACGCGGCCGCGACGGCCATTGTCAAAGAGCGCGTCCACGGCTTCCTGGAGCATGCGCTTTTCATTGCGCACGATGACATCCGGCGCGCGCAGCTCCATGAGTTTCTTCAACCGGTTGTTGCGGTTGATCACGCGGCGATAGAGATCGTTCAAGTCGGAAGTGGCGAAGCGTCCGCCGTCCAGAGGCACAAGGGGGCGCAGCTCCGGCGGGAGGACCGGAATCACGTCGAGAATCATCCACTCCGGTTTGTTGCCGCTCTTGCGGAAAGCTTCAAGCACTTTGAGGCGCTTGGCAAACTTGATGCGCTTCTGAAGGGACGGGTCGGACTTCATCTTTTCGCGGAGCTCCTCAGAGAGCTTGTCGACTTCCACGCGGCGGAGAAGCTCCTTGATGGCTTCCGCGCCCATCTTGGCAGTGAACTGGCCGGGATATTCCTTCTGCAGCTCGCGGTATTTGTCTTCGAGCAGGACTTCGCGGTCTCGGAGAATGGCGACTTCGCCTGGATCGACGACGACGAAGGCTTCAAAGTACAAGATGCGCTCGAGATCGCGCATGGAAATGTCCAGCAGGTAGCCGATGCGGCTGGGCAGGCCCTTGAAAAACCAGACGTGGGAACATGGCGAAGCCAGCTCGATGTGGCCGAGGCGCTCGCGGCGAACTTTGCTGAGCGTAACTTCGACGCCGCATTTGTCGCAGATAACGCCGCGGTGCTTCATCCGCTTGTATTTGCCGCACAAGCATTCCCAGTCGGTGACGGGGCCAAAGATCTTGGCGCAGAAAAGGCCGTCGCGCTCGGGCTTGAAGGTGCGGTAGTTGATGGTCTCGGGCTTGGTGACTTCACCATGAGACCACGAACGGATTTTTTCCGGACTCGCCAGGCTGATGCGGATGGAATCGAAATCAGCGATCAGGCTAGCGCGATCATACGGGCTGCTGCGATACAAGGTTGTTTCCTCCCTCCCCGGCTTTCACCGAGGACGCGATCCGATGTTTTGCACCGGACCGGCTGAGAACCCAACTGCGAAAACTACGAACTTTCTGGCCGCCCCGCGGCAGGGGCCGAAGCCCCCGCCATAAATCTAATCCGCTGCTTTTTCTGCGGGCGGTTTTTGCCGCTTCATCAACTCGACATCGAGGCAGAGCGACTGCAACTCGCGGACGAGAACGTTGAACGACTCGGGCACCCCCGGTTCGATGCCCGGTTCACCCTTGACGATGGCCTCGTAAATCTTCGCGCGACCGTACACGTCGTCGGACTTCGCCGTGAGCAATTCCTGCAAAATGTGAGCGGCTCCGTAGGCTTCGAGCGCCCAAACTTCCATTTCGCCGAAGCGCTGGCCGCCGAACTGCGCCTTGCCGCCCAGCGGCTGCTGGGTAATGAGCGAGTAGGGGCCGATGGAGCGCGCGTGGATCTTGTCGTCGACAAGATGCGAAAGCTTGAGCATGTAGATGAAGCCGACGGTGACGGGCTGATCGAAGAGGTCGCCGGTCATGCCGTCGAAAAGGTTGATCTTGCCGGCGTGCGGCAAGCCCGCTACTTCAAGCAGGTGGCGGATTTCGGCTTCGCGCGCGCCGTCGAAAACCGGCGTGGCAAAGGGAATCCCCTCGCGGAAACCCTCGGCGATTTCGAGCAACTCGTCGTCACCGAGCTTCGAAAGCGTCTTCCAGATAGCCGTGTCGGTGAAGACTTCGCGGAACCAGCGGCGCAAGGCTTCGGCGCGGACTTCTTTGCTGAGCAGGCGCTTGAGGCTGTTGCCGAGCTCCTTGGAAGCCCAGCCGAGATGGGTCTCAAGAACCTGGCCGACGTTCATACGCGACGGAACGCCAAGCGGATTGAGAACGATCTCGACGGGAGTGCCGTCGGGCATATACGGCATGTCCTCCTGCGGGACGATGCGCGCGATAACGCCCTTGTTGCCGTGGCGGCCGGCCATCTTGTCGCCGATGGAGAGCTTGCGCTTCATGGCGATATAGGCTTTGACCAGCTTGATGACGCCGGGAGGCAGCTCATCACCCTTTTTCAGTTTTTCCTTGCGCTCTTCCGTGATCTTGCGGAGCACGTCGATCTGGCGCGAGGTCATCTCCTCGACTTCTTCGATCTTTTCGATGAGGAGCGGATCTTTTTCATTGAGCTTGAGGCGCTTGAGATTGCGCGTGGAGATCTTTTCGATCAGCTCGCGCGTCAGCTCGGTGCCCTTGGTCAGGAGGCGCTTGTTGGTCTTCTCGTCGTGCAGGTCGGCCTGGAGAATTTTGCCGCCGAGGAGGTCCGAGAGACGCTTGAGGCGCTCATCCGTGAGGATGCGGATTTCGTCGGCCAGGTTCTTCTCCAGCTTGAAAACCTGAGTGGCTTCGATGGCTTTGTGGCGCTCGTCCTTTTCTCCGCCCTTGCGGGTGAAGATCTTGACGTCAACGATGGTGCCCTCGATGCCCGGCGGGCAGTAAAGAGAAGCGTCGCGAACATCCCCGGCCTTTTCGCCGAAGATGGCGCGAAGAAGTTTTTCCTCGGGCGTGAGCGTGGTTTCGCCCTTGGGGGTAACCTTGCCGACGAGGATGTCGCCGGGCTTCACGACCGCGCCGATGCGGATGACGCCGCTTTCGTCGAGGTTGCGGAGGAAGGACTCGCTGATATTGGGAATGTCGCGAGTAACTTCCTCGGGGCCAAGCTTGGTATCGCGCGCCTCGATTTCATATTCCTCGATGTGGATGGAAGTGTAGTAGTCGTCCTTGACCAGCTTTTCGCTGACCAGGATGGCGTCTTCGAAGTTGTAACCGCGCCAGGGGAGAAAGGCCACGAGGACGTTACGGCCCAGCGCGAGCTCCCCGCGTTCGGTGCAAGGGCCGTCAGCAAGGACCTGGCCCTTCTTCACGCGGTCTCCGACGCGCACGAGCGGCTTCTGGTTGATGCAAGTGTTCTGGTTGGAGCGCTTGAATTTAATGAGTTGGTAGATGTCCGCGCCCACTTCGCGGCTGAGCACACCGGAATGATCTGACTCCACGCGCACGATGATGCGCTCGGAATCGACTTGATCGACGATGCCTTCGCGGCGGCAGAGGACGACCGCGCCGGAATCGCGGGCGGTGACGCGCTCCATGCCGGTGCCGACGAGCGGAGCTTCGCCGCGGATGAGGGGAACAGCCTGGCGCTGCATGTTCGAACCCATGAGGGCGCGATTGGCGTCGTCATTTTCAAGGAACGGGATCAAGCTGGCGGCGACGGAAACGAGCTGCTTCGGCGAAACGTCCACATAGTCCACTTCGTCGCGGCTCTTGAGCACGAAGTTGCCGGCCTGGCGGCAATTGACGAGTTCGGTGGTGATCTTCAGACGGTCGTCGAGCGAGACGTTGGCCTGGGCCACGACGTACTTGTCCTCTTCCCATGCGGAGAGGTAGAAGCAGTACGGCTCGTAGACAACCTTGCGGCGCTTCAGCTCTTCGTTCAGCTCCTCGACTTTGTCCTTCTCGACGATTTCGCCGGCCTTGAATTCGCTGTCGCCGGCGTTGACGATCTGGACGTAGTCAATGATCCGGCCGTTCTTCACTTTGCGGTACGGCGACTCGATGAAGCCGTAATCGTTGATCCGTGCGAAGCAAGACAGCGAGCTGATCAGACCGATGTTCGGACCTTCCGGGGTCTCAATGGGGCAGATGCGGCCGTAATGCGTCGGGTGAACGTCGCGGACTTCGAACCCGGCGCGCTCGCGCGAGAGGCCACCGGGACCGAGGGCGGACAGACGCCGCTTATGCGTGATTTCGCTGAGCGGGTTGGTTTGGTCCATGAACTGGCTGAGCTGCGACGAACCGAAGAATTCGCGGATCGCGGCCATGACCGGCTTGGCGTTGACCAGGTCGTGCGGCATGGCCGTGGACATTTCCTGGTACACGCTCATCTTTTCCTTGATGGCGCGCTCCATGCGGACCAAGCCGATGCGAAATTGGTTTTCGAGAAGCTCGCCGACGGCGCGGACGCGGCGGTTGCCGAGATGATCGATGTCGTCGACGACGCCGATGTTCTTGCGCAGCTTGAAGAGGTACTTGATGGCCGAAACAAAGTCCGGCGAATCGAGCGTGCGGTTATCGAGCGGGGTGTCCAAACCCATTTTGATGTTGAACTTGAGGCGGCCAACACGGCTGAAATCGTATTTGCGCGGATCGAAGAACATGCCGCGGAAAAGATTGGTGGCGGTTTCAAGCGTCGGCGGATCGCCGGGACGCAGTTTGCGATAAATTTCGATGAGCGCTTCTTTCGAAGAGCGGATGGCGTCCTTGTCGAGCGTGCGGGAAAGCACCACACCGATTTCGTCGCGCTCCGGGAAGAAAACGTCGACTTCGGTAATGCCGCCTTCGGCAAAGGCCTGCCAGAGATCCGCGCTGAGCGGCTTATTGGCTTCAAGAAGGACTTCGCCGGTCTGGCGGTTAACGACGTCGGCGACGCTGAAGGCGCCTTCGAGGTCGGCGAGGGAAGCGCGCACTTGAGAGATCTTGGCCTTGATGAGTTCCTTGAAAAGATTCTCGGTGATGCGCTTGTGCGCGCCGACGATCAGCTCATCGGACTTGGGATTCCGGATTTCATGGGCGAGTTTGCGGTCGACGATGCCGGGCGAAACGTTCCAGAAGAGATCCTTATCGCGCAGCGAGATGCGCTCGACCTGGTAGAACGTGCGCAGGATGTCTTCATTCGACTTCATGCCCAGGGCGCGCAGGAAGATCGAACCGAGGAACTTGCGCTTGCGGTCGATGCGCACATAGAGAATATTCTTGGTGTCGTACTCGAATTCCACCCACGAGCCACGGTAAGGGATGATTTTGCCGAGGAAGTAGGTGCGGCTGTTGGCACTTTCGAAGAAGACGCCCGGGGAGCGGTGCAACTGGCTGACGATGACGCGTTCGGTGCCGTTGATGACGAACGTGCCGTTTTCGGTCATCAGCGGGATATCGCCGTAGAAAACTTCCTGCTCCTTGATGTCGCGAATGGTCTTCGCGCCAGTGTCGGGATCTTTGTCGTAGATAGTGAGCCGGATGGTGACTTTGAGGGGCGCGGAGTAGGTCATGCCGCGCTCCTGGCATTCATTCACGTCGTACTTCAGTTGCATGGCCACGGGGTCGCCGCACTTGTTGCAGAACGTGGGGGTGTTCTTGTTGAACGTGCCGCACTTATGGCAGATGACGTCGCCCGTCTGATACGGATTGGTGACGACGGACGCTCCGCAATTGCGGCAAGTGGCGCGGAGGTGGTGCAGGCCCTTCAGGTTGCCGCACTTACACTCCCAGTTGCCGATCGCATAGTCCACGAATTCAAGCTGGGACATTTCGCGGAAGTCCTTGATCGGAAACACCGAGGTGAACACAGACTGAAGCCCGCCGTCGTCGCGCTCGCTCGGCAAAAGGTCCATCTGCAGGAAGCGCTGATACGATTTCATCTGGACTTCAATCAGGTTAGGAATCTGAATCGAGCTCTGGATTTTCGCGAAATCCAGGCGCTGGCGTTCCCTGACGTGCTGATTGCTAGTGGACATTGCGTGATCTACCTCATTCTGTGCGACCCCGGCTCGGCCAGGGTCGACATCCCTTTCGGG
Source organism: Candidatus Acidiferrales bacterium (assembly GCA_044447665.1). Classification (GTDB taxonomy): domain Bacteria; phylum Acidobacteriota; class Terriglobia; order Acidiferrales; family UBA7541; genus Acidiferrum. The sequence goes on along the minus strand of JBIOGB010000045.1, from coordinate 3,409 downwards.
CAAAGCGCGGAAGAAGAAAGAAATACAACGCAGGTGCCATGCAACGCTTTCCGCCCGTAGTCAGCGTACACACGGCCTCCGGCGGTCCCAAACGGGACTTTTGGAAGTGTGACAGTGCCCAGCCTTGACTTGCGTAGATGAAATCCTTTGGCGCGGCCCGTCCGCCCGATAGGCCGCGCCGGCCCTGGCAATTACTTGATCTCCACCTTGGCGCCAGCCTCTTCAAACTTCTTCTTGATGGCAGCGGCTTCATCCTTGTTGACGCCTTCCTTGACGGTCTTGGGAGCGCCGTCGACGAGGTCCTTGGCTTCTTTCAGGCCGAGGCTCGTGACTTCGCGGACCGCCTTGATGACGTTGATCTTGTTGCCGCCGACTTCGGTGAGAACAACGGAGAATTCCGTCTTCTCTTCCACCGGAGCCGCGCCGCCTGCCGCAGCGCCGCCACCCGCCGCCACAACCGTGGCCGCAGCCGCAGAGACACCGAAGGCTTCTTCCATCTTCTTGACGAGCTCGGAAGCTTCCAGCAGCGTCAGGCCCTTGATTTCATCCAGGATCGTTTCAACTTTCGACATGACTCTTTCTTCTCCTCTCAAAACGAAAATAAACTTACTGGGCCGCTTCGGGGCTTGGTGCGGAACCGCCCGCGGGGGGCCCAAACTTGTTGGCCTTGATGGCCTCGTTCACGGTGACCGCGACATTGCGCGGCAAGGCGTTCAGCGCCATGGCGATGCGCTGCGCCGGCGCATTCAGCAGGAACATGATCTTGCTGATCAGCTCTTCCTTCGAGGGGAGATTCGCGAGTTGCTGAATCTCGACGATGGAGATGACGCGGCCCTCCACAACGCCGGACTTGAACTGAAATGCCGGAACGTCTTTCGCAATCTTGGTGAGCGCTTTGGCGAGCGCGACCGGGTCGGTCGAAGTATAGGCAATGGAGTTGGTACCGGTCAGGTTCTTGAGCAGTCCCTCGGCAGGCGTGCCGGCCCCGGCGCGCTCCGCGAGAGTGTTTTTGACGACCTGGTACTTGCCGCCCGCGGCCTGCACGGCGCGGCGAAGCTTAGTGTCGTTTTCAACCGTGATGCCCTGAAAGGTCGTGAGGATCACGGTCGAGACCCTGGCCAGCTCGGTTTTCAGCTTGTCGAGGTCGTGCTGTTTTTCGCTGCGCTTTTTCATAAAATCGCTCCGCTACCTGGGCTCGCTGTTACGCGGCTGCCGCCAGCGCTTCCACCTCGAGCAAGTCGATGAGAATACCGGGACCCATGGTCGAGGTCAGCGTAATTTTTTTCACGTACTTACCCTTGGAGGCGGCCGGCTTGGCCTTGACAACGGCGCCGATGACCGCGTGGGCGTTTTCGGAAAGCTTCGCGGCGTCAAACTGAACTTTCCCAATCGGGCAATGGATAATGCCGGCCTTGTCAACGCGAAATTCCACTTTGCCGGCTTTGGTCTCCTTAATGGCTTTGGCAACGTCGAACGTGACCGTGCCAGTCTTGGGGTTGGGCATGAGGCCACGGGGGCCGAGGACTTTGCCGAGTTTTCCGGCGGACCTCATCATGTCCGGCGTGGCGATCACGGCGTCGTAGTCCGTCCAGCCTTCCATGATCTTTTGCACCACGTCATCTCCGCCCACGAAATCCGCGCCGGCATCCTGCGCTTCACGAACTTTTTCGCCGCTGGCGATAACGAGCACGCGGACGGCCTTGCCGAGGCCGTGCGGGAGAACAACGGTTCCGCGAACAACCTGATCGGAATGCTTCGGGTCAACGCCAAGATTGATGGCCAGCTCAACAGTCTCGTTGAACTTAGTGTGGTGCGTCTTCTTCAAAAGCTCGACTGCCTCGCTAAGCTTGTACGGGTGCGGCTCGACCTTCTTGCGCGCATTTTCAACGTGCTTGCCGGATTTCTTCGCCATTGCGACTAACTCCCTTGGAAACACTTTCCCAGCCAATCGACTTACGTCTCGACGACTTCGAGTCCCATGTTGCGCGCCGTGCCCATCACGGTGCGGACCGCGGAATCAATGTTCGTGGTATTGAGATCCACGAGCTTGATCTTGGCGATCTCCACAACCTGTTTCTTGGTGACCTTGCCAACTTTGTTGCGATTCGGCTCGGCGGAACCCTTGACGATGCCTGCAGCGCGAAGCAGCAGAATGGAGGCCGGCGGAGTCTTGAGAATGAAGGTGAAGGTGCGGTCGGTGTAGACCGTCACAAGCACCGGGAAGATCATCCCGTCGGGCTCCTTGGCCGTCTTGGCGTTGAACTGTTTGCAAAAATCCATGATGTTCAGGCCGTGCGGGCCGAGGGCGGTTCCCACCGGCGGCGCCGGGGTAGCTTTGCCCGCGGGCAACTGCAGTTTGATGGTCGTTTGAATCTTCTTAGCCATGTCCCTGCCTCAAATCTCTTTCCCTCTATGGCGAGATGAACCCGCCGCCATAGCTATCCAAGCTTTTCGACGCTGGCGAAATCCAGTTCCACCGGAGTGGAACGCCCGAAAATCGTGACGGAAACTTTCAGGCGGCTGTGATCGCTGTCAATCTCCTCGACGTTGCCGTTGAAATTCGCGAACGGACCATCCACGATGCGCACCTGTTCGTTGCGCTCGAAGATCACCTTTGGCTTTGGACGATCCTGCGGCGTGTGCACGCGGTTGATGATGGCGTCCACTTCCGCGTCCGAAAGAGGAGACGGCGAGGTCGCCGAACCGACAAAGCCGGTGACGCGCGGAGTGGAGCGCACGATGTGCCAGGTGTTTTCGTCGAGGTCCATTTCGACAAGAACGTAGCCCGGATACGACATTCGCGAAGAAACCACTTTCTTGCCGCCGCGGACTTCCAGGACGTCTTCCATCGGGATCAGCACACGGCCAATCTTGTCCTGCAGATTGAACGCAGCCACACGGCTCTCCAGGCTTTCTTTGACTTTCTTCTCAAAGCCGGAGTAGGTATGGATGATGTACCACTGCATGCCCATCGATTTCTGAACCCCTTCAGACGCCGAAAAATTTCAGGATGTACGTGACGCCCTTTTGTACCAGCCAATCCACCACCGTGAGGAACACGCCGAAGAAAAAGACGGTGGCAACCACAACGCCGGTCGTCGAAACGACATCCTCGCGGCTCGGCCAGGTGACTTGCTTCATTTCCACGCGGACGTCGTGAAGAAATTCGCGCGTGTTGGCGATCGTGCCGGAAACCTTTTCGCCGACACCGGCGGCTGCTCCGGTGATTGCGTTGCCCTGCGATTCTCCGTTCTTCACTTTGACCGCCTGCGTGGTCATTACTTCCTCTTCTTCACTGCCGGGACGGGCACGAAAGCCTGTCCCGCGAATCTCTGGCAGGGGAGGAGGGATTCGAACCCCCATACCCGGTTTTGGAGACCGGAGTCCTAACCGTTGGACGACTCCCCTT